>JBAXNW010000006.1:0-93848 GCA_037133555.1 Bacteroidota bacterium
AAAAGTACTACTTTTATCTTAACTTTGTGTCCTAATTTTGGGGAGTATCATAATATATTCTACTTATTGAAATATCTTATTCAAAATTAATTCTTTCTTTTTCAATTACTAAAGGCCTTTTTCTAACTTGTGTATGGATTGCTCCAACATATTCGCCAATAATACCAATAAAGAAAAGCTGAATAGATGAAAAGAAAAACAAGCCGATTACTAAAGGTGCCGTTCCCACTTTAAAATCATCCCAATAAATAAGTTTGTAAATAAAGTATGCAATAGCAACAAACAAACTAAGAATTGCAACAGTAAAACCAATAAAACTAGCCAATCGAAGCGGTAATTTTGAGTGGTTAACAAAGCCTAACATACCCATGTCGTATAGTGTATAAAGGTTATTCTTTGTCTTACCATGTAATCTTTTGGGTTGTGTATATTCTACTGAGGTTGTTTGAAAACCTACATCCGAAATCAAACCTCTGAAATAAGGATAGGGATCATCAATTTTACGGATAATCTCTATAAAAGATGAATCATAAAGCCCAAATCCCGTAAAATTTTTAATCTGTTCTCCTTCAGAAAATTTTGCCAGAATATGATAATACATTTTCCTTAGCATGAACATAAATGGGTTTTCTCTGGATTTCTTTTTAACAGCTGTTACAATTTTAAAACCTTCTTCCCATTTCTTTAGAAATACAGGAATAAGTTCAGGTGGATCTTGCAAATCAGCAACCACTGAAATCAAACAATCACCTGTTGTCTGAAGCATGCCATGAAATGGAGAACGAATATGTCCGAAATTCCTTGCATTGACAATAATTTTAATATGTTTGTCCTGGCCGGCTAAACGTTTTAAAATTTCTACTGTTTTATCCTGAGAATTATTGTCGATAAATAAATGCTCGTAATCATATTGAGGGAGATGTTCAAAAATATTTTTAATCTCATTACAAAGAATTTCAACATTTTCTTCTTCGTTGAAGCAAGCAGTAAATATAGAAATCTTTTTCTTCATAATTTATAAAATTTCATGTAAATAATTAAATATGAACTAGTTTATGATTTTCTTGTAAGATTTAAGTACGTCAATTAAATCGAAAATTCCTTGATGTAAATCATCATAAGAAAGATCTGTAATTTTTTCTAATTCAAAATTATCTTTTAAAATAATTAATGGCAATTCATTGCCTACTCTTTTTTTATCCATTTTCATAGCAGCATACAAGATTTCAATATTAAAAAAGCTTTCTCCGATGCTTGCATTAAGGTTATTTACAATCAATTCCTGTAGAATATTGTTGTGATTTTCAATGGATAACAATCCTCTTTTTTGAGCAATACTATTAGCAAAAATAATCCCTATCAAAACTGCCTGTCCATGAGGAATTTCATAATGGGAACTCGTTTCTAATGCGTGCCCAAAACAATGACCGTAATTTAATAAATTCCTTTTGCCTGTGTCGAATTCATCATCCGCTATATAGCTATGTTTAATTTGAAGGCAGGAGAAAACTATTTTTTTTAAGTGTTCAGCATTCATTTTATCGAGACCTTCTTTCATTATGTCTTTAAGTTCCTCTGTTTTCTTAATGCCTCCCATAAGGTATAACTTCACAACTTCGCCCATTCCACTATAAAAATCATAGGTTGGAAGCGTTTGAATAAAATTACAGCATAAATATATTTTTGTAGGAGGGTAAAATGTGCCGATAATATTTTTATACGATTCAACATTTAAGGAGGTTTTGCTACCCAAGCAGCTATCCGCCTGCGATAAAAGAGTAGATGGAATATATATCCAGTTGATACCTCTATATAAAGTGGATGCTAAAAACCCTGTAATATCTTGCGTAATTCCTCCTCCAATGGAGATTAAGGTAATATTCTTTTTGGCGGCCTTTTGCGCCAATATTTTATATAAAGTCTGAACAGTATCAAGGTTTTTCCTGTCTTCGGAAATTGGCAAAATATAGAGTTGATCTTCCGAAATATATTTTAAAAGCGTTTCGGAATAGTATTCCCAAACATTTTTGTCGACGATAAAAAACTTTTCTTTTATTGATGAGAAGTCTGAAAGAAAATCGAAACTGTCATGAAATTCAATACTATAATCCTTAATGTTAGATTTTACATTTATTTGCATATATAACCTCCATCTGCAATAATAACCTGACCTGTGATATATGTATTTTTATCAGAACACAGAAAGTAAACCAATTCGGCTATTTCTTCGGGTTCTGCCATTCGTAGCATAGGTATATTTGTAGTTATGCTTGTTATTTGTTCTATCGAATTGTTTTGTTTGGTTAAATCAGTATTTACATAACCAGGTGCAACCGCATTCACTAAAACATTATAAGGAGCCAATTCTAGCGCAAGTGCTCTTGTCATACCATTAATACCGGCTTTAGCAGATGAATACGCCAATCTTCCTTCTTTTGAAATCTGGCTCCAGATTGAACTGATATTTATAATCCGGCCATAATAATTTTGCTTCATTTGTGCCGATAATCCCTGGACAATTTGCAACGGAGCCTTAAGGTTTACTTGAAGCATTTCGTCAAATAACGTATTGTCAATAAACTCATGTTCTGCTATAATGTTAATACCTGCATTGTTTACAATTATATCTATTTTCACTTTTAGGGTAGCAATATAATTGTGAATAGAAGATGGATCAGATAAATCCATCTCATCATGCGTTGGTTGAATACATTCAATACCATTTTTTTTGAAAATATTGGCAATTGCTTTTCCGATTCCTTTGGAAGCACCAGTTATAAGAGCCGTCTTTTTCATTATTGGTAGCTTCCTCCTGCTTGTTCAATCAATTTATCATATCTGTTTTGGAGCATATCAATACGTGTTGCATCTTCCTCAAAGATGGCTTTATAAAAATCGCGTTTGTTTTTAAGCCACATCAATTCAAAACCTACCGCTTTTAAAATTCCTTTGTCTGCATCTTTTCCTGTGGCAGCTGGACATTCAAATATAACTTTTCGGGTTTCATAATGATGTATTTTCCCATTTACAGGTAAGCGATTAAAGAATTCAATGGATGCAGCCGAAACACCTCCACCAATTACACATTCTAAGTTATGTTGACGGGCTTTTACAAACAACTCGCAGGCCATTTGAAAAATCCTTTCAGAATTGATATCTTCACGGGTCATCCCTAAAGAACCAGTCATGTCAACCCGTCCGAGCACAACACCTGCAAGATCTTTAATATTAGGTATTTTCATCATTTCGTCAAACTTATTAAAACCATCAATGGTTTCAACATTGATAAGAAAGTTTACGTTTTTCCATTCGTCCTGAGGATAAACGATATGGGTTGCCTGTAAGTATTTTTTTAATGCATAAGCAGATTCTATCATTGGTGCTACTATACGATTAACGCCAATAGATCGGGCATCGTACATATCCCTAATTGCTTCGCAACCACCAATTTTGATTGTTAAATCCAATCCGGCTTTTGTTATTACTTCTTTCAAACGAAGGGCTTCTTCCATTCGGGTACCTTCAGCTTCAAATTCTGCTTTTATTCCAACTACATGGTGATTTTCCTTTAAGTCTTTTAAGGCATCTACCATTCTATATTCAAGTGCATTCATATTAATTTTCTTTTAATGGTTCAACAATCATATTTTCTAAAAATTCATTTCTTGGTAAAAATGGATATAAATCTTCCAATGGTTTTGACACCATGCGTCCATCAGGTTTTTTTTCGGAAGAGGTTTTTGGGATAAATTTATATTCTTTATTTAACATTACTTCGCATAAAATAGGTTGAGTTTCTGCTAGCAATGCTTGTATTTTTTCAACAATCTTATCGTTCGTTTCAATCCGCATTGTTTTCAAACCAAAAGCTTCAGCAACATTTATAAAATCTGGGATGCCAACACCTGTTTCAGGATTGCAGCCTACAAGATTATTATTAAAAAACCCTTCTTGTGTTTGTTTTATGGAAATATATCCATCGTTGTTTAAAACAATTATTTTTAAAGGAAGTTTTAAATGTTTTACCGTAGATAGTTCCTGAATATTCATCATCAAACTTCCGTCACCAGCCAGGCAAATGATAGGACTCTCTGGGTTGCCAACCGCTGCACCAATCGCAGCAGGTAAATCATACCCCATGGCTGCACAACCAGAATTCCATATAAATTTCTGGTTTTCCTTTACAATTCCTGCATGAAACAAAACAACACATGCTGATCCATTACCTGCAACTGTAATTGCATTATCAGGCAAAAGTTGAGTGAGTTTTTCTATAAAGTAATAGGGTTGTACGCCCTCTTTGCAATCTTTATAGGTTGGTAAAACAGTAGGATATTTTTGTTTTCGGTATATGCACCAATTAATCCAGGATGACCATTTGTTTTGGAAACTGTATTGCGAAAGTTGCTGTATAAATTCTTTTGCATCTAAACACAACTTAATAAATGGTTCTAGTGTTGGTTTGTTTAATTCCTCATTATCAATATCTACTACTACAAGTTTCCCTTCTCTTGTGAAATTTTTCCAGTTATAACTTATTTGACGGATATTATTTCTGGAGCCAATAGAGATTACGACATCAGCGTTTTGTAAGGCAAAATTACCGGCACGACTTCCAAGGGTTCCAATCCTTCCTGTAAATAAAGGGTGGTCTGAATGAATGATATCCATACCGTTAAAAGTTGTAACCACAGGGATTTTTAAGTTTTCCAACAATTGCAAAAAATCTTGTTTTGCATCTGCAATTTTAATGCCATTACCAGCAATAATAAGCGGTCTTTCAGCATTCAGTATAAGTTCAACAATTTTTGAAATATTGTTTTTAGCATTTTCAAGCAGGGGTGCCGTAAATTCTTCCTGCTTATTTTCATCCATCATTGCGCCTTGAATATCCATTGGAATATCAAGCCAAACTGGACCAGGCCGGCCTTCGCATGCCAAATAAACAGCTTTATCCAGCAAATATTTTACTTTTGTGCTATCTGTAATTTGTTCGGCAAATTTCGTCAAAGGCTTTACTACAGATATGATATCAACTTCCTGATCACCAATTTGTCGTAAATTTAAATCGGGATAGTATGAAATAGTGGTTTCACGTTTTACCTGTCCTGAGATATACAAAACTGGCACAGAATCAGTCCATTGCCCCATAACACCCGTAAGTGTATTCAAACCTCCGGGACCCGTAGTAACATTGACAACGCCCATTTTTCCGGTAGAACGTGCATAACCTTCAGCAGCAATTGCACAAGCTTGCTCGTGATGGTTACAGATATATTGAAGCTGACTGCATTTACCGATAGAATCGTTTAAATGCATCGCACCACCTCCTGTTATCATAAAAATATGACGGACGTTGTATGTTTCCGCTAATCTTTGAATAATATAATCGCTGACCTTTATCATTAAAATTTTTCTTTTATAATAGCCTCTTTATTAATCAAATCTTTATTATCATTGTACCAGACATATAATTTTTCAATAGCCGCTTCAATAGATGTAAATCTAAAATTTATTATTTCATTTTTCAACCTTGTATTATCGCCACTATATTCAAGGCCCAAACCTTCTTTGGAAGTGATAATGGGTAAGTTTTTCCCTGAAATAGTTTTAATTATTTCGGCAATAGAAATTAGTTCTATTGAATAATCAGGTGTTACATTGTAACAACTGTATTTTGAAGTATGCGTGATAAAGTAATCCAATACTGGCATTAAATCATTGATGCAAAGATAATCAAATTTTCTGTTTTGATTCACGGTTAAAGGCAAATCGAAAATAGCTTTACAAATAAGGTTAGAAATGAAGCGAATGGAATAATCTTCGTATTTACCAAAAATTCCAAAAACACGCAAATCAATAATATTGTTTGATTTTTCGATTACTTTTTCGCAAGTGTATTTTGTTAAGCCATGATCATCCACAGGAATATGAGTTCCAAAATATTCTTCCTTCATCTTGGGCTTATAGTTTCGCATATCATATATTGCACCAGAGCCAATAACTAGCATTTTTTCATAGTTGCTAGCATGGCGTTCTAAGTTGAAGAACATTTGAGTGTTTGTCTTAAAAAGCTCAGTAGGGTCTTTTGCATTTCGATGGCCTGGTTTACAAGCACTGTGGATAATTACATCTATCGAATTGTTTTGAAAGAAGTCATCAATCGCCTCACAATCAGCTATATTTAGCTCCTTGCTGCTAGGAGCAATAATATTGTATTTCTCAGCCAAAAACGATTCTTGTATGTTTCTGCCAATAAAACCGTTGCCACCAGTGAGCAATATTGTTTTCATTCGTTTAATTTGAGTTTTTGATGCTAATTTTTAATTTTAAATGATTTTCAAAGAGTATAAGTCCTTTTATATAAAAATTATTCCCAATCATCTGTTTTAATTTGATCTTCTGCAACGCCTTGATCAACTAGGTAGTTCTTAAAGTTTTTAATCATAACAGGAGGTCCTGAAATAAAATAGTCAGAGGAATTGCCATTTTCATTAAAGATAGCTTTAATGTCAATGATGCCATCTACATCTTCATGGAATATTTTCACAAATTTTGTCTCTTTCAAATTGAACGAATTTGAATTATTTGAACGAATTTGCATCATACAATCAAGTTCACCTTCGTAAATGTTATACGCTTCTGAACGAAAGCCAAGGTATATTTGAGGGTTAACATATTCGCTAAATGATTGATCCGTAAATAGCGATAAGAATGGAGTGATGCCTGTTCCTCCGGCAACAAAAACAGTGTTGGTTTTATTGTGTGTTTGTGTAAAAAGATCACCATAAGGTAGTTTTAGTGTAACTTGCTTACCAGGTTTCAATTCTGTCTGCATACGCTGAGTAAATTTTCCTTTAACGGCGTAGGTGATTTTGATAGTTTCTTCACTGGGTGAAGTTTGTATACTAAAACAGCGGGATTCGGGCCACTGTCCACTTGGATCATACTCATCAATGGCCAGGTGCAGAAATTGACCTACATCATATTTGAAGGGTTTGCCCATCGATTCCAATTCGAGGGTATAGACGCCTTCGATTTTATTAGATATATTTACTACCCTTACCGAGTACTTCTTGATGATAGCCATTTTAAAATAGGTTTTGAATTTAAATCACAAAGTTTCTCAAAGTTTGACACAAAGTTTCTCAAAGTAAAAATGAAAAAGAATTTGTGGTTTACTAAGTTTTAATTTTTTATTCGTATAAATTTAAAGAATTAATCGTTTAATACCGTTTTTTAATGATTTTGTATAGAAGTTTAGCAATAATCCTAGATGACACCCTGATAATTTCATATATGTTAATGTTTGGGCAATATGAACATCACTAAAAGCTTCTACTGTTTTAAGCTCAATAACAACTTTTTTTTCAACTAAAATGTCAATTCTAAAACCACATTCCAACCTGACTTCTTCATAAACCAGCGGAAGTGGCTTCTCCTTTTCAATTGAAAGCCCGATTTTTATAAGTTCATATGAAAGACATTCGCGATAAACGCTTTCTAAAAGCCCAGGGCCTAATGCAGAGTGCACTTTGTAAGCACAGTCTAGAATAATTTTGCTAATTTCGTCTTCTGTCATAACTTTACAGTTTTAATAGTTTTTCAAAATTATAAAATATTATCATAGTGTAACTTTGTGGAACATTGTGATACTTTTTGATTACTTTTTGATGTTTTCAATAAATGTATCTAAAACACCTTCAACATATTCAAACATTTCTTTCGTAAGTCCGGGATAGGTCCCTAAAAAGAAAGTATTGTTCATAATATAATCCGTATTTTTGAGATGATCTGTAATTCTCCAGTTTTTATTGATAAAAGCCGGTTGTTTGCTGATATTACCTGCAAATAAGTTACGTGTTTCAATCAGGTTTTGATCAAAAAAACGGCATATCTCATCACGGCTAAAGGGGCAATTTTCTGTTAATGTGATGATAAAGCTAAACCATGCAGGATCAGAATTTTCAGTAGCTTTTGGCAAAATAAAATACTGAGGATATTTAGAAAAAACACGTGTCCATTCATTAAAATGAGCTTTCCTTTTATCGCAGAATGCAGTCAATTTATCCATTTGGGCCGCTCCAATCGCTGCCTGTATATCCGTCATTTTTAAATTGTAACCGACTTCGGAATACACATATTTATGGTCGTAGCCCATCGGCAGTTCTCCAAATTGTTGGGTAAAGCGTTTGCCACAGGTATTGTTTTCGCCACCGGCACAATAGCAATCGCGGCCCCAATCACGGAAAGCCCTTACCAAATTGGCCAGCATAGGGTCGTTGGTGCAAATGGCACCACCTTCACCTGTGGTGATGTGATGAGCAGGGTAAAAAGAAATGGTAGATAAATGACCGAAAGTCCCTGTATATTTCCCCTTGTATTTGCTCCCGAACGAATCGCAATTGTCTTCAATCACCCATAAATTGTGCTCCTCTGCCAGCTGCATAACTGCATCTATATCAAACGTATTGCCTAAGGTATGTGCCAGAAAAATACACCTGGTTTTGGAAGTGATGGCTGAACGCATCATTTCAACATTGATGTTATAGGTAGGAATATCCACATCCACAAAAACCGGTATCAATCCATATTGCAAGATGGGAGTAATGGTAGCGGGGAAACTGGCACCTACCGATATTACTTCATCGCCTGGCTTCAAGCGTTTGTCGCCCAACTTTTCGGAAGTTAAAGCCGAAAATGCCAATAAATTGGCCGAAGAACCTGAATTGGTAAGCAATACATGTTCCATGCCTAAAAAGTCCGCAATTTTCTCTGCAAATTCCTCGGTAAATCTTCCTTCGGTCAACCAAAAATCGAGGGAAGCCTCTACTGCATTAACGATTTCTGATTCATCAAATACCCTGCCTGCATAGTTTACCTTGGTTTTACCTGGAATGAATTCCTTGCTAGCAAATTTGGCATGGTAATATTCTATGGTTTTTTGAATTATTTCTTTTCTGATTTGATTATGATCTGTCATAGATTACGAATTACGCGAATTTAAAAGAATTACGCGAATAATTTTTAGTGATTGGTTTTATTAAAATACTGATTAATTTGATGTAGGGTTACTGTTCTCATATCTTCGCCTTTTATAAATGCTTTGTTCCAGTCAACAATGGATTTCAGTGTTTGTTCAATGTTCCATTGAGGATACCATTCCAGTTCAGCCTTTGCTTTTGAACAATCTAATTTCAAATAATTTGCTTCGTGAGGTTGCGGATTATTGTCAATTTCGAAAGAAGCATTTCCTCCCCATAAACTACAAATTTCAGCAGTAATCCATTCTACATTTTTGGCATCGCTATCTTCAGGTCCAAAATTCCAGGCTGAAGCAAATGCTGCACCATTTGTATACAATTTTTCAGCTAAAATCAAATAGCCTGAAAGAGGTTCCAACACATGCTGCCATGGGCGAATCGCATAAGGACTTCTGATTTTTAATTTTTCACCTTTGGTAATCGAACGGATAAAATCAGGAATCAATCGATCTTCAGCCCAATCGCCACCTCCAATTACATTTCCTGCCCTTGCAGTTGCTATGGCAACACCATGTTGGGCATAATCTTTAGGGTTAAAAAATGAACTCCTAAACGAAGATGTAACCAACTCAGAACAGCCTTTGCTGTTGGAATAAGGATCATAACCACCCATGGGCTCGTTTTCGCGGTAACCCCAATGCCATTCTTTGTTTTCGTAACATTTATCGGTGGTAACATTCACCACTGATTTTACACTCTGAGTATGTCTGATGGCTTCCAGTAGATGAACCGTTCCCATCACGTTGGTAGCATAAGTTTCAATAGGATTTTTATACGATTCACGAACCAGAGGTTGTGCAGCCATGTGGATGACAATTTCGGGCTGTACTTGCTGTATTACTTTTAATAAATCTTCGTAATTACGAATATCACCAATAAAGGAGGTCATGACTTCCTCTATTTTTGCTTCTTTGAACAGACTGGGTGAAGTTGGTGGGTCCAATGCATATCCATATACATCAGCACCCAGTTGGTTCAAGAGTAAACAAAGCCAGGATCCTTTAAATCCGGTATGTCCGGTAATGAATACTTTTTTGCTTTTCCAGAAAGCAGCGTTAATTTTTGTTATTCCCATGATTTCCAAGGTGCTTTTTGGGTATTCCATAAATCTTCTAAATCTAATTTGTCACGAAGGGTATCCATGGGCCGCCAAAAACCATGATGTCGGAATGCACAAAGCTGCCCTTCTTTTGCAAGATTTTCCAATGGTTCTCTTTCCCAGATAGTTGCATCTCCATTTTTAATATAGTCAAATACTTCAGGCTGTAAAACAAAAAAACCACCATTTACCCACGTATTATCACCTTTAGGTTTTTCCTGAAATGCAAAGATTTCGACTGAATTTTCGTTGTCAAAATGAATAGCTCCAAATCTGCCTGTAGGCTGAACAACCGTGACAGTAGCCAGTTTCTTTTGTTTCATATGAAAATCAACCAGCTCTTTAATATTCACATTTCCCAATCCATCACCATACGTTAGCATAAATGGCTCATTCCCTATGTGGTTTTGTATCCTTTTTATTCTTCCTCCTGTCATTGTATTTTGACCTGTATCAATTAACGTAATTTTCCAGGGCTCTGCATTGGATTGATGTATTTCAAGTGAATTCTTACTGAGGTCAATGGTTACATCGGCCTGATGAAGGAAATAGTTGGCAAAATATTCTTTAATAACATAACCTTTATATCCACAGCAAATTACAAAATCATTAAACCCAAAAGAAGAATAATGTTTCATTATATGCCAAAGAATGGGCTTTCCTCCAATTTCTATCATGGGCTTTGGTTTGAGGTCGGTTTCTTCACTGATGCGTGTGCCCAAGCCTCCTGCAAGAATAAGTACTTTCATCTTAACGTATTAAATATTAATGATTTTATAAAAATGCTTTCTTTTATTTTTGACAAAAATACAATTTTTTTTTAATTTTATTATGGTGAAATATTTGTAGATTTGTAAAAAAAATCGTGAAGTACTTTAACATTTTATTTTTCTTTTGCTTGATACTTATAAAAAGTAATTACGCTCAGTCAATTGCAAATTTCGTTATTACAGATACAGTATGTGTTAATCAAAATATTAGTATTCAAAATACTTCCACGGGTGGAAATACGTATTATTGGAATTTTTGTTCTGGAAATTTATCCAACACACCCATCGGCCTGAATTTAGGAAATATTGGTTCGTTAAATAAACCCGTATTTTCATCCATTGCTAAAGATGGCAATAATTTTTATGTTTTTATTTCAAACATCCAAGATGGCACCATTACAAGGCTTTCGTTCGGCAGTAGTCTGATAAATACTCCTGTGGCAACCAATCTTGGCACTTTGGGTGTTTTAGGAATGTATATTGAAGGTATTCAAATAAATAAGGATAGTTTGTCAGGGAATTGGTATGGATTTGTGTCTGGAGGTCAGCTAAATTATTTAGCAAGGTTATTTTTTGGAAATAGTTTGAACAATATTCCAACTGCAACTAATTTAGGGAATATTAGTGGGTTATTAAATTATTCACTTCCAATATATAATTTTTATGAAGGAGGAAATTGGTATAGTTTAATTGCAAATTCCAGTGTTTCAAGTTCAATTATCAGATTGAATTATGGGAATAGTTTAGCTAACACGCCTACAGCAGTTAGTTTGGGGAATATAGGTTCATTAAACAGTCCTGCAGGCATTTGTCCTGTTTTTGTGAATGGAAACTGGTATCTTTTTGTTGTGAACACTAATAATAATACATTGTCCCGATTAAATTTCGGAAGTTCATTATTAAATACTCCAACTGGAGTAAATTTAGGGAATATAAGTAGTACTTTGAATTTACCAAGATCAATATCAATCCAAAATGATTGTAATCAGATAGTTGCTTTAGTAACGAATGAATCAACAAATAATTTAGTAAAGTTAACATTTCCAGGAGGGATTACAAGTTCTCCTACGGGTGTTTCATTAGGCAATATTGCAAGCTTTTCATTTCCTCATAGTATTTCTCAAATATTCAGAGTTGGTGACTCTTTGTATTCTTTTATTATGAATGTGAATAATAATTCTATTTCCAGATTATGCTTTGCAGGCTGTACAAACTCATCGATAGCTTCTTCTTCATTGCAAATTCCACCTGTATTTTCATACAATGCTGCCGGCACTTACAATGTAAGTTTAACCGTAAATGAAGGCCTATCTTCAGAATCGAAAATTTGCAAAGATGTTGTGGTGATAGCACTTTCTAATCCCGTTATAACTGGTGATACGGTAATATGTACGGGAGATTCTTTAAAACTGATTTCAAGTGCGACACCGGGTTGTTCTTACCTATGGACCGGTCCAAATGGATTTACGTCAACAAATCAAAATGTAATTATCCCTACTATAAACGCCAGCAATGCAGGTATATACACCCTCATCATTTCAAAAAACGGATGTACAAGTACTCCTGTTAGCCGAATGGTCAGTTTCGCTCAGAAACCTGTTGTAAATCTTGGCAATGATACCATTATTCCTTGTACAAGTTCATCCATCAATTTTATTTTAAATGCAGGAAATCCTGCATGTACATATTATTGGAGTTCAGGGCAAACAACACAATCAATAAATGTAAATACTTCAGGGAATTATTCCGTTAAAGTTACAAATAGCGCTGGCTGTTTTCGTTCAGATACTATCAGTATTATTGTAACACCTACCAATGCTAATTTTACGATGCCTGATACTGTTTGTGTAAATCAAAATATTAATATTCAGAATACTACTTTATGTGGAATCACTTATTATTGGAATTTTTGTTCTGGTAATTTATTAAATACTCCTATTGGGCTTAATATGGGAAATATCGGTGCATTAAATCAGCCTGTTTATTCTTCAATCGCTAAAGATGGAAACAATTATTATGTTTTCATTACAAATATAAATAATGGAACAGTTACCAGACTATCTTTCGGAACAAGTTTAACAAATACTCCAACTGCAACTAATCTTGGAAATTTTGGTGTAATGGGGATGTATATTGAAGGTATCCAGATAAAAAAAGACAGTTTGTCGGGAAATTGGTTTGGATTTATAGTTGGAGGACAGATGAATTATCTGGCCAGATTAAGTTTTGGGAATAGTTTAAACAACATTCCAACTGCAGTTAACCTAGGAAATATCAATAATTTGATGAGCTATTCTCATACCATTTACACTTTTATTGAAGGAGGAAATTGGTACAGCTTGGTTGGAAATTTTGGGAATAGTACTTTGCTAAAATTAAATTTCGGAAATAGTTTAGCAAACATACCAACAGCAACAAGTTTAGGCAATATTGGAGGATTAAGCGGTCCTGTAGGACTCTACCCTATACAAGAGAATGGAATTTGGTATTTATTTGTAGCTAATCAGAATAACAGTACACTTTCGAGACTGAATTTTGGCAACTCATTGTTAAATCTTCCAAGTGGTGTTAATTTAGGAAATATTAATGGCACAATGAATGATCCTAGGGCAATAACAATCATTCGCGACTGTGGTCATATCATTGGTTATGTTTGCAATGAAATTACAAATGATATCGTCAGACTTACGTTTCCAGCAAGCTTAACAAGCATACCCACAGGGGTTTCTTTGGGAAACCCGGCAAATTTCTCATTTCCTCATAATATTTCCGAAGTATTCAGAGTTGGAGATTCTTTGTATTCATTTATTATGAATGTGAATAATAGTACGATCTCAAGGTTATGTTTTCCAAGTTGTAATAATTCATCCGTTTCTTCTTCAAATCTTCAAAATCCACCTGCTTTTTCTTACAACTTAACAGGCACCTATAATGTAAGTTTAGTGGTTAATGAGGGTTTACTTTCTCAATCAAATATTTGCAAGCAGGTAGTTGTTGTCGGTCTTTCCAGTCCGCTTATTATCGGAGATACAACATTATGCATCGGCGATTCATTAATTTTGACTTCAAATGCAATACCGGCATGTACCTATCAATGGACAGGCCCGAACGGATTTACTTCAACCAATCAGAATATTATAATTCCAAACACAACTGCTAGTAATGCAGGCATTTATACTTTGACTATTGCTAAAAACGGTTGTTCAAGCATGCCAGTAACTAGGATTGTCAGTATAGCATTGAAACCAATACTAAACCTTGGTAACGACACTTCAATATGTCAAAGCAATCATCTTGTTTTAAATGCATATAATCCCGGATGTACTTATGTTTGGAATACTGGTGCAACTTCACAAACATTAAACATTAATGCGCAGGGAACTTATTCTGTGAAAGTAACGAACACTTCAGGCTGTTCTATCAGAGATACAATAATTGTAAATTTACTAGCAAACCCTTTGGTTAATCTAGGAACCGACACAACAATTTGCCAAGGTAATCATCTGATTTTAAATGCAAATAATTCAGGAGCAACTTATTTATGGAATACCGGAACAACTTCACAAACGATAAATGTCACCACCTCAGGAAGCTATACTGTTAAAGTTACAAATAATAATGGGTGTTTTGCGAAAGATACCCTCATTGTAAATGTTGTTCCGGGTCCTATTGTTAATCTTGGCAACGATACTTCAATTTGTCAGGGAACTGAAATAATACTGAATGCAGGAAATATCGGAAGTAATTATTTATGGAATACCGGATTGAATTCTCAAGCGATAAATGTTCAGAATTCTGGGTTATATTGGGTTGAGGTTAACAATAATAATTGCTTAGGTTATGATACGATTCAGGTAAATACTATTCCAAACCCAATCATCTCTCTTGGAAATGATACGATCATGTGTCCGGGTGAATTAATTGTTCTAAGGGCTGGCACAGGTTTTAGTCAGTACCTATGGTCAGAAGGCTCTCATTTAAACTATTTAAATGTTTATAATCCTGGGACTTTTTCAGTAATTGTCTATAATGGTTTGTGTTCAGCAACCGATGAAATTTTTATAGATGAGTGTAATTCTGAAATATCGGTACCCAATGTTTTTACACCTAATGGTGATGGTATCAATGAATATTTCGCTCCGACTTGTACGAATATCGATAAAATAACGCTTTATATTTATAATCGTTGGGGAAATCAGCTTTATGAGGGAATTGGAAAATCAGCTTTATGGGACGGTAAATTTAGGGGAAAAACTTGTCCAGTTGGAGTTTACTACTATCTTATTGATTACGAACAAAAAGGAAGCATCAAAGGGATGCGTCAAATACATGGCAGTGTTACCTTACTTAAATAACTAATTGCTTTCTTTGCTTTTAAATTTAAACTGCTTGCACATTGTCATTGAAATAATGACTTTTGAAGTTGTTATCCTTTAAATATTTTCTTTGACAATCCTATAATCAGAAAAAGGTTGTTCATTCCACGGTTGGGAAGCATCACACTCGCATTGGAAATATGACGAATCCTGATTTCGGCATTGAGCATCCAATTGGAGTTTAAGGTTTTACTTACACCCAATGCTAAATTATCAGAGAAAATGAAACCATGTGCTTGCCGTACAGTTGGAATTGTAATAAAATGTGGACCTGAACCCAATTGACCATAGCAATAGAAGGTTGATGCCAGTTTGTATTTATACCGAAAGGCTACATTGATGCCAAATTCAGCTTCTTTTAATTGCTTATCCAGAAATACCGGGTTGATTTGAGGTTCAAACACAAGCCACCACTTTCCTTTTTTCTCTTTTTTAGTAAGCTCCCATGCGAAGCTGCCCATCAGCAAAAGTGGTTTGTAATTTTGTCCTTCGGGAAGTGTTATACTATAGGAACTTACGCCAATATTAAAGCCTTTTTCTGCAAAGAGTGGTTTTTGATTGTTCTGGCTTTTTGTCTGTAGAGAGGCAAAAAATAATGTTATAATTATTAATGATTGAACCACAGAGAACGCAAAGTTTTTCGCAGAGAACCGCGAAGTTATAGCTAAAAGTTTGCTGAGTTTTGACATTGAAAAGTTCATGAAAGTTTTAAAACTCAAGTTGATAATTATTTGAACGCAGATGTGATGGATACGATAAGTTAGTATTTATTAAACGGATTTAACAATCTGTAAAATCAGCCCCATCTGTTTCATCTGTGTTCCTTATTTTTTATTATTCCTCTTTAACCTCTGCGAAAAACTTTGCGTTCTAGCAGTTAAAAGCAAACTAAATCTTTGAAATCCAATCAGTAAGCTCAGCCAGATTCATAGCCGGAATATCCAGTTTGTTTTTCTTACGCAAACCATTCAGATCGTTGAAAAGTTTATTCGTATTGGCTTCTTTTAATGCTGACAGTGTATTAAATCCTGCTTTTCGGATGTGTTCGATCCAGTATTCAGGAACGCCAACTGCTGCAAATTCTTCATCCGTTGACTGAACAGCTTTCTTTTCAGGTCGCATTTGGGGGAAGAAAAGAACATCCTGTATTGAATTTGAATTGGTCATAAACATTACCAGACGGTCGATACCGATACCCATGCCTGAAGTTGGAGGCATCCCATATTCCAATGCACGCAAGAAATCCTGATCGATAAACATGGCTTCATCATCTCCTTTTTCAGAAAGTTTCAACTGATCCTGGAAACGTTCGCGCTGATCAATCGGGTCGTTTAATTCGGTATAAGCATTTGCCAGTTCTTTTCCGTTTACAAATAGTTCAAAACGTTCTGTAAGTTCAGGGTTCAAACGGTGTTTCTTGCAAAGTGGCGACATTTCAACCGGATAATCGATAATAAAAGTAGGTTGAATATAATTGTGTTCGCATTTTTCACCGAAAATCTCATCTATCAGTTTGCCTTTTCCCATTGTAGGATCAGTTTCAATGTGCAGCTTTGTACAAACTTCGCGAATCTGATCTTCATTCATAGCTGAAATATCAAATCCAGTATGTTCTTTAATGGCGTCTATCATGGTAACCCTGCGAAAAGGAGCTTTAAATTCGATGGTATTTTCAGCAAATTTTACCTGGGTTTTTCCATGCAGGTCCAGTGCAACTTTTTCTATCATTTGCTCAGTAAAATCCATCATCCAGTTGTAGTCTTTATAGGCTACATAAATTTCCATAACCGTAAATTCAGGATTATGGGTGCGATCCATACCTTCGTTGCGGAAATCTTTTGAAAATTCGTACACACCATCGAAACCACCAACAATTAATCTTTTTAAATACAATTCATTGGCAACTCTGAGGTAAAGTGGAATATTCAATGCATTGTGATGCGTTATAAACGGACGGGCAGTAGCTCCACCGGGGATGGCCTGAAGAATAGGTGTCTCCACTTCCATATAACCTTGGGCATTGAAGAATTCCCGCATCGATTGTATGATTTTGGTACGTTTGATGAAAGTTTCTTTTACTCCTTCATTTACAATTAAATCTACATAGCGCTGACGATAACGTTGCTCTGGATCGCTGAAGGCATCATAAACCACTCCGTCTTTTTCTTTAACAATGGGCAAAGGTTTCAAGGATTTGCTCAATAATTTTAAATCGGTTACATGTATGCTGATTTCTCCCATTTGTGTCGTAAAAACAAAACCAGTTACACCAATGATATCACCGATGTCCATCATTTTCTTGAAAACATTGTTGTAAAAAGAGGTATCTTCACCCTCGCAAATATCATCACGTTTTATATACAATTGAATACGACCCACACTATCCTGCAATTCAACAAATGATGCAGCTCCCATGATACGTCGGCTCATCATACGTCCGGCTATGCTGACTTTTTGAAAAAGACTGTTGTCGCTAGGGTATTTTTCTAATATTTCAGTTGATTTTACATTTACATCAAATAATTCGGCAGGATAGGGATTGATACCTGCATTTTGAAGTTCTTCCAGTGATTTTCTGCGGAATAACTCTTGTTCGCTTAACTCTAAACTCATAAAATAAATAATTTTTGCAAAGATAGGGAAAATCAGTTAAATAGTAAATCCTAAAAGTGAAAGTATCACTCAAAATGATTCAATCGTTTGAGTAAGCATTTTTTGTTAAAAAATTGAGAAGCCAAAACAAATGTTGTAAGTATAATTACAAGATTGAATTTTAACATGAATATTTGTAATTATACTTATATTTTATTGTATATTTGCAACATATTGTAATCATAATTTAAAAAAATATGTCAAATTTAAAAATACCAGAAAATCTAATTAAAAGAGATATGTATATATCTCGTATACTTCCTTTTATGAATAAAAGTATTGTAAAAGTAATTACAGGTTCAAGGCGTGTAGGCAAAAGTTATTTGCTTTTTCAATTGATGCAGACAATTGTTGAAAAAGATAAAAATGCCAATATCATTTATTTAAATATGGAAGAGATGGTTTTTGAAGAGATTAAAAATGCAATAGATCTAAATACTTATGTAAATCAACATATTGCAGAAAATCAAATGAATTATATTTTTATTGATGAAATTCAGGAAATCTTTGAATTTGAAAAAGCTATACGTTCTTTACAACTTAATCCTAAAAATGACATTTATATTACAGGGAGTAATGCAAATCTTCTTTCAGGTGAATTAGCAACTTTACTAGGAGGCAGAACCATCGAATTTTCTGTTTTTAGTCTTTCCTATTCTGAATTTCTCGGATTTCATAATCTTAAAGAGAACGAAGAAAGTGTTCTTAAATTTATTAAATTTGGAGGTTTACCTTACTTGATTCACCTGGAATTATCAGACGAAATTGCATTTGAATATTTGAAAAACATTTATGCAAGTATAGTTTATAGAGATGTAGTGAGTAGATATAAAATCAGAAGTATAAACTTTCTGGAAAGGCTCATTAGGTTTCTTGCGAGTAATGTTTCTTCAATGTATTCTTCCAAAAGTATAAGTAATTTTTTAAAATCTCAAAATACTAATATAGCTCATAACCAAGTGCAAACATTTACAGATTATCTGGTGAATTCATTTTTAATACATAAAGTGCCACGATATGATTTAATCGGAAAAAGGATTTTTGAAGTTGGTGAAAAATATTATTTTGAGAATACAGGAATTAGAAATGCCATTATTGAATATAATCAAAATGATTTATCAAAATTAATTGAAAATATAGTTTATAATCATTTGCTTTTTACAGGATACGAGGTTAAAATAGGATGGATGAATGGGTTAGAAATTGATTTTGTAGCAAAAAAACAAAATGAGATTACCTATATTCAAGTTGCTTTAAGTATAATTAATGAAAATACAATTGAAAGAGAGTTTGGGAATTTATTAAAAATAAATGATAACTATCCCAAACTTGTCATTACAATGGAAGACCCCTTAAAAAATACTTTCAAAGGGATTCAACATATCTCTTTGAGAAAATTTTTAATGACATTTGTTTAAGTTTGGATTTCAACTATTCATTTAATAATTGAATGACTTCAGAAAGCGTTTTTGTAATCTATATAGAAGATTCTTATTATTAAAATTTATCCAAAAACCTCTTTCAATACCAGGTGTGAATTGATTTTTTTGAAGCCTGAATGGTGCAAACGATAGAACACTATCATTTTATCCAATAATACGCTTCGGTTGGATTTGTTCAGGTTTAAAACAGCGATATCCTCAAAATTGCAGCTCAGCATTTTAGAAATTACTTCGCTGAGTGGATATTCCAGGTATTCAGCATTTAAGGGTTGGGTAGACTGAAAAATGCCTTCTGTCAGATTAAAAAATCTGGTTTTCGCATCATAATTATTCCTCGGGAAAAACCCTAAATACTTGGAATATTGAACCATAAACAACAAATGAAAATCAGCATAACGTTCGGGTGTTACATCCAGAATTTGAATGCTCTGAAATAAAAATTCAAACAAGGCAGGATTACTTTCTTCTTCGTGCAAAGATTTGTACAATATTTCGTTGATAAACAAAGCGATACTACTCTTTCCGATATCATAAGGAATGCTTTGGAAACGGCAGATGCTTTTAATTTCTTGGACAGTTCTGACAGCACTGGTATGCTCTTTGTGCCAGGCAACGATTTCAACAAGAGATAAATGCTCTAATAAACTCAATTTGGTTTTGGATTTGCTTTTCCGAATGCCTTTCAAAATATAGGATTGTAAACCGTAATTTTCGGTATAAACCTTGGCAATTACGCTGGTTTCACTATAATTGATATGGCTGAGTACAATACCTCTGGTTGTGGAAAGCATGATTTAGTTATTTAGAAATCAGAAATAATAGCATAAATCAGGTGATTGCCTTTTTCAATCCTTACCTTAAAGTCATCGATTTCGAAATCGTCTTTGTTTTTATTCCAGACAAAGATTTTTAGGGTATAGTTTAAATTTCGAAGATGGACATCTGCCATTCGTAAGGACAAATATACATTTTCAAATTGATGCAGATTGCCGGCAAAATCTTTAAAATCAGAAGTATGCCAACTGACCACTTCTTTGGCAGCATTTTCAATGGCAATTACCAACACCGGATTGGCCATTTTATCATGAAGCCGCACTTTCAAAGAAATATGGAAATTATTGAATTTGTCAGACAAAACATCCTTGAGTTTCGCCTCAAACGTTGGTCCCCACTCCTGATTGGACTTAAAATGATACATTTTATTTTTTGAAAGTGAATCCTTTGAAATGAAGTTAGTATCGGTATACCAATGTTGAGCGATAGAATCAAAACTATTGCAATTATAGAAAACCGGATGTTCAATATTTTTTGGCGGATGTTTGCTAAATGCATACAATTCGTAACCAAAACCAACAGATTTTTTAATCAGATAGGGATATGTTTCCTGAATAATATCCTGATAATGAGGAGGCGTTGGAATAGCATACGCCAACACCAACTGATCGTTCTTTTGCTGCAACACCAATTCTCTGAACTTAAATGTAGTCATGGTATCGATGGTAAAATTACAACAGTCAATCTTTTTATGGAAAAGATTTTCGTAGTAATGCATAAAAAATGGTTCAAAGCCATTGAACAATATTGCAGGTGGTGATGAGCTTCCCTCGTTTATTTTAATGATTTGAGTAACACATTCTTTATAGCTCTGATGGTAAAATACCTCATAATATTTTCTTTGAAAAACCAGGGAATAGGTTGTAATGCCTAGTATGCTTATAACCAGTATTATTTTCAGATAATTGCTGACATCTTTATAAATTGAAAAGAGGGAAATCAGTAAAAAAGGAAAGGCAAAAAGCAATACCGATGGTTGTAATACTGGCGCTTTCCAACGTGAATAATAAAAACCAATGGCCAGTGAAAAAAAGAACCAGGAAAAGGAAATGATGCTGAAAATATGCGATTTTTTGTTGGTAGCACTTTTATCAAAAACAAACGAAAGAATACCCCCTATTATCAAGACAAATAAAAGTAGATACATGATTTTTGAAAAATGGAAAGCAAATTTCAGGTAATTATAAATAAAAACATAATCCGGAGCTGCCAGCCAGCCTTCGGTGCCACCTACACCTCCTACATGCAATTGATAAAGAAATATCTGAATATGAGGGATGTACAATACAAAAATAGCCAGTCCACTTGAAATATACAATAAACGGTTTTGTTTCCGGATAAAAAACAATCCTGTGAGCCCGACCAAACCCAGTAAGAGTAAATTAAAATGATGGTTGTAAGCAGATAAGGCGCCAAAAATTACAAAGCCTACCCAATAGTAAAGCCGTTTTTTTTCATCTCCCCAAAAAAACAAAGTCCAAAACCATACCAAAGCCAAACCTATAAATATACCGCTTCCATAAGGACGCTCAATCTGGCTGTACATTACAGTATATTGAAGACAAGCCAGAAATGACGAAGCTATCAAGCCTACTGTAGGATTGAACCAAGCTTTTGCAATTCTATAGGTCAGATAAATGGAGGCAACACCTGCCAGCATGAAAGGCAGTTTGACGATAAATTCCGAATTGCCAACTATTTTTACCCAATAATATAAAAAAACCTGAACTCCAGCCGGATGTCCGTCTATGAGTACTCCTTTGACAATCAATTCATGAAAACTATCAAATCTTGCTCTGTACAATGCACTGAGCTCATCATTGGTGAATGGAATTTCTGTAAATTTATAAAATCGTAAAATTACACCAACAACTAAAATGAGAAAAATCAAAAGACTGTCAATATTCTTATAGTTGAAGCATTTATCTTTAAGCTTGTGGAAATAATTCATTGAGCAGAATTTGAATTTATAAAGCTACAAAAAGTCTAAAATTAATTGTTTTGCGTTTAGCTCACAAAAGTACAATTATTTTTACAATTGAAATCTTTGTTTATAAACCAAGTGTATGAAGAACTCAACGATAGGTAAGAATTGAGATCAATTAACAAAGAGTATTTTGGTGGCCAGTGTCTCAGTACCATCGCTATTGGTGCAAAAAACGAGATATACTCCGGTTTGTGCCCGTTCACCCTTGAAGTTTTTGCCGTTCCAGATGGCTTGTCCACCACTGGCAATCATATTATTCACAAGGTTCCCTGCTATATCGGTTATCTTAACGATGGCATCTCTCACTAAGCCCTTTATAGCAATAATCCCATTGTAGCCAGGGCGTACCGGATTTGGATAGGCATAAACATCCTGAAAAACTGCTTCACCTTTAGTGGCAGTTCCTTTGAAAGAGATTAGCCCCATGGAAGTACCAAAAAATACTTCTCCACTTTTAGAATCTATTGCAATGGAAACGATGGTATTCGAAAACAAAGGACTGTCGTTTTCGGTATAATGAGCCAATTGTTGCGTTCCATCCGGCGAAAGCAAGAAAACACCTGCCTTTTGTGTTCCTACCCATTTACGGTTGGCACCATCAATGGCAATAGCTGTTACAGATTCAAACTCAAGCAAATGCTGTACATGCCCTTCGAACTCCACCAAAATAGTTTGTGCTGTAACGGTCGATTCGTAATTAGCATCTGTATTAAATATATTTTCGGGTGAATAAATTACTTTGATGCCTTTATCTGTCCCTATCCACATTTCACCTTCCAAATCTTCGGCAAAACAATGAATATAATTTGTTGCTAAATCGTTACCTTTGTTAACATTAACCCAGGCTTTTTGAGTAGAATTTTGTGTTTTATTAAAAACAGCCAATCTGTTTTCACGAACCAACATCCATTTGTAGTTATTCCTGTCAATGCTTAGACTTAAAACATCATTATTTACAATGTTTTGAACATCAAAAGACTGCCATAATCCAGAATTATATTTTACCGCCAATGCATTGGCAGAACCCGAGTTGGTTGCCCATAAATTTCCTGATTCGTCAAATTTAATACTTCCAATTCTCAATGTCCTCCAATTTCCTAAAATAATTGGACGTAAACTGTTGTTGGTATTGGTTTCATTGTAAATATTAGAAATCTTATCGCCTGTAAGCTCGACGATACCAGCACTCCATGAGGCTGCATAAACTTTTGCATTGTCATTTGGATCAACTGCAATATCTAAGATATCAAAAATTGAATCAAAGGCTGTAACATTGCTAGCATTATAATTGGTCCATTTTTCATCATAAAATTGATGCAAACTTGCCGGGAAATAGGCATTCCCCCAGCTTCCAAAATCAATTCCACCAGGTGCAATCCAAACTCCTATTGGAGTTGAACTGAGGTTAAATACATTTTTAGTAAAAGGGCCATCCGGAATAATATAGGTTTTGATGTAAAAATTATCAGCACCTTTAATCAATCCTTTTACATTATCAGCTACCCAATAAAAATGATCTTTATCAGCAATTACCTGATTGGGATTTATAGAATAATAATTATCCTGAAATTGTAATAATTCATTGTGAATTGAAAAATATCCATAATGAGAGGTTATTAATTGATTGTCATGAACAGAAAAGTGATATACAGTAGACGTATCGAATGAAACCCAATTTGTTCCATTGTATGCGAACAAAGTATCATTGTCAGAAGGGGCTCCTTTTTCTTTACAAACAATGACGTAATTTTTAAAAAAGGCAATATGTGTGTAATTCAAGTTGAAGCCTCTTATTGTGCTGTCCTTTTTCCAGTTATGATAGTCTGCTAAATTAGGATTTGTTGCCTTTGCTTTATAGATTCCCTCTGCAGTAGCTGTATAGATGGCAGTATCGTTGATAGCAATATCCCATACATTAATTTTACTACCGTTATCTCCAATAATGTATGTGTCTTTTATTTCATTTTTTACAAGATCAACCACAACAATGCCAAATCCACAAGCTAAATAAGCATATTTACTGTTAGAGGTGATATTGTTAATCTTTTTATTGCCAGGGATTGATTTGTTTTTAATATCAGGAAGATTGACAATACCATTTGCTTTTATTAAATCAATATTCGCATTTGTATAAGAAACAATAAGGGTTTTATAAATTTTATTATAATGAATAGCCGTAATACCAACATCAGACAGCCCATTTACTTTCGTAAGTTGCTGGATGCTATTGTCCGATTTATCGTAATAAAAAATGCTGTAAGGAGTAGCTGCATAAATACGATTTTCGGCTTCAGTTACAGCAATTACATTATTTTTAGGTAAATGATTCCGCCATTGACCAATAGGAATTCCTTGACTAAAAGAAAAAATACTAAAAAAAAGAAAGATATTAAATAAAACAATAGTCTTAAATTTCATGCTTATATTTAAAATAATAAATAGTTGTGCAAAATTATACATTTAAATAAACGTATTGTTTAAAAATTATTGTTCAACCCTTCTGATTTTGCTTTTTATTTTAAAGAAAGCAATTTGAGGAATTATTATTTTTTGACTTATTGTTTAAAATTAATCAATAATAGGAGATGCAACAAATATGTAAGGTAAAGATTTTATATCTTTGCAGCAAAATGGCTCCGTAGTTCAATTGGATAGAACGTCAGATTCCGGTTCTGATGGTTGGGGGTTCGAATCCCTTCGGAGTCACACTTTATAATATATAACGCTGTAAATTAAACATTTGCAGCGTTTTTGTTTTTAATGGTACAATATAAGTCAACAAATAATTAAAGTGTAGAAAATTGAACTATTTTCAATATTTCCATCAACCCGTCACTAAGCGAAGCGCAAGATACGAGATGTAACAGTTGTTTCAATAACAAAAATCCAAGAAAACAGGTATCAGTTTCATGAATTCAAAACACCTTTGGATAAAATATCAACACTTAGGGATATCGCGATTTAGTAATTCGGTTTTTTCCTTTCCTGATTATTCATTTTTTACAAATTCAAACTATCATCCACTACTTTCAGAAAGTTCAATACATCCAAAGGTTTTGTCAGATAATTTTGAGCGCCAGTTTTCAATAATTTTTCAATTTGATGAGGCATAGCATCTGCACTGATGATCACAATAGGTATAGACTTTGTTCTTTCTTCATTTTGAAGCAGCCTCATCACTTCGCTGCCATGAATATCCGGCAAATTTAAATCCAGAAAAATTAGATCCGGTGTATTTTCAATAGCCAGATCAATAGCAGTTTTCCCGAACATAGTAGTTATAAACTGAATATTTGAACGTTGTGAAGCCAAAATCTGCTCCACCAATTCAATGTTTGAAAAATTATCTTCAACATAGAGTATACACTGCATTTTACTGTTTTTCAGTGGATTTGTATAGTTTATTCTATTTATATCTCCGGCAGTTTCCTGTTGACTTTCGCAGAGGGGAAGATCAATCCAGAAACAACTCCCCTTCCCGACTTCACTTTCTATTCCGACGATGCCGTTCATAGCATCCATCAGCTTTTTAACAACAGCCAGTCCCAATCCGCTTCCTTCTATTTCTGTATTTTCGGCGCCAATTCTTTCAAAAGGCTTGAATAATTTGGGAATATCCATGGGAGAAATTCCAAAACCAGTATCCGTAATTGCAATCCTGACCATTGGTTTTTCTGATACGATGACAGCATTTTTTATAACCGCAATATCTATAGAACCATCCATCCTATTGTACTTAACGGCATTGTTCAGCAAATTGAGCAATACCTGTACCAAACGTTGAGCATCCGATTTCACAAACAACTGATCATCCGGAAAATCAATAAGATTTATTTTTATTTTTTTCACATTGGCAAGTGGTTGAATAATGTCGCATATATCACGAATAATTCCAGATAACTGCACAGGTTCGAGCGAAATTGAGAATGCCCCTGATTCAATCCGTGAAATATCCAGGACCTCATTGATTAATTTAAGCAGGTGTTTTCCACTACTTAGTATGTGGTTAACCCCTTTCTTTTGAGCAGGAAGCAACTCGCTCATATTAAGTAGTTGAGAAAAGCCCAGTATCGAATTCATAGGAGTACGCAATTCGTGGCTCATACGCGACAAAAATTCGCTCTTTGCAAGATTTGCTTTTTCTGCTTCATTTCTTGCTTTGGTGATTTCTATTTCGGCATGTTTGTTTACTGTAATATCACGAAAAGACCATATCCTGCCGTATGATTTCCCATCCGCCCCTATGACCGGAGCCGAATAACGGTCCAATATCATTCCGCTTTTAAGTTCAATCTCATCGCGACTGGTTTCGTTTTGGTGATTATACAAATACATTACTTTTTCCAGAAATTTTTCAGGATATCTGGTCAGACCAACGACGTGTTCCAGAAGCAAAGCATCATTCTCATTATCAACTATATATTGAGGCACATTGAATATTTCAATCATACGGCGATTGAGCAAAAGACGTTGCTGATTATCAGCCACAACCAGTATTCCGTCAAGGGTCGCATTCTTTTGTGCTTCCAGCATTGCCATTTTTGACTGCAGAGCTTCCTCTGCCTGTTTACGTTTTGTAATATCTACCATTACCGTCAATAAGCATAAATCCTTACCCACGTAAATTAATTCAGCTGAAAACAAACCAGTAATCTTTGCACCTGATTTTGTATTTGCATCGATTTCGATTTCTCTGATGGCTTGGTGCTTTTTTAATTTTTCTGTAATAGAATTTCTCACTTCTTTGTCCGAAAAAAGATTCAGATCTTTGGCAGTTTTACCAATAATCTCCTCCCGGCTATATTCTAAAGTTGTCATGAAAACATCATTCACATCAATAAAAACGCCATCCTCAAATCCGGATATAGCCATGAGGGCAGAATTGGAGTGAAAGGCTTTAGAGAATTTTTCCTCGGATAATTTTATTTTGGAAACATCTTTACTTACACCAAAAATCACTGGTTTTCCATCCCAGAAGCCAGGTTTCACTCTCGTTTCAACGGGTATGTATTCATTGGATTTTGTAATCAATGGCACCGGACAAAAATCTGCAGTACCAGCCAACATTTCACCTACTATCCTGCCTGCTTCTTCTCTGCGTTCGGCAGGATGAACCATAAGGACTGACTGATGTAATAATTCTTCTTTTGAATATGCAAGTCGATGATTTACAGTATTATTAGTATGTATTATATTTCCCTCTTCGTCCAGTACAAATAAAAAATCATCGATGGTATTGAAAAAAGTTTCATAATTCTGTCGGGTTTGAACCAATATGGTTTCTGCCATTTTCTGTTCAGTAATATCCCAGTTAGTACCTACCAGTTTCAATGCCTTTCCGGCACTGTCGCGTTCAACAATAGCAAGGGCTCTGATATTCCGAATGTTTCCATCGGGCCATACCACCCTAAACTCCATATCAAATTCTTTTTCGCCCAATATGGCCATTTGGATGGCTTTATTGCCTTTTTTCACATCGTCAGTATGTACTCCTTTCAGCCATGTTTCGTAAGCTCCGACAAAATTCTCTTTCTGCATCCTGTAGAGTGCAAACATCTGATCGTCCCACACAAGAATATTGTTAACTATATCCAGGTCCCATACGCCCACACCTCCGGCTCGTGTAGCCAGTGTTAAGCGGGTAGATAATTTTTTCAACTCATTCTCGGCCTGCCTACGTTCTGTAATATCAATAAAAGTAACCACAGCACCTTCTATTTTCCCTTTATATAGAACTGGATAAGACCAATATTCAGCTGGAAAACAACTCCCATCAGCCCGCCATAAAACCTCATCGTCCACATGTGTACCTTCACCCTTGATAAATGCATTAAAAATCCTGCAGTCATTTACATCAAAACTGCTTTTATCATCATGAGTATGGTGAATCAACTCATGCATGTTTTTACCCAGTAATTGTCCTGCATTTTCATACCCTAAGAGCTGATGACAGGCTGTATTTGAAAAACTGCAATTCCCTTTCATATCCAATCCGTATATAGCTTCTGCTGTGGAATTGATTAAAACCTTGAAACGTTCTTCACTTTCTTTCAAGTTAGCCGTTAATTGCTGGGCAATTTCCTCTGCCTTTTGTCGGGTGTTAAATAAGGAAAGAGATAGAAAAAACAATAACAAACTGATTATGATACCGCTTATAAATACAAAAATAACTTGGTCGTAGGCAGTAAAAAACTGAGGCTGCTGTTTTGTGAAAAACAATATCCATTTTTTCCCGTTAAAATCAACCGTTCTGCTGATTATATGATTAGTTGCATCTTTGTGACTGAGCGAGTCCTTTTCCTGGGTATCTAATAATATTGAATTCGCAGTAATGCTATCATCATAAATCTGTAGATGTATTCTTTTCTCCGATTTAGTATCCCAACGACCTAATATACCCTTCATTAAATCGTTCATGCGATAAGGACTATAAACCCAGCCTTTGATAGCTATCCTGCGTTCTTCTGCAGTATTTACAGGTAAGCCTGATCTATATACAGGAACATACATCAAAGTACCAATCTGAACATCTTTGTTGGTTTCCTGCACCAGAATTACTTTACCACTTAACATGGCAATATCCTCGTCCCTTGAAATCTCCATGGCTTTTCTCCGGATAGGCTCCGAAAACATATCGTAACCGAAAGCCCTTAAATTGCGACCGGAAAATGGTTCCAGATATATAATAGAGGTATATACATCTCTTTCACCGGCAGGTTTTACAGTATAAGCAGGAAATCCAAGCTTACGCATAGTCTGGATATGCTGTTGCAATTGATTTTTTGGAATTACTACTGCATAACCGATTCCTTGAATCCCGGGCAAATTCTTTTCAATTTTTGAACGTTCATTGTATATTTTCCAGACTTTGCTATTTATTGAGTCTGAAGCAGCAAAAAAAGCAGAACCTGACTGCAAAAGTTGAGCATGGGCATGCAGACGGGTAGTAACTTTAATTTCTATTTCGTTACAAACCGAAGCAAACTCCTTATTCGCCATTTCTTCAACAATCTGATAATTGTAAACGGCAACAATAACCGTCAGCAAAACACCACTTACGAGAATTGCGATGGCTTTCCATCTGTTTTTAGAAGAAATTTCAGAAAAAGAAATAAGATATTTAAAATTAGCTAAGTTCATAACAATAATGTTTTAGATATATCTCTTGAATATTTAAGCCTTAATTTTACAGTTGTTTATTGTTTTAAAACTAATTATAAAATGATTGTAAAAATTAAAAAAATATTACCTACAAATTTAAGAAATATTATTAATTCGGATGATGTATAAATGAAATAAACTATATACTAAAAATGCGATGTTAAATTTCCCATTAAATATGTGATTTTTTTAAATACATTTTGCTTCTTTCCAATCTTTTTGCTTAATTTTGATGCCTAAAGAAATAAACTTTGCTTTACAATCTTTAATAATCCGCAAATAAAAAGGGATTTCATCAATCGCATCCTTCTTTTTTTCTATAAAATGACGATGATGGTTGCCATTAATTTTGATATTAAGTATTTATACTATGCCAGTTAAAACAAATCAGGTCATTGAAAAAATTTATTTTTCTATAAGCGAAGTGGCTGTCATGTTCAATGTAAATACTTCGTTGATACGTTTTTGGGAAAAAGAGTTTGATATTATCCAACCTCACAAAAACAAAAAAGGCACCCGCTATTTTACAAAAGAGGATATTGATAATTTTCACCTTATTTTTCACTTGGTAAAAGAACGTGGATTTACTTTACAAGGTGCAAAAGATAAATTGAATGAAAATAAAACGGAAACAGTCGATCAGCACGAGATTGTGAAATCGCTCGAAAAAATCCAACGTTTTTTGATTGAGATCAAAGAAAGTATGTAACTAATCCTTTATCAATCATTCATTAAATAATTTATATTGCTTCCAGCGATGTAAATTCAAAAGAATTCCCATTAAATAATCCTTTGTCGCTTAATTTTAATTCAGGGATGACCAATAAAGCCATAAAAGACAATGTCATAAAAGGAGCATTCAGCACAGTCCCAAATTCTTTGGTTTTTTGATTGATAAAATCATAGCTGGCTGCTACTTCAAAGCCATCCTCTGCTGACATCAGGCCGGCAACAGCAAGAGGCAAGTGATAGTTTTCGGATGCATTCACCAGCGAAATGCCACCTGTAGATTGTATCAGCAGATTGATAGCAGATACAATGTCTTCGTCGTTGGTACCAACAGCAATAATATTATGGCTGTCGTGAGCAACGGTAGAAGCCAAAGCTCCTTTCTTTAATTGGAATCCTTTTATAAAAGCAACTGCTGGTTTGGTCTCTTGATAACGATTCAATACTACAATTTTCAGCACATCCTTTGCGACATCGCTGACAATGAAATTATTTTCCACTTTAGGTGCTACTATCAAGCATTCTGTAATTAATTGCCCTTCAAATGCTTTTATCACTTTGATGTCTGCACCTTTGAAGACAAGTTTTAAATCGTCAACTTTTATTGGATTTGCTTTAAAAATATTGGGGGTGGTTTCTTTTACTGATTTTAATAAAGAGATCCCATTTTCAGCTACTTTAATACCATCGATATAGGTTTTCTGAACATTAAAGTCTTGTAAATTATCAATGATAATAAAGTCAGCTGCATCATTTAGTTGCAGTAATCCAACATGAAGTTGATAGTGTTTCGCGGGTGCAAAAGTGCAGGCTCTTAAAACGGAAATAGGGTCGTAGCCTCTTTTAATGGCGCGTTTAGCAAGTTGATTGATGTGTCCTTTTACCAAATCGTTGGGGTGTTTATCGTCAGAACAAAACATCACGAAATCAGGATGCGTATTGAGCAAATCTACCAAAGCATCAAAATTCTTTGCAGCACTGCCTTCGCGAATCTGAACCATCATTCCGCTATTGATTTTATCAATGGCTTCGGCAATGGTAAAACATTCATGATCGGTTGTAATACCGGCTGCTACATATTTGGCAGCATCTTCACCTTTTAAACCTGGGGCATGACCATCCACCGGTTTATTGTATTTTCTGGCAACAGCCAGTTTCTGCATTACTTCTTTATCCTGATATAATACACCGGGAAAGTTCATCATTTCGGATAAATACTTGACTTCGGGTTTGGCCATCAGTTCTTCAATTTCAGCAATACCGATAGAAGCACCAGAAGTTTCAAAAGGAGTTGCCGGGACACAGCTTGGTGCCCCAAAATAAAATTTGAAAGGAACTTTATTGCCGTTCGCTATCATATAATTTACCCCTTCTATCCCAAGAACATTGCCAATTTCGTGAGGGTCAGAAACTGATGCAACCGTTCCATGCACCACTGCCAAACGTGCAAATTCAGAGGGAATAATCATGGAACTTTCGATATGGACATGGGCATCAATTAATCCAGGAAGTATGTATTGCGTTTCACTCACATTTTCTTCTTTAATAGCGATAATTTTGGTGTTTTCTATAGTTATGGTTCCTTGGTAAATTCTCTTATTTACAACATCTACTATATTTCCTGAAATTTTATAGTTGTGAATTGACATTTTTTGGGTTTTAGGTTGATAGATTTAGGCGTTTAGGTTGATAGACTTTAGGTGTTTAGATGCTAGGTTTTAAGTTTCAGCTAGTTTGTTTGAATTGCAAAGAATAAGTTAAAATTGAAATAAAAATAGGCAAAACTGATTCGTAAGATTTTAAACCGAATAAAATCAAACTTTATGGTTTTTCTCTAAAAACCTAAAACCTAATAACCTAATCTCCAACTTAACATTCATCCCAATAACTTAAGCGCTGGATAATTTCAACCAATAAACAGGTAACATTGTTCACATTTTTATTAAAAACTTCCATCACGCCTTCCCATGAAACGGCTTCTGTATCGGTTTTCCAACAATCGTAATCAGTACTTAATGCAACTGCAGCATAAGGAATCATGGCTTCGTTGGCTAATATTACTTCTGGTGCAGTACTCATATTAATTAAATCGGCGCCCCAGTTAATAAACATTTTGGATTCGGCTCTGGTTGAAAACCTGGGGCCTTCAATGGTTACAATAGTACCATGGTGGTGAATATTATACTTTAATTCTGAAGCGGTGGCAATAATCAGTTGACTTAATTCCGGGTCAAAAGGGTCGGCCATGGGAGTATGCGCCATTTGATCCTGTTCGAAAGCTTCGAAAAAAGTAATCGAACGATGTCTGGTAAAATCAATAAATTGGTCAGGAACTACCATGTCCCCGGGTTTAATTCCTTCTTTTAAACTTCCGCAGGCTGTTGTGGCTAAAATATGGGTGCAGCCCAGTTTTTTTAATGCCATGATATTGGCACGGTTGTTTACCTGAGTCGGCGGAATGCTGTGATGAATCCCGTGTCGGGAAATGATGGCCACTTCAATTTCGCCTATTTTTCCTGTAATTACAGGAGAACTGGGTTCACCAAAATCGGTGGTGACTTCAAGTATTTTATAATCAGTAAACAGGTTTAATTTTTCTAAACCTGAACCTCCGATGATTCCTAATTTTACCATAATTTAATCTTATTTAATATTGCTAATTTACTAAGCTTTTGAAATCAGCAAAATAGAATGCTTCAGTTTATTATTCGATTATTTTTGAGCAAAGGCAAAACATTTCTCTGCAAAAGCCTTCATCGTAAATAGTGTTTGATCTCTTGCCTCTATATAGCCCATATGACCCACATTCAATAATAAAATTTCAGAATGATTGGGCAGCATGGCCTGAGCCATTCCTTGTTGAACAGCGACTCTGCTGTCCTTTTTACCTAAAATAAAAAGTATGGGAACTTGTAAATCTGTCAACACATTCAGTTTATCTTCCCTGATTTTCATTCCATTTTGTGCAGCAATAATAGCTTCAGCTGTCATGTCGATGACCTGTGATTGCAGTATACTGATTTCAGCTGCAAATTTCTCCACATTTTCAGGAGCAAATAAGTCGGGGATAAACTGAGAGATGAAATTCTTACGGCTTTGCTTTACGATTTCACAGGTTCTATCACGGTTTTTTTTTGTTTCTTCGGTATCGGCCAATGCCTGGGAATGAAACAATCCCAAACCCTTCAACATGTTTGGATATTGATCTGCAAATTGAAGACTTGCATAGCCTCCCATCGAATGTCCGATCAAAACAAAGTTATCAATTTTCAGATGATCTGTAATTTGTTTTACAATATCAGTAATCAGTTCCATAGAATGGACCTCGCTGATGCATTCCGTTTTTCCATGTCCTGGCAAATCAATACAAACAACATTGAAGTTTTTGGACAATTCCTGTGAGAAATCTCTCCATATTAACAATGATTCCATAAATCCGTGAAGTAAAACAAGGGTATTTCCCTGTCCTTCTGTAGAATAATGAATTTTTTTTGCATGGTAATCAAAGAAAGCTGAGGTCATCATTTAATTTATTTTAGTATATACAAAAGTAACAAACTGTTTTGAAAACAGATAAGAAAAATAAAAATAAAATAGCTAAAAATGCTTTGATTGGTTTATTTTTGCAGCTAACAATTTTTTGTAATTTTGACAAATGGAAGAAAATACTATATCAAAAGATAATAAACGCAAAAGAACAACGCAGAGCTTAGCTGCTATACATTCATTGGCACAACAAGGGAGAATGCAACCTCAGGCAGTTGACCTCGAAGAAGCAGTGCTAGGTGCCCTTATGCTTGAACAGGATGCCCTCAATTCAGTCATAGATGTTTTAAAATCTGAGTTTTTTTATAAAGAACAGCACCAAAAGATTTATTCGTCTATTTGTCGTTTGTTTGCAAATTCGCATCCTGTAGATATTCTGACTGTTACCAATGAATTGAAAACTCAGGGTGAACTCGAATTTGTGGGTGGGGCTTATTATATTACCCAGCTAACCAATAGGGTTGCTTCAGCTGCTAACATCGAATTTCATTCCCGTATTATTTCTCAAAAGTACATACAACGGGAGTTGATAAAAATTGCCTCTGAAATTGAGCATGATGCTTATGAAGATACAACCGATGTTTTGGAATTGCTCGATAAAACTGAAAGCAGTTTATTGTCGATAGGGGAAAAGAATTTCAGAAGTGATTATTCTGATATGCAATCTATTATCAGAGAGGCCATCAAAGAAATTGAAGCTGTAAAAGATCACGAAAACGGATTGAGTGGTGTTCCTTCCGGATTTACAAAATTAGACAGGATTACTTCGGGTTGGCAGAAATCAAATTTAATTATTCTAGCGGCTCGTCCTTCGATGGGTAAAACGGCTTTTGCCTTAACCATGGCTCGCAATATTGCCGTTGACTTTAAGAAAGCTGTTGCATTTTTCTCTTTGGAAATGTCAGCTGTAGAATTGGTGATGCGTTTAATTTCCAGTGAGTCCCAACTAACTTCCGATAAACTAAAAAAAGGAAATCTGCAAGATTATGAATGGGCACAATTAAATACGAAAGTAACTTCATTGATAGATGCTCCTTTATATATTGATGATACACCAGCACTTACAATTTTTGAATTAAGAGCTAAATGTAGACGTTTAAAACAAAAGCATGATATATCGATGGTATTCATTGATTATTTGCAGTTGATGCAAGGTTCGTCAGAAGCAAAAGGCAACAGAGAGCAAGAAATCAGTATGATTTCCAGGCAATTAAAAGCACTTTCTAAAGAGTTAAGAATTCCGGTTTTAGCTTTGTCTCAATTAAGTCGTGCTGTTGAAACCCGTGGTGGTACAAAAAAACCTATATTGTCCGATTTACGTGAATCAGGTGCCATTGAGCAGGATGCTGATATTGTAATGTTTATCTATCGTCCCGATTATTACAAAATTGATCAGGACGAAAAAGGCGATACACGTGGAATGGCTGATATTATTATTGCGAAACACCGTAATGGTGCTACTGATGAGGTAAGGTTAAGGTTTATTAACACTTTTGCAAAATTTACCGATGACAATAGCACAGAATTTGATACCAATGATTATATCAGTCCGAACAATGAGTTTGATAACAGTCCTGTAACCAGAACAATGCCTTCGAAAATGAATAATATGACAGATGAAGTCCCATTTTAACAATAAGATGGAAATAAATTCAAACTACAGTGCCTGATTAGTTTTCATAAATTGTATGAATCAGTCTAATAACCCCTAAGTTTGTGTTATAAAAATTAAATTAAATGTACAAACGAAAAATAATTATCCTTATTTTAATCATGATAAGTATTTCGCTCAAAGCTGCGTATATACTTATACCTATGGACAATACACAAAAAAATCATTTAAAGGCTTACGGAATTACGTATTGGGTATTGGAACACAATGTAGAAGCAAGTTGGCTGTTGAATTATCGCGGTGGAAGTTTCATGTTTAAGTATTCCGAATTATTTGAAAATGAGTTAAAAATCAGAGGTGTTTCTTATCAAGTAATTGCAGATGTTCAAAGCACGGCTATTTTACAACAAATTGCAGATCCTGAAACTAATATGGATGAAGTAAAATTGCACAAGGCACCTAAAATTGCCGTTTATTCTCCTAAGAACAAACAACCCTGGGATGATGCAGTAACCATGGTGCTTAAATATTCCGAAATCCCTTATGAAGTTATTTATGATGAGGATATTATGAATGGTGTAATGCCTTTGTACGATTGGCTTCATCTTCATCATGAGGATTTTACGGGTCAATATGGAAAATTCTGGGCAGCTTACCGCAATGCTGAATGGTATCAGAATGATGTAAAGATTTCGGAAGAAACAGCCAGAAAATATGGTTTTCAGAAAGTTTCCCAGTTAAAATTGTCAGTTGCCAAGAAAATAAGAGATTTTGTTGCAGGCGGTGGTTATTTGTTTTCGATGTGCTCTGCTCCGGATAGTTATGATGTGGCATTAGCCGCAGAACATACCGATATTTGCGATGTGATGTTTGATGGCGATCCCATGAGTCCCAATGCCCAACAGCAGTTAGATTACAAGAATTGCTTTGCATTTAAAGATTTTACAATTGTTACAAGTCCTTACGATTACGAAATATCTTCTATTGACGCTACTCAAACAAGAGGAAGAATAGCTCAGGACAAGGATTTCTTTACTTTGTTTGATTTTTCAGCCAAATGGGATTGGATTCCTACAATGTTGTGCCAGAATCACGAAATGGTTATCAAAGGATTTATGGGACAGACCACTGCATTCCGTAAACAATTTATAAAATCGAATGTATTGATTATGGGCGAAAATAAAGCCTTGAATGAAGCACGGTATATACATGGAGATTTTGGAAAAGGCACCTGGACGTTTTACGGAGGTCACGATCCTGAAGATTACGAGCATCTGGTAGGCGATCCCCCTACCGATCTCAACCTCTTTCCCAATTCACCGGGATATCGGCTGATATTGAATAACATTCTCTTTCCGGCCGCTAAAAAAGAGAAAAGAAAAACATAATAAAAAAGTCCTGTTTGGAATTTGTAAAAAAAACTTTTTTATTTAAATCTGACCAGACTCGAGTTAGTTTTTAATAAACTTAATTGTTTCAACTTTTTCATTAGCTTTAAGTTTTACAATGTATATACCTTTTAATAAACCACTTATGTCAATATCTGTTTTTTCTTGTTGAAGTCTTTGATGAAGCATTTCCTGACCCTGAATGTTCAATATTTCTATAAGTGTATTTATTGGGGTAGTTAGGCTAATTTTACTGCTTGCCGGGTTTGGATAAACAGTAATACTTAAGCTTTTATCCAGTTCTTTAATTCCTGTAATATCTGATAATGCTCGTTTCCATATTCCATTTCCATTAGTGCCGGCGTAAAGATATCCGTTATAAATAATCAAAGAGGTAATAGTTAGATTTGTAAGACCAGCATTGACAGCTGTCCAGTTTGAACCATTGTTAGTAGAAAGGAAAACTCCACCTCCATAAGTTGATACAAAAATAGTATTTCCAACGTTTAACATTCCTGAAATAACAGGATTTGTAATGCCGGAATTTACAGAAATCCAGTTTGTTCCGTTATCGTTTGAAAAGAAAATACCGTTTGTAGTACCCAGAAGAATGTTATTGGAGTTCACAACTATAAAAAATATGTCAATGGCAGGCAAATCAGTTGTATTAATTGTTGTCCAGCTATTAGCATTATTATTTGAAAAGTATAAGCCAGCATTATAGGATCCAGCATACAGATTGCTTCCACTCATAATTAATGAAATAACAGTTTGATTTGTAAGCCCTATGTTTTTTGTGGTCCAACTGTTTCCATTATCAGAAGAAAAGTATACTCCTTTACCACCATTGGCCGAACCTGCAAATATATTGTTCCCGTTAATTACAAAAGCCCTTACATCTGTTACAAATGGACTTGTATTGAGAGATATCCAGTTTCCACCATCATTATTTGAAAGATACAATCCACCTTGAGTACCAGCAAAAATACAACTATCTTTTATAGCCAAAGCATCTACATTATATGAAGTTGGATTCCATATACCATTATTAACAGCATTCCAGCTTACACCATTATTGCTTGAAAGAAAAATACCATTGCTTTCTGTACCAGCAAATATATTACTCCCTTTAACGGCTATACTTAATACCACACTCCCATTGGGCCCGTTCATCGATTGCCATTGTGCATTCACTTTCACTCCGGAGAAGATGCAAAGTAAAATTAAAGTATAAGTAAGCTTTTTCATATTATCATTTTATAAATATCAAAGATATGATAATATTCAGCAATGTTCTATCTTCCAAGATGAGATTTGTCAATATAGAATATAAAATGCTCTATCAAAAGTTCTCTTTATAATGAATATGATTGAATGGGAATTATTATATTTAGTAATCTAAAAATATTAATTCAAAAGTTAATCCTATGCACTCATGCATTCAGCATCCGCTTTTACTTTCTTGATTAAACCCTGCAAAACAGTTCCGGGTCCTACTTCTGTAAATAGCGTACCACCATCGGCTATCATATTTTCAGCAATCTGTGTCCAACGAACCGGTGAAGTCAGTTGTGCAATCAGATTTTGTTTGATCTCATCAGGATTGGTAACAGGCTTAGCATTTACATTCTGATAAACCGGACATATGGGTGTACTAAAAGTAGTATTGTTGATAGCTTCAGCTAATTCGATACGGGCAGGTTCCATCAAAGGTGAGTGGAAAGCACCACCAACTTTTAAAGGCAATGCACGTTTAGCACCGGCAGCTTTCATTTTTTCGCAGGCAATTTCAATGCCTTTCAGTGAACCTGAAATAACCAGTTGTCCCGGACTATTATAATTTGCAGGAACAACAATTTCGTCAATTGAAGCACAAACTTCTTCTACAATTTTATCTTCCAGGCCTAAGATGGCAGCCATGGTAGAAGGTTCTTTTTCGCAGGCTTTTTGCATGGCATTGGCACGTTTAGCGACCAAACGCAAGCCATCTTCAAAAGTGAGGGTTTTATTGGCTACTAAAGCCGAAAATTCACCTAAAGAGTGACCGGCAACCATGTCGGGTTGAAAACTTTCGCCCAAGGTATGGGCTAATATCACTGAATGCAGAAAAATAGCTGGTTGTGTTACTTTAGTTTGTACCAGATCCTCAGGGGTACCTACAAACATCAAATCGGTAATTCGGAAACCAAGAATGTCGTTGGCTTTTTCGAATAAGACTTTGGCTTCGGTATTGTTGTCATACAAATCTTTACCCATGCCTACAAACTGTGCTCCCTGTCCGGGAAATACATATACTTTCTTCATAAAATTTCTTTTATTATTTAACTTTCACTGAAATCATTCATTTATTTGCTGAATGCAAAACTGCAATGCAGTTGACAAAGCATGCAAAGTGACTTTGTAAAACAATTGCAATTTTCTTAATTCGTAATTTTTATTTATTTACGGTTTCCTAAGAAACGGAGTAAGAATAAAAACAGATTGATAAAATCCAGGTAAAGGGTCAAGGCACCCATAATCATAAGTTTTTTAGTTGATTCAGCACCATAAACGGCTCCTTCGCCAATTCTTTTCAACTTTTGAACATCATAAGCAGTTAAGCCTGTAAAAACCAACACACCGATAAAGCTGATGATGTATTCCATGGTTCCACTTCTCATAAACATATTTACAATACTGGCAATGATGATACCTACCAATCCCATAATCATAAGAGATCCAAATTTGGTCAAATCAGTATTGGTTGTATAACCTGTAACTGCCATTATTCCGAACATTCCTGCTGCAATGGCAAAAGTTATATAAATGGAACCTAAGGTATAAGCCAGAAATATAAAACTTAGACTCATTCCCATCAACACTGCAAAGATGGCAAACAAAAGGGTAATTAAAGAAGCTGAAAAACGGGCAAAACCCATTCCCATCAATAGGACAAAACCTAAAGGAGCAAATGTAACAATATAACCTAAAGTCGACATTCCTCTTCCGCTTTCATTAATTAAAAGCCTCATAAGATCTCCATTGTTTGCAAAAATATAGGCAGTTACAGCTGTAACTGTCAATGCCAAAAACATCCAGGCAAACACCCCCGAAATAAAAGTACGGGTACTCGAAATGCTACCATCACCAATGGTAGTGTTGAGTGTATTAAATTTATTTTCTTCCTGATCAAACATGGTATTTAAATTTTAAAATTATAATGCAAAGATATAAATTTAACAAACAGGTTTTAAAAATGGGGATTAAAGATTGTTAAAAAATAAAAACCGTTATTATTTGAATCAAACAATAACGGTTTTAGCGAGGTATCGAGCGGATTCGAACCGCTGTAGCCGGTTTTGCAGACCGGTGCCTAGCCGCTCGGCCACGATACCTTGTGTAAAAGCGGATGCAAAGGTAAAAATTAAAGTTGAAACTGCAAAATTATAATGAAAGCAAACTACAATTTTGTATCTACTTTTAAATCAGCAAACTTAAGCAAACAATTTTTGCATAAACAATCCTTGTAATGCAAGGTAAGGTATTTCGAATTGCTTTCGCTGATGGAATATTTTGTACACCAACAGTCAGTGTTGTGAAAACATTCAAATTCGATGCCACATGAAGGACAGCATTTATTTATAATTTCTTTTTCCATCTATTTGATAAAAAAAATGAGAGCCAGGGCTCTCATTTAATAATATATGTTTTAAAATTTATTCAGCCAATACTAAAATTTTGTTTTTTAATACTTCAACAACGCCACCTTTTACTTCAAACAATTGGATTTGATTATTTTCGTCTTGAATTTTAATTTTTCCGCTTTTTAAAACAGAAATCATAGGAGCGTGATCGTTAAGTATTTCAAATGAACCGTCTATACCGGGGAACTGAGCCAATTTGGCTGTTCCAGTAAAAATGGTTTCATCCGGTGTAATAATTTCGATATTCATTGTTTAAAATTTAATGTTAAGAGCTGTCGTATAAAATTTAAATTTACGAATTAATTAGCTTCAGCGATTAGTTTCTTGCCTTTTTCAATGGCATCTTCAATAGTACCTACAAGATTAAATGCAGCTTCTGGATATTCGTCCACTTCGCCGTCCATAATCATATTAAATCCTTTGATAGTATCTTCAATGGAAACAAATACACCTTTTAATCCGGTAAATTGTTCGGCAACAAAGAAAGGCTGAGATAAGAAACGTTGTACACGTCGGGCACGATGAACTGCCAGTTTATCTTCTTCAGAAAGTTCGTCCATACCCAAAATGGCAATAATATCCTGTAATTCTTTATATCGTTGCAAAATTTCTTTAACACGTTGAGCGCATCTATAATGTTCTTCGCCAATAATATCCGGAGATAAAATACGTGAAGTTGATTCCAGTGGATTTACAGCAGGATAAATTCCTAATTCTGCAATTTTACGATCCAATACAGTAGTTGCATCCAAGTGGGCAAATGTAGTAGCGGGAGCAGGATCGGTTAAATCGTCGGCAGGAACATATACCGCTTGAACAGAAGTAATAGAACCTCTTTTAGTAGAGGTAATTCGTTCTTGCATAATACCCATTTCAGTAGCCAGTGTTGGCTGGTATCCCACTGCTGATGGCATACGGCCCAATAAAGCTGAAACTTCAGAACCTGCTTGTGTAAAACGGAAAATATTATCGATGAAGAATAAAATATCTCTTCCACCTGATTGTTCATCACCATCACGGAAGTATTCTGCAAGTGTTAATCCAGATAATGCAACACGGGCACGGGCTCCTGGTGGTTCGTTCATTTGACCGAAAACCATGGTTAGCAAACTTGATTTCAACTCGACAGGATCAACTTTTGATAAATCCCAACCGCCTTCTTCCATGCTCTTTTTAAATTCATCCCCGTAATTCACCAGACCGGATTCTATCATTTCACGAAGCAAATCATTTCCTTCACGGGTACGTTCACCAACACCTGCAAATACAGAAAATCCACTGTAGCGTTTTGCAATATTGTTTATAAGTTCTTGGATAATAACCGTTTTTCCAACACCGGCACCTCCAAATAAACCAATTTTACCTCCTTTGGCATAAGGTTCAATTAAATCGATAACCTTAACACCTGTATATAGAATTTCTTTGGTTGTTGATAAATTTTCAAACGTAGGAGGATCTCTGTGAATAGGATAAGTTTTCACTTTGGAAACATCCCCTATTCCATCAATTGCCTTACCAATTACATTGAATAACCTTCCATTGATATCATCGCCAATAGGCATTGAAATAGGCTGACCTGTAGCAATTACATCCATCCCTCTGCGTAAACCATCCGTTGAATCCATCGCAATGGTTCTGATTGTATTTTCACCTATATCTTGTTGGCATTCTAAAACGATTACTTCGCCATCATCTTTGGTGATTTCGAGGGCATCGTAAATATTTGGAATGCTGCTTTCCTGCTCAAAGGTAACATCTATAACTGCACCAATAATCTGAGAAATTTTGCCTTTATTATTCACTGACATAACTATATTTTTATTTCAAAACGTTTTAAATTTTAATGCGCAAAAATACTATTTTTTCTCTAATAATAAGCATAAGTTGTTGTATATTTTTTCTAATTTTGACGTTTTTTACTATTTATAGTATATTTAAATTATTGATGAACGATGATTGCAATACTATTTGTAGTTTGATTGTTGTATTAAAAACTTAATGAGTGAAGATATATAATAATATTAAAGAAGTCCCTTTTATTCAATTCCCCGTTGCAACGATTGGAATGTTTGACGGTGTCCATCAGGGGCATCAGCAAATATTAGCGCATCTTGTAACGAAAGCGCAGGAAAACAATGGAGAATCTATTGTTATTACGTTCGATACACATCCACGTATCGTATTGCACCATGAATCCTATAAATTAAAATTTATCAATTCCTATCAAGAAAAAATTCAATTAATTGAAAAAGCAGGTGTTGATCATCTTATCTTTCTTCCTTTTACAAAAGAATTTTCTCTACAATCAACGGCCGAATTTGTAAAAGATTTTCTTGTAAATAGCTTGCATATCAAAGCATTGATTCTTGGTTACGACAATCGTTTTGGCAATAAAGAAAATAATAATTTCAGTCAGCTTTCCGTTATAAGCAATGAATATAAATTTGAGATTGAACAGGTTGAAGTAATGGAAATGGATGGGCAAGCTGTAAGTTCATCTAAAATAAGAGAAGCCCTCGATAAAGGGGAAATTCAAATAGCCAATGAATTATTGGGTTATCCATATGAACTTTCTGGAAAAGTGGTATTGGGGAATCAAATCGGCAAGAAAATAGGTTTTCCTACAGCCAATATTGATCTGGAAAATGATTTCAAACTGATCCCTTCTATGGGAGTCTATGCCATTCGTGTGGAATGGAATAATCATATCTACAATGCTATGCTTAATATTGGCATACGTCCAACGCTGAATATCAATAAACTCTCAATAGAAGCCCATTTATTTGATTTTGATACAAATATTTACGGACAATATATAAAAGTGTATTTCGTTGATAAGATAAGAGATGAGCAACGTTTTGACAATTTGGAAAAACTTGTTGATCAGTTATATAAAGATAAAATTACAGCCACTACCCTTTTAAAACAATAAAAAAATGTCAAGGATTTTTGTCATCATCGGATTTGTTTTTCTGTATTTCTCGGCAAATGCACAATTGCTTTCGCAAAACCAGCTGGACGAACAACCGGTCTTCACTTCCATAAGTGAAGCCTTAAAAAATCCAGAAAAAGTGTATCGAATGGATTTAAGTAAACAAAAACTTCAAACCCTACCTAAAGCAATCTTTGGTTTATACAATTTACAGGAATTAAATCTGGCCAAAAACAAACTCGTTGAAATACCACCCGAAATTGGCAACCTGACAAATTTACAAAAACTGAATGTTTCGAAAAACAAAATTACGACCCTTCCAGCAAGTATAGGCTTATTGACTAATCTTACAGAACTGGTAGCCAATCAGAACGATATTTATAAGTTGCCGGCAGAAATTGGAAACCTGATCAATCTTGAAAAATTAGATCTTTGGAGCACAGCCATGGATGTTTTCCCTCAGGAAATCGCCATGCTCAAAAACACACTAAAAACACTTGATTTACGAGTCGTATTAATCAATGATGATAAACAAAAGGCCATTGTTGAACTATTGCCCAATACCAATATTTATTTTTCGAAAAGCTGTAATTGCCATTGAAGAAAAAGAAGTACTTAAAATGCCTAAAACACTTAGAAAATTTCTAATTTTTCTATTACAAAATTGATTAACTATACGAACTTATTATCTATGAAAGATTTAAAGATAACAATCATACAGAGTGATTTAGTCTGGGAAAATCCCATTCAGAATTTATCCAATTTCGGTTCAAAGATTGCTAACATTAAAGAAAACCCAGATATCATTGTTTTACCCGAAATGTTCAATACAGCATTTTCTATCAATCCTGCAAAATGTGCTGAAACCATGGACGGAGTGTCTGTCAGTTGGATGAAATCGCAGGCTGCAGCTAGCCAATGTGTTATTACAGGAAGTATACTAATCAATGAAAATGGGAGATATTTTAATCGGCTGATATGGATGCAAGCAGATGGTGAATATTTCACCTACGACAAACGACATCTTTTCAGAATGAGCGAAGAATTCAATATTTTCAACCAAGGTCATCAACGTAGCATCGTCGAATGCAAGGGTTGGAAAATCAATCTCAATATCTGTTACGATTTACGTTTCCCTGTATGGAGCAGAAATACATACAAAGACGGAGCGTATGAATACGATTTGATGATTTATGTTGCTAACTGGCCCTCTATCCGTTCTTCCATCTGGCAAACACTATTAAAAGCAAGGGCTATCGAAAATCAATCTTACGTAATAGGCGTAAACAGAGTTGGCACTGATGGCCACGGCGCCCCACATTCGGGTGATTCCATGATTTTTGACCCTATTGGAAATCTAATCCTTCAAGCCAATGCTTCCAAAGAAGAAATACATACCCTGGTAATTTCAAAAGACTTTATTACAGATTTTAGAAAAAAATTTACGGCCGGATTGGATTGGGATGATTTTAAGATAAATTGCTAATCAATTGGTTTACTGATTTGAAATGTTTCTTTTTAGACGAAGGTAGCCGGTTCTTGCCAGCGCTGTATTTTTAAAAAGTTTCTTAAAATCGGCTTTCGATAATTCCTGCCAATTATATTTTCGCATTTTTAATAGGTTTTCGCCCGGTTGTAAATTTACATCCTGATTGGGTTTTGCAAACCGAACATTCCAAGGACAAACATCCTGACAAATATCACAACCAAAAATCCAGTCGTTCTGAGCCATTTTCATCTCTGAAGTGAAATCATTTTTATATTCAATCGTCTGATAAGAAAGACATTTTCGGGCATCCAGCTGGTAAGGAGCGACGATGGCATTGGTTGGACATGCTTCTATACATAAGCTACAGTTGCCACAATGGTTTTTGATGGGTGTATCGTAGCTCAATTCAACATCCGTAATGATTTCGCCTATCAAAAAAAAGGAACCGGCTTTGGGTGTGATCAGCAAGGTATTTTTTCCTATCCAACCCAAGCCACTCCGATGGGCCCATACCTTGTCCATAACCGGGGCTGAGTCGCAAAAAGCACGGGAAATAGCATTCGGAAATTCTGCTTGTATGAGTTCAATGATGCTGTTTAATCTGGATTTGACAATAAAGTGGTAATCTTTGCCATAGGCATATTTGGCAATTTTGTAATTGTCTGATTCTTCTAATGGACTGTAAGGAAAATAATTGAGCAAGACACTGATTACTGATTTGGCATTTTCAATCAATAAAGCAGGCTGCCTTCGCTTTTCAAAATAATTTTCCATGTACTGCATTTCACCATGAAAACCCTTTTCGAGCCATTCTTTTAAATAAGAACTTTCTTTTTCTAAAGGCGTAATTTTAGCTATTCCACAATAAGAGAAGCCAAGGCTAATTGATTTTTGTTTAATCTTGTCTGAGAAATCCTGAAGCATCCATTAATGGAATTAACTAAGTTGTTAGTTATTGGTTATTAGGTTATTGAATTATATTTATCAATAAGTATTATTTTCCCCTTATTTCGTTATAGCACTTCCTGCAAAGCGGTTCATAGGTATCTTTTTCGCCCAGCATCACCAGTTTATCGTTTTGAACGGTACGATGTGAATAATGAGCTAAATTTCCACAGTTCATACAGATAGCATGTACTTTAGTAACGTCTTCGGCTACTGACATCAATCGGGGGATAGGGCCAAAGGGTTTACCCAGATAATCCATATCCAGCCCTGCGACAATAACTCTTACACCTCTGTCTGCCAGCGTATTGCAAACATTGTACAATTCTTCGTCAAAAAACTGGGCTTCATCAATGCCAATTACACTCGCATCTTCAACATATAACAAAATCTGAGAAGCTGTTTCAACAGGAGTGGATGGAATTGTATTTTCGTTATGAGAAACCACATTGATATCATCGAAACGTGTGTCAATGGCTGGTTTAAAAATTTCGACTTTTTGTTTTGCAATTTTAGCACGATTCAGTCGACGTATCAATTCTTCCGTCTTGCCCGAAAACATAGACCCACAGATTACTTCTATGCAACCTCTTTTACCTGTACTATTTTCGGTATTCTCAAAAAACATCTATGCTTTATTTAAACTTTTTGCAAATATATTATTAAATAGAATAGTAAAAGAAAGAAAGTTTGGCAGTTTGTGAAAAATCGATACAATGGCCCGAATTAAAATCAACAATCGTTCATCGTTGCCCTAATTTTTTTTAGAATAACGATGAAAGATTGTGAAATATTAAAATCCAAATTACTATGTCATTTTCGATAAATACGCAAATCGCTAAATCAGAAAATCACAAATCACCAAATCAACACATTTTCCTTGGGTCTACCCACAAAGTAAATTGCTCATCAGTAACTAAACCCGATTCCAATGCAGCTTCGCGTAAGGTTTTGTTTTCGTGATGGGCTTTTTTGGCGATCATAGCTGAATTGTCATAACCAATATGCGTATTTAATGCTGTTACCAGCATCAATGAATTTTCAAGGTTTTTATTGATAAACGGCATATTGGCTTCTATGCCAATGGCACAATTATCGTTGAACGAAACACAGGCATCTCCCAACAAACGGGCAGCCTGCAATAAATTGTAAATCATAACCGGTTTGAATACATGGAGTTGAAAATGTCCATGTGTTCCGGCTACTGAGATGGCAGCATCGTTACCAATAACCTGGCAGCAAACCATTGAAAGGGCTTCGTTTTGTGTTGGATTGACTTTACCCGGCATAATGGAGGAACCTGGTTCGTTTTCGGGCAGATGCAATTCTCCAATGCCACATCTTGGACCTGAAGCCAACAGACGGGTGTCGTTTGCAATTTTCATCAGACTTATTGCCAATGTTTTTAGGGCACCTGAAGTTTCCACAACGGCATCATGAGCTGCCAATGATTCAAATTTATTGGGTGCGGTAATAAAGGGAAATCCTGTTAATTCAGCAATTTTTCTAGCCACCAATACATCATAACCTTTAGGTGTGTTTAAACCTGTTCCTACAGCGGTTCCGCCCAATGCCAATTCGGCCATGTGTTCATATGTATTTTTTATAGCCTTCATTCCATGATCAATCTGGGAAACATAGGCCGAAAATTCCTGACCAAGTGTAAGAGGCGTTGCATCCATTAAATGGGTGCGACCTGTTTTAACAATATCTTTGAAATCTGCTGATTTCTTAGCCAAGGTATTTCTAAGTTTTTCTGCTCCCGGAATCGTAATTTCAACCAGCATTTTGTAAGCTGCAATGCTCATCGCCGTTGGGAAAGTATCGTTGGAAGATTGTGATTTATTAACATCATCGTTAGGATGGATAATTGTTTTTTCACCCAGCATTCCTCCGTTGAGAACATGGGCACGGTTGGCGATTACCTCATTAAGATTCATATTGCTTTGGGTTCCTGAACCGGTTTGCCAGATTACAAGAGGAAACTGATCATCGAGTTTACCTTCTAAAATCTCATCACATACTTTGCTGATCAGTTCGCATTTTTCTTTGGGCAAAACGCCCAGTTCGAAATTACTCAAAGCAGCAGCTTTTTTGAGAATGGCAAAAGCCCATATAATTTCTTTAGGCATAGAAGCAGCCTCCCCAATTATAAAATTTTCGACAGAACGCTGGGTTTGTGCACCCCAATATTTGTCAGCAGGAACTTCAATGGTTCCCATGGTGTCTTTTTCAGTTCTTGTTTTCATGTGTATATGTTTGATTGTTTAATATTTACGCATATAATTATCCTTGTGATATTTTATAAAAAAGCATCGAGATTTTCAACAGTATCGGCCCAAATGGCACTATGATCTTTTTCGATGATGGGACGTTGAATTAAAATTGGAAATTCAGCTAAAATCTTAATCCATTCGTCATCGTTGAAGTTTTTGCCTTTGAACCGTTTTTTATAAATTTCTTCCTGAGTTCTGATAATTTCTTGAGGTAGTTTGTGCATTTTAGCCAACAATACAATTAATTGCTTTTCGGTAAGTGGGGTTTTTATGTATTCTACAATTTCAAAATTCTTGGCTTTTTCAGTCAGGTATTGCAAACCTGCTCTCGACTTTTTACAACGGGGGTTGTGGTAAATTTTCAGCATTTTTTAATTTAACATTTTAATTTGTGTGTAAATTTATAATTTTTTACGCTAGTTTTGCAAAAAAACAATAAAAAATTTCAAAACGATCAACGATAAGTCTTACTATCAGATAATGCTTGGAGATAAGATGTTGTATCTGAATAATAAATAAAACAAGGAAAATGGCTTGGATTTTTTTAATAATTGCCGGTATTTTTGAAACTGGCTGGGCAATCGGATTAAAATATACAGAAGGATTTACAAAATTATTGCCTTCAATATGGACAGGTAGTGCGATGTTGTTGAGTTTGTATTTTTTATCACTATCCCTCAAAACCTTGCCGATAGGAACTGCTTATGCTGTATGGACAGGCATTGGAGCTTTGGGCGCATTTATATTGGGAATTGTTTTATTTAAAGAACCTATGGAATTTTGGAGGATATTTTTTATCAGTTTGTTGATTATTTCGCTGGTGGGATTAAAAACCACATCCGGAGTTTAGTTGCTTTCAGCTTATACAATTCATCTATTATCGGTTAATTTGAATTTATTCCTGTTTTTAATCCCCCAAATTTCATTATCCCCTATTAACAAATACCTATTTCCTTCCAAAATCTGCCGGAATTTCACCCCATACTTCTGTATCCCATTTTAGCAAAGGATTTTCCCAGGTATTGCTGGCCAACCAGTTTTCAGCCCTGGAAATTAAATCAAAGAGAACTTCATTTTCAGGGATTTTTTCCAATTTCGTTTTGGCTTTTTTGCCTCTGATCCATGCCAATGCGGTCATAGAGTCGCTGTAAATCGGAAGCAAGGAGTTTTGTTTTTGCAGCCAGGCCAGGCCATGGACGATGGCCAAAAATTCTCCTATATTATTGGTCCCTTGTATAAAAGGGCCCTGGTGAAAGATTTCAGTTTTAGTCTTGGTATCAACACCTCTGTATTCCATTTTCCCGGGATTGCCGGCACAGGCTGCATCAACAGATATACTTGGAATCACCGGCTTATACGTTTTTGAATTAGGCTGATGGTTGATGGCTTTTGGTTTACCAATGTATAGATGTGGTTTAGAAGCAAAGGCTTTCTGAGCACTAGTTAAATCCTCAAAAGATTTATAGAGTGCAAATTCGTAGCCTTTAATATGCTTTTCACACTCAGTCCAGCTCGTAAAAATCCCTGATTGATGTCCTTTCCAAACTACATAATACTTTTGTTTAGCCATAATTATTTGGTGATATGTTAGTTTGTTGTTTATTTATCAGATTCAATTTAGACCCAGTTTATTTATCTTTAAAGTAAGCATCCAATAATTGTTGTGCTGCCACATAGGAGCTTATTTTATCTTCGAGTATAGCTTGTTGGAGTTCTGGGATCAGGGCTTCAACGGTTTTATTGCCGTAAAAATGATCTTTAACATTTTCATTCACTGTTTCAAACATAATCCGCTTGGCTTGTTGTTGCCTTTTAAGATTAAAATAGCCATTCCCTTTTGTAAATAACTGGTAATCGCTGATAATATTCCAAATATAATCAATACCCTCGCGGGTATAAGCAGAACAGGTGGCTACTTCAGGTATCCATCCTGAATCGGTAGGAGGAAATAAATGGAGTGCATTCTTATATTGTGCCTTTGCCAATGTTGCCATCTTTATATTTTCTCCATCTGCTTTATTGATAGCAATCGCATCAGCCATTTCAATGATCCCTCTTTTGATACCCTGCAATTCATCTCCGGCATTGGCAAGCATGAGCAAGAGGAAAAAATCAACCATAGCAGCTACCGTGGTTTCTGATTGTCCCACACCAACTGTTTCAACAAATATAGTGTCGAAACCTGCTGCTTCACAAAGAACAATTGTTTCTCGGGTTTTACGGGCTACTCCACCCAAAGAACCTGCTGAGGGAGAAGGACGGATAAAGGCATTGGCATCAACTGACAATTCTTCCATTCGGGTTTTATCGCCTAAAATACTGCCTTTCGAACGTTCACTGCTGGGATCAATAGCCAGTACTGCCAATTTATGACCAGCCTTGCATAAATGCTTGCCCAATGCTTCTATAAATGTACTTTTCCCTACGCCGGGTACACCTGTAATTCCTATTCTTATTGAATGACCGGCATGAGGTAAACAAGCAGTAATAATCTGCTGAGCCAATAGCTGATGTTCATGTAAAGAACTTTCGATTAATGTTATGGCTTTGCTTAAAATGGTACGGTTGCCTTTTAAAATACCTTCCACATACTCAGCTACCGTAAATGAAACTTTCTTCTGTCCTTTTAAAGTGTCAGTAAGTTGAGGATTAACAGACATTGGCTGCTCTATGCCTTGCTGAACTTTAAGTGCAGATTGAAATTTCTTTTTATTTTCGTCCATCTTTCAGTTGTAAAATGATTATCAATCAATTCTATTTTGTTCTGCTTGAAGATTGCTAATGAATGCAAAAATACATTTATTTATCGTAAAGTTTCAAAATTGATAATAGTATAATTTTCAATACACAATAATTTTCGAATTTTTTAATTGACCTTTAAAAAGCTAAATAATTTAGTGTCAACTGAGGATTGATAAGTATTTAAGTTTTTTTATGTTAAACTATAGATAGGCACACAGCGCTTTTTACAAATTATATAAAAAATTAAAATAAATACTTATAAATTATCTCCAAACATTTACCTTTGTAAAAAGAAAATAAAACATTGATCAGTCCGGATATTGTACAAAACATTATAGAAACTGCCCGCATCGAAGATGTTGTGGGTGAATATGTATCGCTTCGCAAAAGAGGTGTTAACCTTATCGGATTATGTCCTTTTCACAACGAAAAAACGCCTTCCTTTACAGTTTCTCCGGTAAAAGGTATCTTTAAATGTTTTGGCTGTGGCAAAGCAGGAAATTCTGTCAATTTTCTGATGGAACACGATCATTTTTCTTATCCTGAAGCCCTCAGGCACCTTGCCAATAAATACAATATCGAAATTGAGGAAGAAGCTCCTACAGCCGATCAAATGGCAGCCCTCGATGAAAAAGAATCACTTTTTACGGTTACCAATTTCGCACACAAACATTTTGTCGACAATCTCATCAACACCGAAGAAGGTCGGTCCATCGGTCTTAGTTATTTTAAAGAAAGAGAATTTACCGATGCCACTATTCAAAAGTTTGAATTGGGTTATTGTCTCGATAAATGGGACGATTTTACAGCTTATGCACTCAAAAACGGTTATAAAATAGGACAACTGGTTAAGGCAGGCTTCAGCATCGACAAGGATGATAAGCATTACGACCGTTTTCGTTCCAGGGTGATGTTTCCTATCCACAGTCTATCGGGCAAAGTCATTGCATTTGGTGGTAGAATTCTGAGTTCTGATAAAACAAAACCCAAGTATGTAAATTCACCGGAAACTGATATCTACAGCAAAAGTAAGGTGCTGTATGGACTCAACTTTGCAAAAAATGCAATCATAAGTCAGGACAATTGTTACCTGGTTGAGGGTTATACCGATGTAATTACCTTGCATCAGTCAGGGATTGAAAATGTAGTTTCTTCTTCGGGCACATCATTGACTACCGAGCAGATAAGGCTGATCAACCGTTATACCAAGAATATAACGATACTGTATGATGGAGATGCTGCTGGAATCAAGGCTAGTTTCCGTGGTATCGATATGATTTTAGAACAAGGCATGAATGTAAAAATCGTGCTTTTCCCCGATGGTGAAGATCCGGATTCTTTTACCCGTAAAAACCGATCGGCTCTGGTTCAGGAATATATAACAGAAAATGCCAATAATTTTATCTTATTTAAAACCAATTTATTATTAGAAGAAGCTGCCCACGATCCTATTAAGAAATCAGAATTGGTCAAGGAAATTGTCACCACAATTTCTTTGATACCTGACAGCATTCCACGTTCCATTTATACCAAGGAATGCAGTGCTTTGATGAATATTCCTGAACAAACTCTGCTGAACGAACTCAATAAACTTTTACGAAAAAAAGCTTCAAAAACATTGCAAGACGAAGGTGAAGCCCCACTTCCGGAAGCACCGCAATTCCCATCAGAAAAACAAGTAGATGAAATCACGCTGGATGAGGCTGAATACCAGGAAAAAGATATCGTTCGCTTATTGTTGAATTTTGGAGCTAAGGAATTGATTATTAAAAATCTCAACGAAAAAAATGAAGAAGAGATAAGCAATTGTAGCGTAACTGTTTTTATTGTAAATGATATACTTTCCGAAGGATTCAGTTTCAAAAATCAGGCTTATCAGCTTATCTTTAATGAATATGCCAATGCCATCGAAAGTGAAAATCTACCCAGTATGCAGCATTTTATTAACCATCCGGATAGTATCATCAGAAAAACGGCCATTAATTTATTGTCTTCACCTTATATGTTAAGCGAAAACTGGCAGGAAATGCATCGTATTTCTGTCCCTACCGAAGAAAAGGCCAATGTTTTAGAACAATCTGTCAGGCACTCTATTTTTGCATTCAAACTCAAAAAAGTTGAGGAATTGCTCACCCTCAATGCCATAGAAATTAAAGAACTCAATAAGGATGAAGATTTTATGATATTAATGGAAAAACAAAAACGCCTGATAGCTGCAAAAAAGACGATTTCGGCTGCGTTGGGTAGGATCATAATACGTTAAGGAATTGGGAGATTTCCTGATTTGGCGATTTAAATTAGTCAGCAAGCATTGTAATTTATCATTTATATACCAAAAGAGATTCCTTTTCTTAGAGAAGGAATCGCTTTTATTATTCATATTGAGAAATAAGTCTGATAGGGTTGCAAACCCTGTCAGACTTGAATAAATCACCAAATATTTATTCTAAACTACCTACTACTTTTTCAACTTCGGTAAGAATTTCACATGATTTTACCAATGCTTTCATGGCATTGTGGTCGTTATAAAGTGGACGGTCAATTTCGAGGAAATCAACATGACGACGAACGACTTCTTTGGCTTTTTGCACGCCTTTTCCAAAACTATACTCTCTAAAATCCAATGCCTGCGCAGCAGCCATCAATTCAATTCCTAATATTCCGTATGCATTATCCAAAATCTGGAAATTTTTCAAGGCGGTATTCATGCCCATCGATACAAAATCTTCCTGATCTGCTGCAGCCGGAATGGATTGGATAGAGGCCGGTACCGAAAGTATTCTTTGTTCAACGATGAGGGTATCAGCAGTATACTGACTGAGCATCAATCCGGAAAACATTCCGGCTCCTTTGGTCAGAAAAGCTGGTAAGCCAACGCTTAAGGCAGGGTTGTTCAAACGGTTCATTCTTCGTTCGGACATTACACTAACCATAGTAATACAATAACCGGCCATGTCCATAGGAACAGCTACTGGAGAACCCTGGAAATTAGCACCTGAGAGTTGTATATCTTCATCTGGGAAAAAGATAGGATTATCTCCTACGCCATTTAATTCAATCTCAACTTGTGAGCGAGCATATGCCAACGCATCATGAGCTGCACCGATAACCTGTGGGGTCGAACGCATGGAATAGGCATCCTGTACCTTGCATTTTACTTTAGTCTGGTGTAAGTCACCGCCATTTACCATTTTTAAAATAGCAGCTGCACTTCTTATTGCGCCTTTAAAGCCTCTTACTTCGTGTAATTTTGGATTGTAAGGACGCATATTGGCTTTCATCGCCTCGAGCGACATGGCTGCGGCTATTTCTGCTTGTTTCAACCAATTGTTGGCATCAAAAAGGAAAAGAGCACTCATAGCTGTTAAAACATTGCTTCCATTAATGGTTGCCAAACCATCCCTTGCCTGTAAACCAGGTATAGCAATTCCTGCTTTGTCCATGGCTTCTTTACCCTGATACAATTGGCCTTGGAAGTATGCTTTTCCTTCGCCCATCATCAGCAAGGCTATCTGTGACATAGGCGCCAGATCACCACATGCACCAACGGAACCTTTTTCGCAAACAAAAGGAGTAACACCTTTATTCAGCATATCCACCAATGTTTGAGTGATTTCCAAACGAACACCGGAATTACCGTGAGCATGTACATTGATACGACCTAACATCGCACCTCTTACATGATCCAAGGGCATAGCATCACCAATTCCTGCAGCATGGTTGTATACCAGGTACTTTTGAAATTCCTTTACCTGATCATCAGTAAGGACTACTTCCGAAAATTCACCAATACCGGTATTTACGCCATACATAATTTCACCGGCAATAATTTTGCGTTCGAGCATCGCACGGCATTTGTTGATACGGGCAACGGCGTCGGGATGCAATTCTACTTTCTGATTGTTACGGGCAACGTTTACAACGTCTTCAATCCTGAGCCCGCTTCCTTTGATAATAAATGTCATCTGAATTTTTTTATGATAATGAATGAAATGATTTGCTGATACAAACCTACATCTTTTTTTTGACATGAATGTAGTTGTAACGAAATTTTTGAACTCGAATTTAATTTCCAAATCCAAGCTATATTTTATAAACAAATTTAGCTTGAATGCTGAATGTTGTTTTCAAGGATACTTATTGACATACTGCCAATTAACATCAGCTTTTTAAAAACCAATGAATACTATTCAGTTTAAACCTTTATTTTTTTTCAATTCTATATTTAAGTTGCATTCCATGCAAAAAATTTCTTAAAAACTGATCCTGACAAGGGCGGTATTGACTCTGGCTGGGATTACGGAAAAAGGCACTTAATTCGTGTTTACCGATGCGTAAATCCACCAGTTTAAGAATCTCCAGTATATCCTCATCTTTTAAATTGAGGGCAATTTTCAATTTTCTGAAAATCATATTATTGTCCAGCCTTTCTTCGGGAATGGCTTGTTCCCCTTCTTTTTTCCCTCTCCTGTCGTTGATGAGTCCGTTTAGGAAAACAGCCAGTTGCTTGTCTTTGAGTTCCTGATAAGCTGCATCATCTTCTTTTTTAAGCCAATCGCTGATTTCAGCCCGTGTAACATTTACATCCGCCAGACCGAATATTTCTATCATTTTTGAATCGCTGAAGTCGAATGTGTAACGAAGGCGGCGCAATATATCGTTGTTGTTCATGCTTATTTTTTTTATTTTTCTCTTGAAAATGGTTTTTTACTGCAAAATTAAAATTTTAACTAACCTCCGCGTTTTATTTCATCACGCTGTGATTTATTCTACCATTAATTTTTTAAGCTCTAATCTGCCATTGCAGGTAGTTATTTCTATAAAATACAGGCCTTTACTCAAATCGCTGACATCAATACTCTGTATGGAAGCATTCCTCAATTCGAGTTTTTTAACACAAAGGGCATTTGAATTTAAAATGCGAATGCAAAGGGGGAAATCGAATGCTTTGCTAGTTTCTATTTGAAGTTCCGATTGTGCAGGATTTGGGTATAGCTTGTATTGATTTTGTTGTAAATTTTCTTCCACATCTGTAATCAATAAATGTTGTGATATAGATTTAAATTTACAGCCGGCATTGTTTTCAGCCATTAAATAATAATGTCCGCTTTGACCAACGTTCAATGTATTGGTATTGATTGTGGAAAGCCACTGCATTTCTTTGTACCAGAAATAATGCAGAAAACTTCCAGCTGTAAGTTGACTGTTTTGCCATATTAAATCAGGAGTGATGGTTTGTAGATTTGTAATTACAAAACTATCCATTAAAGTTTGCCAGGCTGACTGTTTTAACAAATCAGCTGTAATTGAAGAAAGACCTCCATTTTCGATGCTATAAGCAGGATTATCTCTGAAAATAGTTGAATAAATTACACTTGCGGTCAGGAAGGCACCCTCTGGTGAAGGATGTGTTTCGTCGGATGACCATAAATCGAAAGTAGGATTGCTTAAAATAAGTTTTTTCCATGCTCCACCAATGGGGGCAATTATTTCATGAGCGGTATCATTCAGAAAGCGGTAATTGGCAGCTATTCTGTCTATCATTTCAATGCCGGTATTTCCATTAGGCGGCAATCCGTTTTTCATTCCCCATCCTGCAAACCAAACCATTTTTGCACAGGGATTGTTCTTTAACACTGAATCTCTGATTTGCAAATGACCCTGAATTACTAAACTGGATGAAGGAAACTGACCATAATTCAGTACAAACCTACCCTGATTGTCTTGTAAAACCACGTAATCCCATTTATCAGAACGAATATTTTCATAAACCAAAGGATTGTTCATGTGAGCCTGGCTTCCTTGAGAAATATCGCCAACACTTACACCTCCGGGTGCAAACATTTGTGTTTTAACTTTATATCCGGCATTGCTGGCTATGTTTCTAAAAATATCCGGCATATTTTCAAAATACGTAAAGCTATTCCCGATAAAGAGGACTTTGATGGTATCCTGTGCTTTGCAGCCTAATGCCATTAAAAAGTAAAAAAAGATGAATATCTGTTTAAACGTAAATATTTTTGATGTCATTTAAAAATTTGAAAAAAAATGATGTAATTTTGTGATAATTATCGTAAAAAGCTTGTATTTATTTTTAATGAAAATTTTTTCCAAAGGTAAAAAATAATAAAATCAGACATGAGAAGAAATCTATTTATTTTGGTAACAATAGCCTTATTGCCTGTTAACCATACATTTGCACAATGTGCACAAACTGCCAGTATTTATTCTTTTAATTATGGCGGTCACCATTACGAAATTGTAAAAGAATTAAAAATCTGGACAGATGCAGCAGCTTGTGCAGTTGAAAGAGGAGGCTATCTGGTTAGAATTGATAATGCAGCAGAAAATGCTCAGCTAATGACGTCAATCAATGCTGCAGGTATTGCTGCAACGTATCACCCTGTTACAGACGGAGGTGGAGCTTCCTATATCTGGACAGGAGGTAGCGACAAAAACACTGAAGGCAGCTGGTTATGGGATGGAGATAATAACAATATTGGCACTAATTTCTGGACAGGACAAGGGACTGCCGGAAGTGGTGGAGGTGCAGCAATAGCCGGAGCTTATGTTAACTGGGGGTGTAACACCTATTGCGAACCTGACAACTATTTTTATATTCACGATCAGGATGCCCTGGGATTTGCATTAAATACATGGCCTTATGGAAGTGCCACACAATGGAATGATATTGATATGATGAATACCTTGTATTACATCATTGAATTTGATAATACAGGCATTAATGATACAAAAGGAAGTAATAATCCTGACGTTTTTCCTAATCCTGCTAAGGATTATATTCAGATAAATGGATTACAACCTAATATTCAGCATGCCGAAATCAGCATTATTGCTGTTGACGGGAAAGTTGTTATTCATCAAATCCCCAAAACCCAGAAAATTGATATTTCTTCATTGAGTTTTGGCAATTATATTGTAAAAATAAAATCGGAAAATGAAAGTTTTTTTTGCCGTTTTATAAAGCAATAATTAATCTCACTTAGGATGTGATAATAAAGTATTTAGATTGTAAATACACAAATTCAATGCATTACGAAAATTCTAAGAGTTAATAATTTTCTCGTACAAAGCTTTTCCTGTACGGATATCGGTACCATATAATTCAACGAATTCGACAGTTGTGTACATTTTAGGTTTAGCAGTTACAAATATTTTATTCAAATTGGCATCGCAACCATTTATTTTTATCAAAGCATGCGTTATGCCTTTATTATCGATAGTAACCAATATTTTTCGCTTATTAAAAGCTTTCAATGTAACATAAATGGAGGACGAATTTGTTTTTTCAAAGCTAAAACCATAAGCCATACGGCGTTGTATATAATTTAATTCAGACCTTTTGCCGTCAGTTGCATATTCCATCCAATAAGCATCAATTGGATTTTCTTGATTCAAAGTACCGTTCTTCAATACATTTGCATCGTAACATACTGCATTTTTGTTCATATTCCTTTCAATCACGAACAAACGTTGCGTTAGTTTTTCAGGTCCAACGGTGTTGATTTCCTTCAAAGTTATTGTGTTTTTATACTCTAAACCCAAATTTTTTGGATTAAATGAAATACTTAAAAGGCACAATAAGAGAATTTTATTCATAAAATTTTATTTCAAGATTTATTTTACAAAAGTATAAAAAATTTAATTTAAATTGAATGATCTTGAAAAAGCTTATTTGTTAAAAGTTGATAAAAAACTCATGGAATTTGAAATTTTTAATGCTGTATTTAAAAAGAGTGTATCTTTGTAAGTTAATTGCCAATTATTTATTGGAAATGCACTTATTATTACAAACAATACACTTATGAACTTAAAAATCAGAATTTTTGAATTATTTTTAATACCTATTTTCTTGTTGTTTTTTCAATCACTCAATGCCCAACAACAAAAACAAGCCAAAGTCGCTTGCATTGGGTTTTATAATCTCGAAAACTTTTTTGACACGATAAAGCAAGATAATCTCAATGGCGAAGAATTTACGCCCAATGGTATTTATAGATGGAATACTGAAAAATACCACATCAAACTGAAAAATATGTCGGAAGTAATTTCTAAAATTGGGGACGAATTGGTTAAAGGAGGTCCAATTATAATGGGGTTTTCAGAAATGGAAAATAGAAGTGTACTTGAAGACCTAGTCAGTCAAGCAGCTTTAAAGCCAATGAATTATGGGATTGTACATTACGATTCGCCCGATCGAAGAGGTGTGGATGTAGGTTTGATTTATCAAAAACAACATTTTACAGTTAACTATAGCTATCCTGTAAAACTTACAATGCCAAACGATACAAGCTTTCGTTCTCGTGATCAATTGGTTGTTTATGGATTATTTGATGGTGAGCCGATGTATATAATTGTAAATCATTGGCCTTCAAGAAGTGGTGGCGAGAAAAAAAGCGAACCTAAACGTGCAAGAGCTGCTGAGGTTTGCCGTTCCATTGCCGATTCTATCATGCAAAGAGACCCTTCTGCCAAAATTCTAATAATGGGCGATTTGAACGATGATCCCAAAGACCCTAGCTTGTTAAAATTTTTAAAAGCAAAAAAAACAATAGAAGAAACCAAACCAGGCGATTTATTCAACCCAATGTATAAATTATTTAAAGATGGTATTGGTTCTTTGGCTTACAGGGATTCATGGAATTTATTCGATCAGATTATTGTTTCGTATCCATTGATTGAAAAAGAAAAAACATCCTATAGATTATACCAGGCGAAAGTTTACAATAAAAGTTATCTTACAACCAAAGAAGGTCAATATACAGGTTACCCCTGGCGCACTTATTCAGGTACTACTTTTATGGCCGGTTATAGCGACCATTTCCCTGTTTATGTTTTTTTGGTAAAAGAAAAGTAAACCCGATTAACAAAATTTATGAACTTGATAAACTGCATTTTATAATATACTAAGGTATTTCACGTTTTTTTAATAATTTCATTTATTTTTGTGCTCTGCTATATTAATCATAAAAAAATTGTAATCCTATGCCAGACAGCATCGTAATTATACCAACATACAACGAAAAAGAAAATATTGAACGAATCCTCCGTAAGGTTTTTTCACTTCAACAAAGCTTTGATGTATTGATTGTTGAAGATAATTCGCCCGATGGAACTGCAAATATTGTAAAAAAACTGATGCAGGAGTTCCCCGAAAGACTTTTTATAGAAGAACGAAAAGGGAAACTGGGATTGGGAACGGCCTATATTCATGGTTTTAAATGGGCCTTAGAAAAAAAATACAATTATATCTTTGAAATGGATGCAGATTTTTCACATAATCCTGAGGACTTGATGCGTTTGTATGATGCCTGTGCCAGGCAAGGGGGCGATGTTGCTATTGGTTCGCGTTACATCAAAGGTGTAAATGTGGTAAACTGGCCAATGGGACGCGTGTTGATGTCCTATTTTGCATCCATTTATGTTAGATTTATTACCAGGATGAAAATTATGGATACAACAGCTGGTTTTAAATGTTATCGTTCAGAAGTGCTGAAAGCCATCAATTTAGATAAAATTAAATTTATGGGTTATGCTTTTCAGATAGAAATGAAATTCACAGCTTGGAAACTTGGATTCAATGTAGTGGAAGTTCCCATTATTTTTACGGATCGAACCGAAGGTACTTCAAAAATGAGCAAAAGCATATTTAAGGAAGCCTTTATTGGAGTCCTAAGTATGAAATTAGCCAGCTGGTTTAAGAAATACGAACGTTTACAATAACCCAAAGGCCGCTTGATGCGGTCTTTTTTATACTTTGATTTATGAAACAATTGAATTATATAATCCTTCATGCCATGATTGTCAACGAAGGTTTGATAAAGAAGGGGAATATTGCAATAAAAAACGGATACGTTCATGAAGTTTCTTTTGAAGGCAAAGAAGAAGATTTTTTAAATAAATATTTAGATTTTACAATAATTGAAGCAGAAGGAAAATATCTTCTGCCAGGTATTATTGATGACCAGGTGCATTTTCGCGAACCTGGCTTCAGCAACAAAGGCGATATTTACAGCGAAAGTAAAGCTGCCGTAGCGGGAGGTATAACTTCCTATATGGAAATGCCCAATACTCTGCCTCAAACCTTAACGCAGGAATTGCTCGAATCAAAATACAGTCTGGCAGCCGAAAAATCTTTGGCTAACTATTCATTTTACATGGGTGTTTCCAACGATAATACCGAAGAAGTCCTCAAAACCAATCCACACAATGTTTGTGGAATCAAATTATTTATGGGCGCATCCACCGGCAATATGTTGGTCGATAATCCCACAACCCTGGAAGCTGTTTTTGCCGGTACCACTATGTTGATTGCATTGCATTGCGAAGACGAGAATATAATCAAGCAAAATGTTGCTCTGTTTCGTCAAAAATACGGTGAAGATGTTCCAATTGAAGCCCATCCTCTGATCAGAAGCCGCGAAGCCTGCTATTCTTCTTCTTCTTATGCAATTGAATTGGCTAAAAAACACAATACCCGCATTCACATTTTTCATTTGTCAACGGCTGAAGAAACAGCTTTGTTAGATAATACCATCCCTTTAGACAAAAAAAGAATAACTGCTGAAGTTTGTGTGCATCATTTATGGTTTTCCGATAAAGACTATCAGGAAAAAGGAAATTTCATTAAATGGAATCCGGCTATTAAATCAGCTAATGACCGTGATGCATTGATGGCCGCTGTATTATCTGACAAAATAGACATCATCGCTACCGATCATGCACCTCATACCCTAGAAGAAAAGCAAAACACTTATTTCAAAGCACCCTCAGGTGGCCCATTGGTACAACACGCTTTGGTTGCTATGTTAGATTTGTATCATCAGGGTAAAATAGGAATAGAGAAAATTGTCGAAAAAATGAGTCACAATCCTGCCATTTTGTTTGGAATCGAAAAAAGAGGATTTATTAGAGAATCCTATCATGCTGACCTGGTATTGCTTGACTTAAACAATCCATGGAAAGTTCAAAAAGATAATATATTGTACAAATGTGGCTGGTCTCCATTCGAAAATCATCGTTTTTTATCGAAAATTACCCATACTTTTGTCAATGGAAACCTGGTTTATTGTAATGGAAAATTCAACGAATCCGATAAAGGACAACGATTATTGTTTAACAAATAGAAATATGCTAAGAAAAATCTGTTTTTTTATTGTATTGATACTGCTGCTTTCGTGCCACTCAAAAAAGCAAACCACTCAGCCTGATTTTGGGAAAATTCTAGACCATCATCAAATGACTGAAGTCTTGGTTGATTTTTATCTTATTGAAGCTAATTTGGCAAACGGTGTTCAGGATGAAGCTTATCTGAAACAATATACATCCCATTATTATCGCTATTTTTACAAAAAACATAAAATTAACCGTCAGCAATTTATAATTAGTATGGAATATTATTGTTTCCATACCAAAGAACTCACCCAGATTTACAATGATGTTATCACCCATCTGGCTGCTATGCAATCACCGGCTTTAAAACAATAGCTTAAGATTCATCTGAATTAACCACAACAACATCAGCCCTAATAAACACCAAACAATGAAAAAATCCTTACCTCTTCTTTTAACTTTTGTGTTTACAACATTCTATCTTACTGCCATATATGCAGATATCCCCCATCCCAAAAAGCCTCAACGACCAAAGAATATTATTTTCCTGATAGGTGACGGTATGGCAACAGCTCAAATTTATGCTGCACTGACTATAAAAAAAGACAAGCTAAATATAGCAAAATTCAAGGTTATTGGTTTTCATAAATCCTATTCTGCAAATAATTATATAACAGATTCTGCAGCTGGTGCCACCGCTTTTTCGACAGGATCAAAAACAAAAAATGGATACTTAGCCGTAGATACAAATAAAAAAGTTCTACCTACTATCCTTGAACTAGCTGAGAAAAAAGGACTTTCAACAGGCCTTGTGACAACCTGTGCAATCACCCACGCTACTCCGGCAGCATTTATTGCTCATGAAGCCGGCAGAAATAATTACGAAGACATTGCCAACTGGTTTTTAAAAACAGATGTGGATGTTTTCATAGGTGGAGGAAAAAAATATTTTGAAAATCGCGAGGACAAAAGAAACCTCAGCGATAGCCTAAGAAAAAACAATTATCAGGTAGTTTATAATCTGATTGATCTTAATAAAATCATCAAAGGTAAAATTGCAGGCTTGCTTTACGAAGAACACCCACCGGCCATGTTAAATGGGAGAGGTGAAATGCTGGCCAATTCCACTGTAAAAGCAATTTCTATATTAGAAAAAAACAAAAAAGGCTTTTTTATGATGATAGAAGGTTCTCAAATAGATTGGGCTTGTCACAGCAATGCAGAAGATACACTGATCAGCGAAATGATTGATTTCGATAATGTAGTAGGAAGGGTGCTGGAATATGCAAAAAAAAATGGCGAAACACTGGTAGTTGTGACAGGAGATCATGAAACCGGTGGATATACATTGCCCAATAGCGACATAAAAGATGGAAAATTAAAAGGTAAATTTTCAACTACCAACCATACAGCGGTTATGGTGCCTGTTTTTGCCTATGGCCCAGGAGCCGAAGAATTTATGGGATTTATGGAGAACACAGATATCTTCTTTAAATTCAGGACTTTATTATTTGGTTATTAGGGCTTTAAAATGAATAAAATGATGGCTTAGTGGCTATGAGTCTACCCATCAAAAGGAATAATTCACACTAGATTAAAAATAAAGATGCTTGAATATTTATACTAAAATCAAGCCAATTTATTGTGTTTTTCTTCCCCTCTATTAAAAATAAAAAAAACTTAAAATATTTACCTCCTCAAAACATAAAAACTATAACTTTGCAAGATATTTATCAATAAAAAAATCATCACAATGACTGCTAAAACAAATAAACAATTCATTGAAAGAGAAGATGTTGTTGTAAAATTCGTGGGAGATTCAGGCGACGGAATGCAACTAACCGGGACACTTTTTTCTGACAATGCAGCAATAGGTGGAAATGACATTGCTACATTTCCTGATTATCCGGCTGAAATCAGAGCACCGCATAATACAATAGCTGGCGTATCGGGATTTCAAGTGCATATCGGAAGAAAAGTACACACCACAGGCGATTTATGCGACGTATTGGTTGCCATGAATCCTGCCTCTTTGAAATCAAATCTAAAGTGGGCAAAAATTGGTGCAACCATTATTGTTGATGCAGATAGTTTCGACGAAAGAACAGTTGTAAAAGCCGGTTATGCTACCAATCCTATGGACGATGACAGCCTTGGTAAATACAATTTGATCAAAGCACCCATTACTTCTTTTACAAAAGAATGTCTCAAAGAATTGACTACTGACGTGAAAACTGCCGAAAAAAGCAGAAATATGTTTGCGTTGGGCATCATCTTTTTTATTTTCGATCGAAAATTTGATACTACTTTTGATTACTTAGATAAAAAATTCAAGAAAAATCCTTTGGTAAGCGAAATCAATAAAACCGTTATGAAAGCCGGTTATATTTTTGCTGAAAATGTGGACGCACTTGAATCACAGATACATATTCCAAAATCCACCTTGGAAAAAGGAAAATACAGAAATATTACTGGCAACGTTGCTACTGCATGGGGATTACTTGCTGCTTCCGAAAAATCAGGTGTTCCCTTATTTTTAGGTTCTTATCCTATTACTCCTGCTACTGAAATTTTAATGGAATTAGCCAAACACAAATCATTGGGCGCTAAAGTTTTTCAAGCCGAAGATGAAATTGCAGGTATTTGCTCGGCCATTGGTGCCAGTTTTGCAGGTTCTATGGCTTGTACTACTACTTCCGGACCAGGCTTATCATTAAAAAGTGAAGCCATTGGATTAGCTGTTATGACTGAATTACCCCTTATCATTGTAGATGTTCAAAGAGGAGGTCCTTCAACCGGTTTACCTACAAAATCAGAACAATCCGATTTGTACCAGGCATTGTTTGGCAGAAATGGAGAAGCACCCTGTATCATCATTGCAGCTTCTTCTCCTTCCAATTGTTTTTATTTCGCTTTTGAAGCAGCCAAACTTTCGATGGAGCATATGACACCTGTTATTTTATTAACCGACGGTTATTTAGGTAACGGCTCTCAATTGTTTAAAATACCTAAAATGGCCGATTTACCAAAAATAAATCCTCCCATTGCAAAGGCCAACGACCCCGATTATAAACCTTACCGCAGAAACCCCGAGACTTTTGTAAGACAATGGGCTATACCCGGAACTGAAGGTTTGCGTCATAGAATCGGTGGTTTGGAAAAAGAAAACATTATTGGTACCGTTTCTACTGATCCTCAAAATCACCAATTGATGGTCGATTTAAGAGAAGCCAAGGTTCAAAAAGTTGCTGATTTTATTCCTGAACAAAGTTTGATTGGGGAAAAAGATGCTGATTTACTGGTTGTTAGCTGGGGTGGTACACAGGGAGCTGTTCATTCTGCAGTAGAAGGCCTGCAGGCAGAAGGCAAGAGTATTGCTCATACGCATTTTAACTATATCATGCCTTTACCCAAAAATACGGCTGAAATTTTAAGCGGACATAAAAAAATTATTGTATGTGAATTAAATTCAGGCCAGTTTGTGAATTATTTAAGAATGAAACACCCTGAAAACCAATACAGACAATTTAACATAGTACAGGGTTTGCCATTTTTTGTCAATGAATTAACGGCTGCATTTAACCAAATTTTAGAGGAGAAATAATCATGGAAAATTATACAGTAGAAAGATCAAAAGTTGAACTTTCAAAAGAAGATTTTGTAAGCGATCAAATGGTGAAATGGTGCCCCGGATGTGGTGATCATGCCATCTTGTCGTCTGTTGCCAATGTTTTTCCAAAAATAGGCTACCGTAAAGAAAACTTTTGCCTGGTTTCAGGTATTGGCTGTTCTTCTCGTTTTCCTTATTATGTAAATACATATGGATTCCATAGTATTCATGGAAGAGCTGCTGCAGTTTCATCAGGTGTTAAAATTGCCAATCCCCATCTGAGTGTATGGATGGCTACCGGCGATGGCGATTCAATGGCTATAGGAGGCAACCATTTTATACATATTATCCGTAGAAACATTGATATCAATATCATGTTGTTCAACAATCAAATCTATGGTCTGACCAAAGGGCAATATTCTCCGACTACCCCTATGGGAAGCATTACCAAAACATCACCTCAAGGTACCATTGAACATCCCTTCAATCCAGGTGAACTGATTTTAGGTGCTCAGGGAACTTTCTTTGCAAGAGGGGTAGATACCAATCCTAAAATGATGACCGAAATTATGTTCGAAGCAGCTCGTCATGATGGCACTTCTGTAGTTGAAATTTTACAGAATTGTGTGATTTTTGCTGATAAAACGCATCATTTAATCACTTCAAAAGATTTAAGAGATGACCATCAGATCCATATTAAAAATGGGGAACCTATGCTTTTCGGAAAAGAAAAAAACAAAGGCATCCGCATGAGAAACGGTCACCTCGAAGCAGTTGAAATTGGAAAAGATGGTATTACCGAAGAAGACATCATGATTCATGATCAATATGAACAGGATCCAGGTGTACACCTGATGCTGGCCAAAATGTCACCACCTCATTTACCTGTGGCATTGGGCGTTATCCGTTCAGCCATGTATCCTACTTACGACGACTTAGTGGAAGAACAAATTAAATATGCCAAAGAAAATTCCAAGATCAAAAAGATGGACGACTTGCTGAACAGCGGTGATACATGGATTATTGATTAATAAATTTTAAATACATTGAAAATCCTCCTAATTTTAGGGGGATTTTTTTTATTTTTGTAAACCATGTTAAAACAATTTAAAAGATATTGCTCCTCACAAAAACTTTTTACCAGAAAAGATAAGATATTGCTAACAGTAAGCGGTGGCCTTGATTCTGTGGTAATGTGTGAATTATTTTATCAAGCCGGATTACAATTCGGCATTGCACATTGTAATTTTCAATTAAGAGGGCAAGAATCGGAAGCGGATGAAAGCTTTGTTAAAGAACTTGCTGCAAAATATGAAGTGCCCTTTTATGTCAATCATTTTGATACTATGGAAATTGCTTCCGAGATGAGTGTGAGCATTCAGATGGCAGCCCGACAATTAAGATACGATTGGTTTGAAGAAATTGCAGAAAATGATAAGTATCAATATTATGCAACGGCCCATCACCAAAACGATGAAATCGAAACTTTTTTTATCAATTTGCTCAGAGGAACAGGTATTGCGGGTTTACATGGGATTTCGCCCAAACAAAATCACTTGATCCGACCTATGCTTTTTACCAGTCGCGATAAAATCGAAAAATTTGCCACCGAAAATCAATTATTATACAGAGAAGATAGCTCAAATAATTCTGTAAAATATATGCGCAATGCCATACGACATAATATAATACCAGCGTTTAAGCAGTTGGCGGGAGATTTCGAAAAAGTGATGATTGAAAACATCGAAAAAATAAGAGATACGGAAATCATTTTCAATGAAATGCTTGAAAAGAAACGGATGGATATTGTAATCATCAGCAATTCAACAATTTTATTGAGTATTGAGAAATTAAAAGCCTTACATCCTTTAAAAATTTATCTTTTCCATTTTCTTTCACCTTATGGATTTAACAATGATGTGGTTGATAGTTTGATTGTTTCGTTGGACGATATTTCGGGTAAACAATTTTTCTCTCCAACTCATCGTTTGTTGAAAGATAGGGATCAAGTAATTATTACCGAAATCAATCATTCAATCAAAGAAAATGAGGTTTTTTTAATACAGGAAACAGCTACTCAAATATTGTCTCCTTTGATGCTCGAATTGAGAATTACAACAGAATCGGAAATGATTAAAATAAATCCTGACAAGAACCTTGCTTATCTTGACTTTGACAAACTAAAATTTCCGCTAAGCATTCGTAAATGGAGACAGGGCGATTTCTTCTCTCCTTTTGGTATGAATGGAAAAAAGAAAGTAAGCGACTTTTTTACGGATCAGAAATTTTCGATTATCGAAAAAGAAAATGCATGGTTGCTTTGCTCAGATGACCATATTGTATGGATAATTGGTTGGAGGATAGATGAGCATTATCGCTTAACTTCCAAGACCAAGAGAGGGTATTTGATTGAATTAAAAACACCTGAAGCTTGTTAACTGTTAATTGATTACAGTTTATTGAATTTAATTATCTTTGTAAAAAAAAATGAAAAAAACACTTTTCATCTTACTCCTTGCCACTGTACTTTACTCCTGCCATCAAAAGGAGGCTAAGCTTTCTGCAGATAGTTGCTGTATCGAAGGGGAAATCACCCATGCGGATCATAAAACCATCGTTTTGCAAAAACTTGATTTCAACGAAATGACAGTTATAGATTCCGTAACACTTAATAAAGATGGGAAGTTTGTATTTACGATAAAACCATTGGAAAAAGAGATTTATTTGTTACGTAAAGATGGCAATCATTATATTTCAATTATTGCAGAAAAAGGAGAAAATATTATTTTTAAGGCCGATTACGAAGACTTCGAGAGAACTTATACCATCAAAGGTTCACCAGATAGCGAACTGTTAATGGAACTAAATAATCACCTGCAATCCAATTTGCATAAACTGGATTCAATAGGAAACATTTGGAAAACTGCTATTAACGCTGCCAACCGGGTGGAAATAAAAAAAGACTTGGATTCTTGTTACCTAAAAATAGTAGCAGATCAACGGGCATTTCAACTTCAGTTTATATTGAAAAACAGCTCTTCACTGGCTGCATTGATTGCTTTGTACCAACCACTGAACCGTGAGCCTGTGCTGAAAGAAGAAGGCGATTTTGCTGTTTTCGAAAGAGTAAGTGCTGATTTACTAAAAGCCTTACCCACGAATTCTCATGCAGTTAATTTTGCCAAAAAAATCAAGCAACACAATATGCTAGAACTCGAAAAAAACTTAAGCGAAAAGAAAATGTTGCAAGCTAAACATTAAAAATTTAAACCCTTGGAAAACAGACAAAAAATATATTTTATATCCGACAGTCATTTAGGCGTTCCCGATTACGAAAGTAGTTTGAAACGTGAAAAATTGATGGTAAAATGGTTGGATGAAGTAAAGAATGATGCGACTGAAATTTATTTGCTTGGAGATATTTTCGATTTCTGGTTTGAATACAAAACTGTTGTACCTAAAGGTTATGTGAGATTATTGGGCAAACTGGCAGAAATTTCAGATGCAGGCATCCGACTCAATTATTTTACAGGCAACCACGATATGTGGATTTACGATTATTTTATCAAAGAGCTGAATCTTACAATTTACAGAGAGCCTATTCAAAGAACTTATGGGAAATACAAATTTTATATCGGACATGGTGATGGCTTGGGACCTGATGATCATGGATATAAATTTATTAAAAAAGTGTTTTCTAACCGCTTCAATCAATGGTTGTTTGCTCGCTTGCATCCAAATTTCGGCATCGGACTAGCCTTGTATTTTTCGCGCAAAAGCCGCATCGCGAATGGGGATACCGATGAAGTGTTTTTAGGTGAAGAAAAAGAGCGTTTAATTGTTTATGCCAAAGAAATACTGCAAAAAGAAGATTTCGATTTCTTTATTTTTGGTCATCGCCACTTACCGCTAGATCTCAAAATAGCCGAAAATTCCCGTTACCTCAACATAGGCGATTGGGTAAAAAGCTTTTCCTACATCGTTTTCGATGGAGAAAAACTCGAGCTAAAGTATTTTAATAAGGAATAAATTGAATGTCATTCACAATAAAAGTGAATAATTCATTGATCCAAGCAATAATTTAATTGTCTAATAACCAATAACTACTTCCCTACGATCGCGATGTTGCTGATTTCGGCAGGAATACCCTCACCACAACCTTCAGGGTTTTTAACTCTTAGGGGTAAATAATCAAATGAAATTTTCAGTTGATCCTTGTCGAATTTCGCCTCAAGCTCATTCATAGGAATCAAATGCAAAGAATTATCTTTTCCTTGGTTAACTATGATAATAGTTTTGCAGCCTTGCATTTGGAATTGATGAGAAACAATACCAGTATTTTTACCATTAAGTGTTGATGTGATTGGTTTATTCACAACTTGTTTTTCTGCAGTTTTACAAGAAACAATAAGGAAAAAGCTTAGAATAATTATCAGATTTCGCATACTATTATATTTAAAACATTAAAAGATAAGACTTAAGCCAGGCTTAAGTCTTATCTTTACAATAAATTTTTATTCAAATTCAGTACAAAATGTACTCTGTTCTATCTTAGTCAACAACGACTTTTGCAACTTTCTGAAAATTGGTATTTATATTGCCAATTCTTACAAGATAAGTTCCTTTGGCAAGACTAAGATTGCTAAAGGAAGTTTCCAGTGTATTTACAGAAGGAAATAATCTTTTACCTTCAATCAAACGGCCTTTGATATCAAATAAATCAACCTGCAATTCTTTGCTATTGGGTAAGTTATTAATTCTGATTTTTATTTCGCCTCCATTGTAAAAAGCTACAAAAGATAATGCATCTGCTTTATCCTGAATACCAGTGCTAGTACTGAGAGGGAGTCTATATGAAAAAATCTTGGTTGCAGGTTGTCCTCCAAAAATATATTCGCCTGTATGCCAGAAAATGGTACCATCCACTGGATCGAGGGATGTATGGGAATAATCACCAAAACGATTACCCGCAGCAGTTGAAGTTTGAGAAGAATTTCCTTCAACGACTACTTGTTCTGCAAAGGTCATTTTATTCAAGGAATCTGTAGCCAGTCTGCCAGTATATCTTATTCCGGGATAAGTTAAACTGGATCCTGAAACGGAATAGGCAAGTCCAATAGAACCATTGTCATCCATGGCAATACTTCCCACCCAACGATTCAAATCATCAGGTGCATAAGTACTTTGTTGATATATGCTCCATAGATTGGTAGTTGTATTCTGGCGTAATTCGTACCATCTGATGCTTCTTTGACCGGTTGTTGAATTAACTAAAACGGCATTATTCAAAACCACAGTATTATAGCCTGTCCAACGACGGTATTGTGCTCTGTATGTAAATACGCCACCAATTCCATCTAATTTTTTAGTGGTTCCTGGTTGTGGAATGTCGTTCCAACTTGCATTATAGGAAGCATCAAAGGCTTGTGTTGGTAATTGTGCATCCAGGACAATGGTTGCAGTTGGAGTTGTACTCCATACCACTGCCATTTTATAAATATTTATTCTGTCAACAAATCCCGTACCCCATCCATCATCTTCATACGAAAATATAGGGCAAGGTGTTCCTGCAGGAGGTAATTGTCCATCAGCATCTGCGGGTAATGGACAAAAGAAGGCATTATCAGTAGCGGGAGTAAATGTTTTATAGATAGATCTGGAAGTAGCTACACCAGCCAGCATAGAATCTCTTTCAAATACAAATACCTTTTGAGTGGTTTGATTGGAAGTCATATAATAACCATCTGACCAGATTGAAAATTTTTCATAATCAGGAAATAGTGGAGAAACATATTGGTAAGTATAATATTGACCCGTTGGATCTGAAGTTTTAGAAACAGCAAATAATACTTTTTTACCCGTTGATTTAAACTCTGTAATAACCCATCTATCGGCATATTTATCGTACAGTACAATAGGGTCACCGTCATTGGAGGAAAACAATAAACTACCCAAGGTAAAAGGACCACCACCGGTTACGCTACCTCCCGTTTTGGTATAAATCTGATAGGAAGTATTTACTGCCTGTACATAATGATTAGGACCAGCAGCACCTGATGGATCGGGTGGATAACTGTTGCCGCTCTGTCCTTCCCAGCTTGTTAAAAGGGTTTGAGCCTGACGATTTCCCATTGTTTTTTGAGCAATAGGATCTTCATTAAGAGGGAAAGCTTTCACATTGCTTTTTTTAATATAAGCTTTACGGTTTTTCCGGTCTTCTGACTCTTTTTTAATTTGATTGCTGATGTTTTGATAAGTAGCCTGATCTTTTGCAATTTCAGCCAATGTCTTGGTTACATGGAACTCTGAACAAACAACTACTTCTACTTTATTGTCAATCTTTGAAGTCTGAGCTTTTACGTTCAGTATGAACAACAAAGCCATAAAAGATAATAGTATTTTTCTCATTTATATATATTTATTAATCTGCAATAATAACGACTTAAAATCAATTAAGTTTATACTATTCTGTGTTTATCGTATGATATTTAAAGATATTAAGTGTTTTTAACACTATTTATTTATTTCTATTTTCAGGTTGAGTTCTGCAAGTTGATCGTTGCTGATTGTTGAAGGTGAATCTATCATCACATCTCTGCCTGAATTATTTTTTGGGAAAGCAATAAAATCGCGTATGCTTTCTGAACCTCCAAAAAGAGAACACATTCTGTCGAATCCAAAGGCAAGCCCACCATGAGGGGGTGCTCCATATTCAAAGGCATTCATCAGAAAGCCAAATTGATTTTGAGCTTCTTCATCGCTAAATCCCAAAATGGAAAACATTCTTTTTTGTAAGTCCTTATTATGAATACGGATAGAACCTCCGCCTACCTCAACTCCGTTGATTACCATATCATAAGCATTGGCCCTTACTGCATGAAGGTTGGTTTCAAGTAATGCTAAATCCTCAGGTTTTGGGGAAGTGAAAGGATGATGCATAGCATAAAAACGTTGAGTATCTTCAGCCCATTCCAGCAAAGGAAAATCAACTACCCACAAAGGAGCATAGATTTCGGGATTTCTTAAACCCAGACGTTGGCCCATTTCGAGACGAAGTTCACCCAAGGCTTTTTGTGTTTTTCCTGTTTTTCCTGACAGTATTAATATCAGATCTCCTGCCTCTGCATTGAATTTCTCTGCCCATAGTTTTAAATCTTCGGGACTATAGAATTTATCAACTGAAGATTTCAAAGTCCCATCAATATTGCATCTGAGATAAATCAAACCTGTAGCACCTATCTGAGGTTTCCTAACAAAGTCGGTAAGTTCATCCAGTTGCTTACGGGTATATTCGCTGCAGCCTTTTGCATTGATGCCAATTACTGATTCGGCTTCATCAAAGAGTTTAAAACCTTTGTCTTTTGCAACTTCATTCAGTTCCACAAACTTCATTTCGAAGCGGATATCAGGCTTGTCAGAGCCATAGTATTTCATTGCATCGGCATAGCTGATTCTCGGCAACGCCTTTATTTCGATACCTTTAATGGTTTTGAATAAATGTTTGGTTAAACCTTCAAAAGTATTCAGGATATCTTCCTGGGTAATAAACGACATCTCACAGTCAATCTGAGTAAATTCAGGTTGACGGTCGGCACGTAAATCTTCATCGCGAAAGCAACGAACAATCTGAAAATAACGGTCGTAGCCAGAAATCATCAGCAATTGCTTGAACGTTTGTGGTGATTGTGGTAAAGCATAAAATTCACCGGCATTCATGCGTGATGGAACTACAAAATCGCGGGCACCTTCTGGTGTGGATTTTATTAAATAAGGTGTTTCAATTTCGATAAAATCTAAAGAATTGAGATAATTTCTGGTTTCCATCGAAAGCTGATGCCGCAATTCAAGATTTTTCTTGACCGGATTCCTGCGTAAATCGAGATAACGATATTTCATTCTCAGTTCATCACCTCCATCGGTATTGTCTTCGATGGTAAATGGAGGTAATTTAGATTGATTAAGTATTTCGATCTGATGAACTATAATTTCTATTTCGCCAGTAGGAATTTTAAGGTTTTTGTTACTCCGTTCAAAAACCTTGCCTTTGATGCTGATTACATATTCTCTACCTAATTTACGGGCCTGCTCACAGAGTAAGGCATTGGTTTCCATATTAAAAAGCAATTGAGTAATTCCGTAACGATCGCGAAGATCCACAAAAGTCATCCCCCCTAAATCTCTGGAACGTTGCACCCAACCACTTAATTCAACTTCTTGATTGATATGTGATACGTTTAATTCACCGCAAGTATGTGTTCTTAGCATTTGTTACTGTTTTTAAAAGAAAGTGCGAAATTATAAAAAATCGGTGAATGAAATTTGATATACTGAGAAATTTCTGATTTTAAATCAAAAAAGTGATTGAGATTAACTTAAAATAACAGCAATATAAAAAGATAATTGAGAATTATAAATTACGAAAACACCTAATCTATTTAGCACTGATGGCTCACTAAGTGCTTCAATCTCCTTTTTTAGCTAAATTTCGGCTATTGATTTTCGTTCCACGCCTGGTGCTTTTTTGTAATCTGTTACCGATATGCCTGTGATATTTTTAAACTGAGTGGAAAGGTATTGAACACTGCTATAGCCCATTGTAAAAGCGATTTCGCTCAGGGTAAGATCACCATATTCAATCATCTCCTTTACTTTTTCTATCTTGTGTAAGATGACAAATTTCTCGAGGGTATGGGGTTCGTATTTGGAAAATATGGCTGATAAATGCTGATAGGAATAACCTAGTTTCTCAACCAGGTAATCTGAATTGCGGATAATGGAGTTCATATTATTGGCGATATGAACCAATTCAATAACAGCTGTTTTAATTTGTTCCACCAGTATTTTGTCCTTATTGGCAACCAGTTCAAAGCCATTGGCGTTAATTATTTTTTCAATCTCAGCTTCTGTAATCTTGGAACTGTCGTAAATGATATCTATTTCACCCAAAACTATACGGTAAACACGGATGCCATGTTTTTCCAGCTCCTGCCTGAGGATGCGGATACAACACTTGCAAACCATGTATTTAACATATAATGTCTTACTGATGTCCATTGATTTTGATTAAAAAGAACAAATCTAAGATTTTTTTATAAGAGTAAACATATTAAAACACAAATTGCTTAAAAAAAACATAACAAAGTAATTTCTTATTAGCTTTATCATTTTATTTTTTTCCCAAAAAACTTCATAAAACTTTCTAAATCTGCCTCTTCATTAAGCTTAATGGTCTGAAAACTTTTCTGATCAGGAGCCACCAAAAGATAAGTTGGGAAATAAGGTACCTTGAATAATTTGTCAAAGCCCTTGGGTGACTGACAGATTGTATATTTCATCTCACGTTTTTGTGCAACATCTTTTATGGCATCCATTTTGTCAAATGGATTGATACCAATAACCACCAGATTTTTAGACTTAAACTTTTCGAGAATAGCATTTACTTTTGGTACACCCCTCATGCAAGGTGGACAATTGACAAACCAGAAATCGAGCAAGATGTATTTTCCTTTAAAATCATTCAGTTGGATGGTATCGCCATTTGTGGTCAGTAAAGGAAGAATGTATTTTTGAGATTCATCAGCAGCTATGGCTTGCAGCATAGGTTTAATCTTATGCCTGTCGTTGTTTTTGTATTCCTCAAAACCTGGATTTTCTTTATAAGTTGAAAAGCTGAAAGATTTTCTTAAAAAGACAATCATTTGTCGGATGCTGTCATGGGTGTTGGATGTTAATCCAATTTTATCAAAATTGTAATGGATACTGATGGGATTATCCCCCATTACTTTGGAGGTATCCATATTCAGATATAAGGACCGAAAGCATCGGCTGAGGGTATCCATCACAGCTGTATAGGTGCAGGGCTTGGCAAACACTTCGGTCATTTTAACTTCATAGCCCATGCTCATCAATGGACCGCCCGGCATGCCTTTGAACGACCACTCGATACAGTTAGGCTCTGAGCTTGCAATATCTTTTGCAGTTGAACTCATAAAACCTGGCTGATATAAAACCGGCATAAAAATCGGAGCTGCTACTTCAATTTGCAGTAACATATCAAAAACATACAAAATTGAATCTTGCTTAAGATGAGATCTGAAATATTGTTTTGAAATTTTATCGAACAAAAAAGCAGAGTCTCCCAATCGGTAATAAGAAAATCCAAAGTCGGGAAAGTCATAATACACCTCTTTAGACCCAGTAAAGTTTTTTCCTGAATAATAAACCAACGCTTGATAAGTTGTAGCCTCTTTGTCAAATTTATTCTGCTGACTGATGCGGATGTTGAACATTGCTGTACTATCGGAATGTAATGGTTTTCTGCTTAACTTTTTTACCCATGGATTTTCAGATTGACCATTAAAAACAATCAAGAGCAAGATCAGAAAAAGAAATGTTTTTTTCATAGAAAGGTCTAATTTATAGTAAATGAAGAGATTCGTTTAAGTTTAAAGTCAATTGTCAGAGAGGGTAAAAATAGGGATTATAATTCATTCCTTGATAATTTTCATCGTCTAAAACAACGCTTTTATCGAAAATTCCCTTTTTATCATACGGCTTCACTGAATTTTCTTTATTTTAGCGGCCTGATTTATAAATTTTAAAACAATATGAAGTATTTGAATAAAATTTTAGGACTAACATTTTTAATGTTTGTTACTATTACGTTATGCGCTCAAACCAAACAATTGAACCTGGATGAGTTAATTACAAACCGTAAATTGTATCCAACTTCGCTCAACAACCTGCAATGGATGGACGAAAGCGGCAATTATACCTGGATTGCCAACAACAAGCTGGTGAAAGGAAATGCAAAATCCGAACAAAAAGATACCCTACTCGATTTAGTAGCAATTAATTCTGGTATAAAATCCTTCACCGAAAAAGAAATTAAAAAATTCCCAGGTATTGAATGGATTAACAAAACAAATTTTACTTTCATCGTCGCCAATAAACTTTTCAATTACGATATGGTTAAAAAGGAAGTTGCTGAATTGAACAAATATCCAGAAATGGCCGAAAATACTGATGTTGAACCCAATACATACAACATTGCTTATACGATGCTCAACAATTTGTACGTTTCATACAGAGGTACCGAAATAGCTGTTACTGAGGACAAAGATAAAGGTATCGTCAATGGACAATCGGTACATCGCAATGAATTTGGTATTAAAAAAGGAACATTCTGGTCGCCCAAAGGCAATTTATTGGCTTATTACCGTATGGACGAAACCATGGTAACGGATTATCCACTGGTGGATATTGAACCACGTGTAGCCGAATTAAAAAGTATAAAATATCCTATGGCTGGCATGAAAAGTCATCATGTAACGGTAGGTATTTTTGATCCCATTCGTCAAAAAACAGTTTTTTTGAAAACCGGTGAACCTGCAGAACAATATTTAACGAATATCAGCTGGAGCCCCGATGAGAAATATGTTTACATTGCTGTACTGAACCGCGATCAAAACCATATGAAATTAAATCAATACGATGTGGTAAGTGGTGATTTTATTGCTACTTTGTTTGAAGAAAAAAATGAAAAATACGTTGAACCTGAACATGGTATGTATTTTTTGAAGTCCAGTCCAAAAGAGTTTTTATGGATGAGCGAAAGAGATGGATACATGCATCTTTATCTTTACAATACTGATGGAAAACTCATTAAGCAACTTACCAAAGGGAATTGGATTGTAAAAGATATTGAAGGATTCGATGCCAAAGGAAATAAAATATTTATTTCGGCTACTAAAGAAAGCCCCTTGGACAATGATATTTATGTAGTTGATATTAAATCATCTGATATAAAACTTTTAACTCCGACAAAAGGAACGCACAACCCAACCATCGATAAAAGTGGCAACTATTTACTGGATGTATTCAGCAATACCGAAATCAGTCGTAAAACTGTAATTGTAAATGCCGAAGGGAAAACATTACAAACCATAGTGGAAGATAAAAACCCATTGAAAGAGTATAATTTAGGCGAAACTCAGATGCTTACTATCAAAACCAAAGATGGTACCGATTTGTATTGTCGCATGATTAAACCCAGCAATTTTGACGCTACTAAAAAATACCCAGTAATAGTTTATGTATATGGTGGTCCACATGCTCAATTGGTGACCAATTCCTGGTTAGGTGGTGGAAATTTATTTTTTAATTTTCTTGCACAACAAGGTTATATTATATTTACGATGGACAATCGTGGCTCTGCCAACCGGGGATTTGCTTTTGAAAGTATCATCCATCGCAATTGCGGTGTTCAGGAAATGGCCGACCAGATGGAAGGCGTTGCTTATTTAAAATCTTTACCTTATGTTGATCCTAATCGAATGGGTGTGGATGGCTGGAGTTATGGTGGTTTTATGACCATTTCGATGAAGTTGAAGAATCCAGGTGTTTTCAAGGTTGCTACTGCCGGTGGTCCGGTGATTGACTGGAAATGGTACGAAGTGATGTATGGAGAACGCTATATGGATACTCCTGAACAAAATCCTGAGGGTTATAAGAATGCTTCATTGCTCAATTATGTGGATAAATTAGAAGGCAAACTATTGATTATCCAGGGTGGTGTCGACAATACCGTCGTTCCACAACACAGTTCATCTTTTATCAAAAAATGTATTGATCTTGGCAAACAAGTGGATTATTTTAACTATCCAACCCATGAACACAATGTAAGCGGCATCGACCGAACTCATTTGTATCGCAAGATTTTTGAATATTACAAACAGAATTTATAGTTACTACCCATAAAAAAAGGAGTTCTCAAATTATTGACAACTCCTTTTTTTTAATATTGATTGGTTCTAAAGAATTCCATTCTTGATTTTCCCTGAAGAAAGTAGTTTATCCAAATACTTTTCAAAACGAACATCCTGCATGCCATTCAAGTAATTAACATTGTGAATATCAGTTCCCAGAAAATCTATCATATTGGCATCTACCAGTTTTTCTGCCTGTTTTTTAACCATTTCACTATAGTAACCACCCAATGATATTGTATTCAACTGAAAAAACACACCTCTGTCTTTCAATTCTTCGTATTTATTAAAACTGTTAAACCAGTATGAATACCTTTCGGGATGGGCCAAAATTACTTTGTAACCCTCTATCTGCAAATCAAAAATAAAACTGAAAAGATTAGGGTGAGGACTAAAGTATGATAGTTCAACCAGAATATGCTTATTGCCAAAAGTCAATAAATTATTCGTTTTAAATTTTTCTTCAAATCTGTCATCGAGTAAATATTCGGCAGCAGCCTCCAGTTGAACATTGATACCTTCTGCTTTGATGGCTTTGCGAACTTCATCCATGCCGGAAAGAATAATTTCAGGTGTATTCTGATAAATTTCGCCTTGAATATGAGGAGTTGTTATTATTTTGCTGAATCCCAAATCGCGCATGCCTCTTATCATTGCTATTGACTGATCAAGAGTAGTTACCCCATCGTCGATGCCTGGAATTAAATGTGAATGCATATCTGTTCCGATAGCTGCCAGGTTAATCGCCTGACTCAGTTTTTTAGAAGCAAACAGATTTTTGAAAAATGACATGGAGGTTGAGTTATTGGTTATTGAGTTATTAGGATATTAAGTTGATACAATATTAATAATTTTTAATTCCTAATTCAACATTATCTTTTTACGTATTGTTTGTCGTAGTATTTCTGGTAATCACCAGAAGTGACATTCATGAGCCATTCTTCGTTGTTCAGGTACCAATCCACTGTAATTTCCATGCCTTCTTCAAATTGCAGGCTAGGTTTCCATCCCAGCTCATTTTGTAATTTTGAGGAGTCGATGGCATAGCGCAAATCGTGTCCGGCACGGTCTTTCACATAAGTAATCAATTTTACGGAAGAACCTGGCTCACGCTTAAGTTTACGGTCCATAATTTCGCATAATTTATAAATGAGGTCAATATTGGTCCATTCGTTGTTGCCACCTATGTTATAGGTATCACCGGTTTTGCCTTCATGATAAATAAGGTCGATGGCACGGGCATGGTCCACTACATAAAGCCAATCGCGGATGTTTTCTCCTTTTCCATAAATAGGAATGGGTTTGTTGTGGTTGATATTGTTGATGGAGAGTGGCAATAATTTTTCAGGAAACTGAAATTGTCCGTAATTGTTGGAACAATTTGATATTACAATCGGTAATTTATAGGTATGAAAATAAGCTCTTACCAGATGATCAGAACTGGCTTTAGAAGCGGAGTAAGGACTGCGGGGATCGTAGGCTGTTTCTTCGGTAAAGAATCCTTCTTCACCCAATGAACCGTATACTTCATCCGTTGAAATGTGATAAAAGCGTTTGCCTTCCATATTATCTTTCCATAAAATACGGGCAGCATTGAGTAAATTCACAGTTCCAACAATATTGGTCATGATAAACTCCATGGGATTGGCAATGGAACGGTCAACATGCGATTCTGCAGCAAGATGAATGACACCGTCGAATTGATATTTCTCAAAAATTGTGTTGATTGCCTGAGCATCCACAATGTCAGCTTTTACAAATTCATAATTGGGTTTGTTTTCAATGTCTGTAAGGTTTGCAAGATTGCCGGCATAGGTCAAATTATCGAGGTTGACAATTTTATAATCAGGGTATTTATTGACAAATAATCTGACAACGTGGGATCCTATAAATCCTGCACCACCGGTAATTAAGATTGTTTTTTTCATCGGTATATTGTTTTCAAAAAAATTATATGTAAAAATAACAAAAATTAGCCTACAAAGTTGTTTGAAAATTAAGTTATAAATAAGTATCGGGTAAAAATAAAATAGATTTACCTAATCCATTTTCTCAATATGCTACAACTAAGATTTCAACGCCCTCAAATACAGTTGTATGCAATTTTCTAAACCCAGGTACAAAGCATCGCTGATCAATGCATGGCCAATGGAAACTTCGAGTAAACCGGGAATATTCTTTGCAAAATAGGACAGATTGTTTAAGTCCAGATCATGTCCGGCGTTGATTCCTAATCCTAATTCATTTGCTTTTTTAGCTGCTTCAATAAAAGCAGCAATCGATTTTTCTTTATCAATAGGATAGTTTCTGGCATATGCTTCGGTATACAATTCAATACGGTCGGTGTCCGTTTTAATCGCATTCTCAATCATTTTCACATCGGGTTCAATAAAGATTGAAGTTCTGATGCCAAAACTATGAAACGTTGCTACCACATCTTTCAGAAAAACTTCATTGGCAATGGTATCCCAACCCGCATTAGACGTCAGTGCCTCAGGGGGATCAGGGACCAGGGTAACCTGTGTTGGTTTAACAGCTGTTACCAGATGAATAAATTCTTTATTAGGATAACCTTCGATATTAAACTCTGTTGTAATATTTGGTTTCAATTCATACACATCATTGTAGCGGATGTGTCTTTCGTCAGGACGAGGATGAACAGTAATCCCCTGAGCCCCGAACCGTTCACAATCCAATGCGGTTTGGAGTACATTGGGAATATTCCCTCCACGGGCATTGCGCAAGGTTGCAATTTTATTGATATTTACACTTAATTTGGTCATCTACTCATCTAATTTCGGCAAAATTACTTAAAAACATCAAGAGTGCAAAATCTTGTTTTTTTGATTTAAAAGACACTCTCTTAAACATTGATTTTCAATAAGATTTGACATTATCCGGAACTTTTCTAAGCTATTAACGTATAAACTTAAATATTATTAAACTATTGGCTATCGCATGAATATTACGGGTTTACTTTTACTTCCTTTTGCATTGGTTTATGGACTGATTGTATTTATAAGGAATAAAATGTTTGATTTCAATTTGCTCAGACAAAAATCTTTTGCATTACCTATCATTTCGGTAGGCAATTTAAGTGCAGGCGGAACCGGGAAAACACCACATATTGAATATTTAATCAATTTATTACACGAAGAAGTTATCATTTCTACATTAAGCAGGGGCTACGGCAGAAAAACCAAAGGGTTTTTGTTGGTTGAAGAAACAGCCACAGCCGAAACTGTTGGAGACGAACCATTGCAATACAAAAAAAAGTACCCTGAAATTTGTATTGCCCTGGACGAAAAAAGAGTGAGGGGAATTTCGAAAATACAGGAACTACATGCAGCAACAGAAATTGTTTTGTTAGACGATGCTTTTCAACACAGGTATGTAAAACCCGGAATCTCCATTTTATTAACAGACTATTACAAACCATTTTCACACGATTACCTGCTTCCAAGTGGAAGTTTAAGAGAATCGAGAAATGGAATGAAACGTGCCGATATTATAGTAATAACCAAATGCCCACGTGTTCTTTCTCCCATTACCTGTAAATCGATGGAAGAAGACATGAAAATTCGGCAAGGTCAAAATGTCTATTATTCTTATATTGAATATGGTAAATTAGTACCCATGAATTCCTTATCGGAAAATATGGTTGTAGGGAAATTTTCTACCATCCTCATGTTTGCAGGAATTGCCAACCCTTATCCGCTCGAAGATCAGTTAAAAACGCTGGCTGATAAAGTTGAGACCCTTAAATTCCGTGATCATTATCAATATCAACCCAAAGATATGCTGAAAATCAAGGGGATATTTGAAAGTATTTTCTCAAAAAACAAAATAATGGTTACTACCGAAAAAGACGCCATGAGAATAAAAGACACGCCATTAATGAATTTTTTTGTAAATTTGCCCCTCTTTTATTTACCCATTGAAGTTAAATTTCATAAAAAAGACAAAGATAAATTTGACAAACAAATACTCAACTATGTTAGAAAAAATAAAGCAAACCACTGATTATATTCAACAACAAATTGATTTTTCTCCCGAAGTCGGTATCATATTAGGTACAGGTTTAGGTAATCTTGCCAGCGAAATTGATATTAAATTTACCATACCTTATAAGTCTATTCCTAATTTTCCTGTTTCCACAGTAGAAGGCCACAGCGGACAATTGATTTTTGGTAATTTAGGGAATAAAAAAGTGGTTGCCATGCAAGGACGTTTTCATTACTACGAAGGCTATACGATGCAAGAAGTAACTTTTCCAATTCGTGTGTTGAAAATGTTGGGAATTAAATTATTAGTACTTTCAAATGCCAGTGGTGGTATGAATCCTGACTTTAAAATCGGGGATATGATGATTATTACCGACCATATAAATATGATGGGTGATAATCCTTTATTGGGTAAAAATTACGATGAATTGGGCCCTCGTTTCCCAGATATGCACATCCCTTACGATAAAGCATTAATTGAAAAAGGCATAGCGATCGCCAAAAAGAACAATGTGAATTATCAACTTGGTGTTTATGTGGGTGTTACAGGACCTACTTATGAAACTCCCGCGGAATATAAACTTTTCAGAATCCTGGGTGGCGATGCAGTAGGCATGTCAACGGTTCCTGAAGTAATTGTTGCCCGCCACATGGATATTCCTTGTTTTGCAGTATCGGTAATCACCGATTTAGGTGTGGAAGGTAAAATAATGGAAATAACGCATCAGGAAGTAATAGCTGCCGCTAAAGCTTCGGAACCTAAAATGACTCAGCTTATTAAAGAACTGATTACAACCGTGGAATTATAAAAATACATTGCAAGTTTTCAAATCCCGTCTTACTAAAACTGAGACGGGATTTTTTTTCTTTATTTTTTTGCAATGGTTTTTGGAACATAATTTTTTATAAATTTGAAAATTGTTTTAAAACCAATTACTATGACTAAAAAAATACTGTTTTATTTGTTTGTTCTTTCCCTTGTTATTCAAGCCTGTAAAACGCAACAGCCTATTGTCGAAAAACCAGAAAACATTAGCCCACAATGGGTTAGCAGCCGCCCTGTGACGAATGACTATTATATTGGAATTGGCATGGCAAAAAAAACAGGTATGAGCGACAATTATATTTCTGTGGCCCGTAACAATGCCTTGAATGACCTGGTTTCAGAAATTTCAATTAAAATTTCAGGAAATTCAATGTTGTATCAGTTTGAAAACAAAACCGAACTGAAAGAAGAATTTAAAACCTATACCAATACTTCTATTAAAGAAAACCTTGAAGGCTATGAATTGTCAGCATCCTGGGGAAACGACAATGAATACTGGGTCTTTTACAAATTATCCAAGAAACTCTATGCTGACAAAAAAGCTAAAAAACTGGAAGATCTTAAAAAACGGGCGTTGAGTTTTTACGAAAAAGCAGGCGAATACGAAGAAATTGCGGATTACAACAATGCCATTATCTCTTATCTGAAAGCATTTGACGTTATCAAAAAAAATCTGGCCGACGAACTCAGCATTTTCTCTCCAACCAAAGGAAGCATTAATCTGGGGACTGAAATTTACAATTCAGTTCAGGGTATTCTCCACAATATTCATTTAAAACCAAATATGGATAAGCTTTTTGTGAGTCTTTCCACTCCAATTACCAAAGATATTATTGTAACTGCAAGCTATCAGGATGCCAAAAACGCTAAATCTGCAACAGTTGTTAGCAACTTACCTTTGCGTTTTACTTTCGTTAAAGGGAAAAGTGTGATGGATGAAAAAATCAACACCAATGCAGGAGGTGAAGCCATTTTGTCGACAGGTAAAGTTACCAATAAAGGGAAAGTGCAACAGATTAAAGCTGCTCTGGATGTGGAAGCTATGGTTGGCGATTTGGGAAAAGACAGATTGAGCAGTCAGCTATTTGCATTTGAGAGCAATATTCCTCAGTGCAAAATTACCGTTGACGTTGAAGGCAAAAAAGCCTTTATGGAAATTGAAGAAAGTGATTTCGGGATACCTTCACAACGCAAAACCATAGGCAATGGCTTTAAAAAAGAACTATCCGAAAAATTATTTTCTTTTACCGATAGCAAGCAAAAAGCTGATGTTACCGTTAAAATTTCATGCAAAACCACCAAAGGAACTTATCTGGAGAAAAATGATCTGTATATCGTATTTGTAGATTGTGATATTTCTATCATCGACAACAAAACGGATGCCGAAGTATTCAGTAATGGATTTACCAATTTTAAAGGCATGCAAATCCGCGATTACGAAAATGCATTGAAAGATGCTCAACAAAAAGCAATTCAGAAAATTAAAGATGAAATTGTGCCAGAATTAAATAATTTGGATTTATAAATAAAAACTTATTAATTTTACACTTTAAATAGAAATTTATTTGATTGCCTTTATTCTGGCATAAATTTTGACATTTACATTTTTATTCATACAAACATTCACCTAAAAAACAAAACCCATGAGAAAATTAAGTTATTTTTTATCAGCAATATTGATTATTGCTTCAATAGCCACGGGATGCAAATCAAAAGAAAAAGTGGTAGCTCCTCCTCCACCTCAACCACAACCTAAAGGAGAAGTATTAATCAGCAATTACTGTGCCGGCGAAAAAGAGTTTATGAGTACCAAAGAACTTTTTAGAGCAAGTGCTGTTGGCGAAAGTATGGATCAGATGGTTTCAAAGAAAAAAGCCATGAGCAACGTAAAAGGCGAATTGGCAGGCTTGATACAAACGACCATGAAAGGGGTAACCGATAACTATATCAAATCAACCGAAGCTAATAATAAAGAAGGGCTGGAAGAAAGATTTGAAGGCAATACCCGCGAAGTAATCAACCAACAATTAAATGGAGTTAGAGTGATTTGCGAAAAACAAACAAAAACTTCAGAAGGTAATTACAAAACGTATATTTGTGTAGAAATTACAGCCGAAGACATCGTAAAAGGTGTAGGTAATAAATTATCGGCTGATAAAGAGCTCAAAATTGATTACGATTACGAAAAGTTCAAAAAGACTTTCGACGAAGAAATGCAGAAAATGGAAAATAAATAATCCAAATTTTAAAAATGACAAAAGGGAATGAATCATTCCCTTTTTTTATAGTATCTTTGGCATAAGATTTGATTAAATTGAACGTCTATTTACTAATTTTAAAATAATAACTCATGAAAATGATTTTCAAACTTTCCATTGTAATTATTGCTATCCTCATCAGTGCGTGCTCCCCTACCAGAGAGGTTAAGCGCGTTGCACCCGGTCAACAATTCGATTTGAGCGGACGCTGGAACGACAGCGATGCCAAACTAACTGCAGAAGCCATGATAGCTCAGGTATTAAGCGAAGCATGGTTGCCCGAATACCAGAAACAATTTGAAGGCAAGCGTCCCATTGTTATTGTTGGTATTGTAAGCAATAAAACAAGCGAGCACATCAGTGCCGAAAACTTCATCAAAGATGTTGAAAGAGCTTTTTTAAACGACCGTAGAGTGAGACTCGTTCAGGCCGGAGACAAAAGAGAGCAATTAAGAGGCGAAAGAGCCGATCAGCAGGATTATGCTTCTGCAGAAACTACCAAAAAATGGGGCAAAGAATTAGGTGCCGATTTTATACTTCAGGGAAGCATCAACTCTACAATTGATTCATTCAACAAAGATAAAGTAGTGAATTACAAAATCAACCTTGAACTTACCAATCTCGAAACCAACGAAATTGTATGGATAGGTGATAAAGAAATTAAAAAAATAATTTCAGACTAAACTTCTGTAAAACAGATGAATAAACGGAGTAAAATAGTTTTTACTCCGTTTGTTTATTTGGATGAAACGGGAAGTTCCTTTCAATATTTAAACAGAGTTGGAACTTAAAACCAAGCACTGAATAACTCAATAACCCATCGCTATGCGAAAGAAATATACAATTTTACTATTAACCATGCTCCCATTGCTGATGTTTACTTCCTGTGCAACTTATTATCAGCAAAATTTAAAATTTCAAACACAGGTTGCAAATGGAGAGCTCTCAAAAGCCAAGGAATTACTCGAAAAAGACAAGAGTAAAACAGGCAAGAATCGTGTTTTGTATTTATTCAATAAAGGATGGCTCAACTGGATGATGAACGAAAATGCTGAAAGCAATCTTGCTTTAGACGAAGCTGATAAATTAATAGAAGACCATAAAAAAAATTATGGACTTGAAGCCCTGGCGCTTATTTCAAACCCAATGGTAAAACCTTATAAACCAGAAGATTTTGAAGTTGTGCTGGTGAATTATTTTAAAGCCTTAAACTATTTAAATACTGGAAAATACAGCGATGCATTGGTTGAGGTAAGGAAGGTAAACGAAAAATTGAATCAGCTGAACGACAAATACCCCGATCATAAAAACCGTTACCAGGATGATGCTTTTGCACATATTATCATGGGTTTGATATACGATGCCAATCGCGAATACAACGATGCTTTTATAGCTTACCGTAATGCATTAAATGTTTATGAAAATTCTTATATTAAAAATTTCAATATACAGGTCCCCGAACAATTAAAATGGGATTTGTTGCGTGCAGCCTATCGTACAGGTTTTAACGAAGAACTCAGGTTTTACGAACAGAAATTTAATCTGAAATATGAAAACAAAGCAAATGATGGGGGAGAATTGGTTTTTTTCTGGCACAATGGTCTGGGTCCAGTAAAATCTGAATGGAGCATTAATTTTACAAAAACATCGAGTAGTAATGGATTTGTAACTTTTGCCAATGAGCAATACGGCATGTCCTTTCCAATTTATATTGGAGATAAATCAGACAATGAAAAAACGGGATTTTCTAAACTTAGTTTTTTAAGAATCGCTTTCCCGAAATATGTTGAGCGCAAACCTGTTTTCAACAATGCCGATATTACAGCCAACGGGAAAGTGTATCCCTTGCATTATGCAGAAGATATCAATGGAATAGCATTTAAAACACTCAACGACAGAATGCTTCGAGAAATGGGAAATGCAGTTTTAAGACTGGCTTCTAAAAAAGCAATAGAAGCAGCTGCCCGCAAAGAAAACCAAGATCTTGGTTCAGCAATAGGCATCGTAAACGCATTGACCGAAAAAACAGATACCCGTAATTGGCAAACTTTGCCCTACTCAATTTCTTACACAAGAATTCCCATGCCTGAAGGCGAAAACACTCTCAATTTTTCGGCTTATTCAAGCAATCCAACGCCCAAAAAAGAGACTTTCAAATTCAATATTGTAAAAGGGAAAACAACGTTTTTCACTTATACAAGTCTTGAGGCTTTGCTTCCGGTAGAATAACGAATTCCCCCTTAAAAAGAGTAAAAAATTCATACTCAGGTAAAAGAAAATTAATATTGATTAAGTTCTAATTTTTAACTAAATTTGCAAAAAAATTATATATTCCAATTTAATTTTAGAAAAAGATGAGTAAAGGCAGGATATTATTTGTTACCCAAGAGATTACACCTTATTTAAAAGAAAGCCACATGGCAAATATTGGTCGTTTTCTTCCTCAAGGCATTCAGGAAACGGGAAAAGAAATCAGAACATTCATGCCACGATTTGGAAATATCAATGAAAGAAGAAATCAGCTGCATGAAGTAATTCGGTTGTCGGGTATGAATTTAATTATCAACGATCAGGACCATCCCTTAATCATCAAAGTTGCCTCTATACAATCTGCCCGTATGCAGATCTATTTTATTGATAATGAGGATTATTTTCAACGCAAAGCTGTTTTTGCAGATAAAAACAATATTTTTTATGCCGATAATGACGAACGGGTTATTTTCTTTTCGAGAGGCGTTATCGAAACCGTAAAAAAACTAAGTTGGTCCCCCGAAGTAATCCATTGTCACGGATGGATGACAAGTTTGATTCCTCTTTATATCAAGAAAGCAGTAAAAGATAATCCATTATTTACCGATACAAAAGTTGTAATTTCATTGTACGACGATGATTTTAAAGAAACAATGAATAAGGATTTTGCTATAAAAATTAAATTACCAGGCATTACTGCAAAAGATACCAAACAATATAAAACCCCAACTTACGTTAACGTCATGAAAGCAGCGATTGATAATTCAGATGGCATTATTATCGGAAGCGAAACCATCAATAAAGAATTGTTAGCCTATGCTCAAAATAGCGGTAAGCCAATACTTCCTTTTCAATCCAAAGAAAAGTATGTAGCTGCTTATGCAAAATTTTATGACGAAATACTCGTAACGGAAACTGTAGTGTCTTAACTACAATTAATATTCATTTTTAAATTATTCAATGAAAACACAACTCTTTAGCTTAACAAATATTGCACTGTATTTCTTGTTAGGGTCAATGATTGTTCTCTCTTCTTGCGAAAAAGAACCTGATTTAATCGGGATGAGTTTACAATCAGATAATGAAAAATTAGGTCTTGGATTTTCAGATTCTACTACTATTATTGCTTATTCTGCTTTTGATGATTCATTAAGAACAGATAATTATTCAGCTAGTTTGTTCGGAACTTATAACGATCCAATTTTTGGAACAACATCTGCAAGCATTTTTACACAATATCGTCTTTCTAGTCTTAGCCCAAATTTCCCAATCGGAGCAAGTTTAGATTCATTGATTTTATATTTACCTTATTCTGGAAGCTATCAGGCTGACAATAAATTAGTAAGCATAAGTCCGTTGCAACTTAAGATTTATGAAGTTGCTGACAAAATGTTTATTGATAGCATTTATTATTCCGATCGACTGTTGAATATTAAAACAGCCGAAATCGCCAACCTTACTTTTACACCAAAACCCAATGACAGTAGTATGATTGATGGCGTTAAATCTGCTCCTGTATTAAAAATCAAGCTGAGCGATACACCGGATGGTATAGCCCTGGGTAATGCTTTACTAGCAGCTCCTTCTGCTGATTTAGCTGACAACGACAAGTTTACTGCTCTTTTTAAGGGTTTTTTCATCAAAGCATTTCCTCTGAATTCAACGATGGCAAACAAAGGGTCAATCTTATATTTTAATTTATTGTCCTCCCTTGCAAATTTGAGAATATATTATAAATTTGCGCCAAGCGATACATTTAGCACCAAATTTAATTTTGCCATCAATGGCAATTGTGCCAAATTCACAAATTTTAATCATTATAAATACAATGGTTACAACTCCACGCTGACAGCTAACAGTGATTTTAAAAATCAACTTGGAGTAGATGTTCCCGCAAATACAAATTTAGGTCAACAAAAATTATTCCTTCAATCCATGGGAGGCGTCAAAGTAAATTTCAAATTCCCTTATTTAAGAGATTTGATTAAAAACCAAAAAGTTGTCGTTAACGAAGCCGTATTGGTAATCAAGAATGATGATACCGACAATAAAAATGCACCTCCCTCATTGTTGACGATATTAAAAAAGCTTGCGAACGGGAAAACAGAATTTTTGCCTGATATTTTTGAAGGGTCTTCGTTTTTCGACGGAGTATACAATACAACAACCCATGAATATAGAATTCGTATGACAAGGTATTTCCAGAATATGCTAAATACTACTGCTGAAGATTATGGCTTGGTAATGTTGATAGATAGTAGAAGAACCACTGCCAATAGATTTGTTTTCAAAGGAACAGATAAGACCTTGGCAAACAGAATGAAACTTGAATTAAAATACACAGTAATTAAGTAGCAACTAATTAAATTTCTATGTGCGGAATCGTAGGTTATATAGGTCCGAGAGAGGCTTATCCCATATTAATAAAAGGCTTGCACCGTTTAGAGTACAGAGGTTACGACAGTGCCGGAATAGCCATTCTCAACAGTACATTACACGTTTATAAAACCAAAGGGAAAGTTGCTGAATTAGAAAATTATGTAAAAGATAAAGATCTAAGCGGTACCATCGGAATTGCACATACCCGTTGGGCTACTCATGGAGAGCCCAATGATGTAAATGCACACCCTCACTACTCTCAATCAGAAAGCTTAGCATTGATACACAATGGTATTATCGAAAATTATGCCATTTTAAAAGAAGAGCTCATTAAAAATGGCTATACATTTTGTAGCAATACCGATACAGAAGTCCTCATTCAACTCATAGAATATATCAAAGTAACCAACAATATCTCGGTTTTGGATGCTGTTCAGTTGGCTTTAAATCAAGTGATTGGAGCTTATGCAATTGTTGTTATTTCTAAAGATGATCCCAACACCTTGATTGCAGCCCGTAAAGGCAGCCCTTTGGTAATCGGAATCGGAGAAGACGATTTTTTCCTGGCATCGGATGCAACACCAATTATTGAATATACTAAAAATGTAGTTTATCTTGATGATGAAGAAATTGCCATACTGAGAAGAGGCGAAGCATTACAAGTGAAAACCATCAAAAACGTTGAAAAAACACCGATGATTCACAAGCTTGAAATGAACCTGAGTGAACTTGAAAAAGAAGGCTATGAGCATTTTATGCTGAAAGAAATCTACGAACAACCTAAAACAATTTTTGACAGTTGCCGTGGACGTATTCATAAAGAAATCAGTCATATTTCACTGGCTGGTATCATCGATCACAAAGATAAATTTTTAAATGCCAGGAGAATCATCATACTTGCCTGTGGCACTTCATGGCATTCAGGTTTGGTAGGCGAATATTTGTTTGAAGAATTAGCAAAAATACCTGTTGAGGTTGAATATTCCTCAGAGTTTCGCTATCGTAAACCCTTGATCTATAAAGACGATATTATTATTGCTATTTCTCAATCAGGAGAAACAGCCGATACGTTGGCAGCAATTGACTTGGCAAAATCACAAGGTGCTTTTGTATATGGAATCTGCAATGTTGTGGGTTCATCTATTGCAAGAGCAGCACACTCTGGATCATTCACCCATGCTGGTCCCGAAATCGGGGTAGCTTCTACCAAGGCTTTTACTGCACAGGTAGCCGTACTTACATTGATGGCATTAGCCATTGCTCAGGAAAAAGGAACTGTTGACAATGCACTTTTTAAAGAAATCGTTGACGAATTAGAATCGATCCCTGAAAAAGTAACAGAAGTCCTGAAACAAGATCATAACATCAAAGAGATTGCCAAAATATTTACCTATGCCCGTAATTTTCTTTATTTAGGTCGTGGTTATAATTTCCCGGTTGCTTTAGAAGGTGCTTTGAAATTAAAAGAAATTTCCTATATTCATGCCGAAGGTTATCCAGCAGCTGAAATGAAACATGGTCCAATTGCATTGATAGATGCTGAGATGCCAGTTGTTGTTGTTGCAACCAATCAGGGGACTTACGAAAAAGTAATCAGTAATATTCAGGAAGTAAAAGCCCGAAAAGGTAAGATTATTTCAATTATCACACAAGGAGATGTTACGGTAAAAGAACTTTCTGATTTCTATATTGAGATTCCAGAAGTGAAAGAAATGCTGGTTCCCATATTGGCAACCGTACCTTTACAACTGCTGGCCTATCATATTGCCATCAACAGAGGTTGTGATGTGGATCAACCGAGAAATCTGGCAAAATCCGTCACCGTGGAGTAGTTCCGAAAGGGGGCAGTTTGGTGCTCCAGTTTTTTCAGTAGTTTGAGGTGGTTTTGGCATACTATTTCCTCTCTTTAAAACGACATTATTTGCTCGTAGAATTTCGCCCATTTTACTTAGCACTGGTAACCTGAAATTAATACGCAAATGATGCAGTTTTTTCTCTTGGTCGTAATTAACTAAAATATCTTTTACAACACCATTTATCAATCTTTTCTTATTGATATCTGATAAATTTGAGGCAGCTTTAAATTCTGCTCCGAATTCATCTATCCAATCCAACCATAACTTTTGGTTGCCCAATTGAGAGAGTTCTCCTACTATTGATTCTGTTGATAATATTACTTTTTTATATTGTGCCGTTAAATCTCGCTTAACACCCTTGTATATTTCAATAGAGTCATACACACCAAGTGCATTTTCCATCTCTATTTTAACTAATGCCTTCTCAATTTTAATTTTTAATGCTCCCAAATCAAACATTTTATTCTCACACTGATTTTTATAATTAGTTATATCCTTAAAATTTAAATTAGAACCTAACAAATTACTTGAAACAAAATGTTGTTTAATATTTGTAGTATTAGTTATAGTATCAGATATTACATTCCAAATTTCATTATCAGCAGCAGAAATATTCATAGAACGTTTCATATAACATTTCAAATTTGTTGGTTCTGTTTTATTAAATTTCCTTTCCGTTAAAGGACAGTAGTAAAAATATTCTCTTTTACTTTCTTTAATTCTTCCACCAATTGGTGTACCACAACTACCACAAATCATGAAATCTCTTAGTAGGTAAAAGTTTTTTGTTTTACTTAGTTGACCTTTTCTTTGTAATGTTTTTAATCTATGTTCCTGTGCCTGCTCAAAGAGGTTATTTGAGATAATTGAGGGAACTTTATTTGTTATTGTTTTTTTAAATTTTTTATCATAATACAAATCAGTCCCAATATATAGGTTATTTCTGACCATAAGTTGTAACGTGCCTAAAGTCCAATTTTTATTTCCTCTTCTTGTTTCAACTCTGTTATTTTCTAAAATTGATTTAATTTCTTTCATCGGTGTTCGGTTAACATATTCTTCAAACACCATTTTTACCCATATACTTTCATCAGGATTTATTACAAGTTTACTACCCCCTTCAACTTTTTCAATTTTATATCCAAAAGCAGGGTCACCACCACGCCAATAATTTAGTTTCACTTTTTCAAACTTTCCAAGACGACTACGTTCAGACCTTATTTTATTGTCGTATTGAGCCACTTCGCTTAAAATACCTAATATCATATTTTCCATTGAGTCTTCGGTATTATGGACTCCTTTTGGCGTATATAAGGTTACCTTATTTGACACCATTTTTTGGCGTATAGTATACCATGTTATTTGGTTTCGTGAAAGCCTGTCAGCATTGTAAACATAAAGATTTTTAACTAAACCTTTATCCATTTGACGTAAGAGATTAAGCATCACTGGTCTATTAGTTAAATCATCATTAGCACTGCTTTTTCCACCTTCGTTATGGACAACATAATCCATCCCAAGTTGAGCTGCAAGTTGAATGCCAATTTCTTCCTGCGTTTTTAATGATGTTCCTTCAACTTGGACTGAACTACTCACTCGTTTGTAAATGTGTAATACTTGTTTCATAGTTATCAAAATTAATCAAAATTTAGCATTTATGACTTTCACTTAATTTTATATATCTGTAAAATATAATAAAGATTAAGGCAACCAAAAGTTATGGTTGGATTGGATAGATGAATTCGGAGCAGAATTTAAAGCTGCCTCAAATTTATCAGATATCAATAAGAAAAGATTGATAAATGGTGTTGTAAAAGATATTTTAGTTAATTACGACCAAGAGAAAAAACTGCATCATTTGCGTATTAATTTCAGGTTACCAGTGCTAAGTAAAATGGGCGAAATTCTACGAGCAAATAATGTCGTTTTAAAGAGAGGAAATAGTATGCCAAAACCACCTCAAACTACTGAAAAAACTGGAGCACCAAACTGCCCCCTTTCGGAACTACTCCACGGTGGTGAAATGTTTTCCATGGTGGGCACATATCAACCAGACAA
>JBAXNW010000007.1:0-92895 GCA_037133555.1 Bacteroidota bacterium
AATTTGTATCAGGATTTAAGTATTAATCTGTAAACTTTTTTTAGGACGAGACACTTCGTCTCTCAGTCCCCTTTTCGCTCTCTCGCTCCCTCGCTCCCTTGCTCCCTTCGTCTCTCAGTCTCTTCGTCTCTTCGTCTCTCAGTCGCCTTTTCGCTCTCTCGCTCCTTTGCTCCCTTCGTCTCTTCGTCTCTCAGTCTCTTCGTCTCTTAGTCTCTCAGTCACCTTTTCGCTCCCTCGCACTCTCCCAAAAAACTTCACCCTTTCAGCTTTACTTTCCAGTCGCCATTGAGCTTGATCAATGCTATCAGTTTTTCAACAGCTTCATTTTCGGGGATGTTTTTGGCCACTACCGACTTTCCTTTGTAGAGGGTGATGTTGCCGTTTCCGCTTCCTACGTAGCCATAGTGTGCGTCGGCCATTTCGCCCGGCCCGTTGACGATACAGCCCATAACGGCAATTTTAAGTCCTTTCAGATGGGAGGTTTTCGATTTGATGGTTTTTAAGGCTTGTTGTATGTTAAATTGGGTTCTGCCACAAGAAGGGCAGGCGATAAACTCAGTTTTGCTGATACGGACACCACTGGCCTGCAGCAATGCAAAGCTTGTTTCGACGATGCTTACTGCCGAGAAATGGGGGTTTTCTATCCAGATGCCATCGCAAAATCCATCGGCCAATAAGGCTGCATAATCTGCAGCAGCCCTCATTTGAAAAGCTTCTTTGTCCTTTGTATTATAGACTTTTCTTACAATAACGGGCGTCTCAATGCCGGCTTTAAGTAAGTGGGCAAAGAAAAGACGTTCTGTTTTCATCCCTTCTCCTTCAAAAGCAGTTATAAACACCAGTTTTTTATTATTTTTGATGCCATTTACACAGTCAGGATTGCTGAAATCAGAATGGATGCGGGGAAACTGTATAAACTGTATTTGTTGAAAATTTATATTGTCAGCCAATTGTTCGCAATCAGGATGTAAATTAAATTCCAGATTACTGAGGTTATTTTTGATTTTATTTTCGCCAGTGGAATAATCCGCTTTTAACTGAACATCGTTTCCCACAATAATTACAGGCAAAGAACCACCAATACGGTCCACCACTGCACTAAATCTTCTTCCATATTGATAGGGATTTACAGGAAAATCAGGACTGAGGTTGTCGTTGAAAGTGCAAGGGGCATTAGCCTTGTAAAAATCAACTATCTTACGTGCAACAGGGATTTCAATTTCAGGGTCTTCGGTGAGCGAAACCCTGATGGTATCCCCAATGCCATCTGCCAACAATGCACCAATACCAGCAGCCGATTTGATGCGGCCGTCTTCTGCATCACCGGCTTCGGTAACGCCTAAATGTATGGGGTAGTTCATGCCTTCGGCCACCATATTGGCGACCAAAAGGCGGGTAGAAGCAATCATCACTTTGATATTGCTCGATTTCATAGATAATACCAAGTTATGAAAGTCGAAGCCATTGCAAATACGGATAAATTCCATGGCCGACTCCATCATACCCTGGGGTGTATCGCCATAGCGGTTCACGATGCGATTGGAAAGTGAACCATGGTTGGTACCTATACGGATGGCTGTCTGGTGTTGCTTGCAGATTTCTATCAATGGGAAAAAGCGTTCGGCGATACGTTTAAGTTCTGTCTGGTATTCTTCATCGGTAAAATCAAATTTAGCTGTGACACGATCGATGTAATTACCCGGGTTGATGCGTACTTTTTCGACGATGGCTGCTGCTACTTCCGCCGCATTGGGATTAAAATGAATATCGGCAATCAGGGGTGTAAAATAGCCTCTTTTCTGTAATTCATTTTTTATATTTCCAAGATTTTCAGCTTCCTTAATGCCCGGTGCAGTAATGCGAACATATTCACAACCTGCTTCTATCATGCGGATGGCCTGAGCAACTGTTGCCATGGTATCCATGGTATCGGTACTGCACATCGATTGTATGCGGACAGGATAATCTCCCCCCATCGGTGTATTGCCAATCTGAACAACTTTAGTGATAAAACGCTGGTAGGTATATGGGTGATCTGTAAATGGAAGCATTGTGGATTTGGTGATTGGTTATTAGGTTATTAGGCTATTAGGTTATTGGGTTGTTGGGTTGTTGGGTTATTGAGTTATTAAGTGATTCATAATTTGTAATTTATAATCCATAATTTTTAATTCCCCTCCTTATTGTTTGAGATTTAATGATTACTCATTTGCTGATCGTCAGTTAAACAATAATCAAAATTTAAGTCTTTGGCGACGTTTATATTGATAGCTAAAATATCATCAGTGGATACTGTTTGCGTTTTGGCTAAGCTATAATATTCCTGTATGAGTCTGGCCAATAATATGCAGGCTGAACAGGGATGAGAAAAAGCTTTATAAATATCTTTATGTGGTTCGTAAAGTAAATCGGCTAATTCAAAAGCTTTTTTGCTGGCAAAACATTCAGATACCTCGTCTTTGAAATCGTTGATAATTTCAAAAAGACTGTTTTCATTGATATTTCCCAGATTACACATTCCCAGTCCGTACATACAAGAACGCACGCCACCGTTTGGATCGATGGTGAGCATCGTAGGCTGGTAAAATCCTTTGCCTTTGCACATACTATTAGAAATGAGTTCTTTGATAGAAAGCTGGTGGATATTTTGTAAGGGGGCATCCTTAGCACCTCCCATATCTATAAGATCTATCGTAATGGGGGTCATAAATTTCAAGGCCTTTACATTCAATGTCAACAACAGATCGTGAATGAATAAATCCAATAATACTTTACCTTCTTTTGACGATACCAATTCATAGTTTAAGCCTAAGGTTTCACAGGCTTCAATAGTAGCAGTAAGTTGTTTGATGCCAGATATATCTTTGTCTAAACGGGAATCAAAATTGATAGCCAGCTGATTCAACCCACTTTTTTTCAGCAGTTTAATCAAAGCAAAAGAAGTTGAAAAGCGTTGGTTGCCTACTTTAAAAAACATTTTACTTCCCCAAAAAGTATTGGTAAAAAGCCGAGTAGGAATTCCATAACTGGAAGCGTAACGGATTAGATCAAAAATATCAACATTGGCCAATAAGGTTTCTCCACCGGTAAAGTTGATCCCATTCTCCAATAAACCTGCAAAGTAGGCATCAGCAATTATGCTTTTAATCTTGGTATAGGATAATTCTTTGCCTTTAAATGATTTTCTGATAATTTTTAAAAAGCAATTCGGACAGTTTGAATTGCATTCATAGGTAAGTTCAAGATTAAGGGCTTCCAAATGCGCTATAGGGATGTGAAGGTATTCATTTTTTTGTGCTTCAGCTTTTGATTCAAACTGATGATCTTCTATTTCAATAATTTTTATAAAGCCCAATTCTTCTAATTTCTCAATGTTTTTATCATTAGATAAATCAGTGTAATTGCGTAGACCGGTATAATACAATTCATAAAGAAATTTGGTCAATTTTTCAGCAGGCAATTTTGTAATTGCCAATCTATTTTTAAGTAAGTCTCTTTTAATCAGGTTACAGCATAGATTGCTTAATTGTATTGCTTTCATCATTTCTAAAATCATTGACGATACAAACCTACACATTATTTCTGATAATAAATTTAAAAAATAATAAATATCAAGAATTTTCGTGTTAATAAGGCGAACCATGAATAGGTGTTTAGGCTGTAGGTTTTTAGGTTAAAGGTATTTATGAATAGGAAATGGGTGTGAGCTTTTTATTCAAATTTCAAGCGCAATTTAATCTCATAATTTTGAATCAATCATTCAAATAAATACCTAAAAATAGATTTATATACATACAATCTCAATTTTTTATACTTTTGTAGGAGTATAAATTTGCAATGAATGAACCCTTTCAGTGCTTTAAGCCCTGATAGGGTTAAATCGAAATATGATTATAAATTTTGTACGCAGATAGAACGGATACTTTCCGTAAACGCGGATATTCACGGATTTTATATTTAAATATCTGATCAGTAGATGTTTAAAATCCAAATATATCAGCGTTCCAAAATAATAAATTTGAAGAATGCATTGCTTCATTTTGATTGTAACAATAAATTATTCTAAGAAACTGTCTAAATTTTTAATTACAAAAAAGATTTAAATATAAATTAATAGCTTTTGGTAGTAGAAGGATCGACCTCAAAGAATTTACGTAACAAAACAAGACATTAAAATAGCTTAGGCCATGCAGCAAGCAATACAGGAGTGGCAAATGATACTATATTATTCAAAGGCAAACTACATTTTTGCCACGGCTTGTATTGCGCAGGGGTTTTAATGTCGTAGTTTTGAAGTAAATGATATGTAGTCTTGAATTTTTGCTTTTTTTGTTCAAGCAAAAAGTAAGAAAATAAATAAAAAAACAATAATTAAAATACGACATATTACTTATATGAAAATAAAGAAAATCAATTATTTATATATTTTCCTTCTTTTTGTCTGCTTACTCCCGATTTCGCTCAAAAGTCAGATCAGTATAGGGGGAATCCCTCCTAGTTTTGAATACAATCTAAGTAAATCAGCTATCCAGACATTGAACATCGATAAACCCGATGTTTCACAACTTTTGCTGGAAGACGAAATTTCTGCTCAAAAAGGAGAAGCCTATCGGATGGGCCTGTTGTTGCCTGTAAATAAAGGCATACACGATGCAGGGACTTGGACAACATTGAGAAATGGCGATAAGATATGGCAGTTGAGAATTACTGCAAAAGCTGCTTTGGCAACAAGTTTATATTATGATAAATTTTACCTGCCCAAAGGCAGTCGTTTATTTGTTTACAACGATGACAGAACCCAGTTGATAGGCGCATTTACATACAAAAACAACCATAGCAGTGGCTATTTTGCTACAGAGCTGATTGCCGGTGATGCCTGCATACTCGAATATTATGAAGCTTTTAATGTAAAAGACAGCGTGAATATTCATATTTCAGAAATAAATTATGCTTACAGAGGGGTTAGTATTTCATCCAACTTAAAATACGGATTTGGGGCATCGGGCAGCTGCGAGGTAAATGTAAATTGTTCTGAAGGAAACAACTGGCAACTCCAGAAAGCAGGCGTTGCACGTATCAATATCAGGGTAAGCGGAAGTTCAAAATGGTGTACGGGTTCTTTGGTTAACAACACTTTGCAGAATTATAAGCCTTATTTATTAACGGCTGACCATTGTGGCGTAAATGCATCAGCTACTGACATTACACAATGGATGTTTTATTTTAATTACGAAGCAGCTGGTTGTAGTCAACCTTCTTCAGAAGGAACGCTGGCATCGCAAAGCATGACGGGTGCTGTTAAAATTGCCAATGGTGGTAACGCTGGCAATACTGGTTCCGATTTTTTATTGCTGCTTCTCAACAACAATGTTCCCGACACCTATAATCCTTATTTTATAGGATGGGACCGGAGTGGAGATTCGAGTCTTTCGGGTGTTTCTATCCATCATCCTGCCGGAGATATCAAAAAGATAAGTACGTATACTACTCCCTTGCAAACAAGTGCTTACAATGTTGCACTTTCACACTGGAAGGTTTATTGGGATTCAACGGCTAATGGTCATGGCGTTACCGAGGGCGGTTCTTCGGGTTCCCCTATTTTTAATACTTCAGGCAAACTCATCGGTACATTAACGGGAGGTACTTCCGATTGTTCCCAACTCAACGAATCTGATTTTTATGGAAAATTCGACTGGCATTGGGATAAAGACGGTGCCACTGCAGTCGAACATTTAAAAGAATGGCTGGATCCGATAGCCAGCAATGTGATGCAGCTAGGGGGAATTACTTATAATAAGGCCGATTTTATAGCAAATACGACCTTGGTAAAACTGGGGGAGGCGGTAAATTTTACCAATAAATCTATTGGAGGACCTTATAATTATTTATGGGTTTTTGACGCAGCCCTTCCTGCAACATCTACACTTGAAAATCCCGGCGAAATTAAATATATCACCACAGGCTTATTTGATGTAAGCTTAAAGGCTTCCAATTCAGATACAAGTTTTTCAGCTACAAAACAAAATTACATAAGAGTCTGGAACGACGTTAAAATATACAATACCCAGTCAGCTGGGCAATTATGGATCAATTTCAATAATAATGTCATCAGCGAATATAGTATTACTATTTTTGATGTCATGGGCCGAAGGCAATTTTACACTGCTCAAACGAATGCAATTCAGAATCTTTTCAGCATCAATCTAACTAACTTAAATTCTGGTGTTTATTTTGTGAAATTAAAAACCAATCAAGCTGAATATGATAAAAAGATAGTGATTGTTCGTTGAAAATGATAATGCATTTTAAACCTTTATTGACCGATAAATCTATTAGGGCTTAAGCCCATTTAATCAGGCATTCATTAGCCCCAGCCTTAAGGCTGGGGCTAATAAATGTAATTATTTGAAGGACTTTAGTCCAAGTAGTCAGTAGTGAAAATTTATAAATAAAAAGAAAACTGTATCGGTGATCTGCACCAAAAATTTGGACGGATTAATAATTAAAATTAATTTAAAACGAACTGGCTTTCTAGCCAAAAGCCAAAAAAATGCTTGATTTTAGGAACAACGTTCTTGAAAAATCTTGTAAATTGCTATTTTGCTTAAATTCACCTATTAATCAATAAAAATCAAAATCCTTCCTTAAGTTTCTGATAATTCATTATTTTTGCAAAAAATTAAGAGATGGAGATTAAAATCGTCAATACATCCAAACACCCTTTGCCGGCCTATGAAACGCTGGCTTCAGCTGGTATGGATCTGAGAGCGGAGCTTGCGCAAGCCCTTACATTGAAACCACTGGAAAGGGGTATAGTCCCCACCGGATTGTTTATCGAACTCCCTGTTGGTTATGAGGCTCAAATACGTCCCCGCAGCGGCATGGCTTTTAAGCATGGTATTACCGTATTAAATTCACCCGGCACCATCGATGCTGATTATAGGGGCGAAATTAAAGTGATTATTGTCAACCTATCCAACGATGTATATACCATCAACGATGGAGAACGCATTGCTCAAATGATCATTGCCCAGCACGCCAAGGCAGAATGGCTTCAGGTAGATATACTTACCGAAACTGTCAGAGGAGAAGGCGGATTCGGACATACCGGAAAATAAAATATGCACAATAAAAACATTAAAAAATGAAAATAATAATTCCAATGGCAGGTATGGGCAAAAGGATGCGCCCTCATACGCTCACCATCCCTAAACCTTTAATACCGGTTGCAGGTAAAACTATTGTGCAACGTTTGGTTGAGGACATCGTTAAAATAAGCAAGGAAAAAGTGGAAGAAATTGCCTTTATCATTGGCGATTTTGGGGCTGAAGTAGAAGAAAGATTAATTGCTATTGCCGAAAAATTAGATGCCAAAGCTAAAATCTATTATCAATTAGAACCATTAGGTACGGCTCACGCCATCCTTTGTGCCGAAGCATCCCTCGATGGCAAAGTTATTGTTGCATTTGCCGATACCTTGTTTAAGTCCGATTTTGTACTCGACGAAAATCAGGATGGCATCATCTGGGTGCACGAAGTAGACGATCCATCTTCTTTTGGTGTTGTGAAAACCGATGAAAATGAGTTTATCACCGACTTTATCGAAAAACCTCCCACCTTTATTTCCAATAAAGCCATCATCGGTATTTATTATTTTAAAGATGGAACCTATTTAAAAAATGAATTGCAATACCTGATTGACAACAATGTAATCAAAGGAAATGAATACCAGCTGACAGATGCATTGCAAAACATGATGAAAAAGGGTAGCCGTTTTTCTGTAGGCAAAGTAAAAGAATGGTTAGATTGTGGCAACAAAGACGCTACCGTTATTACCAATCGCCGCTTGCTCGAAAATAGCAACGGTGACAAATTGGTATCCGATACTGCAAAAATCACTCATTCAATTATCAACCATCCTTGCTATATTGGCGAAAATGCTGAAATTACAAGTTCCATCATCGGACCTTATGTTTCCATTGGCGAAAATTGCAAGGTCAGTCATTCTATTATTACCGATACCATTATTCAAACCAATACCAAAATCAAGAATGCAAACATCGATAATTCGATGATTGGTAGTTATGTTGAATACAAAGGAGATATCAACGAGCTAAGTATTGGCGATTTTACAACCATCAATTATAATATTTAGTCATACAACAAATAAGCTCATGCATCGTTAATCAATGATTTAAATCTTGTAAGCTATGATAAAAGTAGCGTATACAAAAGTTTAAAAAACAGAACGCTGATGACGCGGATTCCTAAAGGAAAACGCAGATAATACGGATATAAAATCAGTGAAAATCTGCATTTACGGAACGTATCCGCGTTCCATTAGAGCATGAAATATTAACATTCTTGGTATTATGCTACAAATATTAAAATAAATGGATGTCAATAAATTCACACAATATAAATAAATGAAAATACGTACTCTACTTTTTTTTAGCGTGCTAGCGATGTTGTTTTTAGCAACAGCCTGCAAAACGACCGATAATGGCAAAACACATCGCAAAACAAAAACAAAACAGCTTTCCAATTCCGAACGTTTAGTGATTGATGGTATTTTTATTGATGCCAATAAAGAACGTTTATTGGGCAATTTTCAGAATGCCTTAGACTTGTTTTCGGCAGTTATCAATAGAGACCCCGAAAACGCAGCTACTTTGTACGAAATAGCCCGCATTTACCGTGTTCAGAAAAAAACAACCGAATCGTTGATGTATGCTAAAAGAGCGGTGGATATAGATGGTGATAATATCTGGTATCAATTGTTGTTGACCGACTTATACAACAGTAACCAACAGTTTGCAGAAGCTACAACGGTTTGGGCTAACATCGTGAAACGTAATCCAGATAAAATCGATTATTATTACGATTGGGCAAATGCAAGTATTTACGAAAACAAATTGGAGCAAGCCATTAAAATTTACAATCAGATTGAGAAAAAAATCGGCCTAACCGAAGATGTTTCTATGCAGAAGCAAAAATTATACCTAAACATGGATAAATTTAGCAAAGCTGTCGAAGAAATCGAAAAACTTTCGGCACAATCGCCCAACGATATTCGCTATTATGCTATGTTGGCTGAAATGCACATGAAAAAGAAAATCTACGATAAAGCATTCTACTATTACAATAAAATATTGCAAAAAGAACCCAACGATAAATTTATACATATCTCACTGGCAAGTTATTATCGCGAAATTGGGCAAAAAGAAAAGTCCTATCAGGAATTAAAATCAGGCGTAGGCAATCCAAATTTAGACATCGATACCAAAATTCAGATCTTACTTTCTTACTATTCCGTTACCGAGATTTACAACGAACTTAAACCCCAGGCTTTTGAATTATCTGAAATACTTGTTAAAACCCATCCAAACGATGCAAAAGCCTATTCTATCTACGCTGACTTTTTGTATCGCGACAAAAAATACTTAGAGGCAAGAGATGCATTCCGTAAGGTAAATACCATTGATAGCAGCAAATATGCAATATGGGAAACCTTGCTGATAGTGGAATCAGAATTGAATGATTCTCTTGCACTTATGAATGAAAGTGCCAGAGCCATTGAGCTTTTTCCTGAACAGCCCTTACTTTATCTTTTTTCGGGAATCTCAAATATACAGGCAAACAAAACAGAGGCAGCTATCAATGCATTAAAAACAGGTGTTGAATTAGTGGTGGACAACGACAAACTCAGCATTCAGTTCTACACTTATCTGGGGGATATTTATTATAAAAATAAAGATTACCAGAAAGCCTTTGACACATTCGATAAAATTCTGAATTTAGATGCTGACAATGTCTACGTCTTAAACAATTATACCTATTATTTATCCTTACAAGCCGAGGAACTTGACAAAGCCGAATTGATGGGGCGAAAATTAAATGATTTAAAGCCCAATAATTCGTCCTATCAGGATACCTACGCCTGGGTGTTTTATAAATTAGGCAGGTATGAAGAAGCCAAAAAATGGATAATAAAAGCCATTGACAATGGGGGCTCAAAAAATGATATTATATTAGAACACTTTGGAGATATACTTTACAAACTCGGCGAAAAGGAAAATGCTTATCAATACTGGCAAAAAGCTAAACTAATGGGCGATGGATCCGAATTTTTACAAAAAAAAATAGGGGATAAAAAATTGTATGAATAAGCAGCATTTTTACAAATATGGGCTGTTAGTTATAATGCTATCATTGATTCTTGCATGTAAGCCAACTAAACAATTGAGCGTTCAAAAAGAAACAACGCCACCCATTGTTGTTTCCAAAGATATATTGACCGACAGTGTTTTTGAAAATATGAGCAAAAGTCAGTTTCGTTTCGATTGGCTGACGGCCAGGTTTTCTGCTGATTACGAAATCGATGATAACAATACTTCTTTTAGCGGACAAATCAGAATTCGAAAAGACAGCTTGATTTGGATTTCCATCTCTAAATTTTCAATTGAAGTTGCCCGATTATTAATTACACAGGATAGTGTCCAATTTATTAACTGGATGGATAATAATTACTTTCAAAGTGATTTTAATTACATCAACCGCTTTATCAACAATGCCGTCGACTTTGATATGCTTCAGGCCTTTTTTGTTGGCAACGATTTTAAATATTATGAAAACGATAAGTTCAAAACTAATTTTGATGGGACACAATACCATTTATCTACCGTAAATCGACATAAATTAAAAAAATACATACAAACCGAAAACGATAAATTAAAAATATTGGTTCAAAGTATTTTAATAGATCCACTTACTTTCAAAATCAATGAACTTACGGTAAAGGAAGTTAAAGCCAACAATAAATTGAAAGCAAGCTATGCCGACTATAAAAAGGTTGATGCACAGTTGTTTCCGTGTAGTTTAAATGTGTTGATTTCTGCCGAAAAAGAGATAAAAATAAACATTAATTTCTCAAGGATCAGCATCAACGAAGTTTTAAATTTTCCTTTTAAAATACCCAGAAGTTACGAAAGATTGATACCAAAATAAAAAAAAACTGTATCTTTGAATGCTTTGAAAAACGACAACAATGAGCAAATGGTTTAAAAATACATTCTTCACCTTCTCTGTAAATCTAATTTATGGATGCTTGCTTCTTGTTTTGTCGACGCAATTATCTTATGCTCAAATAGATAAAAATAAGCTTCAGGAAAATAAGAAAAAAATTGAAGAAGAAATTAAGTTTACCAATAATCTTTTAAACGAAACCAAAAAGAACAAACAAGCTTCACTTAATCAATTGGTTATATTAAAAAGTCAAATTGGTAAAAGAGAAGAATTGATTAGCAATATTAACGAGGAAATTACAGTAATTGTTGACGAGATATCTACTACTGAAAAAAGTGTAGATCAATTAAATCAGGAACTGGCTTCGTTAAAGGCTGAATATACCAGGATGATTATTGCAGCCAATCGTAACCGCAGCTCATACAATGTGTTGATGTTTATTTTTGCTTCTGAAGATTTTAACCAGGCCTATCAACGGCTGAAATACTATCAGCAATATTCGGTTTACCGCAAAAAACAAATCAAATTAATTCAGCAAACCCAGGATAAACTTACCCACAAAAAACAGGTGTTGGAAACTCAGCGTTCAACCCAGAAACAATTACTTTCAAGCAACGAAAATGAAAAGTCAAAGCTAACCAAAGAACAAGTCGTGAAAAATCAGGCTGTTCAAAATTTGCAAAAAACGGAAAAATCATTGCTTAAAACCCTGCGCAAAAAAGAAGCAGAAGCTAAAAAGCTACAAAAAGATATTGAACGTATCATCGCCGAGGAGGTCAGAAAAGCGCAAGAAGCCGCAATTGCAAGAGCAGAAGCAATGAGGAAAAAGGCAAGCAAACCTGATGTGAAAACCGATGTAAAAGTAAAAGAAATTGCTAAGATAAAAATAGAAGAAGAAAAGTTTAAAAAATCAGCAGATATCATGTCGGCAACCCCTGAAGAATTTGAACTTTCTGCCAGTTTTACGAATAACAAAGGCCGTTTACCCTGGCCTACCGAAAAAGGAATTGTTTCAAGCACTTTCGGAACACATTCCCATCCTGAATTACCTGGTATTGTTATTAATAATGATGGTATTGACATTAGCTGCAACCGCGGTGCAAATGCAAGGTCTGTTTTTAATGGAGAAGTCACAGCCGTCATCTCCGGCCCCAATGGAAAACAAGTAGTTATACTCCGTCATGGTAATTACTTGACCGTTTATGCCAATCTTGAAAGTGTTTTTGTAAGAAGAGGCGATAAAATTACCACCAAACAACGCATTGGTACAGTTTATACTGATACTGAAGAGAATAAAACCATACTTCAGTTTCAAATCAGGAAAGGAAATGCTAAAATGAATCCTTCTGAATGGATAGCCAGATAGTTGTTTTTACCTATCTTTAATCACTATTAACCGACGAAACTATTTCGACTTAAGTCCTTCAACTAATTACATTCATTAGCCCCAGCCTTAAGGCTGGGGCTAATGAATACCTGATTAAATGGGCTTTAGCCCATTTCTTAAATTATTTACTCGGTCAATAGTAATCTTTATTATTAATTCCTTTCTTACAGCTTAATAATTTCGGCTTTTCAATTTTTTGTCTAGAACAGTCAGCTATTCTCTATTTTTCAGTCTGCTATTTCATAGGTAGATATCCTAAAACTAGGAGTTTACACTCATATAAAATACATTTTTACACCTAGTAGTTTCCTATAATACACCTAGTATATTTCGTTGTGCTTGGCATAATTTTACAAATATTTTCAGGAAACATTTTTAGGTTCTTGGTGCTTTTTGAATTGAGGTAATAAAAGGACCTTCATTTTAAACAAGCCTATATGAAAAAATTTTATTTTGTTTTTCTGATATCCGCTATGCTTTTATTTGGAACCTTCAATGGTTATGCGCAGGTGGGTTTGCAAAACGTCAAAATTTGTGTAATCTCTGATATGCATTATTTTGACACTACTTTATTAATCAACGATGGGATCGCATTTCAAATGTACCTGGCTCAGGACAGAAAATTATTAAAGGAAAGCAATGCCATCATGCAATCTCTTTTCGATTCAATTGTTGCAGAACATCCTGATATTGTTCTGATACCCGGCGATTTAACAAAAGATGGAGAAAACCTCTGTCATCAAAAAATTGCAGCCTTTTTGCTGAAATTAAAAAACTCAAATATCAAGGTTTTCGTTGCTCCCGGTAACCATGATATCAATAATCCTGCATCATTTTCTTTTGACGATGATACAGTATTTGCGGTTCCTAGCATTACACCTATTCAATTTAAGACCATTTATAACAACTATGGTTATTATCAGGCAATAAAGACAGATACGGCTTCTTTATCTTATTTGGCCGAACCTATTGCCGGCTTGCAAATTCTATCATTGGACGTTTGTCGTTACGATTCAAATTATGTCACTATGCAACCTACAACAAGCGGTGGGTTTAAACCACATGTTCTTCAATGGGCTAAGGACCGCTTACTTGAAGCAAAATTGAATGGGAAAGTTGTATTAGCCCTGCAACACCATAATTTGCTTGAACACTATATCGGTCAGAATGCAATATTTCCGGAATATGTAATTGACGATTACGATACCATTTCCTCACAATTAGCTGACCTGGGATTAAAGGTAGTTTTCACCGGTCATTATCATGCACAGGATATCGTAAAAAAAACAACCGCCTTGGGTCATTCTATCTATGATGTTGAAACAGGATCTGCAATAACCTATCCATGTCCCTACCGTATCATGAATCTGACTACAGATACTATACTACATATTACTGGCAAACGTATTCAACATATCAATTACAATACGGGTAGCATGAGCTTTCAGCAATATGCATTGAACAATCTCCAGAATGGTTTGCCTATGCAGGTGATTTACATGTTGATGTCACCACCTTACAATGTTGACTCAGCCACTGCCTATGCTATAGAACCTGCCATAACAGAATCTTTTATAGCACATTTTGGCGGGAACGAAGGTACACCTTCAGCTCAGACTCAGGCTACTATTGCAATGCTACAACAGTCGCCCTATGCTTTTATCGGATATATTCTAGCAGGAATCTGGGACGATCCTGAACCTGACGATTGGACCGTAAATATTGATTTGAAGTTTGCTGCCTCATTGGGTATAGCCGAGCAGTTGAATATAAATAATATCATATTGTTTCCTAATCCTTCCAAGGGTATATTTAATATAATACTTCCCGATATTAAAGATAAGTTGGGTGTAAAAGTATTTGATATCAATGGAAGGCTTGTTTACGAAAAAGAAAGCTCAGGGATGCAGTATATTGGCATTGATATTTCAAATCATTCAGCAGGGCAATATATTATTCAATTGGAATTCAATGGTACAAAAATGTTCAAGAAAATTATACTGCATTAATTTGCCTTTTTGATGCTTGCTTCATGAGATTTGGCTTTGATTTTTTGAATTTCTCTTAAGTCTAATTTATCGAAAATAATCCTGACAGGTTTCAAAAACCTGTCAGGATTTTACGTTGTTTCGTTCTATCGCAGTCTCTTCAAAATTAAACAAACAAAAGTAATTTTTATTTCTTACATAGCGCTCTCAAATCATCCATATTACCATTGAAAACATTAAAATCGACCTCACCTGAAATGCCATTTACTTTGCCTCTGTCGTTGTGTTGCCAGAAATACCATTTTTGACCGATGCTAACGTTTTCTTTGTAATAGTGGGCTATCCACAGAGGGTATTCGTCCAGGCCTTCGTTAGCCAGGTATTGCATGTAAAAATCAATATTTGTATAGATAATAGGTTGAATATGGTAAGCTTTTTCAATGATTTTAAGCCAGTTTTTAATTCCTTTGATTGTATTTTCGATGGAGTAGCCAGAGGCAAGGCATTCAATATCGAGTACAGGAGGTAAATCTCCTTTTTCGAGTTTTACGGTACTGATGAAGTTTTCGGCCTGCAATTTAGAGCTTTTCTGAGGACGGTAAAAATGATAGGCTCCTCTGATGATTTGATTTTTTTTCGCATTTTCCCAGTTCATGCTAAAATAACGGTCAATCCTGCATTCTCCTTCTGTAGCTTTTATAAATGCAAATGAAATTGAAATGCTATCCACTTTCATCTTCTTGACTTCTTTCCAATTAATACGATTTTGATAAAGTGATACATCTATACCATGGATCGTATATTTCCCAGGAATGGGAATTCCAAAATGTTTTAAATTTTTTCGTTGATCGGAAGTATTGCTACAAAACTGATTTTCTGCAAAATAAAATAAACGAATGGCAATACGACTGATTTCAATATGATAAAAATAAACGAAAACAATAAGAATAAGACCTATTATTGGGAGACTCAAATACTTTTTTTTCTTCGTTTTCTTTTTAATCATCCAGTTTGGTTTTATTCAAAGCATATATTAAAAAGTGTTCAATTGATTTTAGACTGATAAACATATCTAAAGCCTATTTGGACAATAATAATGTAAAATATTGAAACAGCTTCAATGCTCAAAAAAAAAGAGTTCACAAGAACTCCTTTTAAAATAATATCTTTAGAAGCTTAATTGCCAAATGAATAAAGCATACCAATGTTTACACCTATATTAGCAGCATCAGAAATAATAATATGGTAAGTTACACTAGCACCAAATTTAAGTTCGTCGCCTACCCAAAATCCAACAGTAGGAGAAATGCCAAATTTACCAGAAGAATCTAAACGTTTAAAAGAAGGACTTGCAGGTGCAACCATAAGACCACCAACAAAGTTTGCGGGGACATCAGGCGTTGTTGTAGAAGTAAAAACAGAATACAAACCTAAGCCAGCACCCACATAAGGCATAAATCCTTCGGTGTTTAAATAGTATTTAAAGTCAAGGAAAATTGGAAGAATTCGGGTAGAAGGGTTAGAACCGGCTGGGAAATCGGTTCCTTTAAAAGCATAAAAGCCAGCATTGAGACCGATAGACATCTGAGCGTTGATGGTGTAAGCTAAACTTGCATAACCACCAAAACCCATATTGTATTTTTGTTCGAAACTACCTACAGGCATTGCAACACCGGCGCTGGCACCTAAACTAAATTGTGCACCTGCTTTTGAAGTAAAGCCAGCTATCAGCAATACGACGCATGCAATTCTTATTAACTTTTTCATAAATTCCCAAAATTTAATGATTATAATTCAAGCTACAATAATACTACTTTTTTTGCAAAATACTTAAATTTCGCAAAAAAAAGATTTACAAAAGTAATAAAAAAATTGGAAATAAGATGCGAAGTAATTGGAGTGATCAAAAATGAATTTAAAATGGCTTTACATCCTAATGAAGCTGTAACATTCAAATGCTGAACAAAAAAAAAAGGAGCCCATATTTGAGCTCCTTTTTTTTATAAGAAATATTATTTACCTATAGGATAAATAAATCCAACATTGATACCAAGGTGATTTGAATTAGATACGATGTTATAATCTATACACGCACCATATTTGAAACCTTCGCCCATCCAGAAACCAAGTTTTGGTGAAAAACCAAAATCGCTACCTGATACTGAGCCGCTTCCGAAATGTACACTTCCCATGTATATACCTAAGCCTGCTCCTACATAAGGCATAAAACCTTTGGTTTGGAAGAAATACTTATAATCAACAAGAATAGGAATGACAGAATATGTAACACCTGAACTGTTTTTTTCACCAAAAGAATAATAACCAAGGCTTAAACCTACAGCCATATTTTCGTTCAATGCGTATTCTCCGATGGCAGCGCCACCAAATCCCATACCATAACCATCACCAAAAGTGCCCATAGGTAATGCGAGACCAACCTTAGCACCAACACTAATTTGTGCTTTCGTAGTTGAAGTAAAACCTGCTATTAATACAATAGCCAAAACAATTGTCATTAATTTTTTCATAGTTTTTAAAATTTAATTAATAATGGATATAACAACACAAGATTAATACATATGTTTCCAAAGAGTATATTTTTTTTATTTTTTTTATGAACAGCTCTTTGTTTATAATTATTATCGGTCTCAATGATATCAATATTAATTCTTATTTTTGCAGCTAATTGTAATATTAAGAAAAATATATCATGAAGAAAGTAATTCTTGGATTTTGTCTGATATCAGTCATAAATTTATTTTCAATCTCAGTAAAAGCAGATGAAGGAATGTGGATTCCAATGCTGTTGGAACAGCTGAATCAAAAAGAAATGCAAACAATGGGCATGAAAATTACAGCTGAAGATATTTATAGCATCAACCATTCTAGTCTTAAAGATGCTATCCTGCTTTTTGGTAGTGGTTGTACGGCAGAATTTGTGAGCAGTCAGGGTTTAATATTCACCAATCATCATTGTGGTTTTGGAACGATTCAATCGCATAGTTCTTTGGATCACGATTATTTAACCAAAGGATTCTGGGCGATGAAAGCCTCTGAAGAATTGACCAATCCTGGATTAACCGCTACTTTATTGGTAAGGATGGAAGATGTTACAGCCAGAGTCTTGAGCGTTTTAAATAAAACCATGACGGAGACCCAACGTGATGAAGCCATTGAAAAAGTAAGTAAAGAAATTTCAAAGGATGCTGTAAAAGGGACACATTACAACGCCAGTGTAAAACCCTTTTATTATGGCAATCAATATTATTTATTTGTGAGCGAAGTATTTAAGGATGTTCGCTTGGTGGGTGCGCCACCTTCAGATATCGGTAAGTTTGGAGGTGATACCGACAACTGGATGTGGCCCCGTCATACTGGCGATTTTTCAGTGTTCAGGGTCTATGTTGGAAAAGATGGAAAACCTGCAGAATATTCAGCCGATAATCAGCCTTATCAACCAAAAAAACACCTGGATATTTCATTAAAAGGGGTTGAAAAAAACGATTTTACTTTTGTATTTGGTTATCCAGGAAGAACACAGCAATACCTGACTTCTTATGCTGTTGATTTATTGTCAAATTACGATAATCCTGCACGCATCAAAATGAGAGAAAAACGACTTGAAATTATCGGCAATGATATGAAAAATGATAAATTGGTACGTATTCAATATGCAGCTAAATATGCAGGTATTGCCAATGCATGGAAGAAATGGATGGGTGAAGATCGCGGTATTATTCGATTACAGGCAGTTGCTAAAAAACAGGCATTTGAAACCAATTTCAATAACTGGGTAGGGCAAGACGAAAAACGCAAGCAGGAATATGGTAATTTATTAAGTGATTTTGAGAAGACCTATCGTAGCTTAAAACCGTATACTATGGCAGCCGTATATTTTTCGGAAGCAGGTCTGGCACCCGAAATCATAAAGTATGCTTATAGTTTCAAAAAATTAGTTGAACAAAGTAAAGATAAATCAATAAAAACCGAAGATTTCCAGAAAACACTTCAGGCTTTTCAAAAAGGCATTCCAGGCTATTTTAAAAATTATAATTTAAATACAGATCAGAAAATCTTCGCCGAATTGATGAAATTGTACGAGGTGGATTGCGATAAAGCTTTACAACCTGAAATATTTAGTAAGATTCAAAAAAAATACAAAGGGAACTTTAATCAATATGCGGAGGATGTTTTTCATCATTCTTTTATGGTGTCAAGTGAAAAATCGACAGCTTTTTTAAAAGATTATAAACCTAAAAAATTTCATTCTATAGAAAAAGATCCTGCCTATCAATTGGCAATGAGTATTTACGAAAATTACATTCTTCGTATTCAGGACAAGGTAATTTCGTTGAACGATAAAACCGATAGTTTATACCGTATCTATGTTAAAGCTATGATGGAAATGCAACCTGAGAAACGTTTTTTCCCGGATGCCAATTCTACATTGAGAGTGGCTTACGGCAAAGTAAACGATTATACTCCCCGCGATGGAGTGACGTATTTGCATTATACAACCATCGAAGGTATTATGCAAAAAGAAGACAGCAGTATATACGATTATGTGGTGGAACCTAAATTAAAAGCTTTGTACCTTGCCAAAGACTATGGCCGTTATGCCAACAAATCAGGTGAAATGCCGGTTGCTTTTACGGCCACCAACCATACAACGGGTGGGAATTCAGGTAGCCCTGTACTCAATGCTTATGGTGAATTAATAGGTTTGAATTTCGATAGGAACTGGGAAGGTACCATGAGCGATGTTATATACGACCCTGACCAATGCCGAAATATCACGCTGGATATTCGTTACTGCTTGTTTATAATTGATAAATTTGCAGGTGCTAGCAATCTAATCAATGAGATGACAATTAAGGAATAAACAAAAGTCTTTTCTTTCTCGTAATTCATTTTAAAGTTTAAAAGGGATTGTAAGGATATTTTAACTTGCATTATAACTCCCAGTTTTCATCCAGGTCCCAATTTGCTCTGATAGTGATTTTTGAAGGATAAATAATAACTTTTTCGGCTTGAATTTTTTGCAAGTAATTTCCGTTATCCCAGTTTTTGTTTTTATTTACATCAACAATGGCTTTTATTAAATAGGTAGCAGGAGCTAAATTTTTGAATTTTAATTTAGTGCTTTTGTCAATAAATCTCTGTTCCAGAATTTGTTCCCTTTCGTTCATCAACTGTATAATGTAGGAATGAATTGTATCTTTTAGATTGATATTCAACATAAAATTCCCTACATCCTCTACCGAGTTTGTTTTAAAATCAAGATGCAGACTATCATTGGTATATTCGAATATATCTGTCAATAAGTCTTCCTTCAATATAAAGCTATACTCCAGACTTTGTTTTAAATCTTTTTTGATTAAAAATTTACGATGTACAGCATCAACAGCATAAGCAAAAATTTTCAAGCTATCCTTGGCTTCGATCAGCAACACTGGGACAGAATCATGCTTTAGCATCGGGTTTGGGAATTCAAAACAAATAGGATTGTAAAAATCAAAGGTTTGTGATAAATTTGTGAATGGGGAAACCTTAACGATAGTAGGTACAACAATTTTCGTGTTCTTTTGCTTCAGATGAGCAGTTGATGTATCAATGGCAGGTAATTTTACTGTTTTTTGCTTTAGACGAAGGAGTAAGGTATCTATAAATTGATTGTTGTCATTGATTATTAGGTGTAAGGTATCTATTTCCGGTTTTAAAATCCAGTAAATAAGGCTGTCTTTAGTCGTGTTCCATTCCTCAATTTTCCATTTATTGTCTGTTGGTTTATCTAAGATATCGATTTTTAAGTTTTTAACCGGATATCGAAAAGCAAACAAAATCTGCCCTTTTTTGATAAACGTTGCATTTAAAAGTCGTTGCGTTGAATCAATTTCCTGAAAACTCCTTAATTCGCTTATTGAAAACTTTTTAAAAATATCTGTGTTTAATTTTAAACTGTCTTTTCGCAAGCTATCTTTACGCGTAGAATCAAATTTAATAATTGGTTTAATGTGTGGAAAAACCAGAGAGTCAGAAAAAGCAATTTTCTCAGCAGGTTGATCATAGATAAAATTGTTGTTCACATCTTTTAATGCAAAGATTTTATAGGGGATGTTTCTGAGATTATTAATGGAATACTCTCCATTTTCGCGGGTTTTTGCAAGATAATAGGGTTTTTCTTTGTAAGGTATTGAATCATAGGTTTGGTCGTACAACATTACAAAAAAATCTTTTTCGGGTTTTTGCGTAAATGAATTCACAACTCTGCCTGTTAACGTCATCGAATCAAGTGAATTTGCAGTTGAAAACACATATTCATAGGTTGATAATGCATTGCCCTCTGTTAAATCTATGATAGCATCTCCAAAAAACAGGGTATAGGTTGTATTTTCTCTTAGTTTTTCTTTAATTTCAATCACCAACGTCTTTCCTTTCACTTTGATATCAGGAACTTCTTTAAGTGGAGGCGAAATGAGCATTTGATTTTTCAAATCCTTCAGCAGTATAAACTCATTAAATAGGATTTCAATTTTATTCTGATTGAAATGGACTGAATAATTTGCAGGAATACATTTAATAGGTTTGGGTGGTGTAACATCTTTAGGGCCACCTGAAGGATTCACAATATGGGCACAGGAAATCAGCAGTAAGATGATTGCAGCATAAATACTAAAATAAGAAATAGAGATATTGTATTTTTTCTTCACGTTTTCTATCTTTAATTATTTGCAAAATTGCAAATTTTATGTATGTTTTGTATTCAATTTCTGATTTTAATTGTCTTCCACCCGTTTGGAATTCCATAAGCATGAATAATGTCCAGTTTTTTAGACATTGAAATACTACCGGGCCCATTGCCCAATTCACCTTCGGGAATAGGTGCTTTAAGTTCTTTATAATATTGCACCCATGCAGGGAAAGTCTGATGGGTAGCCGGATCTTTAAATGTCATCGGATACAAATTGAAAATTGGCTTGCCATTATTTGCCTTTTTATAAGCATCATATATTAATTCAGAACAATAATAACTGTCATTGGTAATACAGAATACATCATCGTAAGGACGACCTAATAAATGCATGGCTTCTTCGATGGCTCCAGGAATTAAATGTCGATATGCAGGTTTTAACCTGCCAACCAGGACTTTAGGTTGATTGTTTTTATCATGACTTTTTGCAAGAAATACCTCTAAAGATGAAATGCTAACTCCTTTTGAAACAGCTTCAATTACAATAATTTCGCCCTTCTCATTTTTAGCAGCCAGGGCTACATGCGAAAATCGGGCAGCTTTATATCCTATCGTAACTTTTTCGATAGCTTCACAAAATTCGCCACAATCCAGGTCCTGAAAAAGAATATCTCCTTCAATAGGAACAAAAGGTTTGCTTTGACTTAATGCTGTATTTGAGTAGATTAAAAATCCAATTGTCAGTAAAAAGAACAATTTCTTCTTCATTTTTTATAGATTAAGCAATGCATTCATTGATTAAAAGCATTGATTGTTTGAAAAAGAGCGGAGTCTCTGCTTTTGTTTTCCTTTCTTTTTATGCAAAAGTACAAATGTTTGAGATGTTAAAAGCTTTTTTACATTTTTTTAAGTTTATTGAGAAAAAACAATTAGGTTTGTAGTCTTTAAAAAAAAGATTTACAATTTTCACTCAAATGTTTTATAGAAAGAAAAAATATATTGCTACTGCTTCGCTTTCTTCCATTGCCTGGAAACGATTTATAAAAAATAAATTATCTTTTGCTTCCCTCATTATTATAAGTTTATTTACGCTGATTGCTATTCTCGGCTATTTAGTTACCCCCGACCAGACTCCTTTCTCAAATGAACAATACCTGGAATTGTCAACAAAAAAACCGGGTTTTGGCATTCAAATGCTAAAGATTAAGAAAAATGAAAAAGAAGAAAGTTCAAACATCTTTTATAAAATGCTTTTTGGCGAAAAAGCCTCCTATCTCAGTATTCCAGTTTATAGCTATCAATTTAATAATGAGTTTATTGAGGTTGAGGTTTATACAGGCACTAAGCCAAACGATGGGGAAGTAAAAAAAATAAATCTGGCGAACGTGGTTTTTCCTTTAGACAATAGCATTGCTGTTAAGAATAATGGAAACATTCTTCAATTTAAAGATATTTATGGTAACGCCCACCACGAATCCATTACCTTACTTAGAAATAGAATACTCAATGAAAATTTTTACACTAAACATTTCTGGTTGGGTTCTGACAGATTTGGTAGAGATATGCTCAGCCAATTAATTATTGGAACCCGTGTAAGTTTATCCGTTGGATTTATTTCTGTAATAATATCATTGATAATCGGAATTTTATTAGGAGCCTTGGCTGGCTTTTTCAGAGGCTGGGTCGATAACCTGATTGTTTGGTTTATCAATGTAATTTGGTCAATACCAACCTTATTGCTTGTTATCGCCATCACATTTGCATTGGGCAAGGGCTTCTGGCAAGTGTTTATTGCGGTTGGCTTAACAATGTGGGTGGAAGTAGCTCGCGTAGTCAGAGGGCAGATCTTGAGCATACGCGAAAAAGAATTTGTAGAAGCCGGCAGGGCATTGGGGTTTAAAAATAGCAGGCTTATTTTCCGTCATATACTTCCCAATGTGATGGGGGCTGTAATCGTGATTTCTGCTGCCAATTTTGCTTCGGCTATATTAATGGAAGCCGGTTTAAGCTTTCTGGGAATAGGCGTTCAGCCACCTATGCCATCATGGGGCAGTATGATTAAAGAAAATTATGGATACATCATCCTCGATGCAGCCTATCTTGCTATATTACCGGGTATAGCTATCATGATTGTTGTACTTGCTTTTATGATTGCCGGTAATGGCCTGCGCGATGCACTGGATGTGAAATTAACCGAGAAATAATAGAAGTACTCATGGCAATTAGTATTAATAACTCATAACCTATGAACATAGAAGAATTACGTGAATATTGTTTGTCAAAGAAAGCAGCCACCGAATGTTTTCCTTTTGATGAGGTTACCCTGGTTTTTAAAATAGGAGGCAAAATATTTGCATTGACGAATCTGGATGGCGATTTAAGCATCAATTTAAAATGTGATCCTGAAAAAGCCATCGAACTGAGGGAGGAATACCCTGCCGTTAAACCAGGGTATCATATGAATAAAAAACTTTGGAATACCATTGAAATGGATGCTTCCATTGGAGATCAATTGATAAAGACTTGGATTGACGATTCTTATGATTTGGTGGTGGCATCATTGACGAAAAAACAAAGAGAAGAGATACAATAGAAGAACATCCCAATAAAAAAACAGGAAGCTTCAATTAAATAATCTTCAGCTTCCTGCAATTAAACTTAACTTAAAATGAGAAAAAAGCCAATGCTCATTCACATTAGCTTATGTCCCCGAAAATTTTTATAGTATTTTGAAATCGAATTTAATGGCTTTCGTTTTGCCAATACTGATGTCGTCTTTTTCAACTACAACTTTCTTTAAACATTCTTTTACATGCTCGCCTAACTCAACATCCAAATAATTAATGGCATTAATTTCAATTTTACCTTCTGCGTTTACTGTAAATTGCACCAAGACACTTCCTTCCTGGAATTTTTCTACTGCAAAATTTGGAAATTTAACTTCCTTTGCCAATATCGTTTTTAAATCATTTTTTTGAGCTGTTTTGTTATTGTCTTTTGCATAAGTTGTAAATCCACTCATTATGATGATAACGATGGCGATGCTGATCATTTTTATTGTTTTCATGGTTTTAATTTTTAAGGATTGTTTTTAATATTTTTTGTTTGATGCTGCAATATTAATATCATAATTAAGTGTAAACAAGTTTATTAGATAACATTAGAAATTAACTGTTTGAAAGGATTGAATTGAAAGATAAATGCAAAAAACGTAATAAAACCGTGATAATCCCGATTTCAACTTGTATTTTGATGTGTTCATCTTATTAAATTGTTATATAGACGATAATTTAATACTTTTGACACATCATTTAAAAACGCTACTATGAGGCAACTATCTAAAAAAGTAACACAGAATATTTTATTTCAACATTTAGTGTTTTGGGCAGTTTTGATACTGAGTGTTTTTTTATTGTTTTTCGGTTTAGGTGGATTTTCATTTAATAGTTTTCGCTCAATACGATTGGTAAGTACTTTTGCAACCATATTTTATATTGCAGTGGCAGTTTACATTAATTTGTTTTTTCTGATACCTAGGTTTTTAAAAAGAAAAAAATATTTCAGCTTTGTCTTTTTGCAGTTACTTAATATCATTATTTTTTTTCTGCTCAATTTTTTTACTTCAGTATTGCTTGAGTATAAGTTAAGCGTAATTAATTTTAAGATTATTCTCATAGAATTTATTTATGAGTTTATTTTAATTACAATGTTTTTAAGTGTTACTTCTTTTTTAAAGTATTTGCGCGATTGGATAGATTATCAGGATGATTCAATTAAATTTAAAGAAACACAACGCCAGAAACTCGAAGCCGAACTTAAATTGTTGAGGGGGCAGATCAATCCTCATTTTCTGTTCAACACCCTGAATAATTTGTATGCTTTATCTTTGGATAAATCAGAAAAAACACCTCCAATGATACTACATCTCTCCGATTTGATGCGCTATATGTTATACGAATGCAGGGACGACCATGTTTTGCTTGACAAAGAAATCAACTTCATAAAAAACTATATCGAACTCGAAAAAATCAGAATAGGGGATAAAGCAAATTTTGAAATGAAAATTATTGGGAGTACTGGGAATAAGGAAATTGCGCCTTTGCTTTTTATTCCTTTTATCGAAAATGCTTTTAAACATGGAGTCAATAAACAGTTAGATAATTCATATATCCGCATCGTTTTTGATCTGGAAAAATCAGATTATATTAAATTTACAATTGAAAATACAATAGACAACAGAGAGCATTTGGTCGATAAGAAGTATTCGGGTATTGGAATTGAAAATGTCAAAAAAAGATTATCTTTGTTGTATCCTGATAAATACTCTTTAAAAATTACGGACCATCAAAATATTTTTAGCGTTGAACTAATAATTGAACCATGAGCCATAAAATCAAATGCCTGATCGTAGACGATGAGCCACTGGCTCAGCGGATTATTGAAAAATATGCAGAAGATATTCCAACCATCGAAATTACTTCTAAATGCAATAATGCCTTTGAAGCGATGCAAGCTTTAAATGACCTGGATATTGATCTTATGTTTCTGGATATTAATATGCCTAAGTTGAGCGGAATTAATTTTTTAAAAACATTGAAACATCCACCTCTTTGCATCATTACTACGGCTTACTCTGAATTTGCCCTGGAGGGATACGAATTGGATGTGGTTGATTATTTGAAAAAACCATTTTCATTTGAACGTTTTCTGAAGGCCATTCAAAAAGCACAGGAAAGAGTAAAAGAAAGTTCTAAAGAAACCATCGTACACGAAATTGTCAGCTCCCATAATCACGAAGAAAATTTCATATTTGTAAAATCAAATAAAAAGACTTACAAGGTCAATATTTCGGATGTGTATTACATTGAGGCACTGGGAGATTATGTAAAAATACATACCAACGATAAAGTAATAGTAACCTATCAATCCATGAAAAAGATAGAAGCCTTATTGCCTTCTGCCAGTTTTACCAGAATTCACAAATCATTTATTGTATCAATTTCAAAAATCAAATCTATTGAAGGAAATATGGTTGAGGTAAAAGATGAAAAATTACCCATTGGAAGCAATTACAAACAGGATTTTCAGCATATTATCGACAAATCTTCGGTATCTTAAACCTTCTGCAATGTTTTTCTTAGCTTTTCAGGATTTAATCCTTTCGCAATTATCAATTGGATTACTTTTTGGTATACAGTTTCGTCCATCGAAGGTGTTCTTGAAAGTATCCATAAATACTTACGGCTGGGATGCGAAACCACTGCCCATGAATAATCATCTGCCAATCCAATGATCCAGTAATCACCTTTGAAAGGCCAGAAAAACTCTACCTTTAATTTGGCATTCTGGCTGTTTTTTACAATAAAAGCTTTGCCTTCAATTGATTTTGCTACACCATTGATAGTGTCTTTGTTGCAGCGATTGATTACTTTTACATAAGCTTTATCGCTTATAAGATATTCAGCTGAAGTATTGCAACATCCTTTCTGAAATATAGTAGGATAGGACGCAATTTCATACCATTTTCCTGCATACTTTTTTAAATCAACACTTGCCACTGTTTCCATTTTCTGATAGCTTTTACATCCAAACATAATGGCCAACATTAATATGATTTTATAAGCCTTCATTTGCTTCGTATTTATCAGAACAACAATTAAAAGCAAATAACGTTCAAATTCCCTTAATTTTTCACTAATTTTATCGCAAAATTATTTGACTATGCCCGATCAGAAAAAACTCTATTTATTAGATGCAATGGCCTTGATTTACCGTGCTTTCTATGCATTGAACAAAAATCCGCGTATAACATCCAAAGGTCTCAATACATCTGCTATTTTAGGTTTCGCCAATGCTATGTACGATTTGATAAAAAACGAAAAGCCCTCTCATATAGGGGTATGTTTTGATACCCATGCACCTACGGTTAGACATATTGACTTTCATGCTTACAAAGCCAACAGACAAGAAACACCCGAAGACCTGTTAAAGTCTATTCCTTATATCATGCAATTGATTGAAGCTTTTGGTATCCCTATTTTATTTTCGGAAGGATATGAAGCCGATGATGTAATAGGTACCTTGGCAAAAAAAGCCGAAGCCAATGGATACACAACGTATATGGTAACTCCTGATAAGGATTTTGGACAATTGGTCAGCGAAAAAACGCTCATCTACAAACCTGGCCGAATGGGCGAAAAAGCAGAAATAATGGGAATTGCCGAAGTATGCAAAAAATTTGGCATCAAAAGAACGTCTCAGGTAATTGATATGTTGGGCCTCTGGGGCGATGCTTCTGACAATATTCCCGGTATTCCGGGTGTTGGTGAAGTTACTGCCCGAAAACTTTTGGATGAATTTGACAATATTGACAATTTAATTGCCAATGCCGACAAGATTAGCAATCCCAAGCTAAAAGAAAAGGTAATTACTTATGCCGATCAAGCTATTGTTTCAAGGAATCTGGCAACTATTATTTTAGATGTTCCCATTGAATTCCACGAAGAAAATTTAAAACTCGATAAACCAGATAAAGAAGTACTCAGAAAACTATTGGAAGAACTTGAGTTCCGCGCTTTTGCCAAAAGAGTCTTTACAGATTTATCATTAAGTGATGCGCCTACTCCATCCAAATCGTCTGTTCCTGATCTTTTTTCTATCCTAGATGATGAAGAATATACTTCGATACCTGATTTAGAAACGAAAACAAATATTCATCAAACACCTCATCAGTATTTTCTGGTGGATACCAGCTTACAACAAAATGAATTGATAAGCAAACTCTTGCAGCAAAAAAGTATTTGCTTTGATACCGAAACTACGGGTCTCGACCCAAACAACAGCGAATTAGTGGGGATTTCTTTTAGTTTCAAAGCAGGAGAAGCCTATTATATTCCACTCCCTGAGGCCTATAGCGAAGCATTGGAAATTGTAAGTAGGTTCAAAGTTGTTTTTGAAAACGAAAATATTGAAAAAATTGGTCAAAACATAAAATTTGATATTGCCATCCTTAAATGGTATGATGTAGAAGTGAAAGGTAAAATTTTCGATACCATGATTGCACATTATTTGCTCCAACCCGATATGAGGCATAATATGGATTTGCTGGCCGAAACGTATTTGAATTATACGCCTGTTTCAATTGAAAGCCTGATTGGTAAAAAAGGAAAAAATCAATCCAATATGCGAGAGGTGGATATAGAAATTGTTAAAGAATATGCTGCAGAAGATGCAGATATTACTTTTCAGTTGAAACAGCACTTTGAACCCATGTTGAAAGAATTTAAGGTCGTTAACTTATTTAATGATGTTGAAATTCCTTTAATTCCTGTATTGGCAGCGATGGAAGCCGAAGGTGTAAAAGTAGACATCAATGTATTGAACAATTATTCTGCTGAACTTTTAATTGAAATTCAACAAACCGAGAAAGATATTTTTGAACTGTCAGGGACTACATTTAACATTGCATCACCCAAACAATTGGGTGAAATTTTGTTTGAGCATTTAAAAATCATTGATAACCCTAAACATACCAAAACCAAGCAATATTCAACAGGGGAGGAGGTTTTACAAAAATTACTCAACAAACATCCGATCATACAAAAAATACTCGATTATCGTTCTTTGGCTAAATTGAAATCGACCTATGTCGACAGTTTACCCAATATGTTCAATCCACGAACCGGAAGAATACATACTTCCTATAACCAGGCAGTGGCAGCAACGGGTAGGTTGAGTTCCAACAATCCGAATTTACAAAACATTCCTATCCGAACCGAAAAAGGCCGAGAAATCCGCAAAGCATTTGTTCCCCGCAATGAAGATTATACCATACTTTCTGCCGATTATTCACAGATAGAATTGCGTATTATTGCCAGTTTGAGCGGAGATGAGAATATGATAGCTGCCTTCATCAATAATCTTGATATCCATACTGCAACAGCCGCCAATGTATATGGTGTAAAATTGGAAGAAGTTACTTCAGATATGAGGCGGAATGCAAAAACAGTTAATTTTGGAATTATTTACGGTATTTCTGCTTTTGGCTTATCCGAAAGATTAAGCATTCCAAGAAAAGAAGCCGCTCAGATTATTGAGCAATATTTTTCGAAATATCCAAAGGTAAAGGAATATATGGATCAAAGCATTTCCTTTGCCAAACAAAATGGTTTTGTTGAAACCATTTTAGGAAGACGCAGGTATTTAAGAGATATCAATTCCAGTAATTTTACCATCAGAGGTTTTGCCGAAAGAAATGCTATCAATGCACCCATTCAGGGTTCTTCTGCTGACATGATAAAAGTTGCCATGATTCGCATTTATAATGAACTTAGCCGTCTCGGTTTACAAACAAAAATGATAATGCAGGTACATGATGAGTTGGTTTTTGATGTCCACAAAGACGAAATTGAAATTGTAAAACCCATCATTTACAATGAGATGAAAAACGCCATGCTGTTAAAAGTTCCTGTTGAAATTGAAATGAATACCGGCGAAAACTGGTTGGTGGCGCATTAAGAAGACGGAAGCTTTATTATTGCTAAGCATATTTTAAAAAACTTTAAAACTAATTTAAAATGAAAGCCTTACAGGATATTATTATCAGTCGCAGAAGTATCCGTAAATATTCTTCAGAGCCAATCAATCAGGAGCAGATTGAAAGTTTATTGCAGGCAGCTATGTATGCTCCATCTGCAAACAATTTGCAACCTTGGCACTTCATTGTTGTAAATGAGCGTGAGATGCTTAATAAAATTATACAAGCGCATCCTTATGCCAATATGCTTAAGGATGCACCCTTGGCTATTGTGGTTTGTGCGGATGCAGCTATTGAAAAAATGCATGGTTATTGGGTACAGGATTGTTCTGCAGCTACACAGAATATTCTGTTGGCAGCTCATGCAATGGAGCTGGGATCTGTTTGGCTGGGAGTATATCCTAGAGAAGAAAGAATGAACGTCTTTAGAACGCTTTTCAATCTGCCAAACAATATACATGTATTGTCAATAATTGCTATTGGACATCCTGATGAACAAAAACCAATACCAACGCGTTATCTGAAAGATAGAATTCATATCAATCAGTGGTAAAAGCAGCTGTATTCTTTTAAATTTATTAAAATTTTAGTGTAAAATGAATAAAATAAAATCTATTTGTGTCTTTTGTGGAAGTAGTACAGGTGAAAATAAAATATATGCTGAAGCTGCAAAAAGCTTAGGGAAGTTAATGGTAAACCAAGGAATTGCATTGATTTATGGAGGTGCTAAGGTTGGATTGATGGGGATTATTGCCGATGAAGTATTGGCAAATGGAGGCAAAACGATAGGAGTTATCCCTGATTTTTTTTCAGACAAAGAAATTGCGCATACTCAACTTACTGAATTGATCTATGTAAAGTCAATGGCTGAGCGGAAAGCCCTACTTGCAGAACTATCGGATGCATTTATAGCTATGCCTGGAGGTTTTGGTACCCTCGACGAATTGTTTGAAATGATGACAGCTTCGCAATTGGATATACATAAAAAACCTGTAGGGATTTTAAATGTCAATCATTTTTACAATTCATTGATTGCTCAGGTAGACCGAATGCAATCCGATCAATTTATGAAACCGATACACCGTGAGATGCTATTGGATGACGAAAATCCTATGGATCTTATTGAGAAAATGCGTAATTATCAGCCCCCTTCTCAGGAAAAATGGATACGAAAAATAAAAAATGGAGTATAGGTTTTAAAAATTATTATCAGGCGTATTGCCATGTCGGTGTCTTTTTCCACCACCACTTCCGTCACCTTTCCCACTTCCATCGCCTTTTCCACCACCACTACCATTGCCTTTATCTTGGAAGGATTCATCTGTTTTACCACAATTGCTTCCGCATTTCTTATCCATTTGCATTCTTTGGCAGCCAAATAAATCCTGGTATAAGAAATTTAATTTTTCTTGTTGTTCACCCTTTAATATTTTCTTTAAATCGAGGTAATGCTGTATCGTATGTTGCAATAAAATTGCCTGCGTCTGTTGAATTTGGTTAGAGATTTCTTTAATTTTAAGGGTGTCAGGTGTTTTTTCAAAAAGAATTGTCATTAGGGTTTTTCGTTGTTCTTTTATCTTCAACACGATAGGCTCTGCTTCAATTTTTGAAGTATTTTTAACTTCCAGGAATTCTTTTTCCTGTTCGGGTGTAAGTTTGAGTTCATTTTTAAAGATATCCTGAGATTTATGACGGCAATCTGAGTTTTCGGCTTGACATTTCCCTTTATTAACACGGTACAAAATAGTTACTATTGCCGAAATGTTAATAGCAAAGGCTGCTAAAACAATCCAAATCAAAATTCTGTTTTTAGTGAAATAGTTCATATGTTATTGATTTGAGGTAAATAAAGATTCCATTTTTTCATTGTTCATTTCAGCAATAAACATTTCTTCTGAGTATGCATTCAATTGAGAAGTTCTTGTTTCTTCTGCAGTAAGATTGATAGTATTTGTGCTGTATTGATTGCCTATTTGTATACCTGTAAATATCCCGATGGTAAGCAAACAGCAAATTGCAATCGATTGTAATACGTATTTTGGAATATATTGAATAACACTAACAGTATTTTTTTTGTTTTCCATTCGCTGTTGTAGGCGGGTGTAAAAATAAAAATCATCCTTTTGAATTTTCTCAGTATCAATAGTTTGAAGTACAGCTTTTAGATTCAAGTAAGTATGCGCACAGTGTGGGCATTCCGCAATATGTGACACAAAAGTAAGAGCGGTTTCATTCGATAATTCTTTATCAAAATAAGACATCATATTATTTTCAGTTTCCTGGCAGTTCATTTCTTTCATTTTTATAAAAGTAAGACAATTTCAAATTCATTTCCTTGCGGCAACTTCTTGATAATAAATTTCTTTAGTTATAATAATTTATCAAATATTTTTGTAAATTCATCTTGGCTCTATGGATTAGCGATTCTACCGATGATAGCGTCGTATTCATCACATCGGCAATTTCTTGATATGATAAATCGTCAAATTTATTCAATGTAAATGCAATTTTTTGATTCTCGGGTAATTTATTCAAGGCCTGGTGTAAAATCATTTTTCTTTCGTCCTCTTCCAGGGCGTCATTGGGCTCATCGCTTTTGTTAGCTTTTATAGCAAGCATTTCGTTGGTTTCCTTCCCAAAAAAGCTCTCAATATTTTTAATCCATTGTTTTCTTGCGATTTGTCTTTTGAAATTGATGGATTTATTGACGGCAATCCTATAAATCCATGTAGAAAGTTTAGCTTCTCTCCTGAATTTCCCGATTGATTCAAAAACTTCAATAAAAACATCCTGTGCTATATCCTGCGCATCGTTAGAATTACCAATAAAGCCATAGCAAGTGCTAATTACTTGTTTTTGATATAGCTGAACCAGTTCTTTAAATGCAGCTTGCTGTTTTTTAAAAATTCCTTCTACCAATTCGTTTTCAGACATTCTAAGACTAAATGATGATCATATTATTGTGTAAAGGTAACAAAAAAACCTTGTCAACAAACAAGGTTTTTTTTGTAATAATAGTTAAATTGATAAAGTGATTTGTTTCTCAACAATACGGTATTATATGAAACGAAACTTTAGCTTAAAGCTCTTCACTTCTATTAATTCTGATTTTTAGTGTTTGCAGCTTTTCGCACATCCAGCAGCTTTGTTTTCTCCACAAGCTTTGGCAGCTGTTTTTTCAGTTCCGCAACTTTTAGATTCACCTTTGCATTTACCTGAACAACTGGCACTTCCTTTTCCTTTATTCATTTCGCAATTGGCTTTTCCACCTTTTACTTCATGTTTATCGCAAACGCCATTTTTGTTTTTATCAACAAAAGTGGAAGGAGTTGATGCTTTTTGTTCAGTCTTAACAACTGCCTTTTCGTTGGCTGTTTTGGTTTGTGCAGATAAATTGTTCGAAATCAGTGCAAAACTAACTACGGCTACGAATAATAAAATTACTTTCTTCATGCTTTTAATTTTTAATGTTTAATTTATTAATGATTGAATATGTTAGTATGACACAGACTTACTAAAAAACTTGCGGTGCATAATAAAAAAATGAAAGATTTTAGCCTTGTTAGATTTGTCAGTCGATAGTGAAAAAGTTTTAAAAGTAAAGAATAGACCATCTTTTTTAAAAAATCAATTAACAATCAATTGTTCATTTATTTCTTGAATGGCCAATGAAATGTCTGGGCTTTAGCTTATTTTTGGGTATCGAATATTCTTATTTATGAAAATCCCTAAAAAAATTATTTATATAGCATTATTTGCTTTGTTAACAGCTATTATACTGTTTTCGGCCTATGCTTACTATCGAAAATTAAAACAACCCATTGCACCTGTTATTAATGCCATTCCTGACGATGCATTGTTGTTTGCCGAGTTCAACAACGTGCTTGATTTGTGGAATGTAAACAATAGCAGCAACCAAATCTGGCAAGGTATGCAAAAATTGCCTTTTTTCACCAAAGCCAACAATGATCTTGCTTTTATCAATAACCTCATTCGTACCAATGCAGAAATAAAAACCATTCTAAGTAGTAATAAGTCTTATCTTTCAATTCACAATGTAGGAATGGATAGCCTTGCCCTGCTTTTTCTAATCAATGTTCCTGCCGTTTTTGAGGAGGCATCCATCAAAACCATGCTGAAAGATGCAGGCATGAAAGACATTCGCCAAAGGAAATTTGAAGGGGCTCATATTTTTAGCGTAAACTTCAATGCAACTACTTATAATTACGCTGTTTATAAAGGGGTTTTTATTGGAAGTTATACTGATAAATTGATAGAAAAATCAGTTAATCAACTTAATAGCAGTACTTCATTTGCCAATGATGAAAACTTTGTCAATCTCAAAACGACTGCCGGTAAAAAAGTGGATGCCAATATCTACATCCATTATGCCAATGTGAGTAAATGGTTATCAACATTTATCAACAAAGAATCTTCAATGGATATTCAGTTGTTGGCGGATTTTGGAAAATGGACCGAATTGGATATGTTTGTCAAAAACAACCAGCTTTTGTTAAATGGCTATACTTCCGTTGGTAAACCCAATGCATCCTATATTAGTGTTTTTGAAGATGAAGCAGCTCAGGAAATTCAGATTACAAATATCTTACCTCAAAACACCATGTTATTTGCTGATGTAAACTTCAGTAATTATGCCACTTATCACAATAAGTATAAAAACTTTTTAAAAGAAAATGATAAATTGGTAGATTATGAGAAAAATCTTACTCAACTTAACCTTCAGGTAAGATTTAATCTTCGCGATAATTTTATCCAATGGATGGGGAAGGAATTTGCAGTGGTTGTTTTACAAAGCGAATCTAATTTTGCAGATAACACCTTCGTTATTTGCCAGAACAAGGATGCAAAACTTGCCGATTCATGTTTGAAAGCTCTTGCTGCAGCATCACAACAACAAAATAGTGCCAATAAAATAACTATTATTGATGAAAACAAAGTGATACTTCCTGGTTTACTAAAAACCATGTTGGGAGGAAGTTGCCCTAATTTTAAAGAATGTTGGTATGAAGTTGCCAATGGTTTTGTAATCTTTGCTGCCAGCAAACAAGGTATCAGCAATTACAGAGATGCATTCAGTTCTGGCGAAGTATTGTCAAAAACAAAAGATTATGCAGAATATGCTGCTAACATACCCAGCAAATCAAATATTTACGCTTTTATTAACCTCAATAGGGCTGGCAATTACTTGATGCATCTGATGAAAGCAACAAATACTCCTGTATTTGGCAATACATTCCCAGTTTTACAAGGATTTCAGAAGCTTTCACTTCAATTGAGTGCTGAAGATAAACGCTTTTATACCACCATCAATTTCAACTTCAAGGGGAATGAAAATATAAAGCCTATTGAAGCTCCCGTTCAGGTTCAGGCTATTAGTTCAGGCAGCGAAACCAGTCTGGAGGCAGCTATGGTGAGCCGGCCCTATATTGTAAAAAACACTTTCTCTAACGAAAAAAGCATCCTCGTTTTTGATGCAAGCAATAAAATCTATCTGATGAGCAAAGAAGGTATCATCAAATGGAAAGTCCAGCTGGACGGTAAACCCAAAAGTGAAGTATATGAAGTGGATTTCCAGAAAAACAACAAAATCCAATATCTTTTCAATACCGAAAGCAGTATATATTTGATTGATGGGAAAGGGAATAAAGTTGAGGGTTATCCTGTAAAACTTAACAACAAGGCAACTTCTGGTTTGTGTCTGATAGATTACGAGAAGAAACGCGACTACCGTATGGTCATAGCTTGCAGCGATAGAAAGCTACATTATTTCAATATCAAAGGAGAAACCGTGAAAGATTTCAGCTCGCCCACAACCAAAGAAATTGTAGAGGTAACACCACAACATATTATTTTCGGAGGTAAAGATAATATCATCGTTACTGATAAGTCAGGAAAAATGCTGATACTCGACCGCAAAGGCAGCGAAAGGATTAAATTGAAAACCACATTTTCGGCCAATACTGCTTCGAAATGCTATTATGACGGAAAATACTTGATAATAACTGATAACAAAGGGAAGCTGCAATATATTTCAGCAAATGGAAATGTGGACACCAAAACTTTTAAAACTATTTCAGGTAATCCAACTTTTACATACGAGGATTTTAACAACGATGGCAGCAAAGATTTTATTTTTCTTTCATCCACTGAGCTGTATGTATGCAAAAAAGATGGGAAAGTCATTTTTAACTATAAATTTAAAAATACGGTTATTCCAACACTTCAGTTTTATACCAATACACAAAGAGGAAACTTGATAGTGGTATTAGGGAAAGATAACAAACAGTTGTATGTATTCAATAAAAGTGGCCTGATGGATGAATCGCTTGCGTTTAAATCAGAAACACTGCCTGATATAGCAACTTTGATGGATAAAAAGCAATTGAATCTAGTAACAGGATACGGCAATAAGTTGTTGAAGTATACTTTTTGAGTACTTAGAGTAGTAAGGTAGTTAGTGAAATAAAAAAGATAGACTTATTGAAAATTTATATTATATAGCTTCATAAAAAACAGATAATTTGATAGAAACACTCGTTCACTTGGATACCCAATTATTTTTGTTGTTAAACGGTCTACATAATTCATTTTTTGATGGATTAATGTGGGGTTTAAGCAGTAAGACATTGTGGATTCCTATGTATTTATATTTTTCCTATCTGCTATTCAAGCAGCATAAAAAACAAGCCTTGATTATCGCATTAGCTGTTATTGTGAGTGTTGCTTTGGCTGATAGTTTGTCGGTGGCTTTGTTTAAAAATGTTTTTCTACGTTTGCGGCCTTCCCACAATCCTGCATTGGAAGGACTTGTGCATATTGTAAATGGCTATAAAGGTGGTGATTATGGCTTTGTATCCTCTCATGCAGCCAATACCTTTGCTATGGCAGTGCTACTTGCTCATTTTTTAAAAGCCAAATATCGGTATTTTTCTTATTTTATCTTTAGTTGGGCCGTTCTTGTAAGCTACAGCAGAATTTACCTGGGTGTACATTTCCCGGGCGATGTCATTTGCGGTGCATTGTTTGGAAGTCTTATTGCCTACCTCGTTCTCAAAACCTATAATTATTGGTTGAAGGAAGTGTTCATGCAAAAACTTAAAGAGTAACGTAAAATCTTAGGATTGCTTTTCGTACTGCTGTATTTCATCAAACACAAATTCAATGCTGATACCGGCCATACGGAACATTTCCTCTGACTCTAATCCAGTATGATATTTGCGTTCGCATACTACCCGTTTGATGCCACAGTTGATAATCAACATAGCGCAAGTGCGGCAGGGTGTCATTCGGCAATACAAGGTAGCACCCTCCAATGCGATACCCAGTTTGGCAGCCTGACAAATGGCGTTTTGTTCAGCATGCACTGTTCTGACACAATGATTGGTCATTTTCCCGTCTTCATGCGTTACCTGTTTAAAAAGATGACCTATATCGTCGCAATGTGGCAAACCCATAGGTGAACCTACATAGCCAGTAACCAATATTTGTTTGTTACGTGCAATCACGCATCCGCTTCTTCCTCTGTCGCAGGTAGCACGTTTTGCAATGGTATTGGCTACTTCAATAAAATATTCATCCCAGGTAGGACGTACGTATTTTTCTTCACTCATAATTTAATGTCTATTTGGTTTAAAACAGCCTCTACTTTTAACTGCAAATCTTGAATGTTTCCTGAGTTTTCAAATATGAAATCAGCCATTTCTATACATTTTCTCAGGTTTTGTTTGGCAGGATTGCTGGTATTCATTTCCCTCTCCTCGTTTTGAATAAAAGTAGCATAACTGATATTGTCGGTTTCAGAATTACGAAGCAAAATGCGTTCGAATCTCAATTGTGAAGGAGCATCAATAGCAAACAAATAGAAGTTTCCTTTTTCTCTGAGTGAATCTATTTCGCCGGGTGTTCTAATACTTTCTATCACACAATTTGTGTTAGACTTAGCTGCTTTTAAATACAATTGATCGGTAACGTAGGAAGGAGAGTGGTTTGCACGGAGTTCGTTGGCAATGATTACCATGCTGTCGCGGTTTACAGGCATTTCGCGTTTTTCAATTTCTTCAATCAGAAAGCTTCTTACCGAATAATGCTTAAAATTTTTGTGGTGAACAAGGTATTCAACGATGGTTCCTTTGCCTGCACCCAATGTTCCTGTGATTCCGATTATCAGCATATTGTTATAAATCTTTGTTTTATCAGTCAAACTTATTAAAAGTCGTTTGTTTACAAAATTATTATTTTTAATTTAATTTCCCCTTTATTATTTTTATATTTGTTTAATCATACTGCAACCAAAACACTAAAACTATTTGAAAAAAATAAATTTCTTAGTTCTACTTTTAAGTACTTTAGGCACTCTAAGTACTCAAGGCATTTTCTTATTTATACACTTTAGTTCCTAATTGGTAGAAATTATATTAAAAACGATTAATACTACAACATAAAATGAATCAATTGTATCCGATGAAATTTAAGCCGGTCTTTATGGACAAAATTTGGGGCGGCAGCAAAATTAAAACAGTGTTGGGGATGGATTATGCTCCTTTGCCCAATTGTGGCGAAGTATGGGCATTATCTGGAGTAGCAGATAATACATCCGAAGTTTCCAATGGTTTTCTTGAAGGGAATGAACTCAATGAGCTCATCGAAGTATATATGGGCGATCTGGTAGGGGATGCTGTTTACGAAAAATTCGGTGTCGAATTTCCGATTTTAATAAAATTTATTGATGCCAATGATTACCTTTCAATACAAGTACATCCAGATGATGAATTGGCTGCCAAACGCAAGATTGGTAGCGGTAAAAGCGAAATGTGGTATATTCTTCAGGCTGACGAAAATGCCGAGCTGATTGCAGGTTTCAATCAAAAAGTCAATAAAGAGAGTTATTTAAAACACCTCAATAATAAAAGTTTAAGAGAAATATTGAATGTGGAAAAAGTGAAGAAGGATGAGGTGTATTACATACCTGCAGGACGTATTCATGCATTGGGACCTGGTCTGTTATTGGCTGAAATTCAACAGACATCCGATACCACTTATCGGATTTATGACTGGGATAGGGTAGACGAAAACGGTATTTCACGACAGTTGCATATAGATGAAGCCCTTGATGCCATCGATTTTAATGTATACGATGATTATAAAACTAGCTATCAACATCAACTTAATAAAACCGAAAACCTGCTCGAAACCCCATTTTTTACTACCAATGTTTTGCAACTGAATAAAAAACTGGAAAAGAATTACGAAGAACTCGATTCCTTTGTAATTTTTGTTTGCATACAGGGTCGTGGCGAGTTGCATTTTGGCTCCGAAAAGCTGAATTTCAAAAAAGGAGAAGTTGTACTATTACCGGCTAATATTAAAAAAATACAGTTATTACCTTTAGAGGAAATCAAACTCCTTGAAGTCTATATTGCATAATGATGATTGCTAAGGAAATGTAAGTCACGGGGTGACTCTTTGTAAATAACAAAATATCCTAATAAAATATAAAAGCCATGGCAAAAAAGAATCTAAAACAGAAAAAGATTTTTGTCCTCGATACATCGGTGATTTTGTACAATCATAATGCTATCAATAGTTTTGAGGACAATGATGTAGTGATTCCAATCACAGTGCTTGAAGAACTGGATAATTTTAAAAAAGGCAACGATATCATTAATTTCGAAGCAAGAGAGTTCATTCGAATTATGGATAAACTCTCCGAAGAACATACCTTGCAGGATTGGATTCAGCTAGATTATCCATTTGCAGGAAAATTCAAGGTTGCCATGGATGAATCCAGTGATGTAGATGCACAGAAGATTTTTGGTGAGAGCAAACCTGATCATAGGATATTGAATACAGCATTGGTAATTTGCCGCGACTATCCAAACCATAAGGTAATCGTAGTAACCAAAGATATTAACCTGCGTTTGAAAGCCAAGGCATTGAATATGAATGCTGAAGATTTTCAAACAGGGAAGATTAAAAATCTGGAAGGCTTGTATGCTGGGAAAACGCTTATTGAAGGACTTCCCAAAGCTATTATTGATAAAATATATGAAACAGGTGAATGTGATCCGGAAGAAGTAGGTATTACAATTTGCATCCCCAATCATTATTATATCTTAAAAAACACCAAAAATTCTGTACTTGCTTTTTACAATCCTATTTCTGAAAAAATTGAAAGGCTCGAAAAGAAAGCGGCCTATCGAATTATGCCTCGAAATGCAGAACAAGTTTTTGCATTGCATGCCATTATGAATCCAGAGATAAAATTGGTTACCCTACAAGGCGTTGCCGGAACCGGTAAAACGCTACTGGCATTGGCAGGTGCTATGGAACAAAAAAGACAGTATAAACAAATTTATCTGGCCCGCCCTATCGTTCCATTGGGGAACAAAGACATTGGATTTTTACCCGGGGACATTAAATCAAAGTTAAATCCTTATATGGAGCCTTTGTTTGATAACCTTAAATACATTAAAAATCAATTCAGCGAAAGAGACAAAGAATTTAAAACCATTACAGAAGATATTGAAAAAGAAAAATTGGTGATTCAGCCTTTGGCATATATCCGAGGCAGAAGTTTATCGGACATCTGTTTTATTGTGGATGAAGCCCAAAACCTTACTCCTCATGAAGTAAAAACCATTATTTCCCGCGCCGGAGAAAATACCAAAATTATCTTGACGGGTGATATTTATCAGATCGATACACCCTATCTGGATTCACAAAGCAATGGGTTGTCTTATTTAATTGATAAAATAAAACATCATCCCATTTATGCCCATATCCGCCTCGAAAAAGGAGAGCGATCCGAATTGGCTAACCTGGCCAATGATTTGCTGTAAGAACTTTTCTTTACGGCGCAGATGTATTCTAAATTTATCCTTCGTGATTAGAGGGTGGTTTTTCCACTCTCTCTATGTCTTGATAGATTAATAATCTGCATTTCTATTCAGAAATTAGCTTCATTTACCATCATTTATACTTTTTAAAATCAGCGTAAACCCTGAAAAATAATTAACAATTTTCAGGGTTTGCACTGATTTGTTTCAGGGTTTATACTAAGGATTTTAGCTTTGTATCATTTTATCTTTGTAAGAACTTGCAAATTTTATGAACTTTGAGTTGTTCTCCATTAGATAAAAATTAACACATCTACTATGACTAAATGTGTACTGGCTTTTATATTTTTATAGTAATCAGATTTTCATATCGTTATGATACGTTCACCTTTGCTTAGAATCTATTTATTTTCTTTTTTTGAATTTAATGAAGTAAGTGATTTAAAATTTATTTATCCACTTTAAAATCTCCATTCCGGAAATTCTGGATATATATATATTGTCATTTCTATCAGCAATCGGTGAAAATTAATCTGAATAGAAACGCGCTTAATGAATATTAAAGCGTATTCCAATGAAACAATTCATTTCTTCAGACATTTGGCATTAGGGTAATATTCTTTTTTAATGAGAACGTTACTATGTAGCTTGTTCACTCGTTAAGTCGGGATTGGCTATATGACCGAATAAAAAAATTAAAATAATAACAAATGAAAACAAAAAGTACTTCCTTTATGAATATGAATGCAAAGTCATTTTTAATATTCATTGTTTTTTTAGTTGTAACATTAAATATACAAGCTCAATATTGTAGTGCGACGGGTGGTTGTTCTTTGTATATCAGCCGAGTGCAGTTCAGTAATATTGATAATTCAAGTTCTTGTTCCAATTATTATGATTATTCGTCATCCTATACTGCGAATATTAAACAAGGCTATAGTTATCAAATAACAGTTTCCAACCCCTATCAATATTCGTATGATACTTGCGATGTATGGATTGATTGGAATAAAAACTCAATATTTGAAAATGCTACAGAAAGTTTCAGGTTAACAAATGCTGTAAATGCATATGTAGGAACAATTGCTGTCCCTATTGGTGCATCTTTAGGAGAAACCAGAATGAGGATTAGGCTCAGGTATGGAGGAATTTTTGATCCTTGTGGAGATGCAAGTCAAAGTTATGGTGAAGTAGAAGATTATAAAGTAAATGTGTTAGCTTCTTACCAAATGATAATAGGAGGTATTTTGTTCAATCAATTCAATGGAATAACAATACCCGGAGCAGCTGATGTGAAAATTGCCTGTATAAGAGTTGTAACAGATGGTAGTTATAATCCTTTGTATTTAAAAAACATAAATTTGAGTACTTTAGGGACTTCTGCCAATATTTCAAATGCAAAATTATTTTACACACAACATTCATCTGTTTTTTCATTGCAAAATCCTGTGGGCTTGCAAAATAACAGCCCCGGAAGTCAATTATTATTTTCTGATTCATTGACACTTCTTACCGATACAAATTATTTTTGGCTAACTTATTCAGTTACTAACAGTGCGCCTCTCGGGGCTCATTTGAAAGCAAATCTGGTTTCGGTGAATATTAACGATATCAATCGAATGCCAACTGCAATAGATACCACTGGATTTATTCAAGTTGTTGCACCATTGAGCGGGACCTATCATATTAATGCACAGGGAAATGGGAATTATCTTTCCTTTAATGATGCAGTTAATGAGTTGATTATCAGAGGTGTTTCGGGGCCAGTTGTGTTTAGTGTCGATACCGGTACCTTTAACGAGCAGTTCATGATTCCTACTATTGCAGGAGCATCTGCTGTAAATACCATCACTTTTATATCAACAAACAATGATAAAACTTCTGTTAATTTAACCCATACATCCATTAATGAGATTAATAATTATACCATTTTATTAGAAAATGCTGCTTATATTCATTTTCAAGACCTTACAATTTCTTCTGGCTATTCTTCCAATTATAGCAAGGTGATTTATATGACAGGAGAATGCCATCATATAAATTTTACTGGGAATAATATCTATGGAACTGAAACGTATTCGGGATATAATAGCAGCATGGCGCTGATACATATTATGTCATCAAACCTTACTTCTTACATCTCTATAACTAACAATACATTTCACAATGGATCCTATGGCGTTATGTTTGATACGTATGGTCCTATGTCGAGCTATAATACAATCTCAGGAAATATTTTTAATAATCAGGGTGGATATGGGATTTTTGCCAACAATCAATCTAATTTAACAATCTCAGGCAATAAAATTTATTCCAGCTTATATTCCACTTCTTATTATGGAATTTATTTCAACAATGGCGATGGGATTTTAGCAATAAATAAAAATCGTGTAGTTGTCGAGAATTTTAATAATATGTATGGAATTTACATCTATTCATACAGCGGGAGTGCTCAAACTTCGTCTATTTCAAATAATTTTGTGTCATTGCATTCAAATTTTTTTGCTGAAGGAATTACACTTGATAATTCAACAATTGGTGTTTATTACAATAGTGTCAATATTGTCGGAAATTGCCCTAACTCAAATGCTTTAAACATTCAGAACTCATCAGGCTTGATATTCAAAAATAATATTTATTCCAACTCAGCCTTTGGTAAAGCTATTAATGCAAGTTCAAACTGTAATCAGTGCCAGTCTGATCACAACAATATTTATTCAAATGGAATTTTTGCGAACTTAAACGGAAGTATTATACCAAATCTGTTTGCATGGACTACTGCTACACAAGCGGATAGTAATTCTCTTAGTGTATTTCCTCAATTTCTTTCCGATACAAATCTGCATACTGCAAATATTTCTATGAATGGGAGAGCCGTTCCTATTTCAGGAATAACAACTGATATAGACGGACAATCAAGAAATATTATAACACCAGATATGGGTGCTGATGAGTATACTCCACCTGCTTATGATTTGCAATTATTAGGTTTTGTTAATACCCCTTCAGGATGTGGATTAACAAATAACGAAAAAATTGAAGTAATCATTCAAAATGGAGGAACTTCAAATTATATAGCTGGAAATGCTGGGATACATTATGATGTGGATGTTACTCAACAATTAGTAAATGAAACAATTAACCGAAATATTGCTTCCGGTGATACCATTCATTATACATTTATGGCTGGTGCAGACTTATCTGTAAATACATTTATGCTAGATACAACATTTTTTATTCAAAGCTGGCTTGACTATACAGTTGATGTAAACCCATCCAACGATTATATTCAAACTTCTTCTTTTTCCAGGTTTGTCCCTCAGGCACCTGTAGTTTTAGACACCATTATTTCTTATGCAAGTTCAGTAAATTTAAATGCTCAGGTGCTACAGGATTATATTCCAATTTGGTATGAATCAACAGCAAGCGAGAATCCACTAAAAATCGGCAATCCATATACAACTCCATTTTTATACAGTCCAAGTACTTTTTATGTGGCATCCAAAAAAGGTGGGTTGGATTATGGAATAATTGGGTTTGATAATACTTATGGTTCTTCCAATCCATTCTACTCCTATTATTCTGATTCCAGAACTCAGATTATTTATACAGCCGATGAGATGCGAAATGCTGGGTTTGTAGCGGGGAATATTACTTCTTTAGCTTTCAATGTTTATTCGCTATCATCAACATTAATGAATGGGTTTACTATAAATATGAAAAACACTTCATTGTCAAATATAACATCTTATGTTGAAACAGGATGGACAAATGTATATTCAGGTGCTTACTCAGTTCCTGGATATGGATGGCAAGAGATTGTTTTTCAAAGTCCATTTATATGGGATGGAAACAGCAATATTTTAATTAGTGTATGTTTTGATAATACCACTTATGGCTCTTCCTCGAGCGTATATTGTTCTTATTTTTCAGGACTATGCTTATCTGGTGCTGGTTCCAATATGAGTGGTTGTAGTATGTCAACAGGTTCTCCAAATAGTTATCGGCCTAACATTCAGTTTAAAGGTACTAAAATGGGTAACGCATGCGAAAGTAATAGAACAGCATTACACGTCGGAATTTCCAATACTCCCAACAATGATATCGGAATCACTGCTATTCTCTCACCGTCTACAGGATTTGAAATAACAAATCCTTCAATTGTAGAGGTGGTTGTTAAAAATTTCGGAAGTAGTTTAGTTGACACCATGTTTGTATCTTATCAAAAAAATGACACTTCCGCTATAGTTACAGAACAAATTATCAGGAGCTTAGCTTCAGGAGATACATTGCATTATACCTTTGCCCAAAATGTGAATCTTTCAGTATTGGGGATTTATCATTTTAAGGCATTTACACATCTTTTGGGAGATGTTATTTATGTGAATGATACAATTTATAAAACTGTTGATAATTTTACGTATTGTGCAGCAACTACTAATTATGGTTGTTACTATACTGCTATTAATAGTTTTGTTGTCAATACATTGGCTAATACTAATTCAGGCTGTAATGCTGAAACAGGCAGCCATATTATTTATCCCCAAAGCACATTTACTACGGAATTAGAGAAAGGGATTATCTATCCTTTTTCAATAACTCCAGTGAATAATAATTATGGAGTTGGCTATGGAATATGGATTGATATGAATCATGATGGGGATTTTGATGATAACGGAGAATTCCTTTTTAATACTTATTCATACAATACTCCTGTATTAGGAAATTTAAACATTCCTGTGACTTACAATTATGTTGGACCCACAAGAATGAGAGTGAGAGCAATTAGATATTACAATCTATATTCCAACAATTCATGCACTCCTTTCTCCGAATATGGAGAAACAGAAGACTATACTGTAAGTTTAACAGCAGCAACACCCATGGTTTTAGATAGTATCTTATTTAAACAAACCAATGGAATGACCTTGCTAGGTAATCAAAATGTTAATATTGCACGTATTAAAGTTGTTACTCAAGGGAGTTTAAATCCATTTTATTTAAAAAATATATATCTGAATAGCTTAGGCTCTTTTGACAATATTACGGATGCACGTTTGTTTTATACATCGAACTCGCCTGTATTTTCAAATATGTATCCTTACTTATCACAAATTAACAGCCCATCAAACCAATTATTATTTACTGATTCTATTTTGCTTTTACCGGGTGCAAATTATTTTTGGCTTACCTATTCTGTTGCTAACAGTGCTGTCATCGGTTCTCATTTAAAAGCTATCCTTGAATCGGTTAATATTAACAATACCGTTCATTTTCCAACATCAATTGATACAATGGGATATGTTGAAATAGTTGCTCCTTTAAACGGAACCTATGTTATCAATGCACAAGGAAATGGAAATTATCTCTCTTTTAATCAGGCTGTTAATGATTTGAATTATAGAGGAATCTCAGGCCCAGTTATATTTAATGTGGATACAGGTACTTATAACGAACAAATCATGATTCCTTCAATAGCAGGGATTTCAAATATAAATACTGTCACTTTTAAATCAACGAATAATGATAAAAACAGTGTTAACTTAACATTTAATCAGACAAGTAATGCTGATAATTATACAGTTTTATTGCAGAATACCTCCTATATTAATTTTCAAAATTTAAGTATTACTTCCGGATATTCTAGCAATTACAGCAGGCCGATTTATATTACAGGTGTGTGTAATAATATAAATTTTACAGGAAATAATATTATTGGATCAGAAACTTATTCGGGAAACAATAATAGTTTAGCTTTAATTTATTATTCTCCATCTTCATCAACTTCCAATTTATCAATCTTAAATAATAATTTTATTAATGGATCTTATGGTGTTATTTTTGATGCTGGTAATACCATGAATAACACAATTATTTCAGGAAATAGCTTCTCCAATCAAGGAGGCTTTGGGATTTATCTTTACAATCAATCAAATTCAAACATTTCAAATAACAATATTTTTTCAGGTTTGAATTCTTCTTATTTCTATGGAATTTATTTCTATAGTGGAAGTGGAAATGTATTGATAAGCAAAAACAGAATCGCTGTCAATAATTTTACGAATATGTATGGTATATATTTGAGTTATTTTACCGGGAATATTCAAAGTTCTAGCATCGTCAATAATTTTATTTCTTTGCATCCTACTTCCTCTGCTGCAGGGATAACACTACAGTATGCTACTATTGGTGTGTATTATAATAGCATTAATATTGTCGGTAATATTTCTAATTCTTATGCAATGACCATACAGAATTCTTCAGGCTTGTCAATTAAAAATAATATTATTTCAAATACTGCCTCAGGAACTGCGTTTAACATAGGAACTAGCTGTAATCAGTGCAAATCTGATTATAACAATATCTACTCAAATGGAACTTTAGGAACCTATTTAGGAAATATCCTTTCTAGTTTATCAGCATGGAAAGCAAGCTCGCTTATGGATACTAACTCAGTAAGTGTATTCTCTCAATTTATATCTGATACAAATTTGCATCTAGTCAATATCGCACTCAATGGTAAAGCAGTTCCAATTTCGGGTATCACGACAGATATTGATGATCAGCTCAGAAATATTTCTACACCTGATATAGGTGCTGATGAATTTAATTTACCTCCTCAAGATTTGCAATTAGATGGTTTTTATAATTTGCCTTCCGGATGCGGGTTAACAGAAAATGAAAAGATAGTAGTAATTATTAAAAATATTGGAGATTCAGCTTACACTGCAGGAAATGCTGCTGTTAAATTTCAGATAAACCTTCCTCAACAGATGGTGAATGAAACGATTAACCGAAATATTGCTTCCGGTGATACAATTCATTATACTTTTGTAACAGGAGCTAATCTTTCAGTGACCTCCTATCAACAAGACACTACATTTTTAATTAAAACTTGGATTGATTATACAGCTGATTTAAACCATTCCAATGATAGCGCTTCATCGTCTTTGTTGTCAAAGTATTTACATGCAGCACCCATTGTTTCAGATACCATCATTCCTTATGCACACACTGTAAGTTTAAGTGCTCAGGTTCTTCCTTCCTATATTCCAATTTGGTATGAATCACTGCAGAGTGTAAATAGTATAAAAATCGGTAATCCCTATATTACTCCCATACTTTATACACCTGACACTTTTTATGTTTCATCTAAAAAAGGAGGATTGGATTATGCAACTATTGGTTCAGAAAACAATACAATTGGTTACCCTTTCTATACCTATTACCATGATTCGAAAACACAAATGTTATATACTGCTGATGAGTTAAGAGCAACCGGTTTGCAACCCGGGAGTATTACATCAATTTCTTTTAATATTTCGTCTTATGCCACTCAGCCCATGTATGGATTTAACATTCAGATGCAAAATACTTCACTTTCAAATTTAAGTGGATTTTTAACTACCGGATTTTCATATGTCTATACAGCTACTTATACTGCACCTGGTAACGGATGGAGGGAAATCGTACTCCAGAATCCTTTTAACTGGGATGGCGTTAGTAATATTCTGATCAATATTTGTTTTGATAATGGGTCTTATACGAGTAATACAAATGTTTATTCATCAATTACAACAGGCAAAGTATGGCATCAACATGCTGATGGAAGTACAGGATGTGCATTTACTAGTGGTGGTGCTCAAACTTATCGTCCAAATATCCGATTTAAAGGAATGAAATTGGGAAGCGGTTGCGAAAGTAACCGAGCAACTTTACATGTTGGCTTAAACAGTTTTCCAGGTAAAGATATAGGCGTTACCTCTATTCTTTCGCCAAACAGTGGGTTTGAATTATCGAATTTGCAGGATGTAGGTGTTGTTGTAAAGAATTACGGTGTCAATACAATTGATACCATGTTGGTATCATATAAAAAAGCAGACACTTCTCTGGCGGTTACTGAAACAATTATCAGAAGCTTGGCTTCAGGAGATACCTTGCATTATTTCTTTACGCAAAAAGTTAATCTTTCTACTGTGGGCATTTATAATTTCAAAGCATTTACTCACCTTACAGGCGATACTGTGTTCACTAATGATACCGTACAAAAGACTGTTGAAAATTACACCTATTGTAATCCAATTTGTACTTATGCCTGTTCGGCTGCTTCTATCAATAATTTTGTTATTAATACAATCTCTAATAATGCTTCAGGATGTAATACCGGGACTGGCGGTTATATAGCTTATCCCGAGAATACATTTACAACTAGCTTCCAAAAAAGTGTTACGTATCCATTTTCGATAACACCTACAATTAATACCAGTATTGGATATGGAATCTGGATTGATTTAAACCATGATGGCGATTTTGGAGATGCGGGCGAATTTTTATATTCCTCCTATAATAGCAATGTGCAGTTTACTGGAAGTATCAGCATTCCTTCTACATACAGTTATTCCGGAAAAACCAGAATGAGGGTAAGAGCTGTCAGATATTACAATGTATATTCCTACGATGCCTGTACTTCTTTTTCTGAATATGGAGAAACAGAAGACTATACAATTACTTTATTGCACGAACCTTTCCAAAAAGATGTTCAATTAGTCAGCATCATCAAACCAAATAGTACATCAACTTACCAATTGATTCCCAATGATGTAACGGTACAAATCAGGAATGTAGGCCTGGATACGATTGCACAAATTCCATTAACCTATATTTTCAATGCTCAGTCTCCTGTATCATATACCTGGAATGGTCAATTATTGCCACAACAGATTGTAAATGTTAATCTTTCTCAAATTACAGCCACTTTTGCCAATAATACGATAAAAGTATATACGGGTTTAGTTGGAGATATGGATCAAACAAATGATACTATCTATAAAAGCTTTGTTGCACTTCCTGCACCAGCATTGATACATATTAATCCTGATACTGTTTTTGGGTATATCGCTTCTTGTGATAGTGCTGCAACCCAAAATGTATCTTTTACTGTTTCCAATAATGGATTTCAACCATTAAATTATAAGATTAATCAAAATTTGGGCATGAGTGACAATTTTGAAAATGGCTTAAACAAATGGATCTATAATGGCAGTTGGGGGCTTATCGATCAGGGATATAATGGAGGTTATGGTATATCAGAAAGTCCTTCAGGTAGTTATGGCGATGGTTGGAGCTATTATATACAATTAAAAGATTCCTTGTATATTTCAAATAAAGATAGTTGTAAAATACAATACATGTTAAAATTTGCGCTTGAAAGTTGTTGTGATAGGATCAACGCACAGATTAGTGTAAATAATGCTGCGTGGATTACCATCCGAAGCGATGGAGGTACTGGCAACGAGGCATATAATTTAAAACAGACTTCCTTCAGCAGTAATGTAAACAACGGAGATTATATCAAATTCCGTTTTCTGTTTACCTCCGATGGATCGGTTACTTCTGATGGAGTGGTAATTGATGATTTTTCAATAAATGGAATCCAAAATGGAGATTGGGCAACACTTAATAAAACATTAGATACCGTTGCTACAGGAAATACTTCTACCGTAAATGTTACATTTAAGGTTGGAATGCTCTTTGCAGGGATTCATTCTCAGGTTTTAAATATTTTATCCAATGATCCTTTGATTCCTAATAAGATACTGCCAATGTATTTAACAATCACGGGGGCCCCTGAAATTTTTATAAAAGATAGCATTAGAAACTTCCCCTCTGTGATGGCTGGCGTAGCATCAAGTCAAAATTTTAAGATTTATAATATTGGATGCGATTCTTTGAAAATAACTGCAGTTAATCATACTGATGCTGCATATACAACTGTATTTCCATCTTTTGTAATGCCAAGAGATTCTGCTATTATTACGGTTAATTTTGTTTCATTGATTCAGGGTGTACACAATGATACGCTTACAATTATGAATAATAGTTCTTTAAGACATTTGTATGTAAGTCAAACCGTTATACCTACACCTAAGATAACCTTAGCTCCTGATAGTTTTCTTGTAAATTCAACGAATTGTTTTGATACCCTCATATACAATATGATGCTTAGAAATACAGGAAATACTACATTGAATTGGAATGCATATTTTAGTAAAGGCGCCGAAAAAGCAATAGCTTTCAATGGTACGAATTCTGAAGTCAGATTTGGTAATTTTGGGCAGATGCCTCAAAAAGGTTGTGTTGAATTCTGGATGAAATCCAATATTAATGCTGGATTTAAAGTTTTATACACAACTTCTGGATTAAACTATAACTGGAAAGGTATAAATATTTACCAAAGTGATAATTATCTTTATCTAATAGTAGGAAATGATAATGGAAGTACCTATAATAGTTATTTGATTACTTCTAATATTGATTATGGGAAATGGCATCATGTAGCTGTAAGCTGGGATGTCGCCCAAAATAAAGTATGGACTTATTTTGACGGAAGTGTAATTTCAAATGCAAGTTATAATCCTTATTGGGCCACTACCCTTTCAGATGTGAGGATAGGAGTTGGTTACAGCGCTACTTACGGATATTATTTTAATGGAGAAATGGATGCATTTCGTATGTGGAGTGATTACCGTTCTCAGACTGATATCAGTAATCATTTCAAAGAATCTTTAGTAATTCCTACACCCAGTTTGATGGGATTATGGGGTTTTGACGAACCATCCGGTGATACTGCTTACTGCTTTAATAATTCAAAAAATGGGGTTCTGTATTCAGCAACAAGGACTATATCCGCTGCAAAAATCGAAAACCCGGGTATAGATGTTTATCCTTCCAATGGAGTGTTGGCTGATGGTGATTCAAGTAGTATTCAGGTTACTTTTGTAACTACCGGTATAAATAGTGGTTCTCATTATTCAGGTATTGGTATTGCCTCAAATGATCCTTTACGTGCATTGGTTATTGTTCCAACTCATCTTGTTTTATCCGGAAGTCCTCAGTTGCATTTGCTCACTAACAATCTGAATATGAGCAATATTATGGCTGGTGCTTCAATAACTGACTCTATGCAATTTGTAAATACGGGATGTGATACACTAAAAGTGACAAATATTATGCATTCAAATGCTGTTTTTACGCTCAATCAATCCACATTTAATGTATTACCTGGAGATACCGCAAAACTTAAAATTACTTTCCACCCAATTAATATTGGTAATTATTTTGACAGCTTGCAATTTATTACAAATGCAGGGATTCAACAATTTTATGTACATGCTGTTGCTGTTGCTGCACCTATAGCATCAGTAAATCCAACTTCATTTACGGATACTTTAACGGTATGCAACCAAAGTCTTACGAAATATTTCAAAATAAGAAATACTGGGAATGAAGTATTAAACTGGAATGGAATAATGGGTTTAGTTGGTATTTCAGACAATTTTGAAGCAGGATTAAGCAAATGGACTACTAACGGAAGCTGGGGTGTTATTAACCAGGGATACAATGGGGGATTTGCCATGACAGAAAGTCCATCAGGCTCTTATGGAAACGGATGGAATGTTTATATACAATTAAAAGATTCTATATATATTGCAAATAAAGATAGTTGTAAAGTACAATATATGCTCAAACGAAATATGGAATCCTGCTGTGATTATCTAAATACACAAATAAGTGTAAATGGAAGTTCGTGGATCTCACTTTCACCTTCATTTAATAGTACCGAAGACTGGAGCTTGAAACAATTCCCATTTGCAAGCTACGTAAGTAATGGCGATTATATTAAATTCCGCTTTTTATTTACTTCCGATGGATCAGTTGTTGGTGATGGAGTATTGATTGATAATTTTAGTATCAATTCACTGAATTTTAATGATATAATACCAACTTCCGGAACAGTTGCTGTTGGAGATTCAACTACAGTTCAATTACATATAGATGGTCTAGGTTTGATAAACGGGAAATATATATCTCAAATAATTATCAATACAAATGATCCTGTTCATCAACAAATACTTATTCCTATTCAATTTGTAGTGAAAGCCAATCCAATTATTACAATAGCAAATAATCCTTTGATTATGGATACTGTGATGATTGGGGCCATCTCTTCAAAATCATTATATATTAAAAACTCAGGTTGTGATAGTTTGAAAATTACCAATATTACCCATTCCTTATCGGAATTCACAGTTAATCCAATCAGTTTAATGATACTGCCTAGAGATTCTGCTGCAGTAAATATTACATTTTCAACGTTGGCTGTTGCAAATTATATTGATACGTTGAAAATATACAGCAATGCCGGAAATCTTAATATTGCAGTAAAAGCAAAGGCAGTGGGTGCACCCGAAATTATTACTTTACCTGATTTGATTTCAGTTAACTTAAGTTGTGATAGTTCTACAACGGCAACACTTAAAATGAAAAATTCTGGAATTGTTCCATTAAACTGGAGTGCATTTATTTCTAATCAAGAGAAAGGTGCAATGAAGTTCAATGGAATAAATAATTACATTAGCTCAGGTGTATGGACTCCTGGTACTAAATGGACAGTAGAAGCCTGGGTAAAACCTGATGTGTTATCATTAGGAACCAAACTGATTGTAGGTTCTTCTTATGGTTATGCTTCCTGGGGTATTTGTATGATTGACAGAAAGTTTGCGGCGATTTATCGCTCTGCTCAAACCGGATACACTCAAAGTCTGATAGTTAGCGATACAATGCCAGCTGGTAATTGGTACCATGTTGCCTGTGCATTCAACGGTACGTCTATCCGCTTGTATGTCAATGGACAACTTTTAAAATCCGCTGTTGTGAATTCAATTTATACTGCTTACTCTAATCCTTATATAGGCGGAGATCCGAGTTATGGTAATTATTTCTCAGGTAGCCTTGATGAGGTAAGAATTTGGGATAGAGAAAGGAGTCAAAGTCAGATAAGCTATGCAATGAATCATATTCTTGTTGGAAATGAAACTGGATTGATGGCATATTGGCCATTTAATAAAATGAATGGAAGCATTGTCAATGATTTTTCAAGCAATGCGCACAATGGCACTGTAAATGGAGCAATATATACGTCCAGCGCATCTCCAACATTAGGTTGGGTAAATCTTAGTAATAGTTCAGGTGTCATTAATGTTGGTGATTCAACACAAATAAATCTTAATATCAATAGACATCTTTTAGCACAAGGAAGCTATCCATTCAAACTAATTATACAATCTGATGACCCTGTGAAACCTTATGATACCACGCTGATAACTGTAAATGCTCAATTTAACCTAACACCTGTAGATATAGGCAATGATACTAATTTATGTACAGGGAATTCATTGTTACTTTCTGCTGGTAGCTATGCTTCATATACCTGGAACAATAACACCCACAATTCCACATTAAATGCTACTTCTAGCGGGGTTTACAATGTTTTTACAACAGATGTAAATGGTTGTAATTACAGAGATACTATTCAGGTTGGTTTAACTCAATCACCCATCGCAAATGCTGGGATTGATAAATCAGTATGTCAGGGTGGTTCCGTTTCTTTGAACGGATCTGCAAGTGGAGGATCTCCTGATTACCAATATTTATGGAAAGATCAACTCATGAATATCGTTTCTACTTCTGCAAACTATTATTTTACGCCTACAGGTAGTTTGATGCATTTTTTAAGTGTTACCGACAATAACGGCTGTGTTTCTGCTGTTCTTGATACCGTTAATATAACAGTTAACCAAAAACCTATTGTCAATGCCGGAAACGATACCTCAATTAGTTTAGGAACTTCAGTTATTTTAAATGCTAGTATTTCCGGAGGAACTTATCCATATACAATATCCTGGTCTCCAAATTCTCTAATGTCAGCAAGTAATATCTTAAATCCTATTTTAACACCCACAAATTCTAGTTATTACTATATATATGTAACAGATGCAAATAGTTGTACTGCAAATGACAATATTTTAGTGGATGTGAAATATGTGGTTTCCGGAACTGTTGTGTATAATAATTCAATACAACCACCTATGCCAGATGTATGGGTATTCCTTGCAAATACTTCTAATGTTATCAAAGACTCTGTTTTAACCTCAGCTTCGGGAACTTTTGTTTTCCCAAAAGTTGATTATGGAAATTGTCTTATTTATGCAAAACCAACTGCTGCTTTTGGTGGTGTAAATTCTACCGATGCATTAGGTATCAGACGTCATATTGTTAGCCTTTCACCTTTAAGTGGAGTTAACTTAAGTGCAGCTGATGTAAACAAAAGCAATTCCGTTTCAAGTGCTGATGCATTGCAAGTATTAAGGAGAACAATAGGACTTATCACTTCTTTTTCTTCTGGTGATTGGACCTCTGAAATAAAATCCTTATATGTTTATTCAAATGGGCAAAATCCGGTAATAAAAGTACTTTGTATGGGAGATGTAAATGCTTCCTACAATATTTATTCTACCAAAGCAACAGAAGGTTCTCCAGAACTTAAATGCAATTCAACAATCAATTTAATTGCAGGCGAAACATTCAACTTACCGATTCGTGTAAAACAAAATATTCAAGCTGGAGCTGTAACTTTATACCTTCAATTCCCTGATAATTTGATTGATATTACTGCTGTTTCATCAAATGGTAGCGATGTTGAATATTCAGTCAAGAATGGGGTATTATCTATAGGTGTTTACAATGAAAAAGGAATCACATTGAACGATCATATTTTGTTGTCGATTAAATGCGTTGTTAAACCTGAAGCCACAAGTCAAAATCTTGCTATTTCGCTATTAAATCATAATGAAATAGCCGATATTGAAGGGAAAGTTCTTACTGGTTTGCAACTTGAGACTGCTTGTATGAATATTGTTGAAAAATATGATGAATTTAAAATGGAAGATAACTTCCCAAATCCATTCTATACAACTACTACAGTAAGAATCTATGTTCCTGAAATTGCTGGCGTTCGATTAAGTATTTTAAATACCCTTGGTATTGAAATAAAATCAATTTCTACAGAAAAACTTTCAATAGGTTGGCATGATTTGCAAATTGATGCTAGGGATGTTTCTCAGGGAGCATATATGTATCGATTACAAGCTGTTTCAGCGACAAAAACATTTGATCAAACACGTAGAATGATGATTATCCGATAAATGCAATAAATTATTGATTTTTGAAAAAACAAGAAATCATGGAAACAAAAAGCATAGATTATAATTTTGATAATAAAATAGAAATCAATATATTTCATAAATTCTTAACTATGAAAAGAAGTATATTACTGGCCATCTTCAGCTTAATGTTGTTGCAGCCTATATTTGCTCAGACAGCAATGATAAAAGCCGATTCGATAGTAGCCAATCAGGGTGACAGTATCGAAGTTGCCATCAGGGTACAAAACCTTCCGCAAATAGGGTCTCTGACTTTGTATATCCAATACAATGCCAGTGTCTTGAATTTTGGAAGAGCATTAAATATGAATCCTTTGCTTTTAGGAGGGAATCCATTGATTAATAGAAGTGGAAATACCATTGTATTGTCGTGGGCTGATATAAATGGCGCTACATTAGGAAACGATAAATTGTTAGATTTGAAGTTTAAATACAATGGAGGCATTAGTTCAATATCTTTTACTACTAGTTGTGAAGCAACAGATATTCTGGGTAATGTGATAAGTCCGGCAGTAGTTTATAGAGGGGGTAGTGTTACAGAATCTTTATCTCTAAATATTACATCTGTAAATAATGCTTTGTGTTTAGGCGATTCTATGTTATTGACTGCTCATGCATTGAACGGTTATGGAAATTACACCTATAGTTGGTCATCTGATCCTGCTGGATTAGCTTCAACATTGGCTTCTATTTGGGTTAAGCCTCTGGTGAATACAACATATTCTGTTAGTATTAGTGATGGTGTTGATATCGTAAATGGAAGTAAACTTATCACAATATTTACAGATCCTCAACCATCATCCGCTTCTAATATGCTGCCAGCTAACAACTCATTAAACCTCACTGCACCGATTCAGATTTCATGGGCTCCGGGTTCCTATGCATCTACCTATGACATCTACCTTTGGTCTGCAGATAGTGTTAACCGGCCACCCACTCCAATTGTGTCAAATACATCTCAAATAAATTATACATTGAATAGCGGGCTGAATTGGGGAAAATCTTATAAATGGCAAATTGTATCTAAAAATTTATGTCATATAACCAATGGACCCGTTCAGCAATTCAGCATAAGGGCTTTGCCTGAACTACATGTTACACAAATCACTACATCACAAGCATATTCCGGCCAGCCATTGACCATATCGTGGACCGTTAAAAACGATGGTTTAGGTTCAACAGGCGTAGATTCATGGTTCGATCATATTTGGATTTCTCCCGATATTGAAATAAGGGTTGGTGAAGATATTGGTCTCGGACAATTTCAAAATGTAAGTTATTTAGGACCAGGTCAAAGTTATACAAATAATGTACAAGTGATTATTCCCAATAATATGATGGGAACGTATTATATTTTTGTAGTAACTGATGCCAATGATGCCTGCCTTATCGATTGGTCGTTAACCGGAAATGGGCCCAATAATGCACCTGTACCTTATACTCCAAACATTAGTGGTATTCCTTATCCCTATATTAGAGCCTATGCTCATAATATCGGAAATATTCTAGAACCGACTGATAATCCACCTTATCATGATAATTTCTTTTATGTACAATTGGATATCATTATGCCTCCAGTTCCTGATCTTATAGTTAATCAAATTGTTCCTCCGACCAATGTTTTTTCAGGACAACAGATTTATTTGCCATTTTCTATAAAAAATCAAGGATATGCCACAGCAACAGGTAATTGGAGCGATGTAGTATATGTTAGTGCAGACACAGTTTTTAATCCTTCATCAGCTATTCTTTTAGGTAGTTATCCAAGATCAACACCCTTGCAACCCGATAGTATCTATTATAAAAATGTTCAGCTAACTATACCTCCCAATATTCTGGGTACTTATTATCTATTTATAAAAACAGATGCAACTAATCAAGTTTTTGAGAGTGTTTATGAGGCAAATAACCTTGCCAAGAGTGCTCCGTTTCAGATTTTCCTAACACCTCCACCCGATTTGGTTGTAAAAAGTATTCAAGCTCCAGATTCACTTACAAATAAAGATATTGTACCTATACACTTTACTGTAAAAAATCAGGGTGCAACGCCTACTTCGAATGGACATTGGGTTGACAAAGTATATTTAACGGATGCTTCCAATAATGATTTGTCAAGCGCTTTTCTGGTTGGCAACTATTCGCGTCAAGGAAATTTGGATGCTGATAGTAGCTATATTGCAGTTACCAATATTACAATTCCACCTGGAATTAGTGGTACATATTATATTTACGTTAAAACAGATGCAAATCTTGAAGTATTTGAATATACCAACGATAATAATAATGTAAGCCGTCAAACTACACCATCTATTATAATTACACCTGATCTTATTGTCACAAATGTAGAAAGTCCACTTACCGAAAATAATAATCTACCTATAACAATTTCATGGACTGTTAAAAATAATGGTTTGGGTAAATTAGTTACTACTGAAGTTACTGATAAAATTTTTATTTCAAAAACAAGTGTTTTCCATCCTGATTCGGTTTTGTCAGCAGGCACTTTGGTTTATAATCTAACTTTATTGGCAGGAGATTCGGTGTTAAAACAAAAGCAACTGCTATTACCTCAAAATATAAGTGGCAATTATTATGTTTTTGTGTATACCGATTATACGAATACTGTTTATGAAGCACCTTCAGAAGCTAACAATGTAAAGAATAATACGAATCCTATTCAAATACACAAACCCGATTTAATAGTAAGCGATTTAACATACCCAACCTCTTTTAATTCAGGTCAAACTGCTTATTTAGAATGGAAAGTCAAAAACATAGGATTAGGACAAATTGCTAACAAAAAATGGACGGATAAAATTTACCTTTCTAAGGCAAGTGCTTTTTATGCTGATTCTGTTATAGAAATAGGTGCTCTTACTTATCTCCAGGATAATTTAAACACGAATGATAGTATCCAAAAAAGTTTAAATATAAATATTCCAAATATTCTATCAGGTAATTATTTTGTATATATATATACCGATGCAAAAGATACTGTTTATGAAGGCTCTAATGAAAATAACAATACATTGAGAAGCCAAACTGCAGTTCCTGTTTTAAATCCGAACCTTATTGTAACAAAAGTAAATTATATATCTGCTATTAACTCTGGACAAGCATTGAATGTCGATTGGACCACTCAAAATATTGGTTTAGGTAAACTTTATTACTCAGGTGTTTCCGATAAAATATATCTTTCCTCTTCACCTAATTTCCAACTTGATTCGGTAGTTATGCTGGGCATTAAAAATTATAATGTTACTTTACTTACTGATGATAGTATTAATAACCAGGCAACAGTTAATATACCGAATGGAATTTCAGGGTATTACTATATTTTTATACATACCAATTATAATACTGTAGTATATGAAGGAGGTATGAATGCTGACAATAAAACCAAGGGTCCATCTATCCATATTAGCCTAGCACCATGGGCTGATTTACAATTAAAGAACATAATTATTGCTGATTCTTTGACTCCGGGTGAGAATTTTACTGTAAACTTTTCAGTGAAAAATAGCGGTAACACTTCAATTAATGGCATTTCGTGGCTTGATAAATTATATATTTCATCCAGTTCTGATTTTGATACAACAGCTATTTCTTTGGCTTCATTTATTCATTTGATGCCACTTGATACTGGTATAACTTATCAAAACTCATTTTCTTCTGTACTTTCATCTTCATTTTCTTCAGGATATTATTTCTTTTATGCAGTAACCGACGAAAACAATACTGTTTTTGAATATTTGTATGAAAACAATAACATATTAAGAAGCAACCCTGTTTATATTAAACCCTATCCTGTTAATTTAGCATTAACATCATTTACAGCACCAGATTCATCATTTACAGGTCAGAATATTAACATACAGTGGACTACTATTAATAACAGCAATAAACCAACCCTTCCATCTTATTGGTATGATGCACTTTATCTTTCAGTTGATACAATCTGGAATCCTGGGAGTGATTTATTATTGAAAGAATGGAAGCAAAATGGACCTCTTTTAGCTGGAGATTCCTACTCAAATTCTCTAAATGTACTGGTTCCTAATGGATTGAATGGTTATTATTACCTCATTACGATTACTGACCATACAAATATTAATAATGAGTTAGTTACAAGTGATAACCGTAAATTAAAATCAAGAAACAATCATGCAGCTACGATTAAAATAAAACTTACACCTTCTCCCGATTTGGTTGTGAAAACATTTACAGCTCCTCAGCAGTGTATTTCAGGTCAGCCATTTAAAGTTGTATTTAAAGTTAAAAATCAAGGTGTTGGACCAACTACTATTGGAAGTTGGACAGATAAAATATACTTATCCAGTGATTTCACAATTAGTCAGGGGGATGTTAATATTGGTACTTATAACTATGTTGGAGGTATATTGGATACGGGCCAGTATTATCAGGACTCAATTTATGTTACAATTCCTGTTGGGAATGCCGGCAATTATATTTTAATTTTTAAAACAGATAATTCAGATGTCGTATTTGAATTCAATGCTGAATCCAATAATACAGCCAATGCATTTGTTATTGCAACCCAACCACCTCCTGCCGATATTGTTGTAAAAACAATTGCGATGCCCGATAGTGCTATGGTTGGTATAAATACAACGATTTCTTGGGTTATAGAAAATATCGGACCAAATCCCGCTACAGGCAATATGAAGGATATGGTTTATTTATCGGCAGATACTGTTTGGGATATGAGTGATAAGCTTTTAGGAGAATATCAGTCTTATATAAATCTCCCAACTTTAGGAACACAAGTTCGTTCTATTAATAGTAAAATTCCTGGAGTAGCAATTGGAAACTATTATGTGATTGTTCGCAGTGATATTTTGAATAATATATATGAAAGCAACGATACCAATAATACATCTTATTCATCGGCAACTTCATATATTAATATGCAAAGGCTTCATTTCAATGTTGCAAAGAATGACACATTGTATAATAATACTGATTTGTATTACTTACTGGAAGTGCCCGATTCTTTAAAAGGTGAATCTATGCTTTCGACCTTGAAAGCAGATTCGTTAAATGGTTCAAACGAGATGTATTTGAAATTTAATCAACTATCGACCCGTTTAAATTACGAATATTCCCATTCATATCCTTATCAGGGAAATCAAGAATTACTGGTTCCCTACCTTTTCAAAGGAAATTATTATATGTTGTTGTATGGAAGGACATTGGTTTCGCCTCAGCAAAAAATAAAAATAACTCCTGAAATTTTAAATTTTGAGGTTCGTTCTATAAATGCGAATAAAGGTGGAAATACAGGTAAGATTACGGTGGCATTATTAGGATCTAAATTCAATGCTTTCATGAAAGTAAGACTTCAAAAAGGAACAGATACTATTTATGCTGAAGCACTTCAATTGGTTAACATTACAAAAGCTTATGTAAGGTTTAATTTAAAGAATGCTGTTCCGGGCTTTTATAATGTAATTGTAGAGCATTTATGCGAAGGAACAATTGTAATTCCAAACGGTTTTGAGGTTAAAAACGGTACGCCTAATTATTTGTCGGTGAATGCAATTGCACCCAATAATGTAAGAGCAGGTAGAGTGATTAGTTATACTGTTGAATATGCAAATTTAGGAAATACAGATATCATAGCCCCTTCCATAGATATCAAAAGCTATGCAGGTGCTCCTATTTCGGTTAATGCAGCAGGATTGTCAAATAATGCGACAATATTACACATCCCATTGCAAATCCTAGGAGAACCGAATAATATTCTAAGGCCGGGAATTACTGGGTCTATTGTGATATATTCGAGGGCTTTAACTGGTTTAGGTTTTACGATTTCAGTTTCTAATTAATTATTTAATAAAAATTGCTATGAAAATCATTGATAAAAAATACAAAATGATGAATACAAATAAAATAATAGTTGGATATTTGGCAGTAGTCATATCGGTATGCTTGCTATTGCCATCAAAAGCTGTATCGCAAGGATATGCAGGGCCTAACAAAATTATACTTAAAGACTCCAGTGTTGTTATTGGTGGAAGTGGATGTAGCAATTGTTGTTATTTATGGACGCCTGCAACAGGACTCAGCGACCCTAAGATTCTTCATCCTACCGCAAAGCCAACTACCACAACAACCTATACGCTCAAAGTAACAGGTAATAATTTTACGATCAGCGATGTAAGCCAGATGACGGTTACTGTAAAAGATGGTTTGGATGGATTAACCGTGGTTCCGAAACAATGTTGTTGGGGTAAAGGGGATCCCATTAAATTAGATCAGTTTACAATTACAACAGATCCTCCTGGTTTAGAAGGTACTGTTACTTTAAGCCCAACTACAGTTCCAGGTAATATTTTTCTTGGACTACCTGTTGCAAATGCAGTGGCAAGTTTACCTGTAACATTTACCGCCAGAGGTGCTAATAATACAACAAAAACTGCTGTTGTTACTATTTCTGGTGTTGATGAAGATGCACAAACTCAGTTTCAGGTTGGAATGGGTGAAATTAAAGTGGAAGATATTATTGCAGGTGTCGATCAGATTATTAATAATGTTGCAAATGTTGGAGGTTGTCAGGTAACAGGAGGGTTTTCAGCGAGTATGAGTTTTGCTACAGGAAAATTATGTTGTGCCGATGCAGCTTGCATAAAACCCATGTTTGCCTATACTGGGACTATCGGATATGATAAAGGCGTAGCATGCGATTTTATTTTATATGGGATACCTTATGCAGCTTCTATAAATGCTAGGGTGTCAGCTAGTGCAGGGGTTTCAGTAAATTTAGGAAATATAAAAACAACTTGTGATGGAGTGGATGTTTGCTTTGCTGTTGGACTTTCCGCTAGTTTAGGGGGTGGTTTTAGCGCCACAGTGGGTGGCGGAAAAATATTAGATATGAGTCTAATGTTGGTAGGGAATATATCAACACCTCCTTTAGAATATTGTGTTATGAAAGGATTAACTGAGCGTAAAGCAAATATATGTCTTAAAGCAGATGCTGTGGGCTCTATCACTTTTTTGGGTTACATAACTGAAAGTATAAGTATAAGTGTTATCAATCAAAGATGCTGGTAATAATTAATTAATAAATCTTGAACCATGAAAAAATATTATAATTTTATGTTACATTCAATTAAAGTTTTAATACTTGTAACTATTTGCAGTTTGTTATACATTCAAACATTTGCTAACAAGGGGGTCGATTTTTTATATAGGATTACCTATAATAGCCCAATACTTGATACTTTCCCAACATACAATATAACATCTTATAACGTAGTAGTTCCTATTGATACAGTCGGTTATCGTTCTGATCCTGCTAACGAAATTTGCGGTTCAAAGGTTTTATATGTTATTAATGCAATGATTGCTCCAAGCAATAATGGATGGTTGATAGATGATGCTTCTGGGACTTCGAATTGTAAATTAATAAATTCTCCTACAGCAAAATTGTGCGAACTGCTTAAAGCTTATAAACAGGGAGACATTGATAGCGTCACAACTCTTTATAAAACATCAGATCATATTATCATTAATCATATACTTTCTAATGATACTATCAGATTGAAAATGCAGGGCATTATTGATTCAATTACAGGTATGAGACTAAAATTTGGCTTTCAGATACAAGGTGGCTTTTATGCGATGACAACATTATATTTTCTGGATAATACAGCAATGATTTCTCCTTTCTTCTTTGTTCAGGAAAATAATCAATGGAAACTTTCAACAATGCTGGATTCTTTCCCAATAACTTCAAATATTGCAGTGTACTTAAAAACACACAGCCCTTCTTCATTGATAGTTTCGAATGATATTGATGGTGATGGTATCTTAAATATCAATGATAATTGTCCTTGTAAAGCTAATCCTAATCAACAAGATACAGATGGTGATGGAATTGGTGATTTATGTGATAATTGCCCCACTGTAGCCAACCATAACCAAAGTGATATTGATAAAGATGGCGTAGGAGATGCATGTGATAACTGTTATCGTTATAATCCGTCTCAATCAGATATTGATAATGATGGGGTTGGAGATACCTGTGATAATTGTCCGACTGTTTTTAATCCAACTCAATCTGATTTTGATCACGATTATATTGGTGATGCTTGCGATCAGGATTTGGATAATGATGGCACTCCAAACAATGTTGATGATGATATTGATGGTGATGGAGTACCGAATACTATTGATAATTGTCCTTATTTCCCCAATTCCAATCAGCTGGATAGTGATGGGGATGGTGTAGGAGATGCTTGCGATAATTGTCCTTTTACTTCTAATCCTGATCAGTTAGATACTGACCACGATGGATTGGGGGATGCTTGTGATACTGATATTGATAATGACGGTATCCCAAATGTTGCTGATAATTGTCCGAAATTTTACAATCCTGACCAATTGGATGTTAATTGTAATGGTATAGGCGATGCTTGCGAATAATGATTTTACCTTAATATTGAAAAATATAAAGATTTACAGAAATGAAAAAAAGAGGATTTAATACTAAGAAAACCAATTCAGCATTGACTGAAAGCATGATTATTTATAAAAATAATATGCCTGGTTTTGATAAGAATATCATTTGGGGTTTAATAAAATATTCTTTTCTTTTATTAATAATATGTTTATTCTCTGAATTTAGTCAGGGGCAAATAACATTTACTCAAGAAGATGCCTCCTGCGGTGCTGCCGATGGAAGTGCAACAGTAAGTGTCAGCGGGGGAACAGCCCCCTATACTTATCTTTGGTCTAATGGAGGAACAGGGACCAGCATTCATAATCTTGCTGTTGGCTCGTATACTTGCTTTATTACAGATGCTAATGGCTGTACCGGACAAGGTGATGTATTTATTGATAATAAGACAGATATGCAGGTAAATATTAGCGGTGGGAATGTATCTACAACCTATTGCAGCAATGCATCACCCCCTTCAATTACCCTCACAGCTTCAGTTACAGGAGGTAAACCTCCCTATGTTTGCAGTTGGCCGAGTTATTCAATGGTTGTAAATTCTTCAGGAAATCAAACCGTTACAGTTACCGATTCTGCCCAATGTCTTAAATCAGCATCCACCTATGTCTTGTTCATTCCCGTTGAATGTTCATCCGACCCTAATGACATTACTGGTCCTGAAGGTTATGGCCAACGAAAAATGGTAGGTATCGCTGATAAACTTCCGTATACCATTCGCTATGAAAACAATCCTGATTTTGCAACAGTTCCTGCTCAGAAAGTTACTATTGACATGCCTTTTGATTCCACAGCCAATATGCTTTCGTTACGTTTAGGCGATTTTGGGTTTGGAAGCTTTATTTTTACGGTTCCTCAAAACACAACTTTTTACTCAAAACGTTTAGATGTTTCAGATTCATTGGGCGTTATGGTTGATATTACTGCAGGAATTGACGTTCAGAACAAAAAGGCTTTCTGGATTTTAGAATCCATCGATCCCAATACTGGTTTGGTGCCCAATGATGCAAATAAAGGATTCTTATTGGTAAACGATAGCATTACCCATAGAGGTGAAGGATTTGTCAGTTTTACAATGATACCCAAAACCTCCGTTCATACTGGTGACTCATTAGCCGCAGAAGCTAGCATTGTATTTGATATCAACGAAGCTATTAAAACCAATAGGTGGAAAAACGTTCTGGATGCTCACTATCCTTCAAGTTTTGTAAATCCACTTCCTGCAATTACCGATACAAACTTTATCCAAATTTCTTTTACTGCATCTGATGATTTTAGGGGTTCTGGTGTGAAAAATGTAAAATTGTTTGTTGCCAAAAATACAGCTAATTATGAATTAGTAGGGACTTTCAATAAAGATAGTATAATAAATATTGTCGGAGTTGAAGATGATATTTATAAATTCATTAGTATTGCAGAAGATAATGTTGGCAATGTAGAACCTATGAAAGAGAATCCCGATACCTATACTTTCCTTGGTTATCCTAAAATAATTGCAGGTAAAGCAAGCTATCAGAACAATGCAAATACGCCTTTAAACAATGTAGTTGTATATTTACGAAATATCAATGGGAGTGTAATGGATTCAGTTAATTCTAATGTATCCGGAGACTATGACTTTGGGTTGAAATCTAAAACGACTTATCTAATAGAAGGTTATGCTGATTTCCCATGGGGTGGTGTTAATTCAACCGATGCCTTAATTGTAAGAAGACAAGTTGTTGGATTATCGGCTTTTGATTCATTACAAACAAAAGCTGCAGATGTAAATAACTCTGGAATTATTTCAAGTGCAGATGCCCTCTTGATAAGGAAACGAATTGTTGGCGAAATCAACACTTTCCCTATCAACGATTGGTGTTTTTTGAGAGATACGGTTAAAGTTGAAAAGTTTAATATCAATCATACCATCAAAAGTCTTTGTGCTGGAGATGTTAATGGCTCCTATTCAGCTGTTTTTGCGAAAAGCTCAAATATTACATTGAATCAACGTGGTGAAATTACAGCGGATAGAAATCAATTGATCAATTTACCTGTAATTTGTAATAATAAACTGCAAACTTCAGCCATCACTTACATTATGGATTATCCAGATGGAATCATTAATATTGAAAATGTAGTTTCCCCATTAGCTGGGTTTATGTATAAAGCATATGAAGGCAAACTAATTTTTGCCTGGGATAGCCTATCTCCAATGAATTTTGATAAAAATGACGTCCTTTTTGAAATGAATGTTAGGGTAAACAGAGAAGCTACAGAAAAAGACCGTGTACTTTTTACGCTGGACAATCATAGTGAATTTGCTGACAGAAATGCGAAAGTTATTGATGGCGTGAGTTTAAGCATTCCGAATATAAGTATTACGCCATTTTTAGATTATGAGTTAAGCCCTAATTTCCCGAACCCATTTAGTAAATCTACCGAAATCAGGTATGAAATGCCAGAAGATGGTTTTGTTACAATGAAGGTATACAATGTTTTGGGACAGGAAGTTAAAACGATTATTGCTGCAAAACAGAAAGCGGGTAGCTATAGTTTGCGTTTTGATGGGTCAAATTTAGATGGAGGAACTTATTCGTATAAAATTGACGTTGTCGGGAAAACAAGAAAATTCACCGCATCACATATAATGATTATTATACCAACTAATTAAGGAGCAATTATGAGATTATTAAAAACAGCAATTTTTTCAATTCTGATACTTTTATTTTGTCAAGCGAAAACACAATCCATTCAAATAGGGAATGTTCAATCATGTGTGGGAGATACAGTAAGTTTTCCTATAAATATTTCAAATATTGATACGGTTGGTGCAATTACCTTGTATATAGGATACGATACTACACTGCTGAATTTTATTAATCTAACAAATATCAATCCACTTGCTTCAGGAACATTGTTCAATGATGTTCGTTCCGGGATCAATGGTCCCCGCCTTGGAAAAATTGCAATTTCATGGACAGCTAATTCGTCCGGTGTAAATTTTATTTCAGGTGTATTTGCCATACTTAAATTTAAAGTAATCCTAGCTGGTAATTGTCCTATTCCTTTTTTGAATAATTGTGAAATTGTAAACTACAGTGCTCAGCTTATTAATATTAATTATACAAATGGGAGTTTGGCGGTTGCATCAATGCCTGTTATTTTAAATCAACCTTCTCAACTATCACTTACTTCATCTCAAAACGGATTTTTTAATGTAAATGTTACAAATGCTTATAATATTCAATGGGAAATAAAACAAGGAAATACTTGGACAAATATTATTAATAATACTACATTTCAAGGTTACGATAAAGATACTCTTTTTGTATCCCATCCTATTCAATCATTAAATGGATCCTATGTTAGATGTAGATTGAGCAATAATTGTTTTTCTGCATTGTCCGATTCTGTTGTTTTGAATGTTATTACCTCATCTATTGAAGATTACGAAGTGTTAGATTTTAAAATTTATCCCAACCCATTTTGTGATAATATTTCTTTGGATGCGCTTCATTCAGTTTTTGTTGAAGAAATAAATATCTTTCAATTGGATGGTCGCTTAGTACAAAAGATTGCAAAAAATTGCCAAACTACATCATTTCTCGTAACACCTCTGAAAGAACTAAAAAAAGGTTGTTATTTCATTGAAATTGTATCGAAAAATAAAGAGGGCGTCAGATTCAGTAGCATAAATAAATTGATAAAAAATTAATTATACATATAATACTTACAAACAATAACTTAATATACAACACTATGAAAAAGTTATTTATAAAAATCACAAGCATTCTTATCTTTTGTTCAATTAATATTGGCATGATCAATGCTCAACATCTTACTTTGCCACAATCGAATGCATGTTTAAATGACACTACATTGGTTCCGATTAATTTTAGCAATATTGATTCGTTAGCTGCACTTACATTATATGTTACTTATGATACAGCAGTATTAACTTATGCAGGATTTGATAATGTAAATTTACTGACTCCGGGTATTATGTGTGGTGTTCCAACAAGTGGGCCCAATGCCTGGCAGGTTGTAGTTTCTTGGGTTGACAATACGTTGAGTGGTATCAATTTAGTATCAGGAAAGCTTTTTGATTTGAAATTCAGATATAAAGGTGGAAGTTCCAATTTAAATTTTTTGACAACTTCTGAATTAGCAAATCAAAATCTTATTAATATTATTCCAACTTATACAAATGGGAGTATAAGCCCGACTATTCTTTCGCATCCAATTTCAACCCAGATATGTGAAATGGGTCAAACAAGTTTTGCAGTAACTTCTGCATCTGGATGCACCTATCAATGGCAGGTCCAGAATGGGGCACAATGGGATAATCTTCTAAATAATACTACTTATTCAGGCGCAAATGCAAATGTTCTTCAGGTTCTCCAGGCTTTGTATGCTTTGAATAATAATGTATATAGATGTGTTGTTACAAAAAACTGTTCTCAAATCTCTAATTCTGCTACGCTTACCGTTTATCCAAAGCCAGTTATTGTATTAAATAACGATACAACAATTTGTGCTGGTAATTCTGTCATTTTAAATGCAAGTGGAACTACCGGAACAGGAACCCTTCTTTATAACTGGGATCATAGTTTGGGCTTAGGAATTGCACATACCGTAAGCCCTTTAGCAACCACAACATACCATCTTATTGTAAGTGATGCAAATGCATGTAATTCTACAGATAGTATACAAGTAATTGTAAATCAACTCCCTTCAATTGCTGGAACGATTACGGGCTCAACAACAGTGTGTCAGGGCCAAAATGGAGTAACTTACAATGTTCCTGCTATTAATTATGCCACTTCCTATATATGGACCTTACCTTCAGCTGCAAGCGGAACAAGTACAACGAATAGTATAACAGTGAATTACTCAACATCTTCCGTTTCCGGCTTGATTACAGTTAAAGGAAATAATATCTGCGGTAATGGAGCAACTTCTTCATTGACAATAACAGTGAATCCATTGCCTGCAATGACTAATTTAGCAACTGCGAATACTTGTGGTGGTACAAGCCCTAATATTGCCTTAACATCAAGTGTAGCGAGTAATTTTTCATGGACAATCGGAAATATTACTGGTGGAGTTACAGGTGCATCTAATGCTTCAGGCAGTACTATCAATCAAATATTAAGCAATCCAAGTAATACAACTCCAGCTAGCGTACAGTATATCGTCACGCCAACCTCAATTTCAGGTGGTTGTGTGGGAAATGCATCAACCATTACAATAACTGTAAATCCGGTTCCTTTGGTTACCAATACTGCAACTGCAACTACATGTAGTGGGAGTAGCCCGAATATTACATTAACTTCTAGTGTAGCAAGTAATTTTGCCTGGACCATTGGAAGTGTTTCAGGAAGCATTAGCGGTGCAAGTTCCGGTTCTGGAACTACCATCAATCAACTATTGACAAATCCAAGCAATACTGTTCCTGGCAATGTACAATATCTTGTAACACCTACTTCAATTACTGGAAGTTGTGTGGGTCCTGCTTTCATTATTACCGTTTCGGTTAACCCATCACCAGCCATCACCAATGCTGCTACTGCAAGCAATTGTAGTGGTACAAGCCCTAATATTGCTCTAACTTCTAGTATAGCAAGTAGTTTTACCTGGACCTTAGGAAGTATTACAGGAGGTATTACGGGAGCGACAGCCAGTTCAGGTTCAACAATCAATCAAGTATTGACCAATCCAAGTCATACAGTAAGTGCTACTGTTCAATATATTGTTACACCCACTTCAACAGGGTTTGGATGTGTAGGGAATCCATTTACATTAACTGTTACATTAAACCCTTCACCTTCTGTGACCAATGCTGCTACTTATAGTAGTTGTGGCAATACAAGTCCAAATATCGCTTTAACATCAAGTGTAGCCAGTAGCTATACCTGGACCATAGGAAGCATCTCAGGTAGTATTACGGGTGCTTCTGCCAGCTCTGGAACGAGCATTAATCAAACATTGACAAATCCAAGCAACACAACTGCAGGTTCAGTTCAATATATTGTTACACCAACTTCTAATATTGGAAGTTGTGTCGGGAATACATTTTCAATTACTGTGACCGTAAATCCGATACCAATAGTAAGCAACACAGCTACCGCAACTACTTGTAATGGAAGCAGCCCTAATATTTCATTATCTTCCACTGTACCTAGTAATTTTAGCTGGACTGTAGGAAGCAATAGCGGAAGTATTACTGGTGCAAGTTCAGGTTCAGGAGCTACTATCAATCAAACTTTGACAAATCCGAGCAACACAACTGTTGGAAGCGTACAATATCTTGTAACACCTACTTCAATTACAGGAAGTTGTGTGGGGCCAGCTTTCACTATTACCGTTTTAGTTAACCCTTCACCTGCCGTCACGAATACTGCTACTGCAAGCAATTGTAGTGGAGTAAGCCCTAATATTGCTCTAACTTCAAGTATAGCAAGTAGTTTTGCATGGACCATAGGAAGTATTACTGGAGGTATTACGGGTGCAACAGCCAGCTCAGGTTCTACTATCAATCAAGTACTGACAAATCCAAGTCATACCGTAGGTGGTACTGTTCAATATCTTGTTTCTCCTACTTCAACAGGCAATGGATGTGTTGGAATTCCTTTTACAATTACTGTTACAGTTAACCCTTCACCTTCTGTGACCAATGCAGCTGCATATAGTAGCTGTGGAAATACAAGTCCAAATATTGCTTTAACATCAAGTATTTCAAGTAATTTTTCATGGACCATCGGAACTATTTCAGGCAGTATTAGCGGTGCTTCTGCCAGCTCAGGAACTACGATCAATCAAACATTGACGAATCCTAGCAATACAACTGCCGGTTCGATACAATACCTCGTAATACCTACTTCAACAGCAAATACTTGTGTGGGTGCTACTTTTACAATTACCGTTACAGTAAATCCGATTCCATTAGTTACCAACACAGCTACTGCAACTACATGTAGTGGGAGCAGTCCGAATATTTCATTATCTTCCAGCGTCCCCAGTAATTTTAGCTGGACCATTGGAAGCAATACCGGAAGTATAACCGGAGCAAGTTCAGGTTCTGGAGCCACCATCAATCAAACGTTGACAAATCCAAGCAATACAACTGCTGGTAGCATACAATATCTAGTAACACCTACTTCTAATCCTGGAAGTTGTGTAGGTGCAGCTTTCACTATTACAATAACAGTAAACCCAGCTCCTTCAGTCACCAATGTTACAACTGCATCCATTTGTAGTGGATTAAGCCCAAATATTGTTCTAACTTCAAGTATAGCTAGTAGTTATTCATGGACCATAGGAACTGTAATAGGAGGTATTACGGGAGCAACAGCCAGTTCAGGTTCAACAATCAATCAAGTATTGACCAATCCAAGTCATACAGTAAGTGGTACTGTTCAATATCTTGTCACACCCACTTCAACAGGTAATGGATGTATGGGTATTCCATTTACTATTACGGTAACCGTAAATCCTTCTCCTTCTGTTACCAATGTTGCAACTGTAAGTAGCTGTGGCAATACAAGTCCAAATATTACTTTAACATCTAGCATAGCCAGTAATTTTTCCTGGACCATTGGGGCCATTACTGGTAGTATAACTGGTGCTTCTGCAGGCTCAGGAACAGTTATCAATCAAATATTGACCAATCCAGGCAATACAACAGCCGGTTCTGTTCAATATCTCGTTATACCAACTTCAACCGCAAATACTTGCCTGGGTAGCACATTTACTATTACTGCTACTGTAAACCCAATACCTGCTGTAACGAATGCTATTGCAGCCAATGCATGTAGTGGAAGCGGTCCTAATATCAGTTTAACCGCAAGTACAGCCAGTAATTTTGCATGGACCATAGGCACAATTACAGGAGGGGTTACCGGAGCAAGTGCCGGTTCAGGCGCAATTATTAATCAAATATTGACGAATCCTGGTACAACAACTGCCACAGTACAATATCTTGTTACACCTACTTCTGTTGCTGGAAGTTGTCTTGGAAGCGTTTTTACGATGACAATCACTGTAAATCCATTGCCTTCAGCAGCAGGAACTATTACAGGAACTATTACTGTATGCCAGGGGCAGAATGCCGTAATTTATTCAGTCCCTGCAATTACCAATGCTACGTCTTATACCTGGACTTTACCCACAGGAGCCAACGGTAGCAGTACAACTAATACGATCACTGTAAATTATTCAACTACTGCAGTTTCTGGAAATGTTACAGTAAAAGGACATAATAGCTGTGGAGATGGTTTATTGTCTAGTTTATCAATCACTGTAAATTCATTGCCAACCTCAGCAGGAAGCATTACAGGATTGTCAACCCTTTGTCAGGGGACTTCTAGCATAACATATAGTATCCCCACTATATCCAATGCTACTTCTTATTCCTGGACTTTACCTATAGGTGCCATTGGAAGTAGTACATCTAATACAATTACGGTAAATTATTTATCAACTGCTGTTTCTGGAAATATTGTTGTAAAAGGAATCAATGCTTGCGGAATAGGTGATTCATCAATTCTTGCTATAACGATTCATCATCCTATCACAGGGACAGTAGGCGCAATTACTGGTCTTGCAACAGTTTGTCAGGGACAAACAGCTGTTGTATATAATGTGCCCGCTATTGCCAATGCCGCTTCCTATATCTGGACTTTACCAACAGGGGCAAGTGGTTCAAGTACAACTAATACAATAAGTGTAAATTACTCAACTATTGCAGTTTCGGGAAAAGTTGTTGTAAAAGGAAGTAATTCTTGCGGAATAGGAGATTCGTCATTATTGTTAATAACTGTAAATCCATTGGTTGGCTCTTCAGGAACCATTACTGGGCTTACAACAGTTTGTCAGGGACAAACAGGTGTAATTTATAATGTGCCAGCTATCGCCTTTGCTACTTCCTATATCTGGACTTTACCAACAGGAGCCAGTGGAACAAGTGTAACTGCAACTATTACTGTAGCTTTTTCGACAACAGCAGCCTCCGGAAAAATTGTTGTAAAAGGCAGTAATTCATGCGGAATAGGGGATTCATCATTTTTGGTAATAACATTAAATCCATTACCAGCCGCCGCCGCAGCTATTACATCTGTAAATAATGACAGTGTGAGTATCAATGAAAACAACGTATTGTATATTGTTCCTGTTATTGCCAATGCAACGTCCTATATTTGGTCATATTCAGGTACAGGAGCTAGTTTTGTTGGTGGAGGCACTACTACAACAGATAGTGTAAGAATCAACTTTAGTACTTCAGCAACATCCGGCAACTTAAGCGTCAAAGGGCACAATGCTTGTGGCGATGGTGTTGTTTCAGCCAACTATCCTATTTATGTTTCTCCTGTTGGTATTGGTGAAATAACCCATTTATTGAATTGTAGCATTTATCCAAATCCGACGAAAGGAATTATTACAGTTGAAATGGATGCTGTGATTGAAAAATCAGAACTGATACTCTATAATTTACAGGGTGAAACCATTTATTCTGAAATTCTCAGTAATACCAACAAAAAGCTGATAAAACAATTAAATCTGAGTACTTATCCTAAAGGGATTTATTTTATAAAAATTCAAAACAATAAATTTGTAAAAGTTGAAAAAGTAATTCTTCAATAAATTTGTTGTAATAATTCTCCAACTGCTTGAAATCATTGCTATTGGGTTGTTTTTTCAAGAAGAAAATAATAGAATGAATAGACTTTATTTCATAATAGTTGCAATAATTCTACTGCTGAATAGTTGCACAGAAGATTCTGCACTTTCAGACGTTGAGATTAGTGATCCATCTATTATTGCGCCTTATATTTTAGTATCAAGGAATATCGATGAAAATAATAACTTTAATAGCAAGATTGAAGTCTGGTTGTATGATAAAAATGGCAACAGTATTGAACTGAAAAAGGGCGAAGTTAGATTGAACCACATGAGAATGAGCCTAAATAAATTACCCCTTACGAACGCACCCTATTATTCAGGAGAGAATATCCTATCAAAAGTAGAATTAAATACAAATTATGCGTTTGAGATAGAACTTAGCGACAGTAAGATATATTCTGCGAATGTACAAACTCAGGCTAAAGATTTAAACCAGATGTCGTTACCTTCAAATTATAATAAACAAAATGATATGGACATATCATGGCAAGAGATCTATTTGCACGATAAAATGGATGTTCAATTAAACCGGTTTTTTATGACCAATACAAGCGGTGGACAAAGTTTTATAACACTCAATATTCCTTCTCCTAATATTTTAAATGGGTCTTATACTATAACCAAAGATAATTTCAATAACCTTGATGGCAATTGCTATAAGGCAATAATTACGGTTTCAGGGATAAAGAATGGCACGATTGATAATAGGTTTAACTCCAATAGGAAAATAATATCAGGATATTCGATTGCTAAAGAAATAAATGTAAATTAATTTTGAAGATAAATTGACTTATAAAAATTAAAATGAATTTAGGATAAGGAGCCATTCATTTACTCAATTTTCATTTTCTCAATATGATTTAATGTTTCGAAAATTTCTTCAACAGAAGTGCTGGAAACTAGTTTCATACGGTGAGGTTTAAAGTCAGGAATGTTCTTAAAATAACCTGAATAATGTTTACGCATTTCGAAAATACCTACTTTTTCACCTTTCCACTTTACTGATCGGAGGATATGCTCTTTGCAAATATTTACTTTCTCACTCATATTGGGTGGAGGTAATAGATTTCCAGTTTCGAAAAAATATTTAATTTCTCTGAAAATCCATGGGTTTCCAATGCAAGCTCTTCCTATCATTAAACCGTCAGTTCCATATTTCAACATTTCTTTGGCTTTTTGTGGGCTGTTGATATCACCGTTTCCAAAAACAGGAATTTTCATACGTGGATTATTTTTGACTTCTCCTATCAAAGTCCAGTCGGCTTCACCATGGTATAATTGTGCTTTCGTTCTGCCGTGAATGCTGATAGCTTGTATGCCAACATCCTGTAATCGTTCAGCTATTTCTACTATGGGTTTGCTTTGCTCGTCCCAACCTAAACGGGTTTTTACAGTTACAGGTAAATGCGTTGATTTAACAATGGCTGCTGTTATTTTTACCATTTTGGGTATGTCATTTAAAATACCTGATCCTGCACCTTTAGAAGCTACTTTTTTTACCGGACAACCCCAGTTGATGTCGATAAAATCTGGATTGGCTTTGTCTGCTACTTCTGTTGCCAGACACATAGCCTCCAGCGTATGGCCAAAAATCTGAATGCCCACAGGTCTTTCGGTTTCGTCAAAATCAAGTTTTTCGATACTTTTGGTTACATCCCGAATTAAACCTTCCGAAGAGATAAATTCTGTAATCATTATATCAGCACCGAATCTTTTGCACAATGCCCTGAATGGAGGATCTGTAATGTCTTCCATGGGAGCCAGTAAAAGCGGGAAATTGGGAATAAGGATGTTTCCTATTTTAAGCATTCGTAGTTTATTATTCGTAAAAGTGCATTTCCAAAATATAATCAAGCACTTTGTCGGGGAGTAAATATTTCATAGATCTGCCTTTTTGTATAGCATTTCGGATATAACTCGAAGAAATCTGCATCAATGGAGATGCTACCCATTTTACAGAAGTGTGATTGGCAAATTCGCCACCATCAAAACCAGGGCGAGGATAAACATACAATTGATAGCGATTCAATATTTCCTCGTAATTAAACCATTTATGGAAATCACTCAAATTGTCGGATCCTATCAAAAGACAAAACAAGCGCTGAGGATAGATTTCTTCAAGGTGTACCAATGTATGCATGGTATAGGAGGGTTGTGGCAGTTTAAATTCAATATCACAAGCTTTGAAATGAGGATTGTCGTCAATGGCTATTTTTACCAAAGCTAAGCGATGATGATCTTCTAATAAACTCTTTTTTTCTTTTAAAGGATTGTGGGGTGATATTACAAACCATATTTCATCCATATCAGAATTGGCAAGCATTTGGTTTGCAATTATCAAATGCCCGATATGAATAGGATTGAAAGAACCAAAATACAAACCTGTTTTTTTTTGCATGGGAGTTTAGCTGTTAATAAAATTATCAACGATTTCAATAGCATTGATAACAGAATCTTCTAATTTGTCATTGATTAAAATAGTGTCGAACTGATCTGCAAAACCAAGTTCCCAGTTGGCTTTTTCTAGGCGTTTTTTTATACTTTCTTCATCTTCAGTACATCTGTTCAGCAATCTGCTTTTCAAGGTTTCAAGAGTTGGTGGCATCACAAAAACAGATAAGGCACTAATGGGATATGCTTTTTTAATATTCAGACCACCAACCACATCCACATCAAAAATTACATGATGGGCTTTTGCCCAGATTCTATCCAATTCCGATTTCAAGGTTCCATAATACTGATTTTCATACACTTCTTCCCATTCCAGGAATTCGTTGTTTGCAATTCTGGCTCTGAAGTCATCGGCATTTATAAAATAATAGTCTTTCCCGTTTTTTTCACCATCACGCATAGCACGACTGCATGCTGAAATAGAGAATTCAAGTAAAGGATTATGTGCCAATAATTGTTTTACAATCGTTGTTTTGCCAGCTCCCGATGGTGCTGAAAAAATAAAAAGTTTCCCTTCAGACATTATAAACCGATTTGTTATTATAAGTGTTTTCTCTCAACAAAATCTTTTAAAGTAAGAAAAGCAACCAAATCTTCCTCCCATTTATATTTTGCTTTTAAATCATCCAGAAAATCTTCAGCTTCTTTCATTGACTTAAAATCGTTTAATTGTAAGATAGAATCATTGTATTCTTTCATGTTTCCTTTAAAAAGCTCATTGATAAAAAGAAATTTTTCGTTGATGCCAATTGCTGATTTTAAATCTTTTATAGCAGTATGCTGCATTCTTGAACTGATACTCTTTTCAGTTTTGTTTTTTTGAATTTTATCGTTCAAGGATTTTGAGTCATCTTTATATTTTTCTGCAATGGTTGTGACCGTTGCATTCCCAAATAGATCAATATGAGCTTCAACTTTGGGACTAGGAATAGGCTTCTCTTCAGGGCTTTCTTCTTCTCTGATCTCCAATGCTTTTTCGTGAACAATTGCTTTGGGCTCAGGTGTAAAAACAACTTCAATCGTACCGTCAACAATCATTGATTGGGGCTTTTCTGGAATGATTTCTTTTTCGTGAACGATAATAAGTGGGTTTTCGGGTGTTTCTTTAATTTCATCAATCACAGCCGGAATTTCTTGCTGTTTTTCCTTCGCTTTTTCAACAGTCAAAACTAGATTTACTTTCTCCAGTTCACAATATTGTTCGTAAAGTTTTCGAATATTGGCTTTGATAATGTCCATATCAATCTGAGGAATCTTAGTGGCATAAGCCTTGGTCGAATTGTTTTGTTCAACAATTAACTCGAGCTGACGAGTAATATTTTCCATGATAATAGCTTTATCCATAAACATTTAGATCTTTAATAAAATGACAAAAAATAAAAAAATCCGTTGTGGGTTTTAAATGTAAATTACCTCGATAAAATTAGTTAAATTATTTTTTTAAATGATTATTTTTAAAAATTCTTTTAAACAAAATAAAAGGCTAAATATTTAATGCAAAAAAGAGATTTAGAATCATTCTTCTATTAAAATAGTTTACTTATAAATCTTTTGAATTCCTGTAATTCAGGATATGAGGTTTGGGACAGATTTCAATAAATATTTTGTTAAATGCTCTTGTGAAGTTAAAAATACGTAATCAATTTCCAACTTATACGATTTATTGTGTACTTTTGAAATTGAAAACTTGAATTATGGTTAAAATCTCTGCTGTTATTATCACCTTTAATGAAGAAAGGAATATCGAACGCTGCATCCGTTCGTTACAAAGCATCGCCGATGAAATCATCGTCGTTGATTCCTATTCTACCGATAGAACGGCTGAAATTTGTAGTTCATTGGATGTTAGGTTTTTTCAAATGAAATGGGAAGGTTATGCTGCCACAAAAAATTATGGGAATAGTTTGACAGCTTATAATTATATTCTTTCTGTAGATGCAGACGAGGCATTGTCCGAAACACTTCAAAAAGAAATTATTATCTTAAAAAATACTGGAAATCAATTGGATGCCTATAAGGTAAAAAGGCTTACCAATTATTGTGGAAGCTGGATTTATCACTGTGGCTGGTATCCTGATTCCAAACTTCGGTTGTGGAATAAACAGAAAGGAAAATGGGAAGGAAATATTCACGAAGAAGTGATAATGGCAACTGATTCGACCTTGGGTATTTTGAAAGGAGATTTACTCCATTATTCTTATTATACAATCCAACAGCATCTGAACCAGGCCAATAAATTCACCGATTTAACAGCCATGGAAGCTTTTCAAAAAGGAAAGCAAGCAGGAATTTTAAAAATTATTTTCAGCCCTATCCTAAAATTTATCAGAGATTATTTTATTAAACTTGGATTTTTAGATGGCTATCCTGGTTTTTTGGTCTGTAGAATCTCTGCTTTTGCTAGTTTTATGAAATACGCTAAACTAAGAGAATTATGCAGAAATAGGGATTAAGCATTTAAAATAACCAATAACCCAATAGCTCAATAACAAAATTTCCAATCAGTTATATATGAATTCTCAACGTATCATTATCAGCAGAACAGACAGCATTGGAGATGTGGTGCTTACATTGCCGCTGGCCGGGATATTAAAAAAATACATGCCCAAGTCATACATCTTTTTTTTAGGAAGCGCTTATACCAAAGATCTTATTGATTGTAGCGAACATATTGACGAATTTATTGACTGGACTGCTCTTAGTCAACTTCCCGAAAAAGAAGCTGTTGAAATGCTGCAAACATACAAAGCAGATATTATCCTTCATGTATTCCCACGAAAAGAAATTGCTGTTCTGGCAAAGAAAGCAGGGATAGAATACAGAATCGGAACTACGAACCGAACGTATCATTGGTTTAATTGTAATAAGTTAGTGAGACTATCACGCAGAAATTCCATTTTGCACGAATCGCAATTGAACACTAAGCTATTAAAAGCTTTAAAGATTGAAAAAGAGTTTAATTTAACCCAGATAACCTCCTTTTATGGTTTACACGAAACCAAGATTTTGCCTCAAGAAATGAGTGCTTTGCTGGATAAAGAGAAATTTAATCTGATAATTCACCCAAAATCCAAAGGAAGTGCCAGAGAATGGGGTTTGGATAATTTTGCCAGATTGATTGAAATTTTGCCAAAGGATAAATACAAGATTTTTATTTCAGGAACTTCTGATGAAGCAGCTTTGATGCAATCGGAAATTCTTGATAAGTACGATGAAATCACAAATCTCTGTGGGAAAATGAGTCTTGCGGAATTTATTTCATTTATTGCACAAGCCGATGGATTGATTGCAGCGAGTACAGGTCCTTTGCATATTGCAGCTGCTTTGGGCAAGACTGCACTGGGGATTTATCCGCCTATCAAGCCTATGCACCCAGGTCGATGGAAACCTGTAGGGACAAATGCAAGATATTTTGTAAAAGATCAAGCTTGTAATGATTGCAAAAAAACCAATGATTGTCATTGTATGAAAAGTATTTTACCTGAAGAAATCAAAGAATATTTAGATAAAAAGTGTAAAAAAAGTATTAAACGCTAAAAAAGGATAAATGAAAAAAATTTTTAAAGGCATCGGCATCTTTTTCCTACTTATTGCTATAGCTTTTTTGTTCTCACCTAGCTATCTTAAAAAAGCCCTGATTTACCAATATGTTGATATTGATGATCATGATATTTTTGAAACAAGGGCTATCAAAGCAGGAAATCCGCTTCCATGGAAAATTGCACATAGTTATAATGGATTTGTCATTGCCGATTCCTTGCACAAAAAAATGGAAAGCTACAAAACGGTGGCTTATTTGGTGATTCAAAATGATTCTATTCATTACGAGGAATATTGGGATAACTACAACGACAGCTCTTTGAGCAATGCTTTTTCTGCTACCAAAAGTATTATTTCTTTATTGGTGGGTTGCGCCATTGATGAAGGCAACATAAAAAGTATCGACCAGAAAGTAATTGAGTTTTTTCCTGAATTTGATAATGGGTATGGCAAGAAATTACGGATTAAAGACTTGCTCAGCATGAGTTCAGGCTTAAACTGGGACGAGAGTTACGGGAGCCCGTTTTCAAAAACCACACAGGCTTATTATGGAGACAACTTGCAAAAATTGATCTTCGACTTAAAAGTTACTGAAAACCCAGCGAAAAAGTTTAGTTATTTGAGTGGAAATACTCAATTGCTGGCTTTTATTCTTAAAAAAGCTACTGGGAAAAGCCTTGCAGAATATGCATCCGAAAAAATATGGAAGCCATTGGGTGCAGAACACGATGCCCTTTGGTATCTGGACAAAAAAGACGGTATGGAAAAATCGTATTGTTGTTTTTCTTCCAATGCCAGAGATTTTGCTCGAATCGGAAAATTACTGCTCGACAGCGGAAGATGCAATGGCAAGCAAATTGTTTCATCCGCTTATATTGCTCAGCTTTCACAAGCCGATACATTTTTAATGGACGAAAACAAAGCAAAAGTGGACTACTATAGCCTACATTGGTGGATAGCTGATTACAAAGGAATGAAAGTAACCTATGCACGAGGTATATTGGGTCAGTATATTTTTGTTATACCTGAAATGAATGCCGTGGTTGTGAGATTGGGACATACAAGAGACAAAGCCTACAAAAATCACCATCCATTGGATATTTACACTTATTTGGATGTCGCAATGAAAATTTTAGAGGGAAAACAATAACTTTATTAACACATTTACCGATATTTATGCTCAACTAAAAGCGAGAAGTTTGAACAGACCTCCTTTATAAACTTTTAACTTTATAACTTTATAAATTAAAATACATGCAGCAATACAGTTTTAGAAACGATTACAGTGAAGGCTTTCATCCAAAAATGATAGCAGCGCTCACAATAACTAACTATGAACAACAGCAAGGATACGGCGATGATGTTTATTGTGAAAAAGCCAAAACAGCCATCAAAAGTAAAATTGCCAATAAAAATGTGGAAATTCACTTTGTTTCCGGCGGAACACAGGCCAATACCATTGTTATTACAGCTGCATTAAAATCCTTTGAAGGGGTTGTCGCTGCGAATAGCGGTCATATCAATGTGCATGAAACTGGAGCCATTGAAGCAACAGGGCATAAGATACTATTGGTTGCCTCCAGTGATGGAAAGGTAAAGCCTAAAGATGTGTTGGCTGAAATCAACAAAGCTGAAGACCATCACATGGTAAGACCTGGAATGGTTTATATCTCCAATTCTACTGAAGTTGGAACCATTTACAGTAAAACAGAATTGACAGAATTATCGGCAGTATGTAAAAGCAATGGCTTGTATTTGTACATGGATGGTGCAAGATTGGGTTCTGCTTTGTGTTCCGATGACAATGATCTTACATTGGCAGATATTGCCCGTCTTTGCGATGTTTTTTACATAGGAGGCACCAAAAATGGAGCCATGATGGGAGAGGCGATAGTTATTGTCAATGATGGTCTTAAAAAAGATTTTAACTATCATCTGAAGCAAAGAGGCGCTTTGCTCTCAAAAGGCAGACTGATGGGTATTCAGTTTCTGGAATTGTTTAAAGAGGAACTTTTTTTTGAACTGGCTTCCCATGCCAACAATATGTCGAAAAAGATAGCGGATGCTCTCAGTGCAAAAGGCTATTCTTTTCTTACAAAACCACAGTCAAATCAGCTGTTCCCTATATTACCTAACGCCTTGATTGACCAATTATCCGAAAAATATGAATTTTATGTTTGGAAAAAAATGGATACTGAACAGTCTGCTGTTCGATTGGTATGCTCCTGGGCTACATTGGTAGAAAAAGTGGATGAATTTATTGAAGATATCGGGAAATATTAATTTATAAAAACTAAGATTTATAAAAAAGACAGTTTATTAAAATAAGTAGAAACAACCTTAAAAATTAAAAGAATCAAATGAAAACAAAAAAAATATTATTGGGAGGAGTTATAGGTGGTATTACCTACTTCTTTTTAGGATGGTTGGTTTATGGAATATTGTTGAATGATTTCATGATGCTTAATTACAATCAATGTTCTGCAAGACCAATGGAAGGAATGATCTGGTGGGCGATGATTTTATCTAATCTCGCTTGTGGTATGCTTCTGTCATTGATTTTTAGTTGGATAAACACCAAAGGTGTAATTTCAGGAATAAAACATGGCGGAATTATTGGTTTACTGATAGCTGTTTCTATGGATTTCAGTTTATATTCTATGAGTACAACATTTCAAAATATTTCGGCTGTATTTGTTGATATTATTACTTATTCCTTTATGATGGCAATTGCCGGAGCTATGATTGCCTGGGTAATGGGACTGGTAAAGGAAAAGGCCTAAAAAATATTTAATCAAATATATACCACTTGTTTGAAAAATATTTCGTACTTTTGCACTCCATTTTTAAAATCAATTTAATAATCATTTAAAAATTAAAACACAATGTTAAACAATTACGAAACAGTTTTCATTATGACTCCCGTTTTGTCTGATGATCAGATGAAGGAAACTGTAAAAAAATTCCAGGCCTATTTGAAAGAAAAAGGAGCTGAGATTGTTTATGAAAACAATTGGGGATTGAAAAAACTGGCTTACCCTATTCAAAAAAAATCAACAGGATTTTATTATCTTATTGAATTTAAAGCCGAAGGAACTCTTGTAGCTGATTTAGAAACTACTTACAAACGTGATGAGCGTTTATTGAGATTTTTAACTGTAAAACTCGATAAACACGCTATAGCTTATAGCGAGAAAAGACGCAATCTCAATGCCAGTAAAAAAGCAGAAGTAGTAGTAGAAAACAACGAATCAAATTAAAAATTGTTAATTTAAAAACTTAAAACAATGGCAGACAATAGTTCAGAAATCAAATACTTAACCCCTATTGCGGTTGAAACCAAAAAGAAAAAGTATTGCCGTTTCAAAAAAAGCGGAATCAAATACATTGATTACAAAGATGCAGATTTCTTATTGAAATTTATCAACGAACAGGGAAAAATTCTTCCAAGAAGATTAACCGGTACTTCTAATAAATATCAGAAAAAAGTATCGCAAGCAGTTAAAAGAGCAAGACATCTTGCTTTATTACCTTACGTAGCAGATTTATTAAAATAAGGAGGGAAACACAATGGAAGTAATTTTAAAACAAGACGTAGAAAACTTAGGTTATAAAGATGACCAGGTTAAAGTAAAAGACGGATATGCACGTAATTTTCTTATCCCTCAAGAAATTGCCGTAATGGCAACAGCTACCAATAAAAAAATTCACGCTGAAAATTTAAAACAACGTGCATTCAAATTGGAAAAAGTTAAAACTGAAGCAGAAACACTTTGCAAAGCACTCGAAAATATAGTGGTTAAAATAGGTGCTAAAGCTGGTGAATCTGGAAAAATCTATGGTTCTGTCAATTCAATTCAGATTGCAGAAGCCATAAAAGAACAATTCAACTACGAAATTGACCGCAAGAAAATTCATATTGAAGGCGAATCAATCAAAGAATTAGGCTCTTATAAAGCAAAAATTAATCTTCACAAAGAAATCAAAGCTGAAATCAGTTTTGAAGTAATTGCTGAATAATTAGTTTTTCAACATAATTTTGTAAAAACCCGGTTTTATCACCGGGTTTTTTTTATTTTTGTAAGATGCTATCAAAAAACACCATCAAACACATTCTTGCGCTGAAAATGAATAAATTCAGAGCAGAATATCAACAATTCGTAGCCGAAGGCGATAAATTGGTGAGCGAATTATTGCTAAGTCGTTTCAATATCCTTGAAATATTTGCTGTAAATACATGGTCAGACGCTCATAAAATTAATCCAAGTATTGCTGTTACAGAAGTTACAGCTTCAGAATTGGAAAGAATCAGTGGACTTACCACACCCAATATGGTGTTGGCCTTGGTGGAAATCCCTCAAAATCAAGTTATAGAAGCCTCAGCTTTTGAGAAACTGATATTTGTGCTAGACGAAATCAAAGACCCTGGGAATTTAGGAACCATTATCCGTATTGCAGACTGGTTTGGAATTTCTACGATTATTTGTTCTGAAAACACTGTAGATGTTTACAATCCTAAAGTTGTGCAGGCCACCATGGGCTCTATTGCTAGGGTGAATCTCCAATATACTGATTTGGCTGTTTTTTTTAAAAGTCTTCCCAGCGAAATTCCGGTTTACGGAACTTTGTTGAATGGTGAAAACATTTATAGTCAGACTTTAAGTAAAAACGGACTGATTGTCATCGGTAACGAATCCAAGGGTATTTCCGATGAACTTCTTCCATATATATCGCAAAAATTGTATATCCCTTCCTATGCCGAAAATCCCGGCAACAAGGCTGAATCATTGAATGCTTCGGTAGCAGCAGCTATCGTTTGTGCTGAATTTAAAAGAAGATTAATCTAAAATATGCTTAGGTAGTTTTCTTTAAATTGGCAAAAGCCAACCCAACTAGATACACAGCTGAAAAGACCAGTACAAGCATACCTGAAGTAAAACTTACTTTATCAAACAACCATAAAATGAGAGCAGGGATCACTGCTCCACCAAATACAGCAGAAATCATTAATCCTGAAATTTCATTAGCCCTGGTTGGATATTTTTCAACAGTAATTGAGAAAATGAGTGGGAAAATATTTGCAACAGTTAAGCCAATCATAAACATCACAACAATGCCTAAATTTTGACCTGGTGCGAATAGTAATAAAATAATGGTTACCAGAGAGGCAAGCGAAGTCCATAATAAGAAAGAACGGGAAGCTAATTTCACAAGCAATAGCGCACCAAAGAAAGTGCCAACCATTTTACCAAAGAAATAAAAACTACGCGCTGATTGGGCAAAAGTAGAATCCTTGGCTAAATCGTATTTGTTCATAAAAAACTGACCAGAAGCAGCATTGATGCCCACATCTATTCCAACTACAAGAAAAATACCCAACACCATTAATGCAATAGAGCCAACTCCCAGCAGCATGAAAGAAGAAGAAAAAGTCGCTCTTTTTTCGACATTGCGTGTTTCTTCAATTTTAATCATACCTAGCCACAAAGCTGTTATAACTGATACTATCCCAAATACAAGAAACATCAATTTCCAGTCGCCATATTGAATTGCCAACCATCCTGCAAAAGGAGCAGCCACCATGGAGCCAACTGCTTTAACAAATTGTGAGAAACTTAAAAAACTGGAGGTTCGGTTGGAAGGAACAACGTCGACCAATAAAGGATTTGCAGAAACCTGAACGATGGTATTGCCGATTCCTAAAAGGCCAAATCCAGCTATAATAGCGGCAAAGGGAGCAAAGAAATAAGGAATCAATAAACCCAGTGCTGTAATTAATATACCGATATTAAGCATGTTGCGTTTGCCTATTCTGTCCTGGGTAATTCCAATCGGGATAGAAAGGATTAAGAACCATATAAATACGGCCGATGGTATTAAAGGAATAAAACCTTTCATCGCATCACTGATTGTAGGATCGTCTTTTAAGCGGTCAACACCAACACCGACGAGATCACAAAAACTCATAGCGAGAAACGACATGAGCACTGGAAATAAATAATTGTAATTAATTTTTTTTGTCATAATAATTAATTTTAATATTACATTTTTGGTAACAATGATTTTACTTTTAAGAAATAATCTTCATCAATTAATCTTGCTGCACCCACTATGGCTGAAGTTTCCATTAATTCAGATAAATAGATCTTAGCTATAATGTTATTGGAGTGAAGTGTTTCCATTAAATATTTGCCAAATAAATCATAAGCACCTATGATATTTCCTCCGATGACAATACTTTCTGCTTCAAATTTTTTCATCCATGGGCTTAAGAATATACCCATATTTGTACCATATTCCTTAAACAATTCAAGGGCTATGGTATTGTTATTTTTAGCTTCCAACGCAACGTTTTTTACGCCATTCATCGTTTTTCCCGTTCGCTGAGAATAATTGTTGACAAACCATCGGGTAGAAAAAGAATCATCGGCGATACCGCCATTAAAGGCAACATGCCATAAGCAACCTTGTTTTGAAACATTATCTCCTTCCAATATAGGGACACCTTTGTCAAAATAGGCAGAACCAAAACCTGTTCCCAGAGTGAGTGCTATGGTTTTTTCTTCATTTTTCGCTTCACCTATCCATGTTTCAGCAATTCCAAATGCGGTGGCATCGTTGATAAATCGTATAGAAATATCATCAGATAAAGATAAACGGGTTTTTATTTCAGTAACAATATTAACATTGTACAGATGCTCAAATTTTTCTACTTCTTTTGTAAACAATGCTATTCCATTGGCATAATCAAAAGGGCCCGGCATGGCAAAGCCAATGCCGACTAATGAAGATGCATCTATTTTAGCGAGTGTTGTTTGTAATGCTTTTGTCCAGACATCTAAAATTTCTTCGGTGGATGCTTTATTGTCAACTTTTTCTTCTGCCATCGAAAAGGCAATCAATTCATTTTTATCAATATCTATCGCTGCACATGCAATGTGATGTCCGCCAATATCTACACCAATAGCAATTCTTTTATTCATTGAAGGATTTATTTATTTATTTATTCATAAAAAGTATCAAAGATAACTATATTTTTGCAATCCAAAGCTAAAATCATGAAGTATTTATTATCAGGGAAATCCAATTACGATAAGTTACCTTTTGTAAATGTAAAAGGCTATGATAATGAATGCTACATTGGATGGAAAGCAATTGCTCATCAGCTAAAACAAGCTTGTGAGCAGTTAAACCAGGATAAAATCATTATCATTGCTGAAACATACACAGGGATTTACGATTTTGTAGCATCAGAAATATGCGAAGCACTACAGCCATCCCAATTTTTTTATGCATCGCAAGCCTTTAAATCTCATGAAGAAATTGATAAGCTCGTTTATCCTGATACTACCGATGACGAAATTTTTGGCTTTATAACAAAATTGCAAATAGATGAGTTTTTTGATATTCAAAAAATGCGATTGCTGCAGGATAAAATTAAAAATATTAAAAAAGGGGTAATCTTGGTATATGGTATAGGAGCAACATTGTTGGCTGAAGCTGATATTCTCCTCTATTTAGACATGCCTCGTTGGGAAGGACAGTTGCGTTTTCGGCGCAATGAAGTCAACAATCTGGGAGCGGATAACAAAACTGAAATTGCTTCATTGCAATACAAAAGAGCTTATTTTGTCGATTGGCGGGTTTGTGATCAGATTAAGAAAAACATCCTGTTACAATGGGATTTTGTACTGGATACAGTGAATGCAAAAATGCCCAAAATGCTCAATGGTAGAGCATACCGACAAGGCTTAACAAATGTAATTCATCGTCCTTTTAGGCTTGTTCCTTTTTTTGATCCTGGACCCTGGGGAGGACAATGGATGAAAGAAGTCTGCGACCTAGACAAAAACGTGGAAAATTATGCCTGGTGTTTCGATTGTGTACCCGAAGAAAATAGTTTACAGCTAAAATTCGGTGATGTTTTATTTGAAACTCCAGCTATTAATTTGGTTTTCTTTGCTCCTAAAGAATTATTGGGAGATCAAGTATATGATAAATTTGGAGCAGAATTTCCCATTCGTTTTGATTTTTTAGATACCATGGAAGGGGGAAATCTTAGTATGCAGGTTCATCCTTTGATGGCCTATATTCAAGAAAATTTCGGCATACAATATACCCAGGACGAAAGTTATTATTTGCTGGATGCTGCTGAAGATGCTTTTGTATATCTGGGTTTGAAAGAAAATATACAGCCACAGGAAATGATATCATCCTTGCAAATTTCAAAAACATCGGGAAGCTTTGAAGCAGAAAAATATGTGGAGAAATGGAAAGCCAAAAAGCATGATCATTTCCTGATTCCTGCTGGTACAGTGCATTGTTCGGGTGCGAATGCCATGGTATTGGAAATAAGTGCAACGCCTTATATATTTACTTTCAAACTTTGGGATTGGGATCGATTAGGTCTTGATGGCAGGCCCAGACCCATTAATATTGAACATGGCGAAAAAGTAATACAATGGGGCCGAAATACAGCATGGACCAAGGCTAATTTAATAAATCAGGTTTCATTGATAGCTGAAGGCGATGGTTGGAAAGAAGAGAAAACAGGTTTACATAAGCTTGAGTTCATAGAAACGCGCCGTCATTGGTTCACTCAGAAAGTAACACATTATAATCCACATGGAGTCAATGTCTTAAACTTAGTGGAAGGTGCTGAAGTTGTAATTGAAAGTCCCGACCATGAATTTGAAGCTTTTCATGTTCATTATGCCGAAACCTTTATTGTTCCTGCCACCATTAAAATATACACAATTCGACCTTATGGTGCAGCTGAAGGGAAATTTTGTGCTACCATTAAAGCTTATGTTAGATAAAAATCTAATGTTTTACTGCAAACCTTGATACATTGATGTTTCCTGATGCATCTTTTAACTTGATAAGATAAATGCCATCTTTCAAGATTTTAACATTGATTTTTGCAGATGAATAGCTGATAAATAATTGTTTTGTAAAAATGCTTTTCCCAATAAGGTCAAATATTTCGACTTGATAGGTTCCATCAGCCATTTTGATATTTAATTCATCAGATGTCGGATTGGGGAATATCGAGACTCCTTGATTGGCATTTAGCATTGAAATTCCAAGCCCTGAGACGTTAATTTGAGTACAATAAGTATTGGTACTGCACCAGTTTTTAGCTGTTAAACAAACCTGATAGCTCCCACTATTTGGAAATGTATGTTGGGGTGAACTGGCAGTATCGTTGGTGCCATCTCCGAAATTCCATTTAATACTATCTGCATTCAGTGATGTACTTTGAAAATTAACAGTTAACTGATTAATATTATATGTAAATGAAGGGTTTGCAATATTACATGCAACTACAACATTTTTGCAGATGCTATCTTTACCACATGCATTTTTTACTTTCAAACAAACAATATACGTTCCTGAGTCAGCATAGAAATGACTTGTATTCGCACCGATGGCAGTTCCCCCATCACCGAATTTCCAACTAACAGTATCTGTTGAACCATAGGATGATGAAAAATTAACATGTCCATTGTTAACAGTAAAACTGAAATTTGCAATGGGTGGAGCACAAATTACAACCGTTTTACAAATACTATCTTTTCCACAGTTAGTGCTAACTTTTTGACAAGCTATATACGTTCCAGCATTAGCATAGGTATGGGATGTATTGGCACCGATTCCAGTTCCCCCATCCCCGAATTTCCAGCTAACAGTATCAGTTGAACCAAAGGGTGATGAAAAATTAACTGTATTTTGGTTAATGGAAAATGTAAAATTAGCAGTTGGAGGTGAACATGGAACGATATTCTGAGCATAAATTCTGCTTCCGGCTCCCCTGTCTTCTGTCCATACACAAACCCCTTGATTGAGATAAGAACCAGAGAAATCTACTCTCGATTTGTAAGTAGAGGCATAAGTGGCCATATACAAACTTTGACTAGGCCATACAAAATTTCCTGCAGTATCTAATAAGGTTACTTTTAGATTAATAGGTAAACCCCCGTTGTTAGTTCCTTCGGAATAAATAAAGAAAGGTTTATCATTCAATAACTGCAATCTTCCTTTATGACTATTATCGCTTGTACCTATGGCGAAAACCATTTTTGCATTGTTTGATAATAATCTAGCTCCTGTGGTTTTGTCAAATTTTTGTACATACTCACCCATATTCGATTGAGATGTGGGGGTATACTCACACATTGACCAAATAAATTGTGAACCGGGTTGGTGTGCAGTTCTAGTAGCTCTCTCATAATATGTTGACTGTGTCGAAAATCCGACTCCATTCAAGCCCCAGGGGACAATACCTGATGGATTTATTCGTTGTAAATAAGAAAAAAATGCAGAGCTTACTGCTGCTGAATATCCAATAAAAACGGTATCCTGATCAGAAAAAACATCGTAACGCTTGTTATAGTAAGTAGCACTTGTCGAAATAGGAAGCAAAGCAGGCCAAACTGCTGTTCCACTACTGTTGCTGTAACGTTGGGCAAACATTGTTGAATTTACAGAATATCCAACTCTATCATGAATGATCAATACAAAATCATTGTTCGTCAATACCGCCAACTCTCCAATACTTGTTTTGTGCCCGGTAACTGTAGGGTAAACTGTTACAGGAGTAGTCCAGGCAGTTGTTCCTGATGTAGTAATTTTCTGAAAAACAGCTTCATTCCCTGGCATCCAGGATACGATAGCCTCACCGTTATGCATTGGAAGAATTTTAACATCATAACCACTTCCAAGCATTATACCTTGTGTACCCCATAGTTGAGCGCCTGATGTTGAAATTTTATGAGCATATACAGCATTTCCTGTACCGGAACCATTTAAGCCAACGTAAAGACAACTGGTTTCATCTGTAGTTATCGACCAGGTATTGGTAGATGAACTCATAGCTACTGTATTGTTTACAACTATACCCTGTGGTCCCAATAAATTGATTCCATTATAACTGATCAATTGAGCTCTCATTTCATAATAAACAGGAGCCGCCACTTCTTTCCAATAAACAACCCAGGTACTTCCATCGCTGATTCCGATAGATTGACAATCTGATGTTTGATTAGAAGACACAAGAGTGTTGACGTTTGTTTGTGTAGTCCATTGAGCCTGAGCCGTAATCGCAAAATGAATAATTATTAAATTTGCGATAAGTTGGATAATAATCTTTTTCATAAAACATTGGTTTTAAATTTGATTAAAATAAATTTCTAAGCATCTTAGGTTGTATATAAACCTTTCATTATTTAAAACTCAAAATTACATAAAATTAAATCATAGCGGATGAAATTTTCTATTAATTATTTGAATTTTATAAAATTATCCTGAAAAAAAGATTAATAGGGGTGTAGTATTCAAAAAAATAGTTGAATAGCTTGGGGATGTGTAATATTTTCAATTTTTTTGGATAAAAAAAATGAAATTTCTATTAAAATGCTAATCTGTTGAGTTTATTTATTATCCTCCGCATACCATTCTGCATAGGAATTTGAAGTTTCGTCCAGGCGAATGCTAAATAAACTTACGTTGTCAGGAAGTTTGTTTTTTATTTTCTCGGCAAAATCAATCAAGAGATTTTCGCAACTTGGCTGATAATCAGCCAGTATTAATTTCCCTGACAAGGATTTTACTTCAGTTGATTGAACCTCTTTTGTATTGGCATTTAAAATCAAAGCGTGATCAAATGGTTTAACGATACTCTCGTTTACAATTTGTTTTAATTCGCCAAAGTCCATTACCATGCCATTCTTGGGTGAAGTGGCGTCATGGATAGGTTCTCCAATCAATGTTACAGCCATTTTATATGAGTGACCGTGTATATTTTTACAAGGCCCATCATAACCCAATAGGGCATGCGCACTTTCGAATTTGAATTCTTTGGTTATTCTTATTTTTGACATTATCGGATAAACTTAAATTCTGATTTGCAATTTTTCCCACTGAGGTTAACGAAATACATTCCACTTTCGAGTGAAGCAACATCAAGCTTTTGATGAGCAGTTACCTTTGTTATATGATAAACAACTTTCCCCCTGATATCAGTAATCGTAATATTTTCGGGAAGTATAGTTGTGTTGATGATATCAATGTTTAATTCGTTTTTTACAGGATTGGGGTATATCAATACTTTGTTAGTTAAATCTATATAGTTAATGCTATTCCCCTGGTTGGAAATACTGATAGCTTTCATACCTGTAACACCCGAACCATCATTAGCCGTTGCCACTACTGTATCGATACCGTCATTTAATGCTGCCAGTAAACCACTTGCGTTAATAGTAGCATTCGAATTTTTAACTGACCAGGTGAAAGTGCTGTTAGTAGCATTGGCAGGTAAAACAGTCGCTGACATTTGGAGGCTTCCTCCCTGAGTTGTAATTGAACTGCCTCCTCCTTGTGCTTGAACGTTGATAGAATTAACAAATATAATTGAACCACCACCCCATATTAAATTTGCATATTCAGGATGATCAATAAATGGGTTTCTGTTACCTTGAATACTATAGATAGCATTGTTTCTGTCAATTTCTTTTTGACTTACAGTATCCTGAGCATTCCATTGAAGCAATAAATTAATAGCCCAAGTTGTAAAAACCGGAAATGAATTTCCTGCAAGCATTGGTGAAGTCCATGAGCTAATTCTTGATTCATAACGGCTTGCCAGGTATAAATAATTTCTTGCAAAGTCTCCTTTATATTGATTGATAGGTTCAAAAACAGTACCTGTATAGCCTGCAAAAGAACAAGGACCTATTTTGCTGCCGTTTTGTGAAGTATAGGTGGGATTAGCAACCTCACCAAAAGGGTCATTGCTTCTTTTATTATTTACCCATCCATCAGTAGGTACTAAATGAAACAAATCCGTATACATGGTGTCTTGAGTTCCGCCCCACCAGCTATTTGGCATGGAATGTTCCCTATTATAACAACTACATTCTGCAGTATAGTTGCCACATTGATTTGTTAAAAAAATATATACACAATTAGAATACATGTCCCAAACATGTCCATCAGCAGTTTTGTCAGTAATTTGAAAATCAGTCCATAAATTAGCATAAGATCTCATCGTATGCCCTTTTATAATATTATGAAGTGCAGTTTTTAAAGGAGCACCGCTTAATCCTGCTGCATTATTGTAATAACCATTTGGAATTTGAGCAAAAGCAATGTATTGAAAGATAAAAATGAAAACAAGAAGATTAAAAAATCGTTTTAACATAAGTATTATTTTA
>JBAXNW010000008.1:0-91928 GCA_037133555.1 Bacteroidota bacterium
AAAGAGGTTTAGCCATTATTTTCTCTATTTATAAAAACTTTCGGACGGCTGTGATTTATTATTATTAATCTTATTCTTAACATCTAAAATATACACACAAGGGATGTTATGTAATTTAGCTACTCCTTTTTGTGCAGGGAGTACTGCTTTTACATTTCCAGCAGGTGTAAATGCTGGAATTGGCCAATCAGGTCCCAATTATGGTTGTTTAGGAAGCACTCCCAATCCGGCATGGTATTATTTAAAGGTTGCTCAGAGTGGCAACATAGAGTTCGAAATTCATACGACCCCTCAAAAAGATGTTGATTTTATTTGCTGGGGTCCATTTACATCGTATACGCTTCCCTGTGTAGCTCAATTAACAGGACATCTTCACAATTCGCATCATACAACTGGAGCATCAATAAATTACCCTGCTGGCAATATCATCGATTGCAGTTATGACGCAAGCTGGCAGGAATGGTGTTACTTACCTAATACTATTATAGGACAATACTATATCTTATTAATCACCAACTATTCAAATCAAGCTTGTAATATTACATTTTCTCAGATATCAGGGAATGGATCTACCAATTGCACTATTATTCCTCCTAACATCAACTGCAATACTCCTGTTTGTGAAGGTGGAGTAATCCAATTAACTGCAAATTTAATCCCCAGTGCTCAATATTTCTGGTCTGGGCCTAATGGCTTTACTTCCAACAGTCAGAATCCATCAATAATAAATGTTTCTTCATTAAATGCAGGTTCTTATAGTTGTTATTTCACAACATCTTTGGGAACAAGTGTAAGTGCGAATTTGAATGTAATGATACTACCGAAACCATTAACATCAAATATCTTTCATAATTATTAATTTAATCAGATTTACAATAGAAAATCATTAAAAATAATAAAAATAATTTATTAATTAAAACAATAAAGCCATGAAAAATTTTACCCTATTTAGTTTATTGATACTTTTAAGTTTTGTTGCACAGAGTCAACAAAATCAAACCTTAACACAAAATGTTTGTATCGGTTCTACCGAAAATTACAATGTAGTTACTCCTTTAACAGCCTCCACTTTTGCTTGGAGCATTTCGCCAGCTTCAGGTGGAAGTATTACAGGAACAGGAAATAATGTAAACATCAGCTGGGGTACAACTACCGGAACCTATACCGTTCAGGTAATTGAAACATCAGCCGATGGTTGTATAGGTGATGCCAAAACTGTTGCAATAAGTATTAAAGCTGCTCCAACTGCCAATGCTGGCAGCAATCAGACTATATGTGCAATGGCCGGGACAACCATAACATTATCAGGAGCTTCTGCAGGCAATGCCGTTTCTCAATCCTGGACCACGAATGGTAGTGGTAGTTTTAATGACAATACAGTTGTTCAAGCTGTATATACTATCACAGCTGCTGATATATTAGCCGGTTCTAAAAACTTTACATTAACCGTTGTAGGCAATACTCCCTGCGGCAATGCATCGAGTAATGTAGTGTATACATTAGTTTCTGCTCCAGCATTAACAGTCAGCAACAACGGTGCTGTTTGCGAAACGAATGCATTGAGTTTATCTTCCAACATAATAGGTGCAACTTATAACTGGACAGGTCCTAATGGATTTACAGCTACAACTCAGAGTCCTTCAGTTTCAGGCAATGCAACTTTAGGTATGCTTGGCACTTATCATTTAACAGTGAGTAGTATCCCTGGTGGTTGTCCAAGTTTAACTGCATCTACAACCGTCATTGTTCATCCAAAACCAACTACTTCAGGAATTTGGCACAACTAATTTAAAAAAACTTAAGCAAGGATTAATAATTGAAATTTTTAATCCTTGCTATTCTTTAAATCTATAAGCTTAGTATAGATGCAGAAGTATTTACTCATATTGCTATTTATCATTTTCGCTTTTGCAGTCAATGCTCAGGTAGAAAGCAGTGTGTGTATTGGGTCCATCCGTAATTATAAAGTTCATGGGAGTGCAGGATCAGCATATAATTGGCATATCAATGGAGGTCTTATTATTTCTAATCCCATAAAAGACAGTATTATTGTTAGATGGGGAAATATTGGTGGTATTTACCAGATTTATGTAATTGAAACAAGTATATATGGATGCCAGGGAGATACAATTTTTAGTACAGTTATGGTAAATCCGCTGCTATCGATAAAAATAACAGGTCCTGATGAAATATGTGCCGGTGACAGTATTACTTTAACAGCCATTAATTCATCTTCCTATTATTGGAGTACAGGTTCTGGCAATCAAAGCATTACAGTTCAACCGCTTTCTACGATACAATACAGTATGATAGGCAGTACTGTTTGTGGATTAGATACGGTTTACAAACAAATTACCGTCCATCAGAAACCACAAGCCGATTTTAGTTACAGTCCTGAACTTCCGATGGCAGGTGCAAATATTCATTTTAGGTATACAGGAAGCCCGGCAACCAGCTTTAGCTGGTTTATTGATTTCAATTTGGAGTTTTCTAATCAATCCAATCCTGTTTACAGCTTGCAGGCCGGCGCTAACCCACATATCACCTTATATGTAACAAGCCCTTTTGGTTGCACGGATAGTATCAGCAAAGTCATAATCTTTGGAGGCACTACAGATATTTGGATGCCCAATTCATTTACGCCCAACGGAGATGGTTTGAATGATGTTTTCAAAGGAGTATCTGCCACAGAAGTAAAAGATTTTAATATATATATTTACAATCGCCTGGGACAGCAGGTTTTTGAAAGCAGCAATATACAAATAGGCTGGGATGGTAAATTTCTTGGAAACGATTCACCACAAGGAGTATATACCTTTGTAATGACGTATCAAACGGGAATTAACCAGCAATCTATAATTAGAAAGACAGGGCAAATTAACCTTTATCGCTGATTAAACTATTGTGAATTTCGAGGAGCTGAGGGATGAGTAAGCGATGTTCATCATTTACTATTTCATAATTACTCAATTTTCGTTTGCGATCTTCATCCCATTGATTGTTCATTCGCTTCATAACATCAGCTTCTGATACTTTATCTCTGGCTACAACACGTTGTATGCAAATATTTTGGGGGGAACTTACTAAAATTGTCTTATCAACATATTGATCAAACCCACTTTCGAATAAAATGGCAGCTTCTAAAATAATATATGGACAGTCTTTAGGCATCAGCTTAAGCCAGTTTTCGAAATCGGTTTTAATCAAAGGATGAATCAATTGATTTAAAAACTGCAAGGAAGCAGGATCCGCAAATACCAAATCCGACAGCTTTTTACGATCTATACGACCGTTGGTCATGATGCCCTCCCCGAAGTTTTGATACAATTTGCTTAAAACATCGGCATGGGCTAAAAATTTTTTCGCCTCATAATCAGCAGAATAAATCGGGATATCCAATACCTTAAATACCTTAGCAAGCGTTGTTTTTCCACTCCCAATATTTCCGGTCAAACCGATTTTCAACATCGTTTTTTATTTAAAAATGATATACTCAATTTTCTCAGGATAGATCTTGCTTATTTTTACAAATGAAGGATATTTAAGCAACTCAACTTTTACATTAAAATCATCGTTGGTTTTTGATGGGTCAACATTAGCAACAGCCTCAAACATTTCGCGACTTACTTTTTTAAAATCTTTCAATGCAACCTGATACGTAATTTTTACTTTTTCAGGGAAAAACTTGATTTTACCAGTGTTATTTAAAGTAGTAAGCGGAACTTCAATTTCAGTTTCAGTAAATTTTTCAACAGCTATGCTTAGTTTTACTTTTTCAGTAAACATTTTTATTTTAGACAGATGAGGAGGCTGAACGATATCAAGAAACAGATATTGAGAGGTACATAGATTGTTTAAAACCAGCTTTTTGGTGACGAAATAATTTAGCTGGGCTAAATCAGCGATGGTACCACTTACATAAATTGAATCGGGTTCAATCATTATCGTGTCATACAATTGATATTGTTTTTGGTAACTGATAGTAAGGTTCAGCTTAACAGGAAGTTTTTTAAAAAAAGCCTTTTCCCAATGAAGGGCAAAGGTGTCGGGAAGGAAATTGATGATTTCGTAATTAAAATCAATTTGTTTGCCTATTAATTTACTTAATTGAGAGTAACCAAGGTAAGAAATCGAATCACTTGAATTGCTATTGTTTTGTATTTGTGCAACATCCAGCTTAAGAATGTTTTTCTTTTGAAAAAGCTGATAATATAAAAGCTGAAAGCCTTGTGCTTTGATGGTAATGAGAAAACTGGTATCAGCATTACACATCAAAACCCTGTCAGTCGGAAGATTCACAAAGCTAACAGGGCAACGTACCGTTAATTGGAAGTCTTTTGAAAATTTGATTAACAACCAGAAAAACAATGAAATAAACAAACAAAATGAAAATACAATTACTTTTTGTTTGCTTGGTAATCCATTGACATTTATTACTTTATTCGCTAGTATTTTAAAATCTGTTTCCACTTTTCAAATTTAAACAATAAATCTCAATCTAAGCAGATTGAGATTTATTATTTTTACATAAAGTTATTTTTATGTCAAGCACTATAGTAAGTTAAAAAATCTAACTTACTTTGCTTCTTGCAATTGAGAAGAATTATCCAATGCAATGGCTGATTTTTCGATTTTTAAACGATTTTGTCCTTCTACTTCGATAATTGCAGTAGTTTCCTGCATTTCAACTATTTTACCGTGAATTCCACCAATCGTAACAATTTTCTGTCCTTTTTCAAGAGATTCTCTGAATTTTTTTTGTTCTTTGGTTTTTTTCATCTGAGGACGAATCATAAAAAAGTAAAATACAGCAAAAATTGCTACTAAGAAAAATATAGATTCAAAACCGCTGCCACCTTTAGCGCCTTGTTGAGGTGACATTAAAATGATGTTTAATAGATTGTTCATTGTTTTTATTATTAATTGATTATTAATTTTTTTCGGGTGAAGTTACCATTGCTTTGATGTGCAAGGTAAAATTGCTGGGTTGTGTATTGGCTCCCAGGGTAACTGTTTTGTGCTGAAATCCATTCTTACCGCTGGTGTTGAAAGTAACAGTCACAATACCCTCTCCGCCTTTGCGAACAGGATCTTTGGAGAATTCAGGAACCGTACAACCACAACTGGCATTGGCTGTTGCAATAATTAAATCAGCATTGCCAATATTTTTAAATTTAAAACTATAACTCAGCTTTTCGCCTTCAATTACTTTTCCGAAATCGTGAATATCACTCTCAAACTGAAATTTTGGCAATGCTGAAGCATCCTGGTTTCCGGACGCAGAATTGGGATTATTGACCAAATCAGATGATAATCTTTCGTTGGGATGATGGTTACAGGCTGTAATTACAAAAAGTAAAATACTTATTGATAATAATTTTATTTTAATATTCATAATTATTTAAAATATAGGAATTTAACAACTAATTATTTTCGATTAAACCTCTGCCTAATTTACTGATGGATTTATTTGCTTTTAAATCATCTATGAGTTTATCCAACACACCATTGATAAAAATCTTGCTTTTATCAGAGCTATAGCCTTTTGAAATTTCAATGTACTCATTCAGGGTAACTTTAACAGGTATCGAAGGAAATTCGAGCAATTCTACCAACGCCATTTTAATGAGAATATTGTCAACAACCGCAATTCTTTCAACTTCCCAGTTTGTTGTTTTATCGGCTATTAGTTTTTCAAATTTATCGGCATTTAAGATGGTTTTTCTGAATAAGTCTATTACAAAATTCTTATCATCATCGGCATTGCTTCTGTCTTCATTTTTATAAAGCTGTGGCAACGTAAAAAATTCTCCATCCTCTTCCTTAAAACTATCAATGGTTTTTAATACCATCATTGATACCGTGAGGAAGTCATCGGCCCAATATATATTTTTATCTTCAAAATAATTTTGTAAAGCTTCGTCTGAAATAATGAATTTTCTTAAAATCGAGATGATGATCTTTTTATCAGCAGCATAGGAAGATTGCTCCAAATTCATATAATCCAAAAAAGATTTGCTTTCTATAATTTTATTGTAAATAGAACGAAACATATCCTGATCTTCTGACCAATTGATTTTTAACTGGTTAAAATGAAGTTGAAAATTAATATTGTTTTTGAGTTGATGAATGAATTTATTTTCGATGAAACGTAAATTCGGATGTAAATCATCGGTAGTAGGAATGTGTTTCAACTTATTTTCTTGCATTCTACGCTCGGCAAAATCAATCAGTTCAACCAATAACGAAAGCTGATAGATGTACAACTCATAAAGTTTATCGATACTTTTGATCAGGTTTCTTTCAGCAATATCCATTCTATCGTCGTCTGATTGAAAAAAAGCATACAATGCTTGCATCACTTTGGTACGTAAGTATCTTCTGTTCAGCATAAAAATAATGAGCGTTAATTAATTACTTGCCTTAAAATAAGTTTGCAAATTTACAATTTTTATTGATACCATTGGTATCTATTTTAGAAAACTTACATAATTTAGAAAACAAAGTGTATTCTGATTTGATAAAAAAATGATTACTTTTGAAAAATAAATTCATGCATTAAATCCATGTCAAAAACCAAAACGCTTTTCTTTTGCCAGAACTGTGGTGTTCAATCGCTTAAATGGATAGGAAAATGTCCATCCTGTGGGGAATGGAATACTTATGTCGAAGAAATTGTAGAACGAGATAAAGATCAAAAGTGGAATCGTCAGACTGAACAAAAACAAAGCAAGCCCACGCTAATCAACGAAATTAAATATGAACAGGATTCGCGAAAAGACACCAACAATGAGGAACTTAACAGGGTGTTGGGTGGCGGAATGGTAGCAGGTTCATTGATTTTGGTTGGAGGTGAGCCGGGCATCGGTAAATCAACCTTGATGTTACAAATCGCGTTGAATATCAAAAATTGCAAAGTGTTATATGTGAGTGGCGAAGAAAGCAAACAACAGATTAAAATGCGTGCTGAAAGAGTAGGATCAAACAATAATGACTGTTATATTTTAACGGAAACATCTACCCAGCAAATTTTTCAAGAAATTGCAGAAATTACGCCCGATTTACTCATTATTGATTCTATACAAACCTTACAGACAAATATTATCGATTCATCAGCAGGAAGTATCTCACAAATCAAAGAATGTGCAGCTGAGATGCAGCGCTATGCAAAATTAACAGGAACACCTGTTTTTTTGATTGGGCATATCACCAAAGATGGCAACCTGGCAGGTCCGAAACTACTAGAACACATGGTAGATACCGTACTTCAGTTTGAAGGCGACAGAAACTACGGCTATCGTATTTTACGCTCAGTTAAAAACAGGTTTGGTTCTACTTCAGAATTGGGTATATACGAAATGCAAGGAAGCGGATTGCGTGAAGTATCCAATCCTTCCGAAATCTTATTATCGCAAAGAGATGAAAATCTCAGTGGAACTGCCATTGCAGCCACTATCGAGGGCATGCGCCCCATGTTAATCGAAACCCAGTCATTGGTAAGTTCTGCAGCTTATGGAACGCCTCAACGTTCTTCTACTGGATTCGAAACCAAACGTTTAGGAATGTTATTGGCAGTTCTTGAAAAACGCCATGGCTTTAGGCTGGGCGTTAAGGATGTATTTTTTAATATTGCCGGTGGCATCAAAGTGGATGACCCTGCTATTGATCTGGCTGTAATTTGTTCTATCCTATCATCCAACGAAGATATTGCCATTAGTGCCAAAGATTGTTTTGCTGCCGAAGTTGGGCTCTCAGGCGAAATTCGTCCAGTAAACAGAATAGATCAACGCATTGCAGAAGCAGACAAACTTGGATTTGAAAGAATTTTTATCTCAAAATACAACTTAAAAGGCTTAGAATTAACGAAATACAATATCGAAATCATTGCAGTAAGCAATGTGGAACAAGTATTTTCAAAACTATTTGGCTAAATTCAAATTATTACAAATCAGTTATTTATATTTTTTTAATAAAAATCAACTTATAATCTTTGTTGATAAGAATAATATTTGTAATTTTGCACACTTGCTAAAAAAATAAATGTTTTGGGATATTTAAAGCAATTTATATTGCCTTTCAGTGGTTTAAGTTTAGATAAACATCTTTATCATTTTGATATTGATGGTAAATTCTTTGCTGAATATGAATATACCGAAATTGATCAAGCTTCAATCAATGTGGATCTTACATTAGATAAACAAGAAAGAATGCTGGTTCTTGATTTTGCAATTACGGGAAGTGTAAATGTTATGTGCGATCGTTGCTTAGATAATTTCAACTTTGTTATTGACAAGCAGGAACGTTTAATAATAAAGTTGGGCGAAAAATTTGAAGAAGTAAGTGATGATATAATAATTATCCCTGAATCTGAATATCAAATAGATATATCTGCCTATTTATATGAATACATCGTTTTGATGCTTCCTATAAAAAAGATACATCCCGAAGATGAAAATGGGAATACGCAATGTAATCCTGAAATTATAAAAAAATTAAATGAACTTTCTCAACAAGAGCCCGATTCACGATGGGATAGTTTGAAAGGATTAATAACAGATAATTAAATTAACAAATTAAATAATAATTCTATATGCCGCATCCTAAACACAGATTCTCAAAACAGAGAACAGCAAAAAGAAGAACACATGACAAAGCTGAAGCACCAACAATCGCAGTGTGCTCAAACTGTGGATCTCCTACACTTTACCATAGAGTATGCCCTGAATGTGGATACTACAAAGGTAAATTAGCGATCGAAAAACAAGCAACCGCATAGTTGTCAACAGCTTACTATTTCTTTAACTAAAATTCAAGTTAATGAAAATTGGATTAGATGTCATGGGTGGCGATTACGCTCCCGATGCTACGCTTAAAGGTGCTATACTAGCTCAAAAAGAAATATCTAAATCGGATAGAATTGTTTTAATTGGAGATGAAAACATTATCATCTCAAAATTGAAAGAATTTGATGCCAATTTGGAAGATTTTGACATTGTACATGCACCAGATGTTATTGGTATGGGCGAAAAACCAATTAAAGCATATACTCAAAAGCCAAATTCAAGCATTAGTATTGGTTTCAAATTATTAAAAATCAAAAAAATTGATGCTTTTTCGAGTGCAGGGAACACAGGTGCAGCACTGGTAGGTGCCATGTACAGTGTAAATACCATCCCAGGTGTTATCCGTCCTTGTGTTTCAGGATTTATCCCTAAAGAAAACGGAGGTTTAAGCCTCATCCTTGATATTGGAGCAAACCCCGATAGCAAACCCGATGTTTTGTATCAATTTGCTATTTTAGGTAACATTTATGCGAAACATGTAATGGGCATTAAAAATCCTAGAGTTGGTTTGCTCAATATAGGTGAAGAAGAAGAAAAAGGCAATCTTCAGTGTCAGGCAACTTTTCAATTGATGAAAGATACCAAAGATTTTAACTTTGTTGGAAATGTAGAAAGCCGTGAACTCTTCAAAAACAATGTTGACGTTTTTGTTTGCGATGGATTTATTGGAAATGTGATTGTTAAGCAAATAGAAACAATGTATTCTTTACTTGTTGAGCATAAATTACTGGACGATTATTTTAAAAGATTCAATTACGAAAATTTTGGAGGTAGTCCAATTTTAGGCGTTAATTCTTCCGTTTTAATCGGACACGGTATTTCAAATGACATTGCAATAAAAAACATGCTGTTATTATCCAGAGAAGTTCATTTAACAAAACTTCCTCAAAAAATCAAAGCAGCCATGGCAAAATATGCTCAGCCTAATTAAAGACCCCATAAACACAAAAGAATGACAAAAATTAGAGCAGCGATAACTGGTGTAGGAGCTTGTCTTCCAGATTATATTCTAACCAACGAAGAATTAAGCAAGATGGTAGACACTACCGATGAATGGATAATGACCCGCATCGGTATCAAAGAAAGAAGAATATTAAAAGGCGAAGGCAAAGGTTCAAGTGACCTTGGAGCCGGAGCTGTATTGGATTTATTAAAAAAAACCAATACTTCCCCCGAAGAAGTTGAGTTGCTGATTTGCGCAACTGTTACACCAGACATGCAATTCCCTGCAACTGCGAATATTATTTGCGACAAAGCGGGTATAAAAAATGCTTTCAGTTTTGATTTAAATGCAGGTTGTTCAGGCTTTCTTTTTGCATTGGCAACAGCATGCAGATTTGTTGAAACAGGTCATTACAAAAAAGTAATTGTAGTAGGTGCCGAAAAAATGTCATCCATTGTAGATTATACGGATAGGTCTGTTTGTCCTATCTTTGGAGATGGTTCTGGAGCTGTTCTTTTAGAACCTGTTGAAGAAGAAATCGGTATTATGGATATGTTGCTACGTACCGATGGTGCAGGCAGAGTACATTTACACCAAAAAGCAGGCGGTTCAGTAAAACCAAGTTCACATGCAACTGTTGATGCCCGAGAACATTTTATCTATCAGGAAGGCCAACCCGTTTTTAAGGCAGCTGTTTCAAAAATGGCAGATACGGCTGTTGAATTGATGGAAAAAAATAATTTAACTGCAGATGACATTGCTTACCTGGTTCCTCATCAGGCCAATATGCGAATCATTGATGCTACAGGTAAACGTATGGATCTTCCTGCTGATAAGGTAATGATAAATATCCAAAAATACGGGAATACAACAGCTGCAACACTTCCATTGTTGTTGTATGATTATGAAAAGAAATTAAAAAAGGGTGACAATCTGATTCTTGCAACTTTTGGTGCAGGATTTACCTGGGGAGCTATTTGGCTCAAATGGGCTTATGATAGTAAATAGTTATAAGTTTAAAGACTTAACCTAAGATTAATTATCTTCAACATTAAAAATTATATATTTAAAAGCTCACCCTCTAAGTGAGCTTTTTTTATAACTATTCCCTGATAAAATTGTTAAGTCCTATAACTATCAGACATTACATTGTATGCAGTTTATTAAAAATTTTATTAAAGATTTAAAAAGTAAAGATCACAAACCTCAGTTAGGTGGCTTAGATATATTACACTATATAGGTCCTGGTTTACTAGTTACCGTTGGTTTTATTGACCCTGGCAATTGGGCTTCAAACATTGCAGCAGGTTCCGAATTTGGTTATACACTGCTTTGGATGGTGACACTTTCAACCATTATGTTGATTGTTTTACAGCACAACGTTGCTCATCTGGGCATTGCAACTGGATTGTGTCTGGCTGAAGCTGCAAACCTTCATACGCCAAAATGGATTTCAAAACCGGTACTTTCTACAGCTGTATTGGCATCTATTTCAACTTCTCTGGCAGAGATATTAGGTGGTGCCATTGCACTGAATATGCTCTTTTCAATTCCTATTCAAATAGGGGCAACTTTAGTGGTTATATTTGTCTATATCATGTTGATGAGCAATTCCTACCGAAAAATTGAAAAATGGATCATTGCTTTTGTATCTATCATAGGGATATCTTTCATTTACGAATTATACCTGGTTGATATCAATTGGGTTGAAGCAGGAATTGGCTGGGTTAAACCGGTCATTCCCGATGGAAGTATGATTATCGTTATGAGTGTATTGGGTGCCGTAGTGATGCCTCATAATTTGTTCTTGCATTCCGAAATTATTCAAAGTCGAAAATGGAATTTAGAAAATGATAAGATTATAAAAAAACAATTGGATTATGAATTGTTTGACACCTTGCTTTCGATGATTATTGGTTGGGCCATCAACAGTGCAATGATTTTGCTGGCTGCCGCTGCCTTTTACAAAAGTGGTGTCTTGGTAAATGAACTTCAACAAGCCAAAAATATATTAATTCCGCTGTTGGGCAATCATGCTTCAGATATATTTGCCATCGCTCTTTTGTTTGCGGGTATTGCATCCACCATTACATCAGGAATGGCAGGAGGATCCATATTTGCAGGTATTTTTGGCGAGCCCTACGATTTAAAAGACAATCACTCAAAAATTGGGGTAGCAATATCTTTAGTCGTTGCTTTAGGTATTATTTTCTTAATCAAAAATCCTTTTAAAGGTTTGATTATCTCTCAAATGATATTGAGCATACAACTTCCATTTACAATTTTCATGCAAGTTTATCTTACTTCATCTACAAAAGTTATGGGTAAATATGCCAATAAGAAATCAACAACCCTCCTATTATTGTTCATTGGAATGATAGTTACTTATTTAAATATCCGATTGTTAATCAGCTTATTCTAATACTTTTTCGTTTAATAAATTTGCAAAGCAGGCATCAAGATTTTGCAAAAAAAAGAGGAAGCATCAACTTCCTCTTTTTTTATTTTGTATTAAAGTTACAATGGAATATTTCCATGTTTTTTAGGTGGATTGGACGCTCTTTTGTTTTGAGTCATTTCAAGGGCTTCAATCAGTTTGTAACGGGTATTTTTTGGAAAAATAATTTCATCAATATAACCGTGTTCAGCAGCTTTGTAAGGGCTGGCAAATTTTTCACGATAATCTTCAAGGTATTGTAATTTTTCTTCAGGATTTGCATCACGATAAAGGATGTTAACAGCACCTTCTGAACCCATTACTGCAATCTCGGCGGTAGGATATGCCATATTGACATCAGCACCGATATGTTTGCTTGACATCACATCATAAGCACCACCATAAGCTTTACGGGTAATCAATGTAATTTTTGGTACGGTTGCTTCACAAAATGCATACAATAGTTTTGCACCATGTTTAATAATACCCCCTAATTCCTGTGTAGTACCAGGTAAAAATCCCGGAACATCTACAAAAGTAATAATAGGAATACTGAAAGAATCGCAGAACCTTACAAATCGAGCTGCTTTTGCAGAAGACATAATATCGAGGCATCCAGCAAGATGTGCAGGTTGGTTAGCAACAATACCAACTGAACGTCCACCCAGTCTTGCAAAACCTATTACAATATTCATCGCATGCAAGGGTTGAATTTCGAAGAAACGATGATCGTCAACCACTGTTGTTATTAATTCTTTGATATCATAAGGTTTATTAGAATCAGCAGGAACAAGCGTTTGGAGTTTTTCTTCAACACGATGAATATCGTCGGTACAGACTTTCATAGGAGGGTCTTCCATATTATTGGAAGGAAGGTAACTAATGAGTTCACGGAGCATCATCATAGCATGCTCATCATCTTCAGCAATAAGATGAGCAACCCCACTGGTAGCATTGTGGGTACGTGCACCACCCAAATCGTCTTTGGTAACTTCTTCGTGGGTTACGCTTTTTATAACGTCAGGACCGGTTACAAACATATAACTGGTTTGGTTTACCATTAATATAAAATCGGTTAATGCAGGTGAATAAACAGCACCTCCTGCACAAGGTCCTAATATCGCTGATATCTGAGGAACCACGCCTGAAGCCATTACGTTTAAATAAAATAAATCGGCATAACCACCTAAACTTTCAACACCTTCTTGAATACGGGCACCACCTGAATCATTTAAGCCAATAATTGGTGATCCCATTCGCATGGCCATCTCCATCACTTTTTTTACTTTGTCAGCATTGGCACGGCCTAAACTACCTCCCAAAACGGTAAAGTCCTGAGAAAAAACATAAATCAATCTTCCGTCGATTTTCCCATGTCCAGTTACAACGCCATCGCCCATATACTTTTGGTTCTCCATTCCAAAATCGGAATTACGATGAACCACAAATTTGTCCATTTCCACAAAAGAACCTTTATCAAGCAAAATCTCAACTCTTTCTCTGGCGGTTAATTTACCACCCTGATGTTGTTTTTCGATTCTATCAATACCTCCGCCCAGTTCTGCGGCTTCGTTTTTTTCTTCAAAAACTTTGAATTTTCTTTCTAATGTTGACATAAACTTTTTTATTAATTTTCTAACTATCAGCAATTTATTTTTCAAAAACTGAATTGCCAAGCAGTTTAAAGAAACATTTTTATTAACTTCTATTTACTCTATCATGAAATAATTATTCCATGACTATCATTTTCTGACCACCACTTACCGTTTCTTCTTCAACAACAGCAATTTCTTTTACAACACCTGGTTTAGATGCCTTGAATTCACTTTCCATTTTCATGGCCGAAACGATTACAAGTGTTTGTCCGGTTTCAACTGTATCGCCGACAGCAACCAAAACTTTAACAATTTTGCCTGGCATTGGGCAGTATATAATATTCCCTTCATCAAAACCTTTGGCCTTGTTCATGGCTTTGGTATAACGACTTTCAGCATCTACAATTTCAACTTTGTATTCGCTCATATCTGAGTTGACAATAAAATGTTTATTGCTTTGCCCCTGAACTACATCAATATCAAATGATTTACCATGAGAAATAATGGAATAAACACCATTACCTGTTGTAACGCTATCTAATTCATAAATTGTATCACCCACTGATATTCTGAGCATATTGCCTGTTTTTTCCAGCCATTTGATTTGCGCAGACCGTTCTCCAATAATTGCTTCAAACTCCATAATTATTTTTTATTTTTATGATTAAATACGCATAGCTGCTTTTATTCTGCCAACATCTTTCCATTTGTTGGTGTAGACTTCAAATTGAGTGGTAGGTTGTATTTTTTTGAGTTTAGTAAGATATTCTACAAATGCTGCAATCATGGCAATGTCCTCACAGTGAGTATCGCAAATACGCTTACTTAATAAAAATTCAATGTTTTCCTCTATAAAATGAGTATTGTATTTACCATCCACAAAAGCAGGTGTTTCCATAATACTTCTCAAAAACGCAAGAGAAGTCTTTACACCTGATATTTTGTATTCATCCAATGCTCTTTTCATACGGGCAATAGCTTCATGCCGGGATTCGCCCCAAACAATCAGTTTTGAAATCATAGGATCATAAAATATTGGGATTTCAAATCCTTCATACATATATCCATCTGTCCGAACACCCAAGCCCAATGGTTCAACAATTTCTTTTATAGTACCAGGGGAAGGCATAAAATTATTATCAGGATCCTCTGCATAAATACGACATTCAATACTATGACCACGTTGAATAATTTGTTCTTGTTGGTAAGTAAGGGGTAAGCCATTTGCAATATTAATCTGTTCACGAACAATATCAACACCTACAACTCTTTCTGTAATGGGATGCTCAACCTGTAAGCGAGTATTCATTTCGAGGAAATAATAATTGAGGTCATCATCTACTAAAAATTCAATAGTGCCTGCACCATAATAATTTACAGCCTTGGCAGCTGCAACAGCAGCTTTTCCCATCTTTTCACGTAATTCGGCTGTCATCAAAGGAGAAGGTGTTTCTTCAACAACTTTTTGATGTCTGCGTTGTACAGAGCATTCTCTTTCACAAAGGTGAATAGTATGTCCTAATTTATCAGCCAATATCTGAAATTCAATATGATGAGGCGAAGAAATATACTTTTCAATATAAACAGCATCATCACCAAAAGCTGATTTAGCCTCAGAACGAGCACCTCTGATTGCACTTATTAATTCTTTTTCTTCCTTAACCATGCGCATACCTTTACCACCACCGCCGGCTGATGCTTTTATCATAACCGGAAAACCGATTTCACGGATAATTTCCAATGCTCTTGTTTCGGAAGTAATTTTTTCTTTGGTTCCGGGAACTACAGGTACTCCAGCTGCCATCATGGTTTGACGGGCTGTTATTTTATCTCCCATGGTATGGATGGCATATGGGGATGGTCCAATAAAGATAATTCCCTCATCCTCACATAACTGCGAAAAGTCGGCATTTTCAGATAAGAAACCATATCCAGGGTGAATAGCATCGGCTCCGGATCTTTTGGCCACTTCAATGATTTTATCCATTCTTAAATAACTCTCAGAAGATGGGGAAGCACCTATATAATAAGCTTCATCTGCATATCTCACGTGCTTTGCCTTGCGGTCGGCATCCGAAAAAACAGCTACTGTTTTTATATCCAACTCTTTGCAAGAGCGCATTACCCTTACTGCTATTTCGCCTCGATTGGCAACCAGTAATTTCTTTATCATAATTCCAGTAAATTTTTTAATAAATTATATTAACAATAGCAATAGAAAAAAGTTTTATGTTTATTACAGAAGCAAGTCATCTGTTTGTATGATTATCATTAGCAAGTACTTATCTATTCTAATCAAATCAGATTAGTATAAAAAGTTTTGCAGCAATTCATTCTATACAGCTTCGTTTCAGCTATTATTTCAATTCTGTATCGAAAAAGTTTAAGCTAAGCTATTGTTTTCATCAAAATTTTAGCTTTTCCTAAAATTTTGATCATTTCGCAAATTGAATGATTAGACTTATAATGTACTAATAATCAAATTTTTACAAAATTACTTAATCATAACAATATTACAATACCTAAATGTATAAATTTAAACCTCAGCATATTAACAAATTTTATTTTGTTATATTTTTAAAGAGCTGAATAGTATTTCTGATTGCAAATATAGTAAAATATTCTGTTTTCAAAATTTATACACTAAGGTTTCGATTATATGTCATTTTGTCACTTTATTTTGATAAAAAAATATTTTTCTAAATTTGGCATGGAGGTTGATATTGGCATTTTGAAAAATAAATTAATTTATCAACATTAAATATAGGAGGACAAAATTATGTTACCCATTTTAAGAAAACACAGTTATTTACCAAATTTCGCTGATGAATTCTTTGGTAAAGATTTTCTATCTAACCTTATCGAAAATCAAAGTAGTTTTAGCATGCCGGCTGTAAATGTTGCAGAAACAAAGGACAGTTTCAGAATAGAAGTAGCTGCTCCTGGACTAAACAAAGAAGATTTTAACATTGATCTTCACAATAATACACTCACGATTTACTCAGAAAAAGAAGGAAAAACTGAAGAAGACAATGAAAAAATTGTTCGTCGTGAATTCAGTTATTGCAGCTTTAAACGAAGTTTTAGCTTACCCGATTTGGTAGAAGATGACAAAATTTCCGCATCTCATAAAAACGGAGTTTTGATCATTGAAATTCCCAAAAGAGAAGAAGCAAAAGAAAAGCCGACAAGACAAATCATTATTTCATAAAAAAGCCTAAAAACCGCTCAGAAATGAGCGGTTTTTTTAATTAAAAAATTTGCTACCTTTACCCATTCATAATCACAATATCATTTCACTTTAATTTCATGAAAACCATAGTAATATTAAGCGGAGCTGGTATAAGTGCCGAAAGCGGCATTAAAACATTCAGAGACAGTGATGGTCTTTGGGAGGAATATCGCATAGAGGATGTTGCTACTTTTGAAGCATGGCAACGCAATCAGGAGCTGGTGTTGGATTTTTACAATCAAAGACGCAAACAACTATTGCAGGTGGAGCCCAATGCAGCCCATTATGCAATTTGTCGCTTAGAAGAGAAATTCAATGTTCAGATTATCACCCAAAATGTTGATGATCTTCATGAACGGGCCGGTTCTTCAAATGTTTTGCATTTACATGGTGAGTTAAAAAAAGCGAGGAGTACTGTTGACGATGATTTAATTTACGATTTACCTGGATGGGAGCTAAAAAAAGGTATGCTTTGCGAAAAAGGTTCTCAATTACGCCCTCACATTGTTTGGTTTGGTGAAGCAGTACCTCAGATAGTTACTGCTGCCAAATTGTCAGCAAAAGCAGATATTTGTATTGTTGTTGGCACATCCTTAAATGTTTATCCGGCAGCTGGATTGTTAGATAATGTACCTCATGCTATCCCAAAATATTTAATTGATCCGAATGCAAAAGACAATTATTATATTCACAATCTTACTATTATAAAAGAAAAAGCCGGGACAGGACTCCCGAAATTAGTAGAAGATTTACTCAAAGATGAGGGATAAATAGAAATTTTACTTAATTTTGCAAACTATGGAAATTGTAGTAAGCGGAATCAGACCAACGGGCGATTTACATTTAGGGAATTATTTCGGAGCACTCCGTAACTTCCTGAAAATGCAGCATCAAAATAATTGTTATTTTTTTATCGCCGATTATCATTCATTAACCACCCACCCTACTCCCGCAGATTTACACGGGAATGTAAAGCGTGTATTGGTAAATTATCTTGCAGCAGGTTTGGATCCTGAAGTTGCCACCATTTATATTCAAAGCGACGTCCCTCAGGTTGCAGAATTGTATTTATTATTAAATATGAATGCATACATGGGCGAACTAGAAAGAGTGGCATCCTTCAAAGAAAAAATTCGTAGCCAACCCAATAATGTAAATGCTGGATTACTTACCTATCCTACTTTAATGGCTGCAGATGTAATTATACATAAAGCAACCAAAGTCCCAGTTGGTAAAGATCAGGAACAACATCTTGAGATGATGCGGACTTTTTCAAATCGCTTTAACAGATTGTATAATGTTGATTATTTTCCTGAACCTCAAGCGTATAACTTTGGTGAAGAACTTATCAAAATCCCTGGTTTAGATGGAAGTACTAAAATGTCAAAATCAGACAACGAAAATTCCTGCATTTTTCTGGGAGATGCTCCCGAACTCATTCGTAAAAAAATAATGAAGGCTGTTTCCGACCAAGGTCCTACCAGCCCAAATCAACCTAAAGCGCAGGCTGTGGAAAACCTTTTTAATCTCATGAAAATTATTTCGGCAGAGGATATTTACCAACATTATAACGAATTGTACAATAGCTGCCAAATTCGCTATGGTGATATGAAAAAACAAATAGCCGAAGATGTTGTTATTTTTGCTGCACCTTTTCGTGAAAAGATTTTAGAATTAAGTTCTGACAATGATTATCTCAGAAAAGTAGCTTTAATGGGAGCAGAAAAGGCACGCCAAAGTGCTTCCAAAACAATGAAAGAAGTACGTGAAATCATTGGATTTAAAACGTTTTAATATCCATTTGTTTTATGAATGTAAAGAAGAAACCAAGTAATTTCTATTCAATTTTACTAAAAACCGGCGTTATTTTTTTCTTGTTTGGCATAGCTTATCAATTATTTTTCTTAACAGCTGGAGTTAAAAACTTTGAAGATTTCAGTAAAATTCTGACAATCGTCTTATTTCTTGGCATTAGTATATTTGTATTAGCCATTCCAAAGCGAATTTTTAGAATTTTAGTTTTTATCCTAACATTCATCATTAGTGTTTTTAAAATAATCTTACTATTATCAAAAGAGGTAATAGATATTGAAATCATTTCGGTGTACTTTTTAATCATCTCACTCTCTTTATTTTTACTTTCAAAATCAACTCAGCATACCCACCGTTCCTAAAACCAAAATTATAAATTGATAGAAACCGCAAAGAAACAAGAAACAGCTGTATTAATAGGCTTGATTCATCAAAATCAGGATGTTGAAAAAGTAAACGAATACCTCGACGAACTCGCATTTTTAGTGGATACAGCCGGAGGAATTGCAGTAAAACGGTTTATGCAGCGACTGGAAAGACCAGATTCCAGGACGTTTGTAGGCTCTGGAAAATTAGCTGAAATCAAAGAATACATCGAAGCAGAAAGCATTCAGATTGCAGTTTTTGACGATGAATTAAGTCCTTCTCAAATCAGAAACATCGAAAAGGAACTGGAATGCAAAATCTTAGACCGAACCAATTTGATTTTAGATATTTTTGCCCATCGAGCCCGAACTTCTCATGCTAAAACTCAGGTAGAACTAGCTCAATATCAATATTTACTACCCCGATTAACCAGAATGTGGACGCATTTAACCAAACAACGTGGTGGCATGGGGATGCGAGGACCGGGTGAAAAAGAAATTGAAACTGACCGTAGAATTATCCGCGAAAAAATAACTTTACTCAAAGAAAAATTGAAAGATATCGACAAGCAAATGTCGACTCAGCGCAAAAACAGAGAAGATATGGTGAGGGTAGCACTTGTAGGTTATACCAATGTAGGCAAATCTACCCTTATGAATCTGTTGTGCAAATCGGAAGTATTTGCTGAGAACAAACTCTTTGCAACTTTAGATACTACAGTAAGAAAGATGGTAATCAGCAACCTGCCTTTTTTATTAACGGATACCGTTGGATTTATACGTAAACTTCCTCACGATTTGGTTGAATCTTTTAAATCAACACTGGACGAAGTTCGCGAAGCCGATATTTTAATCCATGTTGTTGATATCTCCCATAAAGGATTTGAAGAACAAATTGATGTAGTAAAACAGACTTTAAGTGAAATCAAAGCAAGCGACAAACCATATATAACGTTGTTTAATAAAATAGATGCATATCGTTTTGTGGAACAGGATGAAGATGATTTATTACCTGCAACCAAAGACAACCTTAGTCTCGAGGAATTAAAAAACAGCTGGATGGCTAAATCCAATACCCCAGCCTTTTTTATATCAGCCAAGGAAAAAGAAAACATCGATCAACTGAAAGATTTTCTGTACGAAGAAGTAAAACGTATACATATCAAACGTTATCCTTACAATAATTTTTTATTTTAGCACATCCCATTCAATGAATCAATATGAAGTAATTGTTGTAGGAGGTGGTGCTGCCGGATTGCTGGCTGCTGGCAGAGCAGCAGAATCAGGCGCAAAAGTACTTTTGCTCGAAAAGATGAATCAACCCGGCCGTAAGCTTCGTATTACCGGAAAAGGGAGATGCAATTTGACCAATATTGCCCCCATGCGTGAATTCATGGATCATATCGGTGAAAACTCCAGATTTTTGCGCCACGCTTTTTCTTGCTTTTTCTCTAAAGAATTAATTGAGTTTTTTGAAAATAAAGGGGTTCCGATAACCGTTGAACGTGGTGAAAGAGCTTTCCCAACTAGTGAGCAGGCTCAGGATATCTTTAATGCTTTGGTAAGATGGGTTGAAAAACTTAAAGTGGATGTGAGAAAAGAAAGCTGTGTAACTAAGCTAATCGTTAGCGAAGGTGTAATTTCAGGCGTTGAAGTTAATAATACTACAATATTCAATGCCAATAAAGTAATTATAGCCACTGGTGGTGCTTCTTATCCTGCAACTGGTTCAACAGGAGATGGTTATAGACTGGCCAAAAGTGTAGGGCATACTGTTACACCCATACGCCCTGCCCTTGTACCTCTTGAAACAAAAGGAAATACGGCTCAGGAATTACAAGGATTAAGCCTTAAAAATGTAAAAGCCAGCATTTGGATAGATGGAAAGAAAAAAGGGGATGAGTTTGGCGAAATGATGTTCACTCATTTTGGAATAACTGGCCCAATTGTGCTTACTTTAAGCAGAAAATTTTCTATTGAAATTCAAGCCAAGAAACAGATGGTTTGCTCCATCGACCTTAAACCTGCCCTCGATGACCCAAAACTAGATGCCCGCTTACTCAGGGATTTGAACGAACATGGCAAAATGAAATTCCAGTCGGTTTTGAAGCTTTGGTTGCCTGGAAAACTGGCCAGTTTAGCTGGCGATTTATTAAAAATTTCGGGTGATAAATTATGTCATCAAATTTCGGCCGAAGAACGCAAAAGAATTCGGTTATGGTTAAAAGATTTTCGGTTTGAAATCACTGGAAGCCGTTCTTTCAACGAAGCAATCATCACAGCAGGTGGAGTTGAACTTAAAGAAGTAGATGCTAAAACCATGGAATCAAAAATTATCAAAGGATTATTCTTTGCAGGAGAAGTCCTTGATTTAGATGCAGACACAGGTGGATACAACCTACAAATTGCTTTTTCAACAGCCTGGCTGGCAGGAGGCGTAAGTTCCTAATTTAGGTTTTGCTTATCAAGATATTTTGATTTTTTGATTCATCAATCATATCACTTTATATAACCATAAAATGATATGCATTCAACTGATTCATTAAAAAATATAGTATCTTTGTTTTATAAATCATAAACTTATGAACTCGAAATACGAAAACATCCGTTTAAATTATAAAATCTGGTTGGAAACCAAAGATGAATTAGGAATCTTAGGAGACGGAAAATGGCTATTACTCAAAGCCATCAGTGAAACCGGTTCATTAAAGTTAGCTATGGAAAAACTCAAACTGAGTTATCGTAAAACATGGAACAACCTCCAGCAAATTGAAGAACGCTTAGGCTTTCCTATTCTGGATACTCAAAGAGGTGGCGCAGATGGTGGAAAAACCTGCCTCACACCTGAAGGAGAAAAAATCGTAAAAGCCTTTGATCATTTCCACATGCAGTTCGACGAATATATTCAACAGGCATTTCTTGAATTTAAAAAAGAATTGGAGAAATAGGCTATATTAAAATACAAAACTAATAACTTTAAGTACGCTAAGTACTCATAACTAATACTATGGCAGGTAATACAATCGGGAAAATATTTCAACTGACCAGTTTTGGCGAGTCCCACGGGGAAGCCATTGGCGGCATTATTGAAGGCTGTCCTTCTGGGTTAGAAATTGATTTTGAAGGCATTCAACAGGAATTAAACCGTCGTCGACCAGGCCAGTCGATTTATACCACTCAACGAGATGAAGCTGACAAAGTTGAATTTCTTTCCGGAATTTTCGAAGGAAAAACCACAGGAACTCCCATTGCTTTTATGGTAAAAAACACCAATCACCGTTCCGAAGATTACGATCAGCTATCACATGCATTTCGTCCTTCGCACGCTGATTATACTTATACTGTCAAATATGGAAACTATGACTTCAGGGGTGGTGGCAGAGCTTCTGCCAGAGAAACCATTGCCAGAGTTTTAGCAGGCAGCATTGCCAAACAGCTGTTACTGAGAGAAGGTATAAGATTCCAGGCTTATGTTGAACAAATCGGATCCATCAGAGCAGAAAACCTCAGCAATATAAGTTTAGAAACCATAGAAAATAGTCCTGTTCGTTGCCCTGATGAAACAGCTTCGGTAAAAATGATGCAATTGATAGAAGAATGCATACTCAAAGGTGACACATTGGGAGGTGTTGTTTTTTGTTCTGTACAAGGCTGCCCTGTTGGATTGGGCGAACCAGTTTTTGATAAACTTCAGGCTGACATGGCAAAAGCCATGCTCAGCATCAGTGCTGTAAAAGCATTTGAATACGGCTCAGGGTTTGACGGTGTTGAAATGTTCGGCTCACAACACAACGATAGTTTCAACAGTGATTTTTCCACTAAAACCAATCACTCGGGTGGCATACAAGGAGGCATTTCCAACGGAGCAGAAATTTATTTCCGATTGGCATTTAAACCCATAGCAACGATTATGCAGGCACAAGAAACTATAGATAAAAATGGAAATTCAATTTTATTGGAAAGCAAAGGCCGACACGATGTTTGTGTGGTCCCGCGTGCAGTTCCCATTGTGGAAGCCATGGCTGCATTGGTTATAGCTGATCATTGGTTGAGAAACAAGGCTTACTTATGATTTTTTTATCGCTACTAAATATTGAAAGGGAGATTCTTCTCTTAATATTATAAAATCAGTTTTACTTAGCTTTTGTGGAATTGCCAAATCTATAAATCTCAATTTCACCAATTCCAAATTTCTCCTTACCTTTGCATCTCTAAAAAAATGAATGATGGCAAGTAATTATATTGCAATACTGGCTGCAGAAATGAATGTGGCTGCCTGGCAGGTTGAAAAAACATTAGAATTATTGGATGGTGGTGCCACAGTACCCTTCATCTCTCGTTACCGTAAGGAAATGACTGGTACACTGGATGAAGTTCAGGTAGCTCAAGTTAGAGATAGAGTAGCTCAACTCCGTGAGCTGGATAAAAGACGTGAAGCCATCATTGCCTCAATTGAAGAGCAGGGAAAAATGACCGATGATTTACTTCGTCAGATCAATCAGGCTGTAGTGATGTCGGAGCTGGAAGATATATATTTACCCTACCGCCCAAAACGGAAAACACGTGCGACCATTGCCATCGATAAAGGACTAGAGCCTCTTGCCAAAATTATTATGGCCCAGAACCTTGTTGATGTGGAAGAACGTGCCGGAAAATTTATCAATCTGGGAAAAGGTGTCAACTCTATTGTAGAAGCCCTGGCAGGTGCCAGAGATATTATTGCTGAATGGGTAAACGAAAGTAAAATTGCCCGTGAACGCATTCGCAATTTGTTTGTGAGAGAAGCTTGTATCACTTCTAAAGTTGCCAAAGGCAAGGAAACAGAAGGAAATAAATACGAAAACTATTTTGAATGGGAAGAAAACCTGATGAAAGCACCTTCACATCGTGTATTGGCTATGATAAGAGGTGAAAACGAAGGATTTTTAAAAATTAACATTGCCCCTCCCGAAGAGAAATCCCTTGAAATATTGGAAAGAATTTTTGTAAAAGCTGATAATGATAGTTCAGAGCAGGTTCAGATGGCAGTAAAAGACAGTTACAAAAGGCTGCTGAGTGCTTCCATGGAAACAGAATTGCGAACAATTGCCAAAGAAAAAGCCGATGCAGAAGCCATTCGTGTATTTGCTGAAAATCTTCGACAATTATTAATGGCTTCTCCCCTGGGGCAGAAAAATGTATTGGCTATAGATCCTGGATTCAGAACCGGTTGCAAAGTGGTTTGCCTCGACAAGCAAGGAAAATTATTACACAACGAAACCATTTATCCTCATCCTCCCAAGAGTGAAGTAAAGCAAGCCATCAATAAAATACAAAGCTTAGTAAGTGCATATAAAATTGAAGCCATTGCTATTGGAAACGGAACAGCTGGCAGAGAAACTGAAAATATTGTCCGCAAGATTCCATTTTCAAAAGATATTGTAGCCATTATGGTCAACGAAAGTGGTGCTTCGGTTTATTCTGCTTCATCGGTAGCCCGCGAAGAATTTCCGGATTATGACATCACGGTGAGAGGTGCAGTTTCTATCGGAAGACGCTTGACCGACCCTTTGGCTGAATTGGTAAAAATTGATCCAAAAGCTATTGGTGTTGGACAATATCAGCACGATGTAAACCAGACTGCTTTACAGAAAAGTCTGGAAGATGTTGTAATAAGTTGTGTTAACAATGTGGGTGTTGAAGTAAATACTGCCAGCAAACAATTACTTTCTCATGTTTCAGGTGTTGGAACAACATTGGCAAAAAATATTGTTGAATACCGGGAAGAAAATGGTCCTTTTGCTTCAAGAGCAGCCTTAAAGAAAGTACCTCGTTTTGGTGACAAAGCATTTGAACAGGCTGCCGGATTCTTGAGAATACAAGATGCTAAAAATCCGTTAGACAATAGTGCTGTTCATCCCGAAAGCTATGATATTGTAAAAAAAATGGCCACTTCCTTGAAAGCTGATATCAAAGATTTGATCGAAAACAAAGAACTCCGCGAAAAAATCGTTCCTTCAGCCTTTGTAAATGGTGATTTTGGTTTACCAACCATTACAGATATTTTAAAAGAACTGGAAAAACCGGGCAGAGATCCGCGTACAAAATTCGATTATTTTGAGTTTGACAGAAATGTAAATTCTATGAATGATTTGCATGTAGGGATGATATTACCTGGAATAGTCACCAACATCACTGCATTCGGTGCTTTTGTTGATATTGGTGTACATCAGGATGGCTTGATTCATTTAAGTCAAATGGCCGATCGCTTTATCCGCGATCCAAATGAGGTGGTTAAATTGAATCAGAAAGTTGAAGTAAAGGTATTGGAAGTAGACAAAGATCGTAAAAGAATACAGCTGTCGTTAAAGAAATAAAATCAAACATTTACCGTTTTAAAATACTATTTTTGTAAAGTTTATTTTAAATGAATCAATTGATAAAATATATTGTTGTTGCATTTTTTACGATTACTGTTTTCGTTTATAAAGCGGAAGCACAAAGAATTAAAGGTGAGCTGATAGTTGGAATGAATACAACTCAAATTGATGGCGATGAAGTATTCGGCTTTCATAAATATGGTCTCAATTTAGGGGTTGGTGCAATTTATCCTTTTAACAATCATTGGTCTTTAAGTATCGAAACTATTTTTAACCAAAAAGGAGCCTATCAAAAAACCGATTTGGAAAAGGATACTTTAGCTGAACCTTACTATAATATCCGACTGAATTACCTTGAAGTTCCTGTAATGATACACTTTGAAGACAAAGAAACAATAACTTTTGGGCTGGGTTTTTCCTGGGGCAGAACTGTAGGTATCGAAGAAACTGAGCATGGAAAAATAGTTGAAACAACAACCCTGGCAAGTCCATATAAAAGAGATGATGTGAATGTGTTGGCCGATATCCGTTTTAAAATATGGAAAAAACTGAAGTTAAATTTCCGATACGCTTATTCTGTTTTACCCATAAGAACACGTACTTTTACCAATTCTACAGGATACTCTTGGGTAAGAACGCAATACAATAGTATGTTGACATTGCGTTTGATTTATGTTTTTAACGAAGCTCCTGCAAGAAGCAAAACAACAGTAAACAGTGATCAGTAAATAGGAAATTAAAAATTAGGAATTAAGAATTAGTAAAGCAAATATTACAGTCTAAATACCTATAGCCTAATAAGCAATTATTCAAACCAATAACCTAATACGAATAACTTAACATCTAATTTTAAAATGAAAATAGCAGTTTTTCCAGGTTCATTTGACCCGATTACGATCGGACATGAATCTATCATTAAAAGGGCTGTACCTTTGTTCGACCAGATCATTGTTGCCATAGGTAAAAATGCTGATAAAAAAAGCTTTTTCCCTATCGAAAAAAGGATAGAATGGGTTCAATCTGTTTTTGCTGATTATCCAAGTATCACCGTTTCAGAATACAGTGGTTTAACTATCGATTTTTGTAAAAGCGTTGACGCTCAATACATTTTAAGAGGCTTGCGTACTTCAGCCGATTTTGAATTCGAAAGACGTGTAGGTCAAATCAACAAACAATTGTATCCTGAAATTGAGAATGTCTTTTTATTATCACTACCAGAACATACATCATTATCCTCATCCATCATCAGAGATATTGTAAGCAATGGCGGAGATGCATCAATTTTTGTTCCAAAAACTGTTAAGTTAGGATAAAAGCAATTTAAATACTACTATTTTATTGGTCAGGCATAAAATATTAAATACCATTTATTTAATTTTCCTCAAAAAAAATAAAAAAATGAACTATCCATTACAAGGACAAGAATACATTGAACTTATTAAACTTATGAAATTTTTAGGTTTGGTTGACACCGGAGGCGAAGCAAAACATGCTGTTGAAGAGGGTGAAGTTATGGTTAACGAAGAAGTTGAATACCGAAAACGCAGGAAACTAAGAACAGGAGATCGTATTGAATTTGCAGGCACAAAAATACTTATAGAATCTTAATTCTATCTTTTTAATATTTAATGCTTTATCAGTTGGAAATATAAAACCTAAGCTGATTGCATATAATTCTCCCCATCGATCAGTAGCCGGATATTCCTGAATTTTTTAATTAAGCAGGATTGCACGAAATTATTCAGGCTGAAATTATCAATTAGCATCCATAACTTTTGGAGAAACTAACATTCAATTGTAAGTAAATAATAAAATAATTTGTTGTAATCACGAAAAAAAGCTTGTAGGTTTGTAGTATGCTTATTGAGTTTTTAAGTTATTGTTTTTGAGATTAGTGAAATAGTATTTTAAAATAAATCATTTAGAATCGAGACTCTATTGAAAAGTTTTTTTTGAATCTTAACCTTTATATACTTTACAAATTTAGAAATGCTTAGAAAATTACTTTTCCTTTTTTTTATACTGCAATTCACAGCTGTATTTTCACAGGAACAGGACGAAACTGTATGTGGGAAAACAGATAATAAAAAGGTGAATCGTATGTTTGAGAAAGCAGTTGATGAATACAGCGCTTTCAGATACAACGAAGCAATCAAAATATTAAGAGATCTTATAGATATAGAACCCGATTATGTCGAGCCTTATTTTTTATTGGGAACTATCAGCATTAAAAGGTCTGATAAAAATTTGAAAGCTGCCAAAATCTACTTTAGCAAAGTTATTGAACTTTGTCCTGAATACGACCCTTATGCATATTATTATTTAGGTGATTTGTATTACGGTGCTGAAAAGTACGATACAGCTGCTATTTATCTTTCTAAATTCCTGAAAGATGTTGACAAAATCAAGTCGGACGAAGATTATAAGCGTGCTGGACAAATGCTGAAATATGCATCCTTTTACGATAAGATGTTTAAAAATCCGGTTCCTTTTGATCCTAAACCAATGGAGGGTATTTGCACAAATTTAGATGAGTATTTACCAATTATTACACCCGATAATGAATATTGTTATTTTACAAGGCGTACGGAATTACCCGGAGAGGTAACACCTTGGAAGACTGCTGACAAAAAGTACAAGGAAAAGTTCATGGAGAGTGAAAGACGCAATGGGGTATTCAGCCAGGGTGAAGAAATGCCAGAACCTTTTAATATGAGCGAAAACGAAGGAGGTGCTACCTTTACCATTGATAACAAAATGCTTATCTATACCATTTGCAAATATACCGATGGTGGGAGTTATTACAATTGTGATATTTGCTATTCAGAAAACAGAGGTGATAATCAATGGAATAAAATTAAAAATTTAGGGAAAAATGTTAATTCTGCTAAAACATGGGAATCGCAACCCAGCATTTCTTCAGATGGAAAGACATTGTATTTTATAAGCGATAGGCCCGGAGGATATGGAGGCTATGATATTTATAAAACATTAAGAGGTTCAGACGGAGAATGGTCAGTACCTATAAATATGGGACCCAGTGTGAATACTGCAGGTAACGAAAAATCACCTTTTATACATACCGATAGCCAGACTTTGTATTTTGCTTCAGATGGATGGCCGGGCTTGGGTGGTTATGATATTTTCTTTATTAAGCTCGGTGATGAATACAATTGGAAGGAACCTAAAAATATTGGTTATCCGATTAATTCAATCTATGATGATGCCGGCTTTTTTGTAAGTACCGATGGAAGATATGGATATTTTGCTTCTAATCAAATTAAAGGTATTGGAGGTTGGGATATCTTCTACTTTGATTTGTACGAAGGTGCCCGTCCAGAAAAAATTGCTTTTATAAAAGGAGAAGTAAAAGATGAAAAAACCAATGAAGCTATTGTTGCCCACATTGAACTCAAAAACATCAAAACCAAACAGATAACAGAAATTCCGGTGGATTCTTTAACCGGAAAATATGTAGCTGTATTTCCTTTAAAAAACGATTATTTACTGACCATTAAAAAAGATGATTATGCTTACGAATCTAAATACATATCAGCCAAAGACGCAACTTTCCAGCAACCTGTTAAAATTGACATTCAGATAAAACCTATCGAAGTAGGTGCTTCTTATCAATTGAAAGATATTAATTTTGCTACAAATTCATACATTCTGGTTGATGAATCCAAAAACATTATTGATGGATTTATCGAGTTTTTAAAAGAACATCCTAAAGTAAATGTTGACATACAAGGCTACACGGATGATGTTGGAAACGATAAAGATAACCTTATTTTATCAGGGAACCGGGCAAAATCAGTTTATGAATATTTGATTGACAAAGGCATCAAAGCTTTGCGTCTTAGTTTTAAAGGCTATGGTGAATCGAATCCTTTCTTACCTAATTTAAATGATGAAAATCGTGCAAAAAACCGACGTACGGTTTTTGTCATCAAATCGAAATAAGAATTAAGTTACTTCGTTATTAGGTTATTGGTTATTAGGAAATTAAATTTATGATTTATGCTTTATGGTTAAAGTTTACCTATTCATAATCAATTTAAATCCAACCCCGTGAACATTCAATAGTTCAATTTGAGGATCTTCTTTAAGGTATTTTCTGAGTTTAGTGATGTATACATCCATGCTTCTTGCATTGAAATAGCTGTCGTCTTTCCAGATTTTATTTAGAGCCACACTTCTATCAACCACTTCGTTGGCACTTTTACAAAGCACCATTAGCAACTCGGTTTCTTTAGAAGTTAATTTTTGTTCTATTCCTCCAAAAGTTAGAATCTGACGGTTGTAATCAAAAGTATATTTCCCGATAGTATAAAAATTATCAACAGAATTTTGCTTCTCAGCCTCTTGCGTACGACGTAAAATTGCTTCCATTCGCATCAACAATTCTTCCATACTAAATGGCTTGGTAATATAATCATCAGCACCAATCTGAAAGCCTTTTAGTTTATCTTCCTGCATATTTTTAGCAGTTAAAAACATGATGGGCACTTTTTTATCAAATTTGCGGATATCTTTTACTAAACTAAACCCATCTTTAACTGGCATCATTACATCAACAATACAAAAATTAAAATCATTCGTTTTAAATACATCAAAAGCAGTTTGGCCGTTGATACACAATTGAGTTGGGAATCCCTTTGCTTCAAGGTAAGTTTTTAATAAACTGCCAAGATTAGGATCATCCTCAGCCAGCAAAACTTTAATTTTATTATTTTCCATAATTATAAGCTTATATTTCGTAATTTAATAAACATTATTAAAGTTCATAAAATTACATTTCTTCTTTTCATTCTTTAATGAATATTTTTTAGTCAGCGATTGTTGCAAAAGTAATAACAAAAAATAAAAGTCTTAGATTTCTTTTATAACTTAATTAACGTTCAACTTTACAAACTGTTTGACTATTCGAATGGCAAAAATACAGTAAATACAGAACCTTTTTTCAATTCGCTTTCAATTTCAATACTTCCCTGGTGCTTGGTAACAATCGCTTTCACATAACTTAGACCAAGTCCAAATCCTTTAATATCATGCACATTGCCAGTAGATATTCTACTAAATTTATCAAATATCTTTTTTTGATTAGTTTTACTAATCCCAATTCCATAATCTATAATTTTAATAATAACTCCTTTTGAATTATTTTCAGTAGAAATTGTAATTTTTGGTTTTTCGGGAGAATATTTATTAGCATTATCCAATAAATTATAAATCAGATTTGTAATATGAACTTTATCCGCTAATATAATTGATTTGTTTGCCTTTAATTTTTGCTCTATACTACCACTTTTTTGCATAACATGAAAACCCACATTATTAACTGCTTGTGAAATAATTTGGTGTAAATCAATTTCTTCTTTCCTAAGCAATAATTGTCCTTTTTCCAATGTAGCAGTTTGCAAAATATGCTCTGTCAAAGTTTCTAAACGTTTATTTTCTTGTTTTATTACATTAATATAAGTTGAAAACAAAGCTTCAGTTTTTTCAATATCGTTATCGCCTAGTACTTCACACGCTAAAGAGATAGTAGAAATGGGTGTTTTGATTTCGTGGGTCATATTGTTTACAAAATCATTTTTCATTTCAGAAAGCTTCTTTTGTTTAAAAACTGTAAAAACCGTATAAGAAAAAGAGAATATGATAATAATAATCAAAGACATTGAGACAATTAACATTAACCATAACTGCATCATCAAAAAGCTTTTTTCTTTTGGGAAATAAAGCATTAAATACTCTGGGTTCAGATACATATCACTCGGAAAAAGAATATAAGCATAATTTCTATTTAATAAATCCTTGCTGTATCTTCCTGTTTTCTGAACAATTAACTGCCCCCTACTTGGGTTAAAAATACCAAATTCATATTCGGTCTTTACGCCTTTTTTTAATAACTCTTGAAAAATTAAAGAATCTAATAAATAGGGATCTAGACGTTTTTCAATAGGTTTAAACTTACCCAAATTAAAAATATCTTCAAAGAAATCATCCAGTAAATTTATTTTTTTTAGCAATAAATCTCTTTTTGATTTTGTAACAGTATAATCATTGAGTACAGACTCATCAATGTCAATTTTATGGTGCTGAATATTTTTAGTATTGGAATTCTTCTGCTCTTTAGAGATAGGATTTTCTGTAATTACAATGCTCGTATCATGGTATAAGGTAGTTTCTCCATTATAATTTTCCCATGAACTAACATCAATTTTACGATTTGAAACTTTGGTGTCATCAGAGGTATGACTTTCTTCATCAATTCCAGGGTATTTTTGTTGCTCTTTGTACAACAATCTATTCAAAGAGTCGATGGTGTTTATGAGTATGGTTCGCTCTTTGTATTTATTTAGTTGTGAAGTTATCTCTTTTTTTTCTAATTTTGTAATCACGATAGAGATGGCTTCATCAACGCTTCGGCGAAAATTTGCTTCTTCAACTGCTATGGCATTTTTAATCCAGTATAACTGCAGTCCGACCAAGCCGATTAAAGCAAAAGTCATCAAAATAATGATGAATATTATATTTTTCTTGTTCATTTGTTAACAAAATTAGTGATTGTTTCCCTTTATAATCAGGGATTAACATTTATTAACATATATTAACGTCCATTAACAGCAGGATTGCGAGTTTGAATATACCTTTGTATCATAATCATGCATAAAAAATTTGCATGTAATTTTTCATAAAAATTGGTTTTTGGTTAATTAATTACGGGGCAATGAAAATTGCCCCGTTTTTTATTTGGATATAACCTTCCCTAAAATCACATTTTGCTAAATTTCAATATTATAAACGTGATTTAGCTATCTAATTTTAAAAAATAATTCATATTTTAAAAAAAATACGATTTCATTTTTAGTTTTTAGGTATTTTTGCAAAACAAAATGCATCCATCTTTTATATAAAAAGGTTAATATTAATCTAATATTACTATTTTTGCAAATTGATTATGACAGAGAAACAACAAACAATAGCAAAACCAGCTTTATTATCAGGAACTGGTTTACATACCGGAGAAAATGTAAGCATTACATTTAAACCGGCTCCCATTAATTTTGGGTATAAATTTAAACGAATTGACATTGAGAACGCTCCAACGATTGACGCTGATGTTGATTTGGTTGTAGATACCTCCAGAGGGACTACAATAGAGTCGAATGGTGTAAAAGTGAGTACCGTTGAGCATGTATTAGCAGCAATATTTGGTTTAGGAATCGACAACATTTTGATTGAACTGGATGGTTCAGAAATGCCTATACTTGATGGCAGCTCTATGCCTATTGTAAAAGCTTTATTGGAAGCAGGTATCGTAGAGCAGGATGCAGTAAAAGAGTATTTCGAGATCAAATCCAATATCACTTATACCGATCCTGACAAAAAGGTTGAGATGGTTATCATCCCCAGTAAAGAATTCAAACTTTCGGTATTAATTGATTATGAGTTAAAAGTATTAAATACTCAATTTGCTTCTCTCAATAAACTCGAAAATTTCCAGACTGAAATTGCTCCTTGTCGAACGTTTGTATTTTTGCATGAACTAGAATATTTACTCTCTAACAACCTCATAAAGGGAGGTGATGTAAATAATGCAATTGTATTTGTGAACAGAGTCATGTCTAAAGAAGAATTAAGCAGATTGGCAAATTTGTTTAACAAACCTTCAGTTGAAGTTCTGGCCGAAGGAATTTTGAATAATGTTGAATTGTATTTTAACAACGAACCAGCCCGACATAAATTATTAGATGTAATTGGAGATTTTGCACTCATCGGTAAAAGAATAAAAGGACATGTAATTGTGAGTCGCCCAGGCCATAGCTCAAATGTTGAATTTGCAAAACTGATTAAAAAACAAATCAAGCTTGAATCAGTTAAGAAAGACACACCTCAGTATGATCTTAACAAACCACCTTTATTTGACATTAATAAAATAAGAGAACTATTACCGCATCGTCCACCTTTTTTATTAGTCGATAAAATTCTTGAGATGTCAGAAACTCACGTTGTGGGATTGAAAAACGTAACTATGAATGAAGATTTTTTCGTTGGTCATTTCCCGAACGAGCCAGTAATGCCTGGAGTTCTTCAAGTAGAAGCAATGGCTCAAACTGGTGGTATTATGGCATTAAGCTCAGTACCGGATCCTGAAAACTATGCAACTTATTTTATGAAAATTGACAATGTAAGATTTAGGAGCAAAGTAGTTCCCGGTGATACATTGATATTCAGACTTGATCTTTTAACCCCTATACGCAGAGGTTTATGTAATATGAAAGGTGTTGCTTATGTTGGCACAAAAATTGTAATGGAAGCAGAGATGCTTGCACAAATTATCAAAGTTAAATAACAAGCCTCTAAGCAAAAAAATATTAAATTAAAATTTAGATTCATGAATCAACCCTTAGCATACGTTAATCCTCAAGCCAAAGTAGCTAAAAATGTTGTTATCGAACCATTTGTTACTATTGACAAAAATGTTATAATTGGAGAAGGGACCTGGATAGGCCCTAATGTAACCATCATGGAAGGTGCCCGTATTGGGAAAAATTGCAAAATATATCCTGGTAGTGTTATTTCTGCTCCACCACAAGATTTAAAATACAATGGAGAAGAAACTACTGTTACCATTGGAGATAACACTACTATTCGAGAATTTGTAACTATCAACAGAGGAACCAAAGCAAATATGGAAACAGTTATTGGCAACAATTGCTTGCTGATGGCTTATGTACACATTGCCCATGATTGTATTATCGGCAACAACTGTATTCTTGCCAATGCTGCTACTTTAGCCGGCCATATTGTTATCGACGATTGGGCTATAATTGGCGGATTATCTGCAGTTCATCAGTTTGTAAATATTGGATCACACACCATGATATCTGGTGGTTCACTCGTACGTAAAGATGTACCTCCATTTACAAAAAGTGCCCGCGAACCATTGTCTTATGTTGGAATAAACTCTATAGGTTTACGTCGTAGAGGTTTTAGCTTTGAAAAAATTAAAGAAATTCAGGATATTTATCGCATCATATACTTAAGAGGCTACAATGTAACGCAGGCTATAGATGTAATTGAAGCCGAAATGCCTGCTACTTCAGAAAGAGATGAAATTTTATCATTTATCTCTAAATCAAGTCGTGGTATTATGAAAGGTTATTCTCGTATTTCATAAGAATTAAATCATTAAATAAAAAAGCCAGTGTTTTAAAACGCTGGCTTTTTTATTGGATAAAATCAATAAATGCAAACAAATATCATTTTGCACACAATGCTTACTTAGCCTGAATTATGCTTCAGTTGCTTTAAATAATTTATCAACTTCAAACTTAATTTGCCATTTCGAAATTGAATCCTAAAAATTTTTCTGGTTTTTTAAAGAAAAAAAATGTAGGTTTGTACTGGTTTTTAATTAATAATTTATGGCTCTTATTAATTCCGTATTATCCTGGATCATAAAAAAACGCATCCACCAGATTGAGCTTTTTATGAAATACCCTCATGAAGTTCAGCAGGAATGGTTTAAAAAATTATTGTATGCTTCCAAAGATACTGAATGGGGCCTGCAATATGACTACAAATCAATTACCAACCTTCAACAATTTAAAGAAAGAGTTCCAATTAACGATTATAATTCTTTAAAACCATACATTGATCGTTTGATGAGAGGCGAGCAGAATATTTTGTGGAATACGGATGTTAAATGGTTTGCAAAATCCTCGGGAACCACTTCCGATAAAAGCAAATTTATACCTGTTAGCGAGGAATCTATTGAAGAATGTCATTTTAAAGGCGGAAAAGACATGCTTTCAATATACTGCAATAATTATCCTGATACAAAAATATTTGACGGAAGAAGCCTGGCATTGGGGGGGAGTCATAAAATAAATGAATTTTACAGCGAATCTTTTTATGGAGACTTATCTGCAATAATCATTCAAAATTTACCATTCTGGGCAGAATTTCAACGTGTACCCAACAAAACAATTGCCCTGATGGACGAATGGGAAAGCAAGATTGAAAAAATGGCTTTAGGAACTATTGATCATGATGTTACCAATATATCCGGAGTTCCATCATGGACTTTGCTGTTGTTAAAGAAAATTTTAGAAATTACTGGCAAACAAAATATCAACGAAGTATGGGGGAATCTGGAAGTATATTTTCATGGTGGTGTAAACTTCTTTCCTTATCGTGAACAATTCAAGCAATTGATTCCATCTTCAAAAATGAACTACCTGGAAACTTACAATGCAACGGAAGGTTTTTTTGGCATTCAGGACAATCCTCATTCTGATGAATTATTATTAATGCTCGATTATGGTATCTATTATGAATTCCTACCTTTAGAATTAGTTGATGTAGTCAAACCTCCCACGCTATCGCTAGAAGAAGTAAAAAAAGATGTAAACTATGCTATGATCATTTCTACCAACGCAGGATTATGGCGTTATTTAATTGGTGACACCGTTCAGTTTACTTCACTCAATCCGTTTCGCATTAAAATTACAGGACGTACAAAAAACTATATCAACGCTTTCGGAGAAGAGTTAATTGTAGACAATGCTATCAAAGCATTAGCAATAGCTTGCGAAAAGTCAAATGCAAGTATTGTTGAATTTACTGCAGCTCCCATATATCTAAAAGACGGGAACAAGGCCTGCCATGAATGGCTGATTGAATTTGAAAATGCACCGGATAGTATCGAATACTTTACTGAAATTCTTGACAATGCCCTCAAATCGCTTAATTCTGATTATGAAGCAAAGCGATATCATAGTTTGATGTTGCATCTCCCTATTGTTAAATCACTTCCAAAAAACACTTTCTACAATTGGTTGAAATTAAAAGGCAAACTGGGTGGACAGCATAAGGTTCCCCTTTTATCAAACGACAGAAAATATGTAGATGAAATTCTTGATATGCTTGCAACTATGTGATAGATTTTAAGTTAAAAAGGGCATTAAAAAAACAATTTCTAAACATATTTATCCACTTTAAGGAAAAAAAATTATCAATTCCATTTTCTAACTTATCTGTAATTTTAGATGTTGAATTATTACATCGATATGTTTTGTCCTTTTAATTCAGTGTTATATTGAAATTATACAGCTTTAGCAGCTCGTTAAAGTAAAAAATGTATAATTTTGCAGTAAGAAAATATACCAAAACTTATATAAATGAAGAAACTCATTGAATGCGTTCCTAATTTTAGTGAAGGACGCGATATGGCTGTGATTAAGCAAATTACTGATGAAATTGAAAAATCAGAGGGTGTCAAATTATTAGATGTCGATCCAGGTGCATCTACCAACCGAACTGTAGTAACTTTTGTTGGAACCCCTGACGAAGTGATAGATGCTGCATTCAAAGCTATTAAAAAAGCACAGGAATTGATTGATATGCGCAATCACAAAGGGGATCATCCCCGTTTTGGTGCTACAGATGTATGCCCTCTGGTTCCTGTTGCAGGGATTTCAATGGAAGAAGTGGTAGAATATGCACATAAATTAAGTAAACGTATTGGGGAAGAGCTGGGTATTCCCGTTTTTTGTTACGAAAATGCAGCAAAAGAAACAAAACGCCGTAATCTGGCAAGTTGTCGACAAGGCGAATACGAGGCCGTAAAAGACAGAATTTCAACAGCTGACTGGAAACCTGATTTCGGTCCCACTCAATTTAACGAAAGTATTGCGCGCTCAGGAGCTACTGCTGTGGGAGCCCGTGATTTTCTTATAGCAGTGAATTACAACCTCAATACAACTTCTACCCGTAGGGCAAATGCCATCGCTTTTGATGTTCGCGAAAAAGGACGTCCCAAAAGAGAAGGTAATCAAGCAACTGGAAAACCAGTTGTAGATGAAAGCGGAAAACCAGTTATGATACCCGGAACTTTGAAAGGCACCAAAGCCATTGGTTGGTTTATCGAAGAATACGGTATTGCTCAGGTTTCAATGAATATTACGAATATCTCAGATACACCACTTCATATTGCATTTGACGAAGTAAGCAGCAAAGCAGCTGCTCGTGGCGTCAGAGTTACGGGCTTAGAAATAGTTGGGTTGGTTCCAAAACGTGCTATTATTGATGCAGGAAAGCATTATCTGGCAAAACAACAACGTTCGCTGGGTATTTCTGAAGAAGAAATAATTAAAATTGCCATCAAATCGATGGGCTTGGACGATTTAAAACCTTTTCATCCTGCAGAAAAAATTGTAGAATACGTGTTGGAAGCTGAAAACAAAAATAAAAAACTCATTGATATGAGTTGCACAGCATTTGCCAACGAAACTGCATCCGAATCTCCAGCTCCCGGTGGCGGATCCATTGCCGCTTATATGGGTGCTTTGGGTGCTTCTCTGGCAGCTATGGTGGCTAATTTATCTTCTCACAAAGCCGGTTGGGACGAACGTTGGGAAGAGTTTTCAGATTGGGCCGAAAAAGCTCAACACATTAAAGATGAATTATTGTTCCTGGTGGATGAAGACACCCATGCATTTAATAAAATTATGGATGCTTTTGCTTTCCCCAAAAAAACTGATACTGAAAAAGCAATACGAACTGCTGCTATTCAGGAAGCAACCAAATATGCCACTGAAGTCCCCTTCAGAACCATGCAAAGAGCCTTTGATACGTTTGAAATTATTAAAGCAATGGCAGAAGTTGGAAATCCTAATTCAGTGACTGATGCAGGAGTAGGTGCATTGTGTGCCCGTTCTGCTGTAATGGGAGCCTTTCTTAATGTAAAAATCAATGCCAGTGGCCTTAAAGATAAAGTTTTTGTAGAAAATATATTAGCAAAAGGTGCTGATATTGAAGCCAAGGCCAATCAAACGGAATCCGAGATTTTAGCAATTGTGAATGCAAAAATCAATTCATAGATTCGCATTTTTTGCTAAAACCTGTGAAGTTTGATATTTTTATTGAAAAACAAAGAAAACTTAAATTTAAAAAGAAAGCAACTCAAAAGGCTTTCTTTTTTTATTTCTTTGTAAATAGCATCCAGAAATCATGTTCTAATTCAATAAGCTTTAATTGGATTTTTTCGGCTTCAATTTCAATATCCTTGCCAGTTTTATAATCCTTTATAGCTTTATTGTAGGGATTTTCTTCCTTTATTATTGTACTTGCGAAATGTCTGAACACAAAGATATCATCCATATTCGTAATAACTGGAAATATTAATTTTTTCTTGATTTTATCAGTCGCTAAAACTTTGCTGATATCAGGAAAATAAAACCAGAATAAGTTCTGACTTACTTCGTTTTCATTTTTGCTTTTTGCAATAGGGCATATTCCCAGTATTCTGACTTCTGAAATCTTCCGAACTGTATCTAAAAACCAGACCTCTTTTATTTTATAAGCTTTAATTTCAAGTTTATCGAATTCAAATTTTTCCTTTAACTGCAGGACCGAAAGTGGTTTTGTAAATTCTTCATCTGCTATATCATAAGCTGTTATTTTTCCGTTCAACATACTGTTGATGAGCAATTTAGACAATCTGTTATTTTCAAATAAAATTGGATTATTTTCTTCAGAAATCATTCTCCAGATTTTTGAATAGGCGGAAATCATGGCTTCTTTTATAAAAAATTCTTTAATAATTTCATTTGAATCTCTGTCATTGAGAAGTGTGAAATTATTGGGATTCAAGGGAAAGTTTTGTTTGTAAACAAAGGCATTTTTATATTCTCTTTCACATATTTTATTATCAGTGGAATCCCATATTGTCCATTTTCCAATTCTGTTATTGTTTTTAAATTCCCCTTCTGATTTTCTATTTCCATTTGGATAAAAAGACAGGTATTTACCATTAAGCATTCCATCTTTTAAGTTGTAATTACAATTCAAGTTAGGGTCTTTAAATTGATTAGGTATGGTTTGAGCAGCGAGCTGAACGGCTTGAATACCAAGATTTAAGGTTAACAATAAGAAAATGGCAAGACGTAATTTCTGTTCAGCATTAAAATATTTCATAAAGCATTGGTTTTAATAAATGAAGAACGTGAAAACCAAAGAAAAAGTATGGGTTATTTTATTTTTGCCCTCGGATGAAATTGCAATATATTGTCTCTCAAAAACTCTCTGTCGAGATGGGTGTAAATTTCTGTAGTTAGTATCGATTCGTGTCCTAGCATCTCCTGAACAGCACGCAAATCTGCACCACCTTCAATCAGATGAGTAGCAAAAGAATGGCGGAAGGTATGAGGGCTGATCTTTTTATGTAAACCAATTTTTTCGGCCAATTGTTGAATGATGGTAAATATCATTACCCGACTAAGCTTAGAACCTCTTCTGTTTAAAAAAACATAGTCTTCCTGGCCTTTTTTGATAGTAAGATGAACCCTGTTTTCTTTTATATAAGCATTGATAAATTTTATAGCGGATGTACCGATAGGAATCAGCCGTTCTTTATTCCCCTTGCCGGTAATAATAATAAATTCTTCTTTAAAGTGGAGATTGGAGATTTTTAAATTAACTAATTCGCTCACCCTTAACCCGCAACTGTAAAGCGTTTCGAGAATCACCTTGTTCCGTTGACCTTCGGGAGTGCTAAGATCAATTGCATTTATCAAATTATTAATTTCAATTATATTCAAGGTGTCAGGTAGCTTACGTCCTATTTTCGGAGATTCTAATAATTCTGAAGGATTTGTGTCCATTGTATCTTCAAGCAAGAGGAATTTAAAAAAAGCCTTGATACCAGAAATGATTCTTGCCTGTGAACGGGCATTGAGACCTTGTTCATGTATCCATCTCACAAAATCTTGGAGGTGATTTAATTCAATCTGCTCAGGTGTGAGTTCCAGTTGATGCAGCTCAAGAAAAGCTGTAAGTTTTTCAATATCATGTATATAAGCATAAATTGAATTTTTAGATAAAGATTTTTCTAAATGAAGAAAAGAATTGAAATTTTTTATGTACTTTTGCCAAATCATTGAATGCGTATAAGGTTTCAAAATTAAAGAAAATATTTAAAAAAACATTAGGTTTTTAATTTATTTGTATGTAATTTTGCAGCCCTCAAAAAATCAAAAGAGATGGCCAAAAAGAGTAAAGAAGCAAGAGTACAGGTAATATTGGAGTGCACAGAGCACAAAACTAGTGGAATGCCTGGTACTTCAAGGTATATTTCTACCAAGAATAAAAAAAATACACCTGAAAGATTAGAGTTGAAAAAATACAACTCCATCCTTAAAAAAATGACAGTTCATAAAGAAATTAAATAAGTTTGAATTATGGCAAAGAAAGTAGTTGCAACGTTAAGAACATCCACAGGTAAGGATTTCGCAAAAGTATACCGTATGGTAAGATCATCTAAAACAGGTGCTTATATGTGGAAAGAAACTATCATTCCAAATGATAGTGTAAAAGAATATTTAGCAAAAGCGTAAGTTTTTTGAATTTCACAGAAAAGTCCCGACTCTTTTCTCGGGACTTTTTTTATTTATATACACTATCTGCGCTAAATCAACCAGCAAGTAAGATGGTGGTTTTTTGTTTAATACAATAGAATAAGCATTGATCAACTCCCTCTCTATCGCTTGGGATTTCAAAAGGAGTGAAACTTTCACTTCATAAAATTTATCATTTTACAATCTTTATTACTCACTTAGCAGTTCAATTATTTTATGGGAATATTTTCTATTTTTTCAAGGGAAAAGAAAGAAAACCTTGACAAAGGCCTCTCAAAAACGAAAGAAAGTGTTTTTGCGAAGATTTCGAAAGCCATTATTGGTAAGTCGAAAGTGGATGATGAGGTATTGGACAAACTCGAAGAAATCCTGATTACTTCGGATGTGGGTGTAGAAACTACCCTTAAAATTATTGATCGCATACAACTCAGGGTATCTAAAGATAAATATCTGGGTACCGAACAGTTGAATGATATTCTCAAAGAAGAAATAGCCGATTTACTCCAGCAAAACGAAACCGAAAACAGGGATGATTTTTCCTTTCCTAATGGTGAAACACCATATGTTATCATGGTAGTTGGTGTGAACGGGGTTGGTAAGACTACTACTATTGGCAAATTGGCATACCAGTTCAAATCAGCCGGAAAATCTGTTTTATTAGGTGCTTCTGATACATTCAGAGCTGCTGCTGTCGACCAGTTGATAATTTGGGCCAACCGTGTGGGTGTACCTATTATCAGTCAAGGTATGAATGCAGATCCTGCCTCTGTTGCCTATGATACTGTTGCTTCAGCACTGGCCCGTAAATCGGATGTTGTAATTATTGATACAGCGGGTCGTTTGCACAACAAAATCAACCTAATGACCGAATTGACCAAAATAAAAAGGGTGATGCAAAAACTCATACCAGGTGCTCCTCATGAAGTATTATTGGTGTTGGATGCTTCAACCGGTCAGAATGCCATCGAGCAAGCCAAACAATTTACAGCTTCAACCGAAGTGAATGCTTTAGCCCTAACAAAACTTGACGGAACCGCTAAAGGTGGTGTAGTGATTGGGATTTCAGATCAATTTAAAATTCCGGTAAGATATATTGGAATCGGAGAAAAAATGGAAGATTTGCAGGTATTTAATAAACAGGCCTTTGTAGAATCGCTGTTTAGTTAATTTTTAAAAATAAAATTTATAAAAGGTATGAAATAGCATTATTTTATACCTTTTTTTATAAACTCTAAACTATTGAAAACAAAACCAAAACAAAAAATAAACATCATCACCATGGGTTGTTCAAAGAATCTTGTAGATTCTGAACAATTGATGCGTCAGTTGAACGATAAATATGAAGTCATTCATGAATCGGAAAAAGAAGATGCGGATATTATTATCATCAACACCTGTGGATTTATTGCCGATGCCAAACAAGAATCGATAGATACAATTTTAAACTTTTCGGAAGCTAAAAAAACAGGGAAAATTAAAAAAGTTTATGTAATGGGTTGTCTATCTCAACGCTACAAGAAAGAACTTACCGCAGAAATGCCTGAAGTGGATGCTTTTTATGGAGTGAACGATTTATCGGCTTTGTTACAAACACTTGAAGTAGATTTAAAAAAACAATTGTTGGGCGAACGAATGCTCACGACACCCTCTCATTATGCCTATTTAAAAATTTCAGAAGGATGTAACCGTAACTGTTCTTTTTGCGCGATTCCTCTCATCCGTGGTAAAAACATTTCAAAACCCATTGAAGATTTATTAGCAGAAGCTGAATGGCTGGTAAAACAAGGTGTGAAAGAAATTATACTGATTGCCCAGGATTTAACGTATTATGGGATGGATTTGTATAAAAAACGTAAATTAGCTGAATTACTTGAAAAATTAGCTTCTATTAAAGGTCTGGAATGGATACGGCTACATTATGCTTATCCGGCTGCTTTCCCTATGGATGTACTCCATGTAATGGCAAAGTATGACAATATCTGCAAATATCTTGACATTCCACTCCAACACATTAATACAGATATACTCACTTCGATGAAGCGAAATATCGATACGGCCAAAACCAAAGAATTGGTTGCTAAAATGCGGAAATTAGTTCCTGAAATTTCAATAAGGACTACATTGATCGTTGGATACCCTGGTGAAACTTTTGCTCAATTTGAGGAATTAAAAAGATTTGTTGCTGAAAGCAAATTTGAAAGATTAGGGGTATTTACTTATTCACCTGAAGAAAACACTACAGCTTATCTACTGAAAGACAATGTGTCTGCAAAAACAAAAGAAAAAAGACTTGCTGAAATAATGGAATTGCAACAGCTGATTTCTGCTGAAATAAATACTGCAAAAATTGGCAAGGTTTACAAAACAATAATCGATCGTGAAGAAGGTGATTACTGGATTGGCAGAACTGAGTTTGATTCTCCGGAAGTAGACAATGAAGTCTTGATACTTAAAAAAGGCAATAAGCTTAAAAAAGGCAATTTCTATTCAGTAAAAATTACAAATGCAGAGGATTACGATTTGTTGGGGGAAGTTGTTGAAAATTAAAGCTGTAATTTTTAAATGCTGAATATTTGATAAAAAAATACTATCCTGATTAAAAAAACTCATTGGTCATTTTGAACGTTAATGTTGAATATCATATTAAAAATGAGATGCTTTCTTCGTCAGCATGACAAAATAAAGATTTGAGAAAGTAGGAATTCATTCAAATTGTAAAAAATATTAATCTATTATAAATACTTAATTCCTCAATAACCAAATAACTCAATAACTTAATAACCTAACAACCAATAACTAATTTCCACAATGAAAAAGGTAGCTTTTCAAACATTTGGGTGTAAATTAAATTTTGCTGAAACGTCTCAGCTCTCAAGGCAATTTACAGAAAATGGCTATGAAATTGCTGATTTTAAAGAGTCTGCAGATGTTTATGTAATCAACACTTGCACGGTTACTTCTATCGCAGAAAAAAAATGCAAGACATCCATAAGAGCTGCTATCAGAAGAAATCCTGATGCCAAAGTTGCGGTGATTGGTTGTTTTTCGCAACTCAAAGCAAACGAAATACAAGAAATTGAAGGTGTTGATATTATTGTTGGCAATAACGAAAAACACAGATTACTCGAACTGATTGCGAATGGGGTAGATAATACAGAAGAAAATTGTGCCTATTGCGATGTAAAAAAAATGGAGAAAAATGATGCATTTGTTCCCTCCTATTCATCGGGTGATCGTACCCGTTCTTTCCTGAAAATTCAGGATGGTTGCGATTATTTTTGCACCTATTGTGCCATTCCCTTTGCAAGAGGCAGAAGCAGAAGTGATACCATTGAAAATATTGTAAAATCAGCTGAAAAAATTGCTGCTGAAGGCTTAAAAGAAATCATCTTAACGGGTGTTAATATTGGCGATTTTGGTAAACAAAACAACGAAAGTTTTTTTCTTCTGATACAAGCTTTAGATAAAGTTAAAGAAATCGAACGTTATCGCATTTCGTCCATAGAGCCAGAATTGCTTACAGATGAAATTATTGAATTTGTTGCTAATAGCAGTAAATTTCTCCCACACTTCCATATCCCTTTGCAATCGGGAAGCAATAAGATTTTAAAAATGATGAAGCGGCATTATCAAAGGGAATTATTTGCCGACAGAATACATAGCATCAAAAAATTAATGCCGGATGCCTGTATTGCAGCCGACGTTATTACAGGATTCCCAGGTGAAACAGATGAAGACTTTCAGGACACCTATGATTTTATTCATTCGTTGCCCATTTCTTATTTACATGTTTTTACCTACTCCGAACGTCCTGATACCATTGCTGTTCATTTGGAAGGCAAAATTGCTGTGAACATCCGTCGCGAAAGAAGCAAAATCCTACAGCAACTATCAGATCTGAAAAAGCATGATTTTTACTCACAAAATACAGGTTTGCAAAAAAAAGTTCTTTTCGAATCGGATGTTCATTTGGGTCATATTTTTGGTTTTACTGATAATTATATCCGCGTTAAAACCAAATGCAATCTTGAGTTGATCAATACTGTAAAAATTGCAGCATTGAAAATCTTAGACAACGACGAGGTGTTTATTGTTGAAATATAAACCTTTTAAAATTAAATCTACCTCCATTTATTTAATGCATTTTTTTTGATGATTAAATAAAATTACTATCTTTGGTGCTTAATTTAGCGATGAATATTTTTTACTTACTTATAGGAGTTAGTCTTTTTGCTGCGATAATTTTCTTGTGGCTGTTTGTCTGGAGCGTTAAATCAGGACAATACGAAGACAACTATACACCTTCGGTCAGGATATTGTTTGACGATGAAGAAGTAAAGGAAGAAGAAGTCATCAAAGAAAAATAACTAACTAAATCCTTACAATATGGAAATACAAAAATTCAATTACGACAACGCCATTGTTAAAAATTTTATCTGGGCCACTATCATATGGGGTGCAGTATCCATAATAGTTGGCCTATTGGCTGGCTTACAATTGGCATTTCCTATATTTAATCTTGGATTAGAATTTACATCTTTCGGTCGGGTAAGGCCGGTTCATACCAATGCTGTAATTTTCGCATTTATAGGCAATGCTATGTTTGCAGGGGTGTATTATTCGATGCAACGCGTACTCAAAGCCCGGATGTTCAACGATGTACTCAGTAAAATTAACTTTTGGGCTTGGCAATTAATCATTGTGCTGGCTGCAGTTACTTTACTAGCAGGCTTTACAACAGGCAAAGAATATGCTGAGTTGGAATGGCCAATTGATATCCTGATTGCAATCGTATGGGTTTGTTTCGGTTGGAACATGATTGGTACTATTATTAAACGCAGGGTCAAACACATATATGTGGCCGTTTGGTGGTATCTGGCAACTTTTATCGGAGTAGCTGTATTACATATTGTGAATTCCATTGAAATTCCGGTATCTTTATTAAAAAGTTATCCAATTTATGCCGGTGCACAAGATGCAGTCGTGCAATGGTGGTATGGACATAATGCAGTAGCTTTTTTCCTGACTACTCCCTGGTTGGGCATCATGTATTATTTCCTCCCAAAAGCATCTGAAAGGCCCATTTATTCTTATCAACTTTCTATTATTCATTTCTGGGCACTGATATTTATCTATATGTGGTCGGGGCCCCATCATTTGTTATATCAGGCATTACCAGATTGGGTACAGGCTTTGGGTGTTACATTTTCTATTATGCTTATAGCCCCATCATGGGGTGGAATGATTAATGGCTTCTTAACACTAAGAGGCGCATGGGATAAGGTTAGAGACAGTGCTGCCTTAAAGTTTATGGTTGTAGCTATTACGGCTTATGGAATGGCTACTTTCGAAGGACCGATGATGTCGCTCAAAAGCGTTAATGCGATCAGCCATTTTACCGACTGGACCATCGCTCATACACATATTGCCGGTATGGGATGGAATGGAGGTTTGATATTTGGTATGTTATACTGGTTGGTTCCCAAACTATTTAAAACGAAACTATATTCTGAAAAACTCGCCAATACACATTTCTGGATTGCAACCTTAGGTATTTTATTATTTGCTATTCCACTTTATTGGTCAGGTATTACCCAATGGCTTATGTTGAGACAATACAATGCTGAAGGTCTTTTAGCTTACCCCAATTTTGTAGAAACTTCTGCTAGAATGCATCATTTTTATCTAATTAGAGTTGTCGGCGGAATACTGTTTTTATCAGGCTTTTTAATGTTCTTGTTTAATATGGTTAAGACCATAAAAATGGGAAGTTTAGTAAGCAATGAAGCTGCTGAAGCTCCTGCTCTAGTTAATACTGAAAAACGCAATCCTGCATCCGAAACCCTCCATCGCTGGATGGAAAGAAAAGCCGTTCGCTTTTCTATCTTTGTATTTATAGCACTTGTAATTGGCGGAATTGTGGAAATTATTCCAATGATGATGGTCGATTCAAATATTCCAAGAATAGCTTCGGTTAAACCTTATTCACCTTTGGAACTTGCTGGACGGGATATTTATATCAGCAATGGTTGTTATAATTGCCATTCGCAACAGGTAAGGGCTTTGAGATATGAAACCGACCGTTATGGTGAATATTCTAAAATCGGTGAGTTTGTTTACGATCATCCTTTCCAATGGGGCTCACGTAGAGCTGGTCCCGATTTAGCCCGTGCTGGTTATATTGGCAGTTCTACTTATAAAACTTCAATTTGGCATTACAATCATTTTTTGAATCCATTGGTAATGATTCCTCAATCAATCATGCCTTCATATAAATTTCTGATTAATAAAGAAGTGGATCTTTCGATGCTGGCTGTTAAAATAAGGGCTATGCAAACCCTGGGTGTTCCTTATGCAAAAGACTTTGATAAAAAAGCAGCAGCAGATTATCTAATTCAGGCTGAAAAAATTGTTGCTGAGTTAAAAGCCTCAGGTGTAAGTGTTAATCCAACATCTGAAGTAGTGGCTATGATTGCCTATTTGCATAAACTCGGTAGAGATATATCTCCTGCAGGAAATAAAACATCAAAATAAAAAATATGCATTTTGTAAGTGACATTTTAGCCAATGAAAATGGAATCCAGTGGTATTATATTATTGGATTACTCATTTTTCTTACTTTGTTTATCATAATGGTATACAGAGTTATAAAAACTTCAAAATCTGATTTAGTGCAATACAAAGAATCTATTTTAAAAGACGACGATACTTTTGATAGCAATTAAAAAAATTAAAACTGAATATTATGACTGAAAATAGTACAGAAAACACAAATAATTTAAACCAGCAAGAAGAAACTCATGAATACGATGGAATCAAAGAATTAAACAACCCTTCTCCATTATGGGTTATCCTTCTTTTTCTTGCCACCTTTGGTTTCTCAGGTATTTATGCTGTAAAATACTTTGGATTTCCCGAAAATGGTATGGACCAGGCCAGTGAATACAAAATTTCTGTGGAAGCACAAAAATTAAAAATGAGTTTGCTCGCCGAAAACAAGGCGGGTTCATTACCAGAACCAGCAATGATAGCAGCAGGTAAAAAACTTTTTAACGAAAAGGGATGTATTGCTTGTCACGGTATAGCAGGTGAAGGCAATGCCATTGGCCCTAATTTGTGCGACAATTTTTGGATAAATGGCTGTAAACCTGAAGAAATCATTACTACAATTACCGAAGGGAAACCTGAAAAGGGCATGACTTCTTTTAAATCAATATTATCTGCATCACAAATAAAACAGCTGGCTACATTTATAAAAAAATCGCTCGTAAATTCTAAACCTGTTAATGGAAAGGCTGCTCAAGGAGTCGAATGTAAATAAGTATAGTTTTTTACTATTTAGAATTTTCTTACGCTCAAACATGCAGAGATTTAAAAAATGGAAAACAAGCAAGCGTTTCGTGATAGACCGATAAATATAGATGAAGCTGGCAACAACCGAAGGATACATGCAAAGCAACCCAAAGGTAAATGGTACAACAGACGTACTTATTTTGCTTGGGTTTGTATTTTATTTCTGGTGTTGGCCCCTATTATTAAAATCAATGGCAATCCTTTGATGCTGTTGGATATTGTCAATCGTAAATTTTCATTATTTGGCAATATCTTTTTTGCACAGGACACTTTTATCCTGGCACTCATCATGCTGGTAACAGTAGTTTGTATTGTTCTGTTTACAGTAATTTATGGAAGGTTGTGGTGTGGCTGGGCTTGTCCACAAACGATTTTCCTGGAAATGGTTTTCCGTCGGATAGAGTATTTGTTTGAAAGTAAAAATCGCAATACTCAAGGGTTTTCGCATTCGATCCGAATGATTGGGAAACATGCTTCCTTTATTCTTATTTCAATACTTATTACCAATGTATTTGTCATGTGGTTTACAGGCCCTGATAAATTACTTGAAATTATCACTTCTCCCATTAGCGAAAACAGGCTTGCATTTTTGTTTATGCTAGGTATTTCACTGTTCTACTATTTTGTATATGCCTATTTAAGGGAACAGATTTGTACCGTTTTTTGTCCTTATGGAAGGCTACAGGGTGTTTTACTTGATTCCAAATCGATATCAGTTATTTACGATTTTAAACGTGGAGAACCCCGTGGTGCAAAAAACAGTGGCGATTGTATCGACTGTGGGCAATGCATTGCGGTATGTCCTACCGGTATTGATATTAAAAATGGTTCTCAGTTCGAATGCATCAATTGTACAGCCTGTATCGACGAATGCAATAATGTAATGAGAAAGATAAAAAAACCAGGAAATCTGATTCGTTTCGATTCGTTTTTTGGCATCGAAACTGGGAAAAACTCAGTTGCCAATGCCCGAACTTACGCTTATTCTGCAGTTTTACTTGTACTTATTTTTGTTCTGGGTTTTACCGTATCAAAACGCAGTCCTTTAGATGTTTCCATTATAAGGATGCAAGGAACCATGTGTCAGGAAATAGATTCAGTAACCGTATCAAATATCTACATCGTTAAAATCCTAAACAAAACAAATGCAAGCAAGCACATTTCTTTTAAGTTGATGGACTTACAATATGGTATACTTCAGTTTACAAGCGATATTTCCATACTTGAAGAAGACAAAACCACTCAAAGTGTGCTGGTGATTAAACTTCCGAAACAAAAATTAACAGGTAGAAGTACTGATTTAAAGATTGGGGTTTTTGAAGCCAATGCACTGATTTCGACTACAGCTATTAATTTTATCGGACCACAAAATTAAAAATGAAGAAAATGAAATTCAATTGGGGTCACGGTATTTTAGCATTCATCATTCTGTTTCTTCTATTATCAACGGCAGCCATCATCTTTTCTCTCAATCAATCTGAAGATCTGGTAAGCGATGATTACTATGAACAAGGTGCTGCTTATTCGAAACAAATGGAGATTAGCAAGAGATCAAGCATTTTTCACGACAGTGTTAGTGTAAATTCAATGGATGCAGTTATAGAATTAAATCTATGCAAAAGCCTCGCAGTATCAGGAGATACACTCTATGCTTTTTTTTACAGCCCTTCCGATAAAAAATCAGATCTAAAGCTAAAATTTCCAATGGCTGAGAAAATAAACATTTCCTCAGCTCAACTAAATAAAGGCCGTTACGTTGTTAAAATGTCGTGGAATCATCAAGGCAATTTATATAATATTGATAAAGAAGTAATTTTAAAATAATGGAAATTTTATTTGCAGGTTTCTTGCTAGGATTTGCCGGAAGCCTTCACTGTGTTGGAATGTGTGGTCCTATTGCATTGAACCTGCCCTTGCGTGGCAAGTCTTTTACTGAGCGCCTCATAAGCGGCATCTTGTATAATTTAGGACGTACTTTCATGTATGGAGTAATGGGTGCCTTTTTTGGCTTAATTGGTCAGGGATTTTTATTATTGGGTATTCAACGATGGATTTCTATAGCAATGGGTGTAATTTTGATTTTTTCGGTAGTTGCACCTATGCTCTTTAAAAAAATACAATTTAAACAATTTGATTTTTTTTCCTCTTTTGTTCGTACTAATATACAAAAATTATTTAGCATCCGTTCTTATAAAGTTCTTTTTCTGATTGGCATGCTCAACAGTCTTTTGCCCTGCGGATTGGTATACATGGCTATTATAGGTGCAATTGCCACAGGAAATTTATATTACGGTAGTTTATATCTTATATTATTTGGACTGGGAACCTTGCCATTGATGCTTTCAATATCACTGATTGGCAATGCGATAACTTTAAATCTCAGAAATCGAATTAATAAAATTATTCCCTTTGTAGTTGTGCTGATAGCTACCCTATTTATTCTAAGAGGCTTATGTTTGAATATTCCCTATATCAGCCCTTCAAAAGAGAAACTTGAATTTACCTTACAAAAGAATGCAGCCAAAACGAACCCAAATATGCTCGAAAAAAACGGTGATTGTTGTCATTCCAAATAAATTTCTAAATGCTTTCCGAAAACGCTTGTATTCATTGTGGTGCCGATAGTGGCAAGAATCCGACACTATGGAAAGAACTTATCTTTTGCTGCAATGGCTGTCAGCAGGTATACCGGCTTTTGAACGAACACAAACTGCAGCAATATTATACCTTGGCTAAAGTCCCCGGCATTAAAGCCGAAGAAAACAGCTATAAAGGGAAATACGCCTTCCTAGATAAAGAAGAAGTTAAAAATAAATTGTTTGAATTTAACGAAAACAACTTAGCAAAACTAAGTTTTTACATACCGGTAATTCATTGCATTTCATGCATTTGGCTTTTAGAGCATTTAAACAAACTTCAAAATGGTATCAAACAATCAAGTGTAAACTTTGCAAAAAAAACCTGCACCATCACTTTTAATACGGAGGAAGTATCATTACGACAAGTTGTTGAATTATTGGTTTCTATACATTACATTCCTGATATTTCTTTGCAGGTTTTGGACAAAAAGAATAAAAAGCAAAGCAATGCACTCATCTATAAAATTGGAATAGCAGGATTTATTTCAGGTAATGTAATGTTGTTCAGCCTTCCGCTTTATTTTAATGGCAAGCCCTTTGAAGGCTCATTAGGAATCTTTTTTAGTTATATTTCTTATCTATTCACCTTACCTTTAGTATTTTACTGCGGCAGCGATTACCTGATTTCAGCCTGGAAAGCAATCCGTAAGAAAATAATCAACATCGATTTACCCATTGCATTGGGAATTTTAACCCTTTTTGCTGTAACCACCTATGAGGTCTTAAGCGAAACTGGACAGGGATACTCTGACAGTCTTTCAGGTTTATTATTTTTTCTTTTGCTTGGGAAATGGTACCAGGGTAAAACATATGAAGCGCTTTCGTTTGAGAGGGACTATAAATCGTATTTTCCTATAGCAGTTACCAAAATTACCGATAATGTTGAAGAAAACATATTGCTGAAAGAAATTCAGGTGAATGATTTATTACTCATAAGAAATAAAGAACTGATACCCGCTGATGCTACATTGGTAGAAGGAATTGCCCTCATCGATTATAGTTTTGTTTCAGGCGAATCCACCCCCATTCGAAAGCAAGCAGGCGAAACGCTTTATGCCGGGGGCATACAACTACAGGGAGCTATTACTATCAAAGTAGTCAGAGAAGTAAATCAGAGTCATCTTACACAATTATGGAACCAGAGCGAAACTAAACAGCAATCGTCAAAACCATTGCTCCCCATTATTGACAGCATCAGTGTGTATTTTACATTAGTTATTATCAGTGTGGCCATTGCAGGATTTATATATTGGTGGATGCAAGGTCAATTTCATCTGGCTGTGATGGTTTTTACTTCGGTGCTTATTGTTACCTGCCCCTGTGCGTTGGCATTATCGATGCCATTTACACTGGGCAATGCAATGCGAATGCTTGGCTTGCAAGGCGTTTACCTTAAGAATACACTAATCATAGAGAAACTTTGCAAAATAGACACCCTTGTTTTTGATAAAACAGGCACCATTACCCTGCCCGATCAAAACAATATTTCATATTCAGGCCGGGCACTGACTGATGAAGAAATCGCTGCTGTAGTTTCTCTGGCACGGCAATCAACCCATCCTTTAAGCCAGGCTCTTTCAAAGTATTATTTAGAAACTGCAACTGTGGCTGTTCATGGTTTTGTAGAAATATCTGGTAAAGGTAGTTTTGCTTTGGTAAATGATCAGCGTGTTCGGCTCGGCTCGGCTTCCTATTTAGGAATTGAACACATAGAAAATGGCGATACTTCTACCAAGGTTCATATTGAGTTGGATCATAATTATTGTGGTTATTTTACGATTGGAAACAAATATAGGAAAGGATTCCTGGAAGTAATCGCCAACCTCAAAGATAACTTCAAACTTTATTTGCTATCGGGCGACAATGCTTCTGAGAAAGAATTATTGAAAGCCTATTTTGATGAAGATGCATTAAAATTTGAGCAGATGCCCCAGGATAAAATGGATTTTATACAAAACTTACAGGAGAATGGGCATAATGTATTAATGGCAGGTGATGGCTTGAACGATGCGGGTGCTTTTATGCAGAGCAATGTTGCAGTTTCTGTAGCCGATGATATTTACCATTTTTCTCCTGCAGGTGATATTATTATTGAAGCCGGAAAATTTCACCTCATCTACAAAATTATCCGTTTCTCCAGACAATCGCTGAATATCGTAAAAATAAGTATTGCTATTTCCTTCCTATACAACATTCTGGGTCTTATATATGCGCTTTCGGGTAAAATGTCGCCGGTTGTAGCAGCTATTTTAATGCCGGTAAGTTCTGTTTCTGTGGTTGCCTTTGCAATTTTCGGAACTAATTTACTTGCTAAATGGACCCTTAATAAAAAATAAGAATAAGACCCTAAGGAAAGCCATCCTGTTTAATTGTATATTATTGATTTTGTGATGTTTGTCGGCAAATTAAGAAAGAAATCAAATGCGTAAAAAAAATTTAAATAAAGTTTTAAAAAATCCTTGTTCGCTACACTTAAAGTTCTAACTTTGCCATAAATATTTAAATCAATCATTTATTAATATAGAAAGGTCAAGAATAATGAAAAAAAATGTTATCATTATTGGTGCTGCTGGACGTGATTTCCACAATTTTAACTGTTATTACAGAGGCAATACCAATTACAATGTTGTAGCTTTTACAGCTGCCCAAATCCCTGATATTGATGGAAGAAAATATCCTAAAGAACTTGCCGGTGAAGATTTGTATCCTGCCGGAATCCCAATTTTGGCTGAATCGGAATTGCCAAGATTAATCAAAGAATTAAAAGCGGACGATTGCGTATTTTCATACAGCGATGTTCCTTACAACAGAGTTATGAATGTTAGTTCTGTTGTGAATGCTGCCGGTGCGAATTTTATTTTATTAGGACCAAAAGATACTCAGATAGCCAGTACAAAACCGGTTATAGCAGTAGGTGCAGTTAGAACAGGTTGCGGAAAAAGCCAAACATCCAGAAGAATCATCGAATTATTGATGGATCAGGGTTTGAAAGTGGTTGCTGCTCGTCATCCAATGCCTTATGGCGATTTGAATGCACAAAAAGTTCAACGTTTTGCTACAGTTGAAGACTTAGCTAAACACAAATGTACCATCGAAGAAATGGAAGAATACGAACCACATGTTGTACGTGGAAACGTTATTTATGCAGGTGTTGATTATGAAGCAATTTTAAGAGCTGCTGAAAACGATCCTGATGGATGTGACGTCGTTTTATGGGATGGTGGAAACAATGATTTCCCTTTCTTTAAACCAGACTTAACGGTTACTGTAGTTGATCCACACAGACCTGGTCATGAAGTATTGTATTACCCTGGTGAAGTTACTGCCCGCGTTGCTGACGTAATCGTTATCAATAAAATGGACAGTGCTGCTCCTGAAGCAATACAAATCGTAAGAGACAACATTGCAAGAATCAACCCTACAGCTATAGTTGTAGATGCTGCTTCTCCTTTAACAGTTCACAATCCTGAGCTCATCAGAGGTAAAAGAGTATTGGTTGTTGAAGATGGTCCTACATTAACACACGGTGAAATGAAATTGGGTGCCGGTACTGTTGCTGCCAAAAAATTTGGTGCAAAAGAACTGGTTGATCCACGTCCTTTCGTAGTAGGTAAAATTGCTGAAACTTTCAGAATTTATCCTAATATCGGTACTTTGATGCCCGCTATGGGATACGGTGCTGAACAGGTTAAAGATTTGGAAACCTCTATCAACAATACCGATTGTGATGCTGTAGTTATTGCAACTCCTATTGATTTGACCAGAATTATCAAAATCAACAAACCTTACACCAAAGTTGATTATGAATTACAGGAAATTGGTTATCCTAACCTCACACAAGTGGTTGCCGATTTTGTTAAAAAACATAATTTAGTTAAAAAAAGCGGCTGTGGCTGCGGATGTAACTAACAACTCATTGAAAAGCGACTCATTTAGTCGCTTTTTTTATGGAATAAATTTTTTTTGTAGTAATTTTGAAAAGAGAAAAATTAAATAAAAAACAATAAATATGAAGAACAGAAGCTTAGTTTCAATCAATGATTATTCTAAAGAAGAGTATCTGAAAATACTCGACATTGCTGAAGAATTTGAAAAAAATCCAAAGCAAAAAATTCTCGAAAACTTTGTAGTAGCCACTTTGTTTTTTGAGCCATCTACCCGTACCCGTTTGAGTTTCGAAAGTGCCGTTATGCAATTGGGCGGAAAAGTAATCGGTTTTACCGATGCTGCCAGTTCCAGTGTTAAAAAAGGCGAATCCCTTAGAGATACCATCAAAACCGTAGCCAATTATTCCGACCTGATCGTGATGCGCCATCCATTGGAAGGCAGTGCACGTTTTGCTAGTGAAGTATCTTCGGTGCCTATTATCAATGCAGGTGACGGTGCCAATCAGCATCCTACCCAATGTTTGCTCGATTTGTATTCCATCCGCAAAACTCAGGGAAAACTGGACAATCTGCATATTGCTTTTGTTGGCGATTTAAAGTACGGAAGAACTGTACATTCCAATGTAATTGCCCTCACCAATTTTAATTGTACATTTCACTTTGTTTCTCCTTTCGAATTAAAACTACCCAGTGCCGTAAAACGCCATATCAAAGAAAAAAACCTGGAATATTATCAATATACCGATTTGAATGAAATAATACCAACCGTAGATATTTTGTATATGACAAGGATACAACGCGAACGTTTTTCGGATCCTGTTGAATACGAAAGAGTTAAAAATGCTTACATTTTAAACGGCAGTATGTTGGCCAACTGCAAACCCAATCTTAAAGTATTGCATCCATTACCACGTGTAAACGAAATCAACGAAAATGTGGACGATATGAAAGAGGCTTATTATTTTCAACAAGCCCGCAACGGCGTTTATGTTCGTCAGGCATTAATGGCATCAATATTAGGTATTAAGTAATCAGATTCAAATTTAATTTTACAAAACATGGAAAGTAAAAAAACAAGAAAAGAACTCATAGTATCGGCCCTGGAAAATGGGACTGTGATTGACCATATTCCCTCCAAAAATGTTTTTCAGGTTATCAAAATGCTGAGTCTCGATAGCTTCGACAACCAGATTTTGTTTGGTATCAACCTCGATAGCCGCAGATATGGCAAAAAAGGAATTATCAAGGTGAAAAATAAGTTTTTCGAGAAGGAAGAAATCAATAAAATTGCAATAGTTGCCCCTACTGCAACCTTGATTGTTATCAAAGATTTTGAAATCATCGAAAAGAAAGCAGTAGAAGTGCCAGAAGTAGTTGATAAATTTATTAAATGTATCAATCCCAATTGTGTTACCAATCACGAAAATATACCTACAAAGTTCACGGTTATTGATAATACTGCTATGAAACTTCAATGCCACTATTGCGAGAAAACAACCTCTAAAGAGAATTTTATTTTTATTTAGACTTGGTCAATTATACATTTCAAATCAGCCTCTCCCCGAAGGGAGGCTTTTTTAATTGTATGATTGTTAAGAATTTATAATATATTTTGAAAGGCAAATCAATTTCACACAATATTTTACGCTATGAATTGTTTATTAAGCGTTAGGCGGATATTTGCGAATTAAATAAAAATTAAAAAACCAATAATGAAATAGCCATAAGAATAATATTCAAAAAAAACCGAGAATGTTTTTATATGGCGTATTCCATGTGACCATTAAATAATAAAAATAATAACACATGAAAAAAATATTAAAAATTAGTGGAATCGGGCTTGGAGTCCTCTTCCTCTTATTGCTCATTTTACCTTTCGTTTTCAAAGGGAGTATCGTTAAAAAAATAAAAGAGGAAACCAATAAAAGCCTCAATGCAAAAGTTGATTTTAACGACTTTGGCTTATCATTGTTCAGAAGTTTCCCCAACTTCTCATTGAGCCTTGAAGGTTTGAGTATAGTGGGTGTTGATGATTTTAAAGGAGATACCTTAGTTAGTGTTCCAAAATTATACATTAGCATCGATTTGATGAGTGTTTTTAAAGGTTCTGAATATAAAATTGAAAAAATTGAGGCAGATGATGCCCGTATCTTACTCAAAGGCTTAAAAAACGGCAAGGTAAACTGGGCCATCACAAAACCCGTTGACAGCACAAAACTTGCTGAAACACCTGCCCCAGCCTCCAGTTTTAAAATGGCTTTTCAGAAAATACAGCTCAACAATGCTCATATCGTATATGACGATGCCGGCATGGGCTTTTATATGATGCTGGATGGATTGGATCACACCTCAAAAGGAGATATGACAGCAGATATTACTACATTGAAAACCAGCACCACTATCAAAAAGCTAGATGTGGATTACGGTGGTGTTAGATACCTTAGCAAATCGGATGCTGATATTCAGCTCGATCTGGGAATGGATATGAAAAACATGAAATTCACCTTTAAAGAAAATACGTCCCGACTCAACCAATTATTTTTCCAATTCGAAGGCTTTTTTACCATGCTTAAAGAAGGTGGTTATGATATGGATATAAAGATGAAAACCGATAAAACCGATTTCAAAAATATCTTATCCATGGTACCTGCCTTGTATGCCAAAGATTTCGATAAAATTGAATGCAAAGGTAAATTGGTCTTTGATGGTTTTTTCAAAGGCATTTACAAAGACCTGAACACCTTACCTGCTTTTGTCCTTAACTTTCAGGTAATCAATGGGATGTTTAAATACCCTAGCTTACCAAAAGAGGTAAACAATGTAAATATAATGTGTAAAATTGACAGCAAAGGTGGTTCTGCCGACAATACTACGATAGATATTTCAAACTTTCATATCGAATTGGCCGGCAACCCAATGGACATGCGATTATTCCTGAGTACACCCGTATCTGACCCTGCACTGAACTTGAACATCAAAGGTGCATTGGATATGGCCAGCATCAAACAGGTTTATCCCATGCCAGAAGGACAGGAATTAACCGGAAGTTTTAAAGCAGATATTACGATGAAAGGCAAAATGTCTGCCATCAAAAAGGAAAAATACAATGAGTTTGTTGCCCAGGGATATTTGGATCTTCAAAATATGAAATACAAAAACAAAGGATTTTCACAAAACATTGATATTAAGGCAGCCCGTTTAAACTTCAGTCCTCAGTTTCTTGAGTTGGCACAGTTTGATCTGCAGATTGGCAAAAACGATTTTTCAGCCAAAGGCAAAATTGAGAATTACATCGCTTATTGGCTAAAAGGTGAAACCATCAAAGGCCGATTGGAAACCAAATCAAACTATTTTAACCTCAACGATTTAATGGCTATGACGCCCAAAGACAGCACAGCCAAACCCTTGGCCAAGGATACCAATACGATGCCTATGACTGTTTTTAAAGTACCCGCCAACATCGATTTTTATATGAATGCCGATTTTGCTAAGTTGATTTACGATAAGATGGAAATGGAAAAAGTAAACGGTGTAATTGAAGTAAAAGACGAAAAACTTTCGATGAAAAATCTGAGTATGAATATGCTAAACGGAAAAATGCTGGTTACCGGATATTATTCCAGCAAAAATGCCGAAAAACCTGAAGCAGATTTCTTACTTGACATCAGTAATTTCGATATTCAAAAGTCGATGAAAACTTTTGCAAGCTTAGGGAAAATGGCTCCAATTGCAGAAAATACTTCTGGTTCGTTTTCAACAAAATTTAAAGTAAATACCCTGCTCGATAAAACCATGAGCCCACTCACCAAAACCATGAAAGGCGGCGGAAATCTTTCTACTTCAAAGATTATAGTTGAAAATTCAACATCATTGAACAAAATAGCCGATGCTATAAAATATGAGAAACTTAAGAAACTTAACCTCGATAAACTGAACATTGCCTTTGTAATAGCTGACGGCAAAATAACCACTTCTCCTTTTGATGTTAAAATGGACAATGCCAAAGCCAAGGTTTCGGGTTCAACCGGATTTGACGAAAGCATTGATTATCTGATGAAAATGGAAGTTCCCCGTAAAGAAATCGGAGGTTCAGCCAATAGTGTTTTAGATGCATTGGCCGCAAAAGCCAAGGATAAAGGTGTAGCTGTTCAAATAGCAGACATCCTCAAGTTTGACATAAGAATAGGCGGTACTTTTAAGAATCCAGCAATAAAAACTGGCTTAAACGACACCAAAGGCAATGCAGAAAGCAGCTTAAAGGACAAGGCAAAGGAAGAACTTGACAAGAAAAAAGAAGATCTTACTAATAAAGCCAAAGAAGAAGCCAGCAAAGGGATTGCCGAAGCACAGAAAAAAGCTGATCAATTGGTAGCTGAAGCTCAAAAACAAGGCAACGCCCTGAGAGCTGAAGCCAAAAAAGGAGGTGATCAATTAGTAGCTGAAGCAGATGCACAGGGCAAAAAACTGGTAGATGGAGCTTCCAACCCAATCACCAAAATTGGTGCCAAGAAAGCAGCCGAAAAGCTGCACAACGAAGCAGTAAACAAATCAAACAAGCTCAATGCAGAAGCTGATCAGAAAGCCCTGGATTTAGTAACTAAAGCCAAAAACCAAGGTGACCAGTTGATAAAAGCAGCTCAGGATAAAGCTAAGTAAGATGTTCAGCATGCAGCATTTGTTGCCTGCACAGTTTTTATAGAACCAAAGAGAGCCGTTGTAATTAACGGCTCTCTTTATATTTAATAGGTAAACTTGTTGCTTACTGAGAAGTTATAGGTTAAAAAAACCGGTTTGAAATAGCTCTCAAACCGGTTTTTTTAAATTTTTATTCAATCACTGTAACAGTTCCAATTTTTTCGAAAGGATCTTCATAACCATTATCTATTTTGAGATAATAAATATAGGCTCCGGCGGGTACATAATCGCCTTTATATCGTCCATCCCAACCCTGACTGATATCAGTTGTTTCAAATATCATTTGTCCCCATCGGTTATAAATGGCAAATTGATAGGATTTTGTGATGACAATATCTCCTATGGGTTTAAATTTTGTATTATAGCCAAAAGGAGAAAATGAATTAGGTATATAAATTACATTACAATTTCTGACATTTTGCTGTATACTTGTTACTGCTGAACAAATGATATTGTTTAAAGAAGTGCTCACCGTTACACTATAGATTAATGAATTTAAAGGTTTTACATAGATAGAAGGTGTAATTTCACCTGTATTCCATAGATAAGAAGTACCTCCATCGGCAGTAATTGTAGTATAAGATCCTTTGCAAATGGTATCCGATTCATTTGAAATTGTAGGAACTGGAAGAGGAATGGTAGTTACCTCAACAGAAGCTGAGTCAAAGCAATGATTGATATCTGTAACACCTACTGTATAGGTCGTAAGTGGAAGTATGGGTGTAACCGTTACCGTAGGAGTTGTATCGTTTGCAATTGTATTCCACAAATAGCTGATGCCACCACTTGCAGTCAGATTCGTCGAACCACCCAGACAGATTGTTGTATTTGGGGTTAGTTGTATGATGGGTAAAGGATAAACAATTACAGAAGAAACCGTTGAATCCTTACAATTATTTACATCTCTTCCAACTACTTTATAGCTGGTATTGGTTGTAGGGCTTACTTTTATAGATGGATTTATGGTTCCGTTGCTCCATATATAAGTTGAAGCGCCATTGGCAATAAGTGATGCACTGTCCTTTGGGCAAATAGCAGCATCATTGGCTGTAACTACCGGGTTAGGATTTACCTTGATAGAAGCAGTAGCTGTTTTTTTGCAACCCAGCGAAGTACCGGTTACACTATAATTAGTTGTAAGGCCAGGTGTTAATTTTAGCGTACTTGCAGTTAAATTCCCCGGAGTCCATAAGTAGGTGTTAGCACCGGAAGCAGAAATGACGGCAGTATCTCCAAAACAAATTGTATCGGAAATAGTAACAACATTAGGAATAGGTTTTATTACCACAGCTGTTATATTTTCAGCACTTACGTCTCCACAACCTGCAACCTGAAGATAATAAGTTCCTCCATTCATGGCAGTTGCATTGGGTATTTTAGGATTTCTCACAAAAGAAGACCAGTTATTAGGACCTGACCAAACATATTGAACATTGGGTATTGAATCTGCAGTTAATTTAAGGGTATCTCCAGCACAAATGGGGCTATTACTGGTAATATTGGGAGGTAAAATCACACCGCTGGTACTGCCGGCACCAACAGCAAGCGCATTGGTTTGCGAAAAAATAACATTTTGTTGCACATTAGAATAATTCGTAATCATTAACAGATAATATTTACCAAGTTGTGCGTTGGGAATATAGCACCATTCCTCATAACTGGCACTATAGCTACAATCCACCATGTTTAAGGTAGGATAATTGGGGCTTGGACCTGCACCCCAATGAGTAGGGGTTGGTGACCCAGCTGTCAACAGGGCTGTACAGGGTGTAGGTGCAGTCAGACTTGAAAATGGGCCCCAACAGGCAAAATCAATATCCTCAGTAGCTGTTCCATGCATGTAAATTTCAATATTACCTGGGGTACAAACTTTCATATAGTACCAGGCAGGACTTGGTAAACCACCTAAACAACCATAATTTGGACCAACTTCTGCTTGCAAACCGCCTCCAGCACCTGCTCCGGGTGTATATCCAATAGGGAAATTATATACAGTACCGGTACTAAATGGTAGCGCTGTACTACAAAGATTTGTCTGTGCTGATAAATGAATATTTATTGCAATAGAAAGAACAATAAATAATAATATTTTTTTCATTCGAAATTTATTTTAAGGTCTGTTGGAACTTTCAGCTTATTTTTTTAATTAATTTGTATGTAAATGTGATATTCGTATCAAAATTATTTATCTTTATGATTTTGAATATATTCCAGCTTTTGATCTGCTGTATAATTATAAAAAGCAGTCTGGGTCATCTTTTTCATATCAGCCATAAAATGCCGATAATCTTCAACCGAATATTTCTTAGGGACTGCAATTATTGCTGTATTTTTCTCAATATTATACTCTTTAAGCTGAGTATGAAATACATCTTGTTCTAAATAGTAAAATTTAAAATATATTTTTTCAAATTCTGAAGTAAGCTGGCTCAAATCAAGTTTAAAAAAATTGGTATCCCCTACTGTTTGAGAAACCAAACAAAACGTTCCCCAGTAATCAGGTTTAGGAGTGATTGAAACGCCCTGAGCCTGAATCTGATGAGTTGTAAAAAATCCAACAATAAAAACAAATAGAATTAATTTTTTCATATGGAATAGTGTTTAAAGTAAATTAATACGATTTACAAAAGTATGACAAATTATAACGCCAAAAGGTTGCTTGCCGTATTAATTTTTAACTAGTTTAAAGATGTAGGGTTTATTTGCTGAGTGGATCTTTAAATAATAAATGCTGTTGGGTTTATCTGAAAGATTGATAATAAGTGTTCTATTTAATAAAGTACTTATAGTATTTCTATAAATTATTTCACCTTTTGCATTCATGACTTCATAAGCAATTGCGTTGAAATTTTCAGGGATTTTAACATTGAAAATACCTTTACTCGGATTGGGGGAAGCAGTTATTGTAAGATTTTCAGCATCATTTATCTCAGTAGCATAATATTGAAGGTTTTTCACTATGGTATCAGCTTCACAATCATTGGCAGCAATGAGCCTTACCTGGTAAGTTCCGGAAGATGTATAAACATGGGTTGGATTTTGAAGAATACTGGAATTTCCATCTCCGAAATTCCATTTATAATCATTGGCTAATACGGAGCTATCCGAAAATTGAAATAAATTTCCATATTGTATATACCCAAAATTAGCCGTTGGATTGGGATTGTAAAGTCCAATATTCCATAAGGCCAAGCTATCCAACACAATTTGAGAAGCTGTATTTTGAAAAATAAGTGCATCTGAAGCTAAAACATTGCCTGTATAATTGATACCTACTGCAGATTGTGTAAAAATGCTTGCATAAAAGGTACAGGCAGCCAAATAGGTTCCGTTTTCGTTAGGATGGTAATTATCGCCGGAATACAATTCGAGGCTTGGAAAATTCTGTCGCAATTGCCTCCAGGCCCAACCACAGGGAGCTACTGCTGCATTTAACGAATCAGCTATAGTCATATATCCACTGCGAAGGCGTTGTTGCATATCTTCATAGGTATCACTTCCCATCGGCAAGCCCTGATCTCCAAATTTATGCGCCCAGGTCATAAAAAAGAGTGTACGACTACAGGGCGAATTATCGTGGATCAGACTATCCAGAGATACAGCAAAAGGATACATCATGGTTTCTCTGTCAGGAATAAATGAAGGAATCTGGCTCTGCTCCTGCAAAACCACATAATCCCATTTTTGACTGTAAATCTTTTGAATGGTCGATGTATTTTGTAAATGCATTTCTAAAGTATAGCCCCCAAAAGTACTATTGTCAACAAGAACTCTTTTCCCTGCTTTGGTGGCCAATTGAGAAAAAGTCAGCGGCAAATCGTTGGCAAAAGTAAAACTATTGCCGATAAACAGAACTTTTACAGTATCTATCGGTTGTGAATATAACTTAAAGCTGATAATAAGCAAACTAAAAATAATGCAAAACGATTTAGTAAATTTCATTCAAATAAAATTAAATGTTCAGTATTTTAAAGACAATTATTCAATCAAAAGAGTTTACCGGGGTCAAAAAGAAATTAAATAAAATCCATCGCTACCTCTTTTAAAAACTTTTCTTCCAGCAAACGGGCTATCCGTCTAACAACAGTTCTTCTGATTTCTAACTCAAGGGGAAGGCTTGGGTCCTGATGAGCAATATTGATACGTGTTCCTACTAAAAAATGAATTTCGTCGCTTTCGAGCAGATATTTTACAATTAAATCGGCAGGTCCTTTAGACAGTTTTGTCTGGTTGGAATGCGTCCGCAAAATCTCAGCAACTTTACTCAATGTAAGTATACCTTCGGTTATCAGATCAACACCTTCCATGTATGAAACAGGAGGTAATTCCGTGTCGGTAAATTCAAAACTATCAGTGACTTCTTTTCCTGATTCCCTGGAAATAATATCACTGGTGGTAGCTCCGCAAATTATTTTGCTACCGTTAAACTCTTTTACAATATTAGCGTATTCAACGTCTTTGTTTTTTTCGTAGGGAGGCCCTGTACAAATGAGCAATTTGCGTGGATTTCTGAAATAAACCACCGCGCAACTTGTATCATCTTTTGACTGATAATTGTCGTTGATATGCGCCATGTTTACAACTTTAGCCGCCAATCGTTGAGCTGAAATATATTGATCATTCATCACCAGGTTTTGCGCAAATTCCTGAAAATGATCTCTTCCCCAGCCGAATAAATAATTTCCAGAACCTAAGCCAGATTGTGTGACGCCATCGGAGCCGACGATGATACGGTCTTCTTTGCGAGGTTTAAATGTGCAGGTTAAGAGTTCTTTATTGGCATTTTTTGTAGTATTTAAATACACGCAAGTCCATTCAGGTGTAAATACTTCTTTCCCTCGCAGTATAATACATTGAGGATTGTCGTATTCTAAAATCCTAACCTCACCTTCATCATCAATATCTAAAATGGTAAAAGTAGAATAGCTGATTTTGCGCTCACTGCACACGGGTAAGGTATTCATGATGATTTCGGCAATTTTACTTACATCTTTGTGTTCATCGGTAAAATTAACTGCCATGGTTGCTGTTAATGTAGCCAACACATTGGCCTTTACACCATGCCCCATCCCATCTGAAAGCACCACTATGATACGGTTTTCCTCTTTCATTTTACGCGAAATAAAAACATCGCCGCAAATGCGTTCCCCGTCAAAATTCTTTTGCTGACAATTTACCTCAATGTGAAATTGATCGTCCATTCTTTATTTTTTTTTGGTTTTATAGGATTCGATGATTGAATTGAGCATCTTTTCGGTATTTGCAGCTCCTTCTCCTAATAAAAAACCGATTTGTTGAACCAAGGAAAGATTCACATCTATTACATCATTCACTCTGTTGATGACCTCTTCGCTTCTGACTTCCGGTGAGAACATATCCCGCACGATAGCACCCACGATTTTTTCTTTACGGATGGTAAAGATGGACACATTGAGCAAACCCTCTCCAAAATGGACATCTTTGTTCAGCACATCTTCGTTGTTCATCAATACATAAGAAAACATCTTGTAAAACTGAACAGGCAGTAATGTCTTAAGATCAGCACCCACCAGACCAGGTATAATTTCGTTGATTTCACGGGCTTCGACACCCAAAATATTGATAAAGCTTTCGTTGGATTGAAGTATTTTTAGCTGCTGATCAACAATCAATACTCCGGCATTCAACTTCTGCATCATCGCCGTAATGGTTTCGGATGCTTCCACTGCTTTCTGGCGTTCTATCTTTGCAGACTTTTCGGAACTTTTTAGGGCTAGCTGGGTTTTTTCAAGGTGATCGTTGGTCGTTTTTAATGCTTTGATGTATTCCAGCTTATTTTTCAACGAAAAAGTAATACACATATCAACTTTTGCCAGTCCTTTTGAAACCAGATAAGCAAATTCCTTACAGGATTTATATCCACAGGCCTCACAACCCACATGTTCATCATAATCAATTTTACCGATAACTTTTAGCACTTCCTGGACTTCTTCTTCAGAAGGCTCAGGTAAACGCTGGTCGTCAGCTTCAAAGCCCCTATTGTATTCAAAATCTTTAAATTGCGTTAGATTTTCTTCCCATTCTGCTTTGTTGAAATTCAACAATCGTTTATTGGCATATTCGGTCACTAAGGTGTGACGTATAAATTTTTTACCTCCCCTTGAGGTTCCGGGTCCCATCAAACAACCTTCGCAATAAAACAAATTAAAATGCTGTTTTATATAGTCAACACTTTTTTCGAACTGAGAAATTGCAGCTAAAACATTGGGCTTCCCATCGGCAGTTATGATATCACCCGTAAGCAGGTTTTCGTCTAAATCAGCAGCTTGCAGTATACCATTGCTAATTGGAAACAAAGAGCCTTTATACCCCAAAGGTGCATCAAAATCGGAAAATTCAAGGGCATTTTCTTTGATGTTAAATTCATCAAACAACTGACGGAGTTCAATAAAAGTAAGGACTTCATCCACCTGCGACCATTCTTTGTTCTTTTTTATGTCATTTTTAGCAGCAATGCAAGGTCCAATAAAAACAACTTTAATATTCTCGCCATACATTCGGCGTACAACTTTTGCCGTAGCCAACATAGGGGAAGCTAAAGGAGCAAGATTCCCTACTAATTCAGGATGAAATTTTTCAATCAATGATACGATGGGAGGGCAAATCGAAGACAAATAGTATTTTCCTTTGTAATTTTCGAATAATTTCTTGTATTCTTTAGCTATTAAATCCACACCAAATGAAACTTCATTTACATAGTCGAAACCTAATTGATGGATCATTTGAACAAATTTCCGATAATCGGTGATATCATCAAATTCTCCGGAAATACTCGGACCTACAATTGCTGCGACCTTTTCAGAAGATTTAAGCATTTCTTTAACTTGAGTTCGGGAATCTCTATAAGCTACAGCTTTTGGAGGACAAACATTCAAACAGCTTCCACAACCAATACACCAGTCATGATTCACTTCCGGAAAATCCTGATTTTGATTGAGTTGTATAGCATTCACAGGACAAACCCTCACGCATGCATAGCAAACATTGCACTTTTCTTTATCTATTTCAATCAAAGGAATATTCATACACTTCTATTTTGCAATTATTCTTTAAGCCTTGTTTTCCCCTAGCCTATTTCTTTCGCTTGAATACTTTGTCTAAAATATCAATTATATTTTCGTGATTGACATTTTCATGAACCGTTTCTTCAATCTTCACAAAAGGGCCTTTGTTACATTTTTCGAAACAATGTTTTCCATGGTATAAAACATCAGCTTCCAGTTTGTTTACTTTTAAATACGCGTCAATGACTTGCACTGTTTGTTTATTTCCTCTTGCAAAACAAGAACTTCCCAAGCAAATTACAATTTCTTTTTTTGTTTCCATGCACTAAACCAATGCTAAAAATTACACCTTCATATTCTTGTCAAAAATAATAATAATTATTGTTTAAATTTGGTTTTTCAGTCATCTAAATGAATAGAATACAATTATTTTTTTTACTTATGGCTTGAACATTTACTGATTTTTAATTTAAAGAACTAATATTCAACAACTTTTACAAATATATCGCTACCAATTAGATTTTATTTTTTTGTTATTCGATTAACAGTGTTATTTTTTTAACAATTAATATTGTTATTTAAAAAACTTCTGTTATTTTTGTATGAAATTTAAAAATTTTAGCCATGACCACTAAGATCGATGAAATTATTGGAAGACATAAAAATGCTGATCGGAAAGATCTTTTAGATGTTTTACAGGAAATTCAGGAAATTGAAGGCTATATCTCTAAAGAAACGATTACCAAATGCAGTCATCATTTCAAATTGGCTACTTCAAAAGTATATGGAATTGCATCCTTTTACGATGAATTTAAATTTGTGAGACAAGGAAATTTTCACATAAAAGTCTGCAATGGAACTTCTTGCCATATTGCTGACAATTCAAATTTACGAAAAGAATTAGAAAAATTGCTAAAAATAGAACAAGGCGAATGTACCCGCGATGGCATGTTTAGCATTGAATACCTCCCATGTATGGGTGCCTGCGGTCTTTCACCGCTAATGTCAATAAACAATGAATATTACACATCTATTCAATCGTCTGAAATAAAGGACCTCTTGGAAAATTTAAAAAAACAGGATATCAATACTGCTAAAAATGGAAAATAATATTCAATTCTTCAAGGAAACAGTTCTTCAGAACGAAACACTTATTTTTAGCAAAGAAGTTGAAGAACGATTAAAAATCCTTAAACACGAGATTACGAAAAAGGCTGTTATTTATGTTGGGGCTTCTACTTGCGGTTATGTTGCTGGTGCGCAAAAAATCATAGATGCCATTTCTGAATATATAAGTACAAAGAAAATTCAAGCCGAAGTTGTTAAAGTTGGGTGTATTGGCATTTGTGCCATGGAGCCCATCATGGACGTTCAACTTCCGGGAATGACAAGAGTATCGTTCAAAAAAATGTGTGTTGAAAGTGTTGCTACAGTTTTAGATGGTATTTTTAACAATACTATAATCAATGAAAATGTTTTAGGTCAATATCGCCAAAAGAATTTACAAAAATGGGAGGCTGTAAATTATATGGATGAAATTGATTTTTTTGCCGGACAAAAAAGGATAGTATTAGAACTCAATGGAATTATTGATCCAGAAAATATTGAAGCATTTATTGCACATGGAGGCTACAGGGCTTTTGCAAAAACTATTTACCACTATACCTCAACAGAAGTATGTAAAATAATTGAGAAGAGCGAATTAAGAGGAAGAGGGGGCTCAGGTTTCTCCTGTGGCAAAAAATGGAAAATTGCCCATGACAATGCTTCGGATCAACGTTATTTGATTTGTAATGCCAACGAAAGCGACCCAGGTGCTTATCTTGAAAAATCAATCATCGAAAGCAATCCTCACAAACTGATTGAAGGAATGGCTATTGCTGCTTATGCGATAGGAGCCAGTAAAGCCTATATTTACATTAAAGCTGATAATTCGTTAGCAATTGAAAGATTTAGAAAGGCTTTAGATCAGGCTAAAACTTATGGCCTTTTGGGTGAAAATATATTTGACAGTGGGTTTAACCTGGAATTTATCATCAAAAAAGGTCCAGGTGCATTTATTTGCGGGGAAGAAACGGCCCTGTTGAGCAGTATTGAAGGCAAACGAGGCATGCCTCGTTTCCGGCCGCCTTTCCCTGCCGAAAGAGGCTTATTTGGCAAACCAACTATCATTAACAATGTAGAAACCCTGTGTAATATCCCCTCTATCATATTAAACGGGCCCGTTTGGTTTAGCAGCTTCGGTACACAAACCAGCAAAGGCACAAAAGTATTTACACTTTCCGGCAAAATTACCTTTAATGGAATTATTGAAGTTGAAATGGGTAAAAGCTTTGAAGACATCATTTACAAGATAGGAAAAGGCATTAAAAATAATAAAAATTTAAAAGCCATACAACTAGGGGGTCCTGCAGGGACTTGCCTTGTAAAAGAAAACATGAGCACTGCAGTTGATTATGAAGAATTAAAGGCCATTGATGCTATAATGGGTTCCGGGAGCATCATTGTAATGGATGAAGAAAGCTGCATGGTTGACATTACTAAATTCTATATCAACTTTATGCAACACGAAAGTTGCGGGAAATGCATTCCATGTAGAGAAGGAACCCAACGTATGTTCGAAATCCTTGAAAAAATAACAAAAATTCCTAAAGATGAAGTCTCGCATCAAACATTAGAGCGTTTTAAAGGTGTTATGCAATTGGAAAGTATTGCAGAAGTAATTAAAGACACATCCTTATGTGGATTGGGAAAAACAGCTGCCAACACTTTCCTCAGCTCATTAAAGTGGTTCAGGGACGAATACGAAGAACATATTTTCGACAGAAAATGCAAAGCAGGTGTTTGTAAGGAACTTCGTAGCTTTATAATAGATACGGATGCCTGCACAGGTTGTAATATCTGCATGCGCAAATGCCCCGAAAATGCAATTATTGGAACCATTAAATATCCTCATTTTATTGTAGAATCAAAATGCACAGGATGTGGAATCTGTTTCGAAAGCTGTAAATTCAGTGCCATTATTATCAAATAAAAAAATACGCAGTTGTTTACAAAATGACAAACAATTTTTAAAAACATAATTACTCAAAAAAAAAATCAACTCAATACATTAAACAATGATTTTCGATATAGAAGTAAATAACAAAATCATCAAAGCTAAAAAAGGGGAAACCATATTATCGGCACTCAACCGTAATGGAATAAAAGTTCCTACTTTGTGCTATATGGAAGAATTGGCTCCAAGCGGCGATTGCCGTATTTGTGTGGTTGAAGTGGAAGGGCAGTCTGAGTTGGTCCCTTCCTGTGCTCATACCGTGGAGGAATGGATGAGAATAAAAACACATTCACCCAGGGTTATCAAAGCCCGTAAAACAATAGTGGAATTACTGCTCTCCAATCATCCGGATGATTGCTTATACTGTGAACGCAATGGGAATTGCGAGTTACAGAAATTATCTATTGAAATGAATGTACTCGAACGTAGAATCAGTGGAAAAAAAAGAAAACAAAAAGTAGACAGCTCGGGTATAAGTCTGGTAAGAGATTCCAATAAATGTATTTTATGTGGTAGATGTGTGAGAGTTTGCGAAGAAATTGTCGGTGTATCTGCTATTGATTTTATTAAAAGGGGCAATCAATGCGCAATTACACCAAGTTTTCAGAACCAAATCAACCTTTCAAGTTGTATCAACTGCGGACAATGTATCATGAGTTGCCCTACCGGTGCTTTATATGAAAGAGATCATCTTCCCGAAATAATTGATTCTTTAAACAATCCCGAAAAAAATGTTATCATACAATATTCTCCAGCAATTTCTGTAACGCTTGCCGAAGAATTTGGTGTTAAATCAGGGAAAGACATCAATGGTATGCTGAATGCTGCGTTGCGCAAAATTGGCTTCAACAAAGTTTTCGACACCAGCTTTGGCGCAGACATAAATACCATAGAAGTTGCAAATGAATTGTGCAATAGAATAAAGAACAATCAGCAACTCCCCATGTTCAGCAGCTGCTGCCCTGCTTGGGTAAAATATCTCGAACAAACACATCCGGAATTGATTGAAAATTTGTCATCAACCAAATCGCCTCAACAAATAATGGGGAGTTTAATCAAAGGCTATTATGCAGACAGTATTGGTATTTCAGCAGAAAAAATTTATACGGTTGCTGTAATGCCATGTATTGCGAAAAAATTTGAAGCTCAACGCGAAGAAATGACACACAAAGGGATCACAGATGTTGATGCGGTGCTTACTACCCGTGAGTTAGCCCGATTAATTCGTTTGTATGGGATTGACATTATGAACATTGACGCTGAAATAGCTGATACAGCTTTAGGAACCCGCAGTTCAGCCGGGAAACTTTTTGCAGTATCTGGCGGGGTGGCTGAAGCAGTTTTGAGAACTTGCTTCAATTTATTAACAGGGGATGACTTATTAAATTACAAATTGATTGAATTACGGAGTTTTAACAAAGGTCGCAAAGAATATAAACTGAAAGCTGGTGAATATGAATTGGGTATTGCTGTTGTGAGCGATATGATCAATGCTGAAAAATTGCTTACTGAAATAAAAAACGGAAGAAAAGATATTCATTTCATTGAAGTGATGGCCTGTCAGGGCGGTTGTATCAATGGTGGCGGACAACCAATCCTTAGCCGTAAAGAAGATATAAAAGCAAGAATAAAAGCAATTTATGATATCGATGACAAGGAATCCATAAAATTTGCACACAAAAATCCACAATTAAATGAATTGTATAAGAATTATTTAGGCACATCTTGCGACGAAAATTGCACTGCTATTTTGCATACAAGCTTTACAAAAAGAGAAGTTTTGCTTTAATCAGTGAACAGTATATAGCTTACTTACTACTTAATAACTTAATAACCTAATAACTAATAACAAGTAAAAAATGAAAAGAAATATTCTATTAAGTTTTCCAATTATCACTATCTTTTTTGCATTGATCACCTCATGCAATAACAATAGTTGTTCAAACAAAGTTGACGGAAAAGACAGTTTATCAGGAGATATCAGTATTTCTGGGGCTTTTGCCTTGTATCCATTAACGGTTAAATGGGCCGACGAATACATGAAATTACATCCAAAAGTAACCATCAATGTATCAGCAGGTGGTGCAGGCAAAGGGATGACAGATGCTTTGTCGGGTATGATAGATTTAGGCATGTTTTCAAAAGCTGTGAGTGATGAAGAAAAACAAAAAGGAGCATGGTGGATTGCGGTAACTAAAGATGCAGTGGTGGCAACAGTGAATGCTAAAAACCCTCAGATCTCTGCCATTAAAGCAAATGGACTAACGATGGAGAAGTTCTATGATATTTTTATTAGTGGTAAAATTACGAACTGGGGAAGTGCTTTGGGTTCTAAATCTAAAGATAAACTGAATGTATATTCACGTTCTGACGCTTGCGGGGCTGCCGATATGTGGGCAAAATTCCTTAACAATAAGAAACAAGAAGATCTTCTTGGAATTTGTGTTAATGGGGATGCCGGAGTAGCTGATGCCGTTAGAAAAGATATTTTTGGGATTGGTTTCAACAATGTCGCCTATGCTTATGATATGAATACCCGTAAAAAATATGAAGGCATGGAAATTGTTCCGATAGACATCAACAAAAATGGAAAAATCGATACAACAGAAAACGTTTATAATTCTCTGGACGATATCATGGCTGCAATCAAAGACGGCCGCTACCCTTCACCTCCAGCCAGAGATTTGTATTTTATATCTAAAGGCAAACCACAAAAAGCATTGGTAAAACACTTTATCAATTGGGTGTTGACCGATGGACAAAAATTTGTAACCGAAGCGGGTTATGTTTTATTGCCAGCCGAAAGCATCAAAGTGGAGCTGGAGAAAATAAAGTAGGACTACAAACAATTATGAATTATAAATTGTGAATTATAAATATTTTAAAACAAACACTAAACTGAGGTCTTCAAACTTCTAACAAAAAACTATGATCGTACTATTCTATAACCGAAAAACAAAAAATCGCATCAGTACAACCTGGATGTTGATTGCAATCTCATTTGTCATCATTTTGCCTTTTCTTTTAGGTGCAGGATTGTATTTCAAATCATCGTTTTTGTTTCAGGAAAATTCACTGGGCGATTTGTTGTTCTCCAAAGTTTGGAAACCCAGCATCGGCAAGTTTGGATTTGCTACTTTCATCATGGGGTCTGTTTGGGTTACTTTTATTGCCATGTTGATTTCAGCTCCTATCTGTATTTTCGCAGCACTGTCTATCACGCAATATTCACGCAAATTCTATTTAAGAATTATACACCCTGTTATTGACATTCTAGCTGGATTGCCTTCCGTAGTCTATGGTGTCTGGGGGATTATCGTTGTGGTTCCTTTTATTTCCAATGTTATAGCACCCATTTTTGGCGCACAAACCATGGGATACAGCATTTTAGCAGGTGCCATAGTGTTGTCGGTAATGATCATCCCATTTATCCTCAACATCTTGATAGAAATTTTCAGAACCATACCTATAGAATTGACCGAAGCCTCTTTATCCTTAGGAGCCACCAAATGGGAAACCATCAAATATGTGCTGGTTAAAAAAGCAGTACCTGGCATGATTGCTTCAATAGGGTTTGGTTTGGCCAGGGCTTTTGGGGAAACCATGGCAGTATTGATGGTAGTAGGTAATATGATACATATTCCTAAAAACGTTTTTGAGGCAGGCTATCCATTACCGGCATTAATTGCAAATAATTACGGCGAAATGCTATCCATTCCCAAATATGATGCAGCCTTGATGTTTGCAGCGCTGATCTTGTTTGTGGTTGTTATGGTTTTTAATGCCCTGATGCGGATGTTAATCGTTAGATATGATAAGTATTAATTAGAAATTAAAAATTACGAATTACGGAAACAATAAATAGTATGGGAAGCTTTTTAATAAACTTTATGAACATTATAAACTTTACAAACTAATTTTTAAATGCTTAAGAAAATAGAAGAAATGTTTTTCAGAAGCTTGATGCTTATAAGCAATTTACTGATACTGTTTGTATTGGCATTGATACTTTTTAGCATCTTCAAGAAAGGACTTGGAGCATTAAACTGGGAAATGCTGAGCCAACGTCCACATGGAGGCTATTACTATGGAAAGTCAGGTGGGGTATTGAATGCAATCGTCGGTTCACTATATTTATCAATAGGTGCTACATTTCTGGCAACGGTAATTGGTGTACCTGTGGCATTATTTATGAATGTTTACCTGGTGAAACAAAAAAAAGTGCTGAATTTTATCCGCTTTTTGCTCGATTTAATCTGGGGTGTCCCTTCAATTGTGTATGGAGCTTTTGGCTTTACCCTGATGGTATTTCTGGGAATCAAAACTTCATTGTTAGCTGGGATTATTACGGTTACACTTTTTATTTTACCCATTATGATAAGGGCTTGCGACGAAATTCTTAAAACTTCACCCCTTGGATTACTGGAAGCTTCCCTATCATTGGGTTCTACTAAAACCGAAACTTCATTTAGGGTAGTTTTAATGCAATCATTCTCAGGAATTGTTACAGCTATCTTGCTTTCGTTTGGCAGAGCCATAGGCGATGCTGCATCTGTATTGTTTACAGCCGGGTATACCGACAGTATTCCCACTTCGTTGAGCGAACCGGCAGCAACTTTACCCTTATCTATCTTTTTTCAACTAAGCTCTCCTGTTCCAGAAGTTCAAAACAGAGCATATGCAAGTGCTGTGATTTTAATTGTCATTATATTAGTCATCAGCCTTTTGTCCAGGGCTTTATCAAAAAAATACCACAAACATAGAATTTAAAAAGTAAATGAGCGAAAATACAAAAATAAAAGTCGATAAATTAAATCTCTACATTGGTAAGCAACATATACTGAAGGATATCAATATTGAGATTCCCGAAAATAAGCTAACCGTTATTTTAGGCCCATCGGGTTGTGGAAAAACCACGTTGCTGAAATGTATGAACCGTCTGACCGATTTATACCATGACGTAAAAATAGATGGAAGTATTATCATCGACAATGAAGATATCTTGCATACTAAAACGGATGTTACTGAAATCAGAAAGAAAATGGGATTGCTTTCGCAACGCCCCTTTCCCCTACCTATGAACATTTACAACAACGTAGCTTATGGTTTAAAAATCAGTGGAAGAAGAAACAAAAAAGCATTGGATGCCAGGGTTGAAAACTACCTGAGACAAGTAAATCTGTGGGATGAAGTCTATGACCGCTTGCGCGAACCTGCTTCTAAATTATCCATCGGACAGCAACAACGCTTGTGCCTGGCACGTGGCTTAGCCGTAGATCCGGAAATTATTCTAGCCGATGAACCTACTTCTGCCCTTGACCCTATTTCAAGCGAAACCATCGAAAGAAAATTTGAAGAACTCAAACAACAATACACCATCGTTATGGTTACCCATATCTTGCGCCAGGCCAGAAGAATCGCTGATTATGTAGTATTTATGTATATGGGCGAAGTAATTGAACAAGGTCCGGCCAAGGAATTTTTCGAAAATCCTAAGATGGACAGAACAAAAGCCTATTTACAAGGAGCGTTTAATTAATTAAAAATTAGGAATTAAAAATTAAGTTATTAAGTTATTATGTTATTAAGAATTAAAAAAATATCAAAGATATTTCAATTACTCAATTACCAAATAACTCAACAAATCAATAACTTAATAACCCAATAACCAATAACTCAATAACCAATAACCAATAACCAAAACCATGCCTGCACATAAGAACCAATTGGTATTTACAATTAAGGACAAATGCAAAGTTTGTTATACTTGTGTGCGCGAATGTCCGGTAAAAGCAATTCGGATTGTGAACGGACAGGCGGAAGTAATTGATAAACGTTGTATAGGTTGTGGTAATTGTGTGAAGGTCTGCATTCAGGATGCCAAGGTATTTTTAAATGCCACCGAAGAAGTCTATGCCTTGTTGCAATCTAATCAAAAAGTTATTGCTGCCATTGCACCCAGTTTTCCGGCAGAATTTGATGAAATTAAAGATTATAAAATATTAGTTGGCATGTTGAGGGCATTGGGCTTCGATTATGTTTCGGAAGTTTCATTTGGAGCAGATTTAGTAGCTCAAAAATATGCAAAAATACTAACTACACATAGTTCAGAAGGTTTTATATCCTCTGATTGTCCTGCTATTACGCTTTATATAGAACACTACAGTCCAGATCTGGTACCCTATCTCGCTCCCATTGTTTCGCCAATGGTTGCCATGACCAGAGTATTGCATAAAAAGTATGGTTACGATGCCAAAGTTGTCTTTATTGGTCCCTGCATAGCAAAAAAGGCAGAATCCGCTGAAGTAGATGAAGTAATGACGTTTAGAGAATTACGTGAAATGTTTCTTAAATCGAACATTACACCAGAGCAGAGTTTAGCTTCTGACTTTGACGCTCCTCATGCTGGGAAAGGTGCAATTTTTGCAATTAGCAGAGGATTGCTTCAAACTACCAATGTTTCTGAAAATATATACGAAGGCAATGTGATAGTTGCCGATGGAAGGGTTGATTTCAGAGAAGCCATCAAAGAATTTGAAAATGGAACCATACGCTCTAACAACCTGGAACTCTTATGTTGTGAAGGTTGCATCATGGGACCAGGGACTTCTCCTTCAGGTAAAAAATATGCGAGAAGGCTTTCGGTGAGTAAATATGTAAACCAAAAACTTAAAGATATTGATAGTAAGCAATGGGAAAAAGATATGGAAGAATACAAAGATGTTGATTTAACTCAATATTTTGCTTCCAACGATCGCCGAATTCCTGATCCTGGCTCGGAAGAAATCACGAAAGTACTTCACAAATTAGGTAAGTACAACGAAAAAGATCACCTTAACTGTGGAGCCTGTGGCTACGATTCCTGCAACGAGCATGCAATAGCTATCATAAAAGGTTTGGCTGAGGAGGAAATGTGTTTACCTTATTCTATCGAAAAATTACATAAATATATCAAAGACCTGGCTGTATCTAACGAAAAACTGGCATCGGTACAATTGGCATTGAAACAATCGGAGAAGCTGGCTCACATGGGGCAACTTTCGGCAGGCATTGCCCATGAGCTAAACAATCCATTGGGAGTTATCACCATGTATAGCAATATTTTAAAAGACGAATGCAATCCAGATGATCCCAACAGGCAAGATTTAGAATTAATCGTTGAGCAAACTGAAAGATGCAAAAAAATAGTTTCAGGTTTGCTGAATTTTGCCCGTAAAAACCAATTGAACTATTCAGAAATTGATATCCAAAAATTATTTGAAAGAAGCATACAGACCATTATTTGCCCTCATAATATTAATATCAAACTCAATGCGCTTTTAAAAAATAAGCTGGCAATGCTCGATGGAGACCAGCTGATTCAGGTCATTACCAATTTGATTAAAAATGCCATTGAGGCCATGCCTAATGGAGGCGATCTTCATATAGAATTACAAGAAGAGAACGACGAAATTATTATCACACTAACAGATACAGGATCAGGTATTGCACCTGAAAATATGGAAAAAATATTTACACCTTTTTTTACTACAAAAGGAATTGGGAAAGGCACAGGATTGGGCTTGCCCATCATTTACGGAATTATCAAAATGCACAAAGGTAAGGTGGACGTAACTTCCAATAATATACCCGAGAATGGACAAACCGGAACCTGCTTTAAAATAACGTTGCCAAGATACAAAACAGAATAAAAAAAATATAAGCCACTAATTTCACGAATTTTCACAAAAAAATTAGTGATTATTCGTGAAATTAGTGGCAAAATCTTAATAAAAAATACAATGAAAAAAGTTTTAATAGTTGATGATGATATGGATTACATGTTCCAACTGAAAACAAAAATTGAAAAACTAGGCTTTGAAGTGGTTACTGCAGATGGTCAATTGGAAGCAGAAAAATTACTGGAAAGTTTTAAACCCGACCTTGCTATTTTCGATCTGATGATGGAAAACGAGGACAGTGGTTTTATTTTAAGCTATAAAACCAAACGCAAATACCCTGATGTGCCAATTATTATTGCAACAGCTGTAACAGCTGAAACAGGAATGAGCTTTGCTGTTCACTCTGAAGAAGAACGCAAATGGATAAAAGCTGATTTATACATCGACAAAGGTATTCGGACGGAGCAATTGCATAGAGAAATCAATAAACTTCTAAAAATATAAAGATGGAAATCATCAAATTATTGGTTGTTGATGACGAACCTGGTATTCGTTCAGGTATTTCAAGAGTTTTGAGAGATTTTAGTGTGTCTTATCCTTTTATGGAGGAAGCCTGTAAATTTGAAATTATTGAAGCTTCTACAGGCGAATTAGCTATTGATATTATCAATGCTAATCTTCCTGATATCATGTTACTGGACAATCAGTTACCTGGAATACAAGGACTGGAAGTACTTGAATATGTAAGCAAAAATCATTTAGATATTGTGGTAGTGATGATTACTTCTTATGCTTCATTGGAAGTTGCTGTAAAAGCTACCAAAAACGGGGCCTTCGATTTTATTCCCAAACCGTTTACACCTCAGGAGCTTCGCTCTTCAATGGAAACGATTACCAAGCAGGTTTACTTTCGTAGAATGACCAAAAAGCTCAATACAGCTGGTAAACAAATCCGTTTTCAATTTCTTTCGGTGCTCTCACACGAACTAAAAGCACCATTGAATGCAATTGAAGGTTATCTGAAAATGATGGAAGATAAACAATTTGGTGAAAAAATTGAGGATTATCAGCCTATCGTTGAACGCTCGTTGGCAAGAGTAAAAGGAATGCGTTCGCTCATCATGGATTTACTGGATCTTACAAAAATAGAATCCGGATCAATGGCTAGAGATTTAAAAGAAGTAAATCTGATGGAAATTGCACAACTTTCGGTGGATGCAATGAAACCTTTTGCTATCCAGAATGATGTGAATGTATACCTAAATTCAAATAACGAAATAAAAATTCAAGCCGATGCCAGAGAAATGGAAATCGTTTTCAATAATCTTATTTCTAATGCTATAAAATACAATAAACCTGGAGGAAGAGTCGATTGTGCATTGAAGTTAAAAGATGAAACTGTAATTTTTACAGTTTGCGATAATGGAATTGGAATGTCTGAAGAAGACATCTCATTATTATTCAATGATTTTGTAAGAATAAAAAATACTAAAACCAAAGGTATTTCGGGTAGTGGATTGGGCTTATCGATCGTAAAAAAAATTATTGGTGTTTACGATGGCGAAATCACAATTACGAGTTCTCCCGATAAAGGGAGCTGTTTTACAGTTACTATACCTATAAAATTATAATTGAATAACAATTAATAAATATAGTTTATGGTTTAAAATGTCATGTTAAATTAATAAAATATAGTAATTGCAATAAAAAGTTAGAGAAGAAAATGCTATTCTTGTTAAAACAAATGCTCGTTTTGTCATTCCGAACGTTAGTGAGAAATCTCAATATAATTGGATGAGACACTTCCTTCGTCAGCATGACAAAATATGGATTTGTGAAAGCATGAATGAATTGAAATTTCAAAAATATTAAGATAGATGTTTTTATAACTAATAAAAAAACCAACGCTTTACTAACGACAACTTAAATATAATATAATAATTTTAAAATCAATAATTTAATTAAATATATCTATACTATGAATGAAAACAAAAAGTTACCAGATAAAACAGTTGAACGATTGAGTCAATACAGACGAAATTTATTAAATTGTGCAGCTGGAGGGAAAACACATATTTTTTCTCACGAAATTGCGAATATGCTTCATATCACTTCGGTACAGGTAAGGCGTGATATCATGCTGATAGGTTATAAAGGAACTTTGCGCAAAGGCTATGACGTGCAGGAACTTATCAATTTAATCGGAGAAATTATCGACAGCCAGTTTGGACAAAAAGTAGCGGTGATAGGAGTTGGTAACCTTGGACGAGCGATAATTAGCTATTTTAAAGGGAAACGTAATAAATTGCAGATAGTAGCAGCTTTTGATACCAGTGCCGACAAAATCGACCGGGTATATGCTGGGGTCCATTGCTACCACTACGACCAAATGACTGAAATTATTAAAAAAGAAAACATTTCTATTGGAATTATTACAGTACCAGCTTCTGAAGCAGCTAAAGTTGCTGAAGCACTGGTAATTTCAGGAATTAAAGGTATACTGAATTTTACGCCTTCACCTGTAAATGTTTCACCCCACGTTTTCCTTGAAGAGTTTGATATGATAACCTCTTTAGAAAAAGTGGCTTATTTTGTAAAAAAGAACGAACTCTAGTTTATTAGTTATTAAGTTATTAAGTTATTGGGTTATTAAGTTATTCATAAACCAATTGCAAAGTAAATCGTAAATGAAAATTTTTAGGAATTTAGACGAGATCAGAGATATCAAAAATGCTGTAGTTACTACAGGATCCTTTGATGGTGTGCATGTGGGCCATAAGGTCATTATCAATCGTTTACGCAAACTGGCTAAAAACATTGGAGGCGAATCTGTTTTAATTACTTTTCATCCTCATCCCCGTCTTGTTCTTTATCCGGAAACTGATGGAAAAGATTTGTTACTGATTAATTCGCAACGTGAGAAAATAGACTTGTTGCGAAAAGCGGGTCTGGACAATTTGGTAATCATCAACTTTACCAAAGAATTTGCACAAACGACCTCTATGCAATTTGTAAATGAAATTTTACTCGACCGTATTCATGCAAAAAAAATCATTGTTGGTTTTAATCATTTTTTTGGACACAACAAAGAAGGAAACTATAATTCCTTGCACCAATCAGCAGAAGAAAAAGGCTTTGAAGTAGAGGAAATTCCCGAACAGGATATTCAAAACGAAACGGTGAGTTCAACCAAAATCCGTAAAGCTTTGCTTGAAGGGGATATCCAAAGAGCCAATGCTTATCTCGACCACCAATACATTATGTTGGGAGAATTAACCCATGGAAGTGAAGTTTGCAAAAAAATCGGATTGGCTTGTATGAGCATTTTTATAGATGAAAATATCAAATTAATTCCACCTGAAGGCGTATATGCCATCAGTTTAAAAACAAAAGATGAGTATTTCAGGGGCATGCTCAACATTCGAAATGCTGCCACCAGCCATCAGCCTCAGCATAGCAACACTTGTATTGATATGCATTTGTTTGATTACAACAGTAATTTAATCGGCAAAACAGCTGAAGTTTTTTTTCATAAACGCATCCGGGATTTAGCTAATTTTAAATCGATAGATGAAATGAAGATTCAACTTACTCATGACAAAGTTATGATTGACGATTTAATCTACTAAGTTTTTAAGTAAGGTAAAAAACACTAAGAATAGAAAAAAATATTTGATTTATATCACATTGTAAGCATCCTATTTATGACTGAAAAAATAAAAGTTACCTTTCTTGGAACTGCAACATCCATCGGAGTGCCGGTTATTGCTTGTGATTGCGATGTTTGCACGTCTCCCGACAAAAAAGACAAAAGATTCAGGGCTTCTATTCTTATTCAGATAGGTGAAACAGCAATTGTTGTTGATTGTGGTCCTGACTTTCGTATTCAAATGATACGCGAAAATGTCCAAAATCTGGATGCTGTTATTTTTACCCACGAACACCGCGACCATATTGCCGGCCTGGATGATGTAAGGGCATTTAATTATGTCTTAAACAAGAAAATAGATATTTATGGGTGCAAAAGAGTACTGGATGCTGTTAAAATTGAATTCCCCTATATTTTTTCAGCATCAGAACGTTATTTCGGAGCGCCTCAACTTACAGTTCATACCATTGATAACAAGGTATTTACTGTAAATGGCATAGATATTATCCCCATAGAGGTACTACACGAAAAATTATCCATTTTAGGATTTCGTATTGGTGATTTTACTTATATAACCGATGCAAGTTTTATTTCAGAAGAAGAAAAAGAAAAAATAAAAGGCTCAAAAATTATTGTTTTAAATGCTTTGCGCAATTCAAAGCATGTTTCTCATTTCTCGGTAGCCGAAGCGGTGGCTGTACTCGAAGAATTAAAACCAGAACATGCCTACCTGACACATGTGAGCCATTTTATTGGAAAACACGAAGATGTAAATAAGAAGCTGCCTGATTTTATTGAATTAGCCTACGATAGTTTAGTAATTGAAATTTAGTTTTAAATTTATTCCTTGTAATTTAGAATTTCAATAATATTGGCTTTTAGTTTTTGAAATTTAAACACAAATACAGATTCCTTCAAGTATCAAGCATTCAATAAAGCTTTTATAAAAATGGATTTATCAAAAGTGACGGGGTGACTTGGAGTCACCCCGTCACTAATTTTATTACTGTTAACTAAAACCTTGTTTATCCTTGTCTTTTTTAGCCCCGACCTAAAATTCATTGCTAATTATTAGGCCCGACTTTCAAGTCGGGCATGAAAAATTTACAGAAAAAACGGGCTTTAGCCCTATTTATAAATAATTATTTAAATATTGTCTATAAGCATTAATATCAATTACTTTCATTTAAGCAAAGCATCTTCTACATCTAAGCAAAGAACAAAATCTTGTATCCATTTCAACATCATTTGAACCAAGTTGCTTTTTTATTATCTTTGCCTGAGAAATCACATCCTATTCAGCCACTAAATATAAACAGTTTGACGCCCCAATTAATCCTCTTCAGTTTTTTAGCTTACACCTTGTTATTATTTTTAATTACATGGATAACTGCCCGTAAAGCCGATAATCAGTCTTTTTACATTGGCAATAAAACTTCTCGCTGGTATGTGGTAGCTTATGGAATGATAGGTGCATCCCTTTCTGGCGTGACATTTATGTCGGTGCCGGGATGGGTAAAAGATACTCAGTTTTCATATATGATGGTGGTATTTGGCTATTTCGTTGGATATATAATTATAGCCAATGTATTGATGCCGATGTATTATCGCCTGAACCTAACCTCCATTTACTCCTATTTAGAACAAAGATTCGGCTTCTGGTCTTATAAAACAGGAGCCTTCTTTTTTATCTTATCAAGGGTTATAGGGGCTTCATTCAGAATGTTTCTGGTAGTGAATGTATTGCAGATATTTATCTTTGACGCTTGGGGCATTCCTTTTGGCTTTACCGTAAGTATGTTCGTATTGCTCATCATCCTTTATACTTTTAAAGGAGGTATCAAAACCATCATCTGGACAGATACACTGCAAACCACTTTTATGCTTACAGCCTTGGTTTTAACCATTGTTTTTATTTTAAAGGATCTGAATATTGGATTGGGTGACATGGTACATCGTGTAATGGCTGCTGATTATTCTAATGTTATTATCACAGACTGGACAGATAAACGATATTTTGTCAAGCAGTTTTTTAGTGGGATGTTTATAACCATCGTAATGACAGGCTTGGATCAGGAAATGATGCAGAAAAACCTGAGCTGTCGCAATCTGAAAGATGCTAAAAAGAATATGATCAGCTTCAGCATGGTGCTGGTTTTTGTCAACATGCTCTTTTTGTTTTTAGGTGCAATTTTACTCATTTACGTCAATATCAAAGGCATCGCAATGCCAGCACGTACTGATGACTTGTTTTCGGTGATTTCTATTAAATTCTTAGGACCCATTGCAGGTTTGGTTTTTGTTCTGGGTTTGATTTCAGCAGCCTATCCAAGTGCCGATGGTGCTTTGACTTCCTTAACCACTTCATTTTGCATTGATTTTTTAGGCTTGAACAAAAACAAAAGCTTGAGCGAAAAACAAAAGACCAATACCCGCTATGTGGTTCATATCGGATTTGCATTGCTCTTACTGTTTGTAATCATCCTTTTCAGAGCTATTAACGACAGAGCCGTCATTGACAAATTATTCACTGTTGCCGGCTACACCTATGGTCCTTTGCTGGGTTTATATGCTTTTGGATTGTTTACCAAACTAAAAGTAAGAGATTATTGGGTGCCTGTCATTGCTGTAATTTCGCCCATTTTGTGTTTTATCATCAGCGATAACAGCGTTTATTTATTCAATGGCTACAAATTTGGCTTTGAATTATTAATTGTCAATGGACTAATTACTTACCTGGGTCTGTGGCTGGCAAGAAAGAAAGATTAAATGGCAGCTAAATATTGATTCAATCAAAAAAGGTTAAATGATAGGGCATAAAATTTGCAACTTGATTGATTAATATGTCGTACTTTTGTGAGTGAAAACGGAGGAATTTATTAAATTTTAATCGCTATGTTAGTTTCAAAAAAAATATTTTACCTATTGGGTATACTGAGCATTTTAGTTTTTTCTTGCAACAGTAGTTATCAGGTAATGCATGTCTCGAAAAATATAGTTGCTAACGAAAAAAGTGGTTTTTATTATGCGTTACCAAAGACTTTTATTAAAGTAAACTTTATTGTCGATCAACAGGAAGAGGTAAAAGGACCTTACAGCGATTTTGCCAAAAAATATTTCGGATTGAACAATGTAATTGCACAGAATTCAATGAAATATAAAATTAAAGCTGTAAATATCGAAACCTATGCTGAAGCGGATTCTTCTCAATATTATTTTGTAGAATGCAACGACAGTAAAGTAGGAATTCAATTGAATCGTTTAGGCAATATCAAGACAGTAAATCCTTCGATTAATGCCAGCAGCAGTATTCAAAAACAAACGGAAACTGACTCAGCAAATAGTTCTAATACTGATGATTACCCTGAACTTTTTAAAATGTATGCCAATTCAAGTTTATATGAAAAAACGGATACTTTTTACAAACCCTATAAAGTTTACAATTCTATTATTTTTGAGAAAATCTATAAAACTTCTTTGATAGAAAAACCGACAGAACAAAAAGTGAAGGAAATTGCAGATTTAATTACCAAAATAAAAGACAATCGTTTTAGTCTGCTCATCGGAGATCAGGAAGTAAACGACAAAAAAAGCATAGAGTTTATGTATACCGAACTCCAAAATCTTGAAAATGAATACATGAAACTTTTTACAGGGATTACCTTGAATCATACATTGACTTATCAATACATTTATCTTCCAGAAAAAGACAGCACTTGCAACATCAGCAAAGCGATACTCTGTAAATTTTCAGCAGAAAAAGGGATATTTGATAAATCCATGCCTAGTGGTGACCCTATTTATATTCAAACAAAAGACAATAAGTCAACCGAGGCGGTTAATCAGTTTAACAATCAAAAGAAGAAATTACAAAAAGGGAAACAGGGTTTCTATTATCGCATGCCTGCTTATACAACTATTGATATTTTAAGCAACAATATTCTACTGCAAACCAGCAAGCAATTCATTGCGCAGTTGGGGGTAATTCTTTCGGTGCCCAATAATAATTCTTACTTGCGCTACGACGAAAATACAGGAGGTCTCCGAGAAATTCAAATTAAAAATTAAATAATATAGTAGTAGTTTAGAATAGTGTTTGAAAACAAAAACACTTCGTACTTTAAAAAAGTGCTATAAAAACAATACTTTATATTTAAATAATGCTCGTTTTGTCATTCCGAACGATAGTGAGGAATCTCATAAAATAAATCAATTTTAATATAAGATGCTTCCTTCGTCAGCATGACAAAATATAAATTTGTGAAAACATTAAAAAGTATAAATCTTAAAAATTGTCTGAATGATTCAGAATAGATACTTACCAACTCTATACTAAACTACATACAAAATGATTTAGCGTTTTGATGATTTGACAATAAATTAAAATCCATCACTTTAATTCCTAATTACTTACTGCTTTTCTGATTTTTACCAACACACTTAATAGTTCTTCCATCTGATGTAGAGGAAGCATATTGGCGCCGTCGGATTTGGCAATCGCAGGATTTGGATGCGTTTCAACAAATATACCATCTGCTCCACAAGCAATAGCAGCTTTGGCGATGGTCGCAATCATTTCGGGTTGGCCACCTGTTATCCCGCTGGCTTGATTGGGTTGTTGCAAAGAATGCGTAATATCCACTATAACCGGAACATTGTTTTTCTGCATTTCAACAATGCTTCTGAAATCGACTACCAAATCCTGATATCCAAACATACTTCCTCGTTCAGTCAGCATAATATTCTGATTTCCTGATTCTCTGACTTTATCCACCGCAAATTTCATAGCTGAAGGAGCAAGGAATTGTCCTTTTTTAATATTGACAATCTTGCCGGTTTTTGCAGCAGCTTGCAGTAAATCGGTTTGTCTGCATAAAAAAGCAGGAATCTGCAATATATCGACATATTGGGCTGCCAATGCTGCTTCCTCGGCCGTATGAATATCGGTAATTACAGGGATATTATATTTTTCGCCAATATCTTTAAGTATTTTTAGGCCTGCTATGTCGCCTATCCCTGTAAAAGAATCGATTTTTGATCGATTTGCTTTACGATAAGACGCTTTAAAGATAAAAGGTATTTGTAATTTATCGCTTATTTTAATAAGTGCTTCAGCAATTTCGTAAGGCATTCTTTCATTTTCAATCACGCAGGGACCTGCAATCAGAAAGAAATTACCTGATTTAGAATGCTTTAATTTCGGAATACTGGGATTACTTATCAACATAGGAATTGTGAATTAATTTCTTTGTAAAAATACAATTAGTTTTTAAAATAGACTTACATTTGAATACAATTATTCATAAGTTGTTTTTTTAATATCATAATCAGATATTTATGGCTATAACAAAAAAGAAAAAAACGAAACGCAAGAAAATTAAATATTTTAAATTTGAAGTAAGCTTGTCGAAGCCAGAAAAAGAAAATGTAGAATATTTTTGCAAAGTTAAAAAAACAACGAGCAATAAATTGATAAAGCTAGCTTTACGTGATTACATGAAACGTCATGGTGGTGAATTTAAACGTACAGAGCCCATTGCAAAAAATCAGATCAATATTTTTGACATCATCGACTTTAGCATTGAGCAGTCAAAATAATATTGTTTGCACTTAACAATTCAAATATTTTTTGCTTGTAAATTTTAATACATATCAGGGTTTTTAGCTCGTTTCAATCTAAGTAATAGGATTAATTTCTGTAAGATTTAATACAAATCATTTATTCATCTTTTTTATCTTTTTTAAATTACCAAACTTCAGCTTTTCAAAAGTGTTTTTAATTTGATAGTAGTGACGGGGTGACTTGGAGTCACCCCGTCACTTTAGGTAAATCCCAGTTTATGGGAAATAGTCATGGCTGCTGGCAAGTGCATGCTGAATTTACAATTAAGTTTCCAAAAAAAACTTTATTTACCAATCAATACTTAAAATGTGATAATTTTATGTTTTAATAACTTATTCCCTTTAAAACGAAAGCCCGGAATGCAAACCATGCCATAAAAAAAATCAAATTGCAATCAGGAATGAGGTTTCATTATGCTGTTTTTTCATTTCTTTTTAAAACAAAAGTAAATTTAATTTGATAGTTTTTTTAATAATTGATAACTTTGCCAAAAAAATCAGACAAACCAATACGATTAAAACAGTGGATATTTTCGAAAAAATCAAAAAGAACTTTGGCCCTTTGGGACAATACGCTAAGCAAGCACATGGTTATTATATGTTTCCAAAACTGGAAGGTGAAATTTCAACCAGGATGAACTTCAGGGGAAGAGAACGATTGATATGGAGTTTAAATAATTACCTTGGCTTAGCCAATATGCCCGAAATAAGAGAAGCTGATGCACAGGCAGCCAAAGACTGGGGCTTGGCAGCACCCATGGGCGCCCGTATGATGTCGGGTCAAACCAAATACCACGAACAACTGGAACGCGAATTGGCTGATTTTGTTGGAAAAGAAGCTTCCTATTTATTAAATTTCGGCTACCAGGGCATGGTTTCAATTATTGACACCCTGGTTGATCGCAATGATGTTATTGTTTACGATTCTGAAGCCCATGCCTGTATTATCGATGGTATGCGCATGCATATAGGCAAACGCTTCGTTTTCCCGCACAACAACATGGAAAGCTGTGAAAAACAATTACAAAGAGCTACCAAAGTTGCAAAAGAAACGGGTGGAGGAATTTTGGTAATTACCGAGGGCGTTTTCGGAATGAGTGGTGATATGGGCAATATAAAAGCCATCGTTGAAATGAAAAAGAAATACGATTTCCGTTTGCTGGTTGATGATGCCCACGGCTTTGGTACCATGGGAAAAACCGGTGCAGGTACCGGCGAACATCAAGGTGTGCAGGACGGAATAGATGTGTATTTTGCAACTTTTGCCAAGTCAATGGCTGGAATTGGTGCTTTTGTAGCTGCTGAAGAAGAAATCGTTAAATATTTCATGTACAACCTTCGTTCACAGATATATGCCAAATCCCTTCCTATGCCTATCGTTATCGGCTCATTAAAAAGACTGGAAATCATACGCAGTCGTCCTGAATTGAAAGATAAACTTTGGACCATTGTCCACGCCTTGCAGAATGGATTAAAAGAAAGAGGCTTTAATATTGGAAATACACAATCGCCTGTTACGCCTGTATTTTTATCGGGGAATGTTCCTGAAGCCACTCAATTGGCTTTTGATTTACGCGAGAACTATAATATTTTCTGTTCTATTGTTGCATATCCGGTAATTCCCAAAGGAAGTATCATGCTTCGTTTAATCCCAACTGCAGTGCATACCATGGAAGATGTAAATTACACCCTGGATGCTTTTGAAAAGATCAAATCAAAATTAGATTCTGGCGAATATGCTGCAAGTGGCATGGCCAATATTACAGACGTATAACATTTTAAATAATCAATCCCAACTTATTTGAGGTCAGAATCCAGTTTTTCATACACTGAATTCTGGCTTTTGTATTCAGGAACGATTTCTTTCATTTTCTTTACCATTTCAAAATTATCTTGCCTGTCAATCAAGGCAATGAGTTCATCAATTTGAACAGAAAACAAAATTTCGTCCGATTCTCTTACTTTGGCTATCATAATCTTGGGATGATGTGTAGCCATGGTATTTTCTTTGTTGTTCAACAACTCTTCATAAAGTTTTTCGCCGGGACGCAAACCAGTGTATATAATCTGAATATCTTTGCCAAGGGTTAAATTGGAGAGTTTGATCATTTTTTTAGCCAGGTCAACAATCTTTACCGATTCTCCCATATCGAATATATAAATTTCGCCACCCTTGCCCATGCAGCCTGCTTCGAGCACCAATTGACAAGCCTCAGGTATGGTCATAAAATAGCGGGTGATATCGGGATGCGTAATGGTAACAGGACCTCCTTTGCTTATTTGTTCATTAAACAAAGGAATCACCGATCCATTGGAACCCAATACATTTCCAAATCTCGTGGTAATAAACTTTGTTTTTCCTTTATTGTTAAGTGTTTGCACATACATTTCGGCAATGCGCTTACTGGCACCCATCACATTGGTAGGATTTACCGCTTTGTCCGTTGAGACCATTACAAATTTCTCAATGCCAAACTCGATAGAAAGATCTGCTAAAAGTTTGCTCCCTTTAATATTGGTAGTAACGGCCTCGTATGGATTTTCCTCCATAACAGGAACATGCTTATAAGCAGCTGCGTGAAACACCATTTCTGGCTTGAAGTGTTCGAATATCCTTCTCATGCGGGTTTCGTTTTTAATATCCGCTAGGATAAATTCGAAATGAGAGGTTTTGTATTTCTCAGCCAGTTCAACTTCAAGATTATACAATGGCGATTCAGCCTGGTCGATGATGATGATTTGTTTATGAGGGAATTCTGCAATCTGACGAACCATTTCACTTCCTATAGAACCACAGGCTCCGGTAATAAGTATGGTTTTATCGGCCAGGTCAACGCTAATTTTATGTTTGTCGAGATTGATGACATCTCTTTCCAATAAGTCGTCGATTTTTACTTTTTTAATTTGCTTAAAGCTGAGCTCACCATTGATCCATCTACCCACAGGAGGAATGCTCAGTACTTTTGTATTATGTGTCAGACAGCATTCAATAAGTTCTTGTTTACGGCTCTTGCTTATGGTTTGCACCGCTATAATCATATGAGCTACTGTATTCTCCGATAGGATTTCAGAGATTTTATCAGCTCCATAAATTGGAATATTTACTAATTTCTTGCCTGTTTTTTTCTCATTATCATCAAAAAAAGCAATTACCTTGTATTTAGACCCTGCATCTCTGTCCAGCGCTTGTTTAGCAATTACACCTGCTTCGCCGGCTCCAAAAATAACGACATTGGTTTTCTCGCGACTGGGGTTAAGGTATTCAGAATAAGCGATTTTCACCAACATCCGCAGTGAAATCATTACAAAAGTAGTGACTAAAAAATCAATGATGATGATTGAAAAAGGAATGATAAAAATATGATTGAATACTTTGTAAGTAAATATATTTACAATCACAAAAAAGATACTCCCAAAAAAGCTGATTAAGAAAATACGGGCAGCATCATCGGTACTGGTGTAGCGGATTACACCAATATAGGATCTGGTTATCAGAAAACTAAGGAGGCGAACCGTAAGGATAATACCCAAGACCTTGGGGAAATCGAGCATTTCTGATATAGGGATGGTAAAGTTAAAACGTAAAAGAAAAGCCAACACCACAGATAACAAGCAAATCGTTAAATCAATGATTAAAATAATCCAGGAAGGTGTATTTCTTTTAAAAATAAACATAGTCTTATTTTTTTAATGAATTCAACTTACAAAAGTAAGCAAAATCGAAGATAATTTTAAATATCTTTTTGAGCAGTAATGGCAAAATTTATAATCGCTATTAACCAACAAATCTTTTTGGGCTAAAGCCCTTCTTTAATATATTATAACTAGCCCCAGCCTTAAGGCTGGGGCTAATGAATAAATTGACTATCAAGGGCTTTAGCCCCATACTCATTAATTTTAAATTTAGCCCTTTTGATTTAAAAGGAAATTAATTTAAATCCAACAAAATTGCAGAAAATTTCATACTTTTGTTATCGCAAATAATTACATAAACTTCATACATTAATTTTAATTCAATGAAAAATACAGCATTTACAAAATTTCACATCGAATTGGGAGCTAAAATGGTTCCATTTGCAGGATACAACATGCCTGTTCAATACGAAGGATTAGTAGCAGAACATCATACTGTCAGAAAAGCAGTGGGTGTTTTTGATGTATCACACATGGGCGAATTTTGGGTAAAAGGCCCTAAAGCTTTTGATTTCGTTCAAAAAGTTACATCCAATGATGCTGCTGTATTGTTCGACGGTAAAGTGCAATATTCATGTTTCCCTAATGGAAAAGGTGGAATCGTTGATGATTTATTGGTGTATCGCGTGAATGAAATCACCTATTTATTGGTTGTGAATGCAGCCAATATTGACAAAGACTGGGCATGGTGCGAACAACAAGCCAAAGCTATGGGTTTGGAAATTGGAAAAGAAATCTACAATGCTTCTGACGAAATTGCTCAACTGGCCATACAAGGACCTTTGGCATTGAAAGCCATGCAGAAACTTACCGACACTACTGTTACCGATATGGAATATTATACTTTCAAAAAATTGACTTTTGCCGGTGTTAAAGATGTCATTTTTTCTACTACAGGCTATACCGGTTCTGGTGGTTGCGAGATATACATGGCCAACGAGGATGCCGATAAAATCTGGAAAGCAGTGTATGAAGCCGGCGCTGAATTTGGCATCAAACCCATCGGCCTAGGTGCCCGCGATACCTTGCGCCTTGAAATGGGATTCTGCCTGTATGGCAACGACATCAACGATACCACCTCTCCTATTGAAGCTGGTTTAAGCTGGATTACCAAATTTACCGATGCTAAAAACTTTATTGATAAAGATTTTTTACTGGATCAAAAGAAAAACGGAGTCAAACACAAACTAGTTGGTTTCGAAATGATTGACAGAGGTATTCCTCGTCATTATTACGAAATTTGCGATGCTGAAGGAAATAAAATTGGCGAGGTAACATCCGGAACCATGGCACCATCATTGGACATGAATATTGGAATGGGATATGTAAATACAGCTTATGCCAAAGCAGATACAGAGATTTTTATTAAAATCCGCGAAAAATTACTGAAAGCCAAAGTGGTGAAATTACCATTTTACAAAGGATAATTGGTTATTGGTTATTAAGTTATTGGGTTTTGATTCTGATTATTGATTCAACGCTTTATACCAATTCTAGACTAACCTAAAGTGACGGGGTGACTTGGAGTCACCCCGTCACTAAAAATTATATCATATTTGTCTAAGTACATGACAAAAATTTATAATATTGATTAATTTTACTTATATCTCTAGA
>JBAXNW010000009.1:0-88856 GCA_037133555.1 Bacteroidota bacterium
AGACTAAGAGCAAGAAAAACTCCGTGTATCTTTGTGATCTCTGTGTCTCCGTGGTATAAAAAAAGCGAGGGAGCGAGGGAGCGAAGAGGAGACTAAGAGACGAAGAGAGAGGGAGCGAAGAGGCGAAGAGGCGAAGATGAGAAGATGAGAAGATGAGAAGAGAGACTAAGAGCAAGAAAAACTCCGTGTATCTTTGTGATCTCTGTGTCTCCGTGGTTAAAAAAAGAGGCGAAAAGGAGAGTGAGCGAAACGGAGTCAAAGTGACCTACAGCCTAAATACCTATAACCTAAATGCCTACATTCTAAACACCTACAGCCTAATCAATGAACTAATCACCAAATGCAGTCGCAGATTATAAATGAAAGAAAGAAATAAACCCATTACAGAATTACTATTGCGATTACAAGGCATGGATGTTTCAAAATACGATGATATTTTTCTGAACAAAATACTTCAGAAAAGAATTGCCGAAACCCATTGTGAGTCGGAAAAAGATTATTATACCCTTTTGACACAAAATTCGAAAGAAATCAAGCTTTTTGGAGATTCTTTGCAAATCAGTTATAGTGAATTTTTTAGAAATTCACTCAGCTTTGCCGTGCTGGAACACATCCTATTGCCTTCGTTGGCATCAAGAAAGCTAAAAAATAAATCGAAAGAAATCAGGATTTGGTCGGCTGCATGCGCCTCAGGACAGGAAGCGTATAGTCTGGCTATCTTGTTGGAAGAGTTTAAGCAGAATTATTCAGAAGCCTTCAATTACCGTATTTTTGCTACCGATCAATCCGAGACACAGTTAAGCATTGCCCGCATTGGACAGTATGAAAAGTCTGCTTTAAATTTTATGACGATGAAGCGCATCAATCAATGGTTTATCAAGCAAGGCAATATATACAGCATAAAACCTGAATTGAAGGAGAAAATTGATTTTTCTTTTTTTGATTTATTGAATGAACAAATAGCCAGTCCATCTGTAAGTATATATGGTGATTTCGATCTGGTAGTTTCTGCAAATTTACTTTTTTATTACAAACCTGAGTATCGCAAAATAATCCTCAACAAAATCAGCAATGCATTGGATGAGGATGGCTTTTTAGTATGCGGTGAAACAGAAAGGGATATTTGCATGAAATACAATTTAAAAGAAATATTTCCCCATTCGGCGATATTTTCCAAAGATCTGTTTCATAAGGCATTTAAGTTGTAAAGTATTTAAAATGGAGGATTTATATGAAAAATATTAAAATAAGTACACAGCTTATATTTGGCTTTGCTACGCTTTTCTTTTTTGTTATAATACTGGGAGTAGTTTCTTATTTTCAAAGCAATAAAATACAATCGCAACTGGAAACAATCTACAACCATCCCCTACAGGTGCGAAGTGCCTTGGGTGAGTTTCGTGCTGATATCCTTACGATCCAAAGTGATATGAAAGACATTTTGTTAAGCCGTGATGAAATGAAAATTTCCCTTAATATCAATCAGATAGAAGCATCAAAAGCCATTGCTTTTAAACAGATTCATATTTTGTACAATCAGTTTTTAGGACCCCTCGCCGAAATAGACAGTTTAAATCAGGCATTTATTAATTGGAATTTAACATGTCAGGAAACTGCTCGTTTACAGAGTGAAGGTAAAGTAAAAGAAGCCATTGATAGGACCGCAGATTCGGGCCTGTCCGATTCTCAGTTAAAAGTGCTTAATGCTTCATTCGATAAGATTGATAATTATGCTAAAAATAAATCAATTGTTCTGTATAAAAGTGCAGAGGAATTAAAAAATGCCCTCAACTGGCAGTTGATACTATTGGTTGTAAGTATTCTATTACTTTCGCTTCTGGTCAATTATATTTTACTTAAAAAAATAAAAAAACCTATTCAGGAACTAAGTGAAGCTACCCAACGTTTTCATGCTGGTGATATGAGTGCACGTTCATCTTATTTCTTAAAGAATGAGTTCGGGCTGCTGTCCGATTCATTCAATACCATGGTAGAACATATTCAGCAAAATACAGTTTTAGATGAGAAGTTCGCTCATCTGGCAAGTTTAATGCTGAGTGAATACGATGCTAAAAAGTTCTTCCAGGCAACACTCAATGCCATGGCAACTCATACTGTTGCTCAAATGGCAGCAATTTATCTCTTAAACGATGACAAAACAAGCTATGAGCATTTTGAGTCATTCGGAATGGATATGAATGCCCGAAAATCTTTTGCGGTCGCTGGTTTTGATGGCGAATTCGGTGCAGTCCTTAGCTCAGGAAAAATCCAACACTTGCAACACATCGCCGAAGATAGCCGTTTTGTTTTTAATACGGTGAGCGGGAGTTTTATCCCACGTGAAATCATTACCATCCCTATTCACTCTGATAATGAAATTATTGCAATTATTTCGCTGGCAACTATCAATAGTTTTGATAAGCAATCCATACAATTGATTCATAAAATCCTGCCTACTTTAAGTGCCCGTATCGAAGGTATCCTTGCCTTTCACAAAATGAAAAAGATATCGGAAAAACTGGAACAACAAAATGCTGAATTGAATGCTCAAAAAACAGAACTTTCTGCCCAATCTGCTGAGCTCACTGAACAAAATACTGAACTGGAAATGCAGAAGAAACAGTTGAATGAAGCCAATCATCTCAAAACTAATTTCTTATCAAATATGAGTCACGAATTGCGCACTCCGCTCAATTCGGTAATTGCTCTTTCGGGTGTACTCAACCGTCGCCTTGCTCAACAAATCCCCGAAGAAGAATATAGCTACATCGAAGTAATTGAACGCAACGGTAAACACCTGCTTGAATTAATCAACGACATTCTCGATATTTCACGCATCGAAGCCGGATACGAAGAAATGGAAATTTCAAAGTTCAGTGTCAACAACCTGATTTCAGATGTTGTGAACATGATACATCCACAGGCTGAACAGAAAGATATCGATCTTTTTTATAATAACGATGATTCCAACATCATTATTTACAGTGATACTCAAAAATGCCATCATATTTTACAGAATATAATTGCCAATGCCGTTAAATTTACCGAAAAAGGAAAGGTAGAAGTTTCGGTCCATCAAGATGTTGATACTGTTGTTTTTACAATCAGCGATACTGGAATTGGCATTGACCAAAATCACATTCTTCATATTTTTGATGAATTCCGTCAGGCCGATGGAAGTACCTCGCGTAAGTTCGGGGGTAGTGGACTGGGGTTGGCCATAGCCAAAAAGTACGCCTTGCTGCTAGGGGGAAATATTTCTGTAAACAGCACACTTGGCAAAGGTTCTGAGTTTATATTGAGCCTGCCTCTTCGCTATGATGAACAAAACAGCATCGTTGAAGAAAGAAAATCTACGGTTTCGAATTATTCAATTAAACCAATTCCAAACCATGCAACAACCACCTCAATAGATAAATGCATATTACTGGTTGAAGACAGTGAAGCAGCCATCATACAGTTGAAAGACTTTCTGGAAGAAAGTGGGTATCAGCTGCTGATTGCTCGCAATGGAGGCGAAGCACTCGAAATAATCAGTCATACCATTCCCGATGCCATTATCCTCGACCTGATGATGCCGGGTGTTGATGGATTTGAAGTGCTCAAAACTCTTCGGGAAGCAGAGCCTACCGCTCATATTCCGGTTTTGATACTTACTGCAAAACAGATCACCAAAGAAGACCTCAAGTTTTTAACCCGCAACAATATTCATCAATTGATTCAGAAAGGCGATGTTAAACGCAATGAGCTGCTGAACGCAGTATCATCCATGGTTTCCCCAAAAATTATTGAAGCTAGTACACCACAGAAAGATTTACAAACCATAAATGGCAAGCCTCAGGTATTGGTGGTAGAAGATAACCCCGATAATATGATTACCGTAAAGGCATTGTTATCCGATAATTATACGGTGATAGAAGCCGTAAATGGATTGGAAGGTATTGCAATGGCTAAAGAAAATACACTTCATCTCATATTAATGGATATTGCGCTGCCTGAAGTAGATGGTATCGAGGCATTTAAAGCCATACGTAAGGATGTAAGATTGCAACATATTCCGATAGTTGCCCTCACTGCCAGTGCCATGACATCCGATCGGGAAATTATTCTTTCTTACGGATTTGATGCCTATATTCCAAAGCCCATCGACGAAAAAGTGTTTTTTAAAACAATCAACGAGGTTTTATATGGGAAATAAAAGCCTAAAAATATTAGTGATAGATGACATCAGGGATAATCTTATTAGCATAAAGGCCCTCATCTATGAGGCTTTTCCGGATGCTCGCATTTTTACAGCTTTGAATGGCCAGGCAGGATTGGAACTTGCAACTTCCCAAAACCCTGATGTAATTCTTCTTGATATTGTTATGCCTGGTATGGATGGGTTTGAGGTATGTCAACGACTTAAAAGTGACACAATACTTAGTGATATTCCGGTTGTTTTTGTTACAGCATTGAAAGGCAATAAAGAAAGCAGAATTCGTGCATTGGAAGTGGGAGGTGAAGCTTTTTTAGCAAAACCTATCGACGAAACTGAACTGATTGCTCAGATTCGTGCCATGGTAAAAATTAAAAATGCCAACACCGAAAAACGGGACGAAACCAAGCGACTCAAAAAAATGGTGGAAGAACAGACACGTGAGTTAAGACACTCTCAATCCGTTACTTTTAAGCTATTGGATGACTTAGAAAAAGAAAATATTGCCAGAAAAAAAAGTGAGGAAGTACTTTTCGAAAGCGAACAAAAATACCGTTTAATTTTTGAGTATTCACCCTTTGGTTTGATATCTTTTAACGATAAAGGAATTATTGTGGCTTGCAACGAAAATTTCATCAAAATCATAGGATCATCCAAAGAAAAATTGATTGGCCTCAATATGCTCAATCTGCCCGATAAAAAAATACATGCAGTTGTAAAACAGGCCTTAAACGGGGAAACAGCTTATTATGAAGGTACTTACCATTCGATAACTTCTGAAAAAAAGACGACTGCCAGGGCCATCTTTGCACCAATAGAAGATGAAAACAAAGGCATTAAGGGAGGTGTGGGTATTATTGAAGATATTAGCGAACAAAATCTTGCAAATGAATTGCTCCAAAAAAATGAGGAGCGGTTCAGGAATATTTCTACCAGTATATCCGATATATCCTATTCTTTTAAAATTGAAGCAGATGGAGTGATTGAAATTGATTGGATTTATGGTGCTGTTGAAAAAATTACAGCTTATACTATCGAAGAATTGCTGCTTATGGGGAGTTGGGGAAAACTCGTAATTGAAGAAGATTTTCCTGCTTTCACACAACATATACTGGAAGTAAAACCAGGAAATGCGGATAGCTGCCAATTGAGAATTAAAAACAAAAAAGGTGAAATCGTTTGGATACAAGCATCTTCAAAATCTGTAAAAAATCAATCAGATGATAGCCTGTTTTTATTTGGGGGTATCATTGATATTACTGAACGCAAACAGCAGGAAGAAGAATCACGTAAACTTTCTACAGCAGTTGAACAAAGCTCAACCTCCATTGTAATTACCGACCTGAGAGGTAATATTGAGTATGTTAATCCATGCTTTACGAAAATAACAGCTTATTCCTTAGAGGAAGTCATCGGAAAAAATCCACGGTTTTTACAGTCTGGTTTTACACCCCAGGAAACATATATTCAGATGTGGAAAATTATTTCATCAGGTGGCATCTGGAAAGGTGAGTTTTGTAATAAGAAAAAAAATGGTGAAATTTATTGGGAATCAGCCTCTATTTCGCCCATTATCAATGAGAAAGGTATTGTTACTCATTATGTAGCGATAAAAGAAGATATAAGCGAACGACGAAATGTTGATTCATTGCTGAAAGCAAGCGAAGCAAAATACCGTTCCATATTCGAAAATGTTCATGATATTTTTTATCAAACAGATCTTGATGGGAATGTACTCGAAATCAGCCCTTCTATTAAGCATTTTTCGGAATTTAACAGAGAAGAAATAATTGGCGAGCCAGTTCACATGCTTTATTATAATCCGTCCGACAGAGATGTATTACTGAATGCAATTGCAAAAAGTGATGAACTCAACGATTATGAATTAAAACTTAAAACTAAAAAGGGAGAATTAAAATACGTTTCAATTAATGCTCGTTTAGTAAGAGATGCTGATGGCAAACCTTCTCACATCGATGGTGCATTAAGAGATATTACCGACCGAAAACAAAAAGAAGAAACCATATTGGTGCTTGCCCATGCTATTCGCAGTATTAGTGAATGTGTAAACATTACTGATTTAAACAATAACATTATTTTTGTCAACAATGCTTTTCTTAAAACCTATCAGTTTGATGAAAATGAACTGATTGGCAAAAATATCAATATTATCAGGTCCTTCAGAAATTCCAGTAAATTGATGACTGAAATTCTTCCTGCAACCCTTCAGGGGGGATGGCATGGCGAATTGTTGAATCGAAGGAAAGATGGAAGTGAATTCCCTGTTTCTATATCTACTTCTCTAATTAGGGACGAAGGAGGTGACCCCAGAGCACTCATTGGTGTTTCTACAGATATTAGCGAACGAAAACGGACAGAAGCCGAACTTACCAATCAAGCTGCTTTGCAAAGAATTCTCATGAATATTTCTTCTAAATATATCAATATTCCCCTTTCGGAAATTGATAGTGCAATTGTACAATCTTTAGAAGAACTGGGCCAGTTTGTTGACGCCGACCGTGCCTATATTTTTGAATATGACTGGCAAAAGCAAATATGCAATAACACTTTCGAATGGTGTGCACAAGAAATAAATCCACAAATAGCTGAATTGCAAAATGTAGCGTTATCGTTGATTCCTGAATTTGTAGAAGCTCATCAATTAGGAAATACGATGATTATTCCCGATGTATTTTCTCTGCCCGAAAACAGTGGCCTCAGGGAAATACTGGAACTTCAGGATATAAAAAGTATGATTGCCATTCCTATGATGACAGATAAGGAATGCATCGGATTTATCGGCTTTGATTCGGTTAAAAAACATCACACTTTTTCTGAAAAAGAAAAAGTGCTCTTATCTTTATTTTCTCAAATGTTGGTGAATGTCAAGAATAGAATAGCATTGGAAGAAAGTTTAATTGATGAAAAGAAAAAAGAAGCCCTCGCCAATACTGCCAAATCAGAGTTTATTGCCAATATGAGCCACGAAATCCGTACACCCATGAACGCGATACTTGGCTTTAGTGAAGCATTGTACCATAAACTGGAATCCAAACAACATCAGGATATGGTAAAGTCTGTGTTAAGCAGTGGCAACCTTTTATTGTCTTTACTCAACGATATACTTGATTTATCTAAAATAGAAGCAGGCAAACTTGAAATAGTCCCTCAACCTGTTGATCTGAGCAATTTGTTAAATGAAATTGTCATGCTTTTTAAAGACAATGCTCAGGCAAAAGGATTAAAAATATTTATTGAAATAGCGCCCGGTTTTCCCGAAATGCTGATTTTGGATGAGATCAGGATTAAACAAATCGTATTCAACTTGCTGGGAAATGCCATAAAATTTACCAATGATGGCTATGTGAAAGTATCTGCTTCTTTTTCAGCTACCAACGAGATGAGCGGACAATTGAATTTAGCGATAGAAGACAGTGGTATCGGTATCCCCTCATCGCAGCAACAGATAATTTTTGAAGCCTTCAGGCAACAGTCGGGCCAGTCAAACCGAGTTTATGGGGGTGTAGGTCTGGGCTTGGCAATTTCAAAACGATTGGTCGAAAAAATGAATGGAAGCATTGCGGTTTCGAGTTCAGAAGGAAAGGGCTCTGTTTTTAAAGTGATATTATCCGAGGCAAAAATTGTAAGTGCGATAGCAAGCAGAAAAAAGATATTAGACAAAAAAAATCAGAAAATAACTTTTTACAATGCATCTATCTTAGTTGTAGATGATGTAGCTTCTAATATCGAAACGGTTGAAAGTTTAATGGCGACCTCGGAATTAATAATTTCAGCTGCAGAAAGCGGAGAAGCTGCGCTTGAAATCCTCAAGCACACTTCACCCGATTTAATTCTCTTGGATATCCGTATGCCTGGTATAGATGGATTTGAAGTGGCTAAACTGCTTAAAGCGATACCTGAAAAAAAACACATTCCAATTATTGCTTTTACCGCTTCCGTTTTTGATACCGAAGAAATTAAGACTTCCAGCGATTTTGATGGATTTCTTTTTAAACCGGTAAGCAGGGCGGATCTTTATGGTGAGTTTACAAAATTTCTGAAACATAGTATGGCTGTGGGGAAAGATCAGTTGGAGAAAACCATGGATATTTCAAAGGAAAACCTTACATTTGCACTTTTAAAAGAGTTGCCTGAAATTCATAAAATTCTGAATGAAAAATATTTACCTTTATGGGATAATATTAAAGATCATTTAATTATCTTTAAAATTGAAGAATTTTGTGATGGACTGAAGCAGTTGTCAGTAAAATATCAATTTCAGTATTTAATCGACTATACTAATAAAATGAATGAGGATCTTGAATCGCTTGATTTAGAATCGTTAAAAAGAATATTAAAAGACTTTCCATTGATAGTAACTAAAATTGCATCAATTATTAAAAAATAAAGCTATGAACGAAGACGTTTATTACATACTGGCGGTAGATGATAATCATGAGAATCTTAAAATTATCAGCAGTTTTCTTAAAGATAGTGGTTATAAAATAGCACTTGCCCTCGACGGGGAAAGCGCTTTAAAAATCCTTGAAGACAATAATATTGATCTGATACTTTTAGATGTGATGATGCCCGAAATGGATGGCTTCGAAGTATGCCGAAGAGTAAAGGAAAACCCATTAACCAAAGAAATCCCGGTTATTTTTCTCACCGCCAAAAATCAAACTGAAGACCTGGTTGAAGGTTTTAAAGTGGGTGCAATCGATTATATTCTTAAACCTTTTAGAAGAGATGAATTGCTGATTCGAATTAAAAACCATCTCGAACTCTCTTCCTCCCGAAAAAAAATTATCGAAATGAACCTAACCCGCGATAAATTGTATTCCATTATCGCGCATGATATTCGTTCACCTTTTGCTGCTATTTCGCAAACCATTGATGCTATTTCAAATGGCTATATAGCTGTTGGCAGTGATGATTTTAATAAAATATTTTCCTTGCTCAAACAAAGAACTGTTGAAACCAACACTTTGCTCAATAATCTGCTGGAATGGACCAAACTCCATAACAAAAACATAGCACTTTCAGCGATAAACATTAATATTCATAACTTAATCAACGAATGTGTTCAGCTTTTAAATGGCAATGCAAAAAATAAAAATATTAACATCAATATTAATATTCCCGAAAATGCACATGCTTTTATCGATGAGGTAACGATACATACCGCTTTTCGTAATATTATTTCCAATGCTATTAAATTTACTCCCGAAAATGGTAAAATTTCTATAGAAGTTGAAAATGCGGCAGCTAGTATCGCAGTCATTATCAAAGACAACGGAATTGGGATGTCTGTAGAGAATCTGGATAAAATTTTCAATAAAAACAAACATTTTACTTCTCCCGGAACCAAAAATGAAATGGGTACCGGCTTGGGATTGTTTTTAGTCAGAGATTTTGTTGAACAAAACAATGGTAGGATTAAAGTCGAAAGTAAAGAAGGTGTTGGAACAACTTTTATCGTTTATCTCCCCGTGAGCAGTTTAGAAGAGAGACTGAAAGACTGAGAGACTGAGGGAGCGAGAGAGCGATGCGCTCATTTTCTTTGTCATAAGTAACGAAGAAAAGCATCTCATAAAAGATCTGTTCTTTAGAATATAAAATCTATTCTTCTGATATGTAAGTTCATACAGCCTAAATGCCTATAGCCTAAATACCTTTAGCCTTACTGATCTCTAAAAATCATCCAATAAAAAATAATAACGTATACATCTTTAAATTATCTTTGCATTATATTTGCAAAACATTTTGCTTTGCCAGTAGTTTATTATATTGATAGCTTCATCGTAAAGCCGTCAATTTATGATACCGCACTAAAAAAAGTAATTTAATATAATATACAGATGAAAGACGATAAATTAAATATTTTGGTTATTGATGATGACCCTATTTTTAGAAATCTTTTACGTTCTGTTCTAAAAGAAAGATTCAATATATTTGTTGTGGAATTACCTTCGTTGGGATTCAAAATATTAAATAAACAACCTATTGATATATTAATCTGCGATTTTCAATTGCCCGAAATGAGTGGTTTGAAAGTACTTGAAAAAGTTAAAGAAGAACATCCCGGTATTGAGGTAATTATGATTAGTTCAACAGGCGATATGGATACTGTGATTAGTGCGTTGCGCATTGGTGCCGTTGATTATTTTAAAAAGCCATTCACTGCTTCCGAAATTTGGGTTTCTATTGAACGTACACGGAAATACACCGAACTCAGTGAAAACCTTTTACATGCCAAAAAAGAAAATTATATTCTCAAAGCAGAGGTAAGCCGCGAAATAGGCCAAGCCATTATTGGTCAATCCATTGATGTAATCAGTATAAAGCAGCAAATGGAAATGGTTGCCCAAACCCCCGACACATCTGTGCTGATAATCGGTGAAAGTGGTACTGGTAAAGAATTGGTGGCCCGTGGAATTCATAACCTAAGTAATCGTAAGAACGAATTATTTGGGGCTGTTAATATGTCAGCGGTTCCCGAAAGCTTGTTCGAAAGTGAGTTTTTCGGACACAAAAAAGGGAGTTTTACGGGTGCCATTGTTGATAGAGCTGGTTGGTTCGAAGAAACCAACAAAGGGACTTTGTTTTTAGACGAAATCGGTGAAATGCCTATTTCGTTGCAGATTAAATTGTTAAGAGTCCTCGAAGATCGTAAATTTACAAAAGTGGGCACTCAGAGAGAAAACGAATTTGATGTTCGCGTTATTTCTGCTACCAATAAAACCATCGAAGAACTAACCGATGGAAAAAGTTTCCGATTGGATCTTTTTCATCGCCTGGGAACATTTATTATTCAAATACCACCTCTAAGGGAAAGAAAAGGGGATATCGAAGAGCTAACGTATTATTTCCTGGATGTCTTATCCAAAAAAATGGGCAAAAGGAATATTACCTCTATACATAAAGACGTTTTTGAGCTTTTTAATAATTATGCTTTCCCCGGAAATATCAGGGAATTAAAAAATCTGATTGAAAGAGCCGTTATCGTTTGTCAGGGAAAAGAACTTACTCCTGTTAATTTTGCTTCTGTCAGCCTATTGGCAAATTCTTCAAAATCGACGCCCTCAACTAACAATGTCTTTGATTTGAGAGAGTTGGAAAAACAAACGATACTCAAAGTCCTTCAAAGAGTAAATTACAATAAAGCAGAGGCTGCCAGGTTGTTGAACCTTGAATGGAATGCACTCTACCGACGTATTCAAAAATACAACATCGAATTACCCTCGGATTTCTCATAAATACTTCCTAATCAGGTGATTGTAAAACCTGATGCCTTGTTTCGGCTAACTGAAAACCTAATTTATTTTTTGGTTTTCTGCTTTGCTGTGTGCTCATATTTATATGTTTACAACTTGAATATAATTTTCACATTCACATTCCAGCTTTTTCCTTTTTTCAATTCTTACATCTTTTAAATCATTTTCTATTTTGCAATAGTAAATTTGAGCAGATAATGTAGGCGAAATCCTACAAGAAAATGAGTCTTTTCCCTACAAATAATTATCCATTGGCTTACAAGCTAAATGCTGTTATGGTGATACTTTTGTCTCAGAAGATAACAGTAAATTGTTTCTTGATTTTTTAAAATGAATTTTGATAAAAATTAGAAACTAACTTAATAAAGAATCCAATGAAAACGCTAAAAACACTCGCACTCATAATTTTAGTAGCAATAAACTCTATAGCTGTTGGACAAGTTACTTGTAACGGTACAGTTTTTGCAGAAATCATCGCTATAACTGCGGCTTCAGAAGTTAGACCTATGAGTTTTGGTCAATTTTCACCCTTAGGGAATGGTGGAAATATTGTTGTAAGTCCTCAAGGTACACGTACATCAAATGGTTCCATTGTACTTGCAGAAAGTGTTGCAAACCAGGGGCTATTTTCAATTTATGCTACACAAAATAATACAGTACAGGTTATCTTACCTAGCAGTCCTGTTTATATATATCATCAAAACGGCATTAACTATATGTACCTCGATACATGGACCGTTGATATGCCAAAAGCTGGAAGTACAAAAGCCAATAAAGAACTTTTGGTAAGTGTTGGCTCCACATTGCACGTAGGCCCCATGGAAACCAATCCTATTGGAACTTACACCTGTAGTTACCCTATCATTTTTATATACAACTAATATCCTCATTATTTTCTATCATTGACTTGTATCAAAAAGAGTTTAAAAAAACAAATTGTTCAATTTTAAATTGCTAATCATGGAAGAAACTAAATTAAATATTCTGGTAATAGATGATGATCCTATTTTTAGAAACCTCCTGCGATCGGTTTTAAAAGATAAGTGCAACATTCAGGCTGTAGAAGCTCCTTCGCTTGGGTTTAAAATAATGAATACCCAAGCCATTGATATTTTAATCTGTGATTATCAATTACCCGAAATGAGTGGGTTAAAAGTGCTTGAAAAGGTAAAAGAAGAATATTCCGACATCGAAACAATCATGATCAGCGGTTCAGCTGATATGGATACTGTAATTGGTGCATTGCGAAAGGGCGCTGTTGATTTTATTAAGAAACCATTTACAGCTTCACAGATTTGGGTTGCAATTGAACGGAGCCGTAAATTTTCGGATATCAAAGATAAATTGCATCATGCAAAAAAAGAAAATAATATACTTAAAACTGAAGTAAACCGTGAAATAGGACAAGCCTTTATCGGAAAATCTATCGATGTGCTTGGAATTAAACAACAGATGGAAATGGTTGCCCAAACACCTGATACATCTGTATTAATTATAGGTGAAAGTGGCACCGGAAAAGAATTGGTATCTCGTGGTATTCATAACCTAAGCAATAGGAAAAATCAATTATTTGGGGCTGTAAATATGTCGGCGGTGCCTCAGAGTTTATTCGAAAGCGAATTTTTCGGGCACAAAAAAGGTAGTTTTACCGGAGCCATCGTGGATAGAGCCGGTTGGTTTGAGGAAACCAACAAGGGGACCTTGTTTTTGGATGAAATCGGTGAAATGCCAATTGCCTTGCAGATAAAATTATTAAGAGTGCTCGAAGATCGTAAGTTTACAATGATTGGAACGCAAAGAGAAAAGGAATTTGATGTACGTGTTATTTCGGCTACCAATAAAACCATCGAAGAATTAACCGATGGGAAAAGTTTCCGTTTAGATCTCTTTCATCGTTTGGGTACCTTCGTTATAAATATACCACCTCTAAGGGAAAGAATAGCAGATATCCCGGAACTTACCTATCATTTTCTCCATATTTTAACTAAAAAACTGAACAAGAAAAATATTACTTCCATTCATAAAGAAGTGTTTGAACTCTTTAATGATTATACTTTCCCTGGCAACATCAGGGAATTGAAAAATTTAATTGAAAGAGCTGTTATTGTGTGTAAGGACAATGAACTTACCCCCGCCAATTTTGCTTCAGTCAGTATTGTAAATGCTACTGCCAAAGCAAAAGTTCAAAACAATACGATTTATGATTTACAAGAATTGGAAAAACAAACGATCCTAAAAGTGCTTGTTAGGGTAGATTTTAATAAATCAGAAGCTGCCAGACTCTTAAACCTGAACTGGAATGCCCTTTACCGACGCATTCAAAAGTTTAATATTGTACTACCACCTGCTTATGCTTAAGTCTTGTTGTTGTGAGAACGCTCTTCAACAATAAGAAATTTGCTAATTATACATAAATCATTTATACTTCAAACATAAGAGCCTGTTGCCTTTTTAGCGACAGGCTCTGGTATTTTTATTAAAAAATAAGTTTAATAATATTGAAATCATATACATTTGCATCGTTTATTAATAAAAAACTCTTCAGAAAAAATATTTTCTATTCATTTTTGTCGTTTAATTCTCAATGAATTTAATTGCATAAAATTATAAAATGTATATATACAATATATTAAATAATTTGGCACGGATATTGCTTGATGTGAATCGTCAACAAGAAATTTATAAAAAATAAACATAAAATAAAATTCAATCAAAATGAAAAAATCATTTATTATTATCGCAGTCCTTTTAATGGCAGGTTTTTCTTTCAAAGTTATGGCTCAGGCAACTCTAAGCACAACTGCCGGAGCTAAAATTGTGGCCCCTATTACAATTACTCAAACTTCAGTTTTGCATTTTGGTACGATGGCCATATTAGCAGGATCTCCAGGAACTTGTGTGCTTTCTACTCAAGGTGCACGAACCGCTACCGGTGGTGTCAATCTTTCTGCACAAACGCCCACAGCAGGCAATGCAGCTTACACAGTGGGTGGTGCAATCAATACAACCTTTGCAATCACCTTACCTTCTATTATCACGGTAACCAATGGAACGCCAGCTCAGGATATGATCATTGATAATTTGCTTGCCCGTACAACTTCTGCAGCAGCAAACGGTCTTACAGGAACATTGAATGGCTCAGGTGCTGACGCTTTTACAATCGGAGGAACCTTAAACGTTGCAGCTGGCCAACCAGCAGCTATTTACTCAGGAAACTTCAATGTAACGGTTGCATACAACTAAGCATTTGTTTAATTCATTTTTTAAAAAAAAGAAAGCTTATTGCTTTCTTTTTTTTTGCTGTATAGCCTAATGTCTTTGATTTATCAATAAGCAAATCAGGTTTTCCTAAATCAGTTAAAGCCGCTTTATAAAATTTTATTTTGCCATCACCGCACACAAGCGAATATTTGGTAATACATTAGTTTAATAAATTTCTTCAATAACAAAGAGCTCTGTTCATTTTCGAATACTTTGTTTATACTATGAGGCTGTTTCAAAATTCTCAATGCTGAGGATTTTTTTTGTCTGTAAGCAATAATTGCTTAAAAATAGATAATTTCATTTTAAATGCCTGTATTGTTTTTTACAAAACCATTATCTTAATTTTTGTAAACCTTAAATTTATAAAAGAAGATTGTGATTTATTGTCTTTATCCCTGACAGGGTTATAACCCTGTCAGGGATATTAATCTAGATTTGATAAATATTGCTTAATACTAACGTAATTAAATGGATAGCTTCTATAATAATGGATTTTAATCAACTGAAGTACGGATGCTCATTAATCCTTTACTCACATGAATGCTAATTCTGGACTGATTCGGGTAATGGCTTAAGCAGAACTGAACAAAATGATACCAAGCTTACATTATTATAAATTCTGATGGCTTATGCATCGATACTTATTTTATAATTATAAAAAAAGATAAAACAATGCCATAGCTTGCTTCGTTTTCGAAAAACATACTTCAAAAAGAAGAATTTCTATTCATAAGTGAAGTAAAATAAGAAAGATAAAAATAACGTAGCTTTATTAAAATATTGAAAAACAGATATATAAATAGTTTGGCACGGATATTGCAAGATGCTATATGTGAATGAGAAATTCAAAAAAAATAAAATCATTTAAATAAGAAAATTAAAAACAAACAAAACAAATAAAAAAAACAAAATCATGAAAAAATCAATTATTATTATCGCAGCCATTTTAATGGCAGGTTTTTCAACCAAAGTAATGGCTCAGAATACAAAAACTGTTGCAGCTACTGTTGCAACAACTCAAATTCTTGCTCCTCTTGGTTTAACTCAAACTTCAATTTTGAATTTTGGAAAATTGACTACTTCTGCTTCTTCAGGTAGTTGTGAGTTAACAACTGCTGGAGCTCGTAACGTATCAGGTGGTTTATTTAATTATCCATCTTCTCCAACAAATGCAGCCTATAATGTTACAGGAGAAAAAAATAAAGCATATACGATTACTTTACCTACAACTATTACTGTATCTAATGGTACACCTCTTCAAGATATGACTATTAGCGCTCTTACTGCTAGATGTTTATCTACTGCTGCAGATGGAATTGTTGGTACAATAGATGCTACTTCAGGAACAGATTCATTTAAAGTTGGTGGAACTCTTACTGTAGCTGCAAATCAGCCAGCAGCAGTTTACACAGGATCATTTGATGTAACTGTAGCTTACAACTAAAAAATTAATAAATATTATTATAAAAGAGAAAAGTTGAAAAGCTTTTCTCTTTTTTTTTAACCTGTAAAAATTAATAAATAGTAAAGTCCTAGAATCATTCATTATTTTCAAGCATTTTTTTAAAAAAAAAGACTAAATAATGTTTAACTTTACAAGCCATAATAACAGGAATTAAAATGATAGTTTCTAAATTTTGTAAGAAATAAAGTATTGAACGAAACTATAAATGATAAGAAAATGAAAACGCTAAAAACACTTGTATTTGTCTTTATACTCATAAGCAATCTGACTAGCTACAGCCAGCTTACCGTCTTAGCAACCGCTTATGCCCAGATCGTTCCTTTGATAGGTGTTGCAGAAACACAGCAGTTAAGTTTCGGGCAGTTTTCACCCTTGGCCAATGGAGGAACTGTAACCATTAGTCCTCAGGGTAGTCGTTCCATAAATGGGAGCATCATTGTTACTGAATCACCTGTTCATCAGGGTATTTTTTCTGTTTCGGGTACCCAGGATAATAAGTTGAATGTAATACTTCCTTCAACTCCGGTGTATATTTATCATCAGAACGGGGTTAATTTTATGTACTTAGACAATTGGAAGATTGAATTGCCCAATGGTGGAACTACAGAGTCTGGTAAAGATTATGTGGTAAATATTGGTTCTACTTTACATGTTGCACCTATAGAATCAAACCCTATTGGGCTCTACATGGGCAGTTATCCAGTCATCTTTTTTTATAATTAAGCAAATTATTTTTCGAGTTGCAACTGCATCCCAAATAAAATACTTAATATTAAACAAGAATTTATATTCTGGCTTAAGTTAGTTAAAACAGATACTGATTTTTTCCGAACAATATTTAAAACTTTACGTATAAACTTGATAGAGAAAGAAAACCAAGAGCGTATTATATTTAATGTGTTGTTATACAAGGGAGTGTAAAATGTTTTGTTGTAAAAATTAAAAATTTTTATTTAAATTGCAGGGTAATATTGTTTTATAAGAAAATTATATTGTATTTTTACCTTCGATTTTCAAAAAACTTAAAATTTTTTCTTTAATGTGAAAATATTAATTCAAACTTATTTTATTATTATTAATTAAATCTATGAAAATGAAAAGAATGTTATTGTTGCTAATATTGCTGCCATTATTTGGTGTTAACTTGAATGTACAAGCTCAGGGTGACTTATTGGTTTCTCCTGTACGTGTTGTTTTTGAAGGTAGCAAACAAAAAGAAGAAATCAGCCTGGTAAACACAGGAACCGATACTGCAGTTTATTCTGTTTCTTTTTTGCAATATAAAATGACAGAAGAAGGTGGTTTCGAAATTATTGATAAACCCTTAGAAGGTCAATTATTTGCGGATCCTTTCTTGAGGATATTTCCACGTAAAGTTACATTGGCACCCCGCGAAGCACAGGTAATCCGTTTGCAACTTCGTAAAACTTCCGATATGGCAGTGGGAGAATACCGTTCACATTTGTATTTCAGGGCCGAAAAAGGAAAATCTCCCCTTGGTATGGATATCAAAGGCAAGGATACAGCCTTGATGAGTGTGCAAATAACGCCGGTATTTGGTATCAGCATTCCTATCATTATCCGTAATGGGGATGTAAAATCTACGGCTACTTTATCGAATTTAAAAATTGAGAAATTGGATAGCCTTCAAAACTTAAAATTCACGATCAACAGAACGGGTAATAGCTCCATTTATGGTGATTTAGTTGCTGAATATATTACACCTCAAGGAAAAACAATTGAAATTGGCTTGATGAGAGGAGTAGCAGTTTATACTACCGTAAATTTACGCAATGGCTCTATGAGAATAAATCCATTAAAAGGCATTGATTTTACAAAAGGGAAAATCAAACTCCGGTTTACAACTCCCAAGGATACTCCTTATGCTGTATATGCTGAGCAAGAGTTGGTCTTGTGATGAATAATGATGAGTGATGAAGGAAGAATGATAAATTTTAATTTATTATTCAGAATTTATAATTCAAAAAACGAATAGAATGATAAAACCTAGTTACGCTATAAAATATTTAACATTATTCTTTTTTATAGCGATTCAAATATTTAGTCTGCAAAAAACTTATTCGCAACCTCAATTGCCACAGCGTTCTTTAACTGTTGTCGCAACCCAGGCTATAAACTTTGGAGCATTTTGTCTTCAAACGGTTGGTAGTTCTGGCGGAAATGTACAGATAGACTGGCAAGGTAACCGTTCGGCAACGGGTGAAGTAGTTTTGTTGAACTCAGACTCTTATTATCCTGCAATTTTTGAAATTCAGCTTTGTCAGGGTCGCAATGTTATTATTACCTATGCTCCAACCGCCACACTTACTGGTAGCAATGGTGGTTCGCTTATCTTAAATATTGGACCTACCGAAAAAGGAGGCAGTGGTGCTTCCTTTCAGGTGAGTACCGATTGTAATTTTGTAACCCGTTTAAGGGTTGGAGGAACCCTGGTTGTAGGTAATAATTCTGCCAATCCGGGTGGAAATTATACCGGTAATTTTAGTATTACTTTCAACCAACAATAATAAGTGAACTCGGCTACTCTCAGCGCTACAATTTCTAATTTAATGAATTCCCTGAATAAACTTAGTAAAATCCTCAAAGTGAATAAATTTCACTGTATTGTTTTTTTTCTTTTGCTCCCCTTTTTTGTACTTGAAACCCAAGCACAGGAAAAACCCGATTTTGATAATATTTCCGTCGTTGTTCAAATTGAAGGCTTAAACTATACCTATAACATCGCTGCTTTGTATGCTACTGATGGAAAACTATATGTGTCAGTGGAAGAATTGTTTCAGGTAGTAATCATACCTTGTATTGTAAATCCGAATGGAGAAGTACTGAGTGGTTTTATTGAAAATGAGAAACGTCCCTATGAAATTAATTTTCAAAGCAAACAGATTAAATTTGACGCGAAAACGTATCCGATAGAAAATACGATGATTAAAAATATGGGAATGCTCTATCTGGAATCCTCCGTTTTTGAAAAAGCATTTGGTTTACATCTTTTTTTTAATTTCAGGAGTCTATCTATAAAAGTAACTTCTGATTTTGAATTGCCGATATTAAAAAAGCAACGCCAAGAGAAATCAAGAAATATCATACAGAATACGAATGAAGAACATATAGCAGACCAGATCATAAAAAGAGATTACCATTTGTTTCGATATGGAACAATGGATTGGTCAGTCATGTCATCCCAATCGCCCAATACACCTATCGATTCTCGTATAGGACTCAATTTGGGTACTGAATTATTGTTTGGTGAAGCGGATGCTTTTTTGAATTTTTCCGATAAAAATAAGCCCGATCCCCGACAACAGCAATTCTATTGGCGTTGGGTGGATAACGAAAAAAAGATAATCCGTCAGGTATTGGCTGGAAATGTATCCAATAAAACCATTTCATCCATCAATGCACCTGTACATGGAGCTGTTTTTACCAATACTCCCACTACTGTGCGAAAAGCCAAAGGGGAATATACCATCACTGATGTTACTCAACCCGATTGGGTCGTTGAATTGTATATCAACAATGCCTTGGTTTCATTTACCAAAGCGGATGCCGCAGGGCAATTCAGCTTTAAAGTACCGATAGTATATGGTTATACCGTGCTAAAACTGAAATTCTACGGCCCTATGGGCGAAGAAAAGCTGGAAGAAAAGGTGATGAATGTACCGGCCAGTTTTATGCCATCCGGTGTTTTCGAATATAAAATAGGGGGTGGTCTGTTGCAGGATGGAAACAATACTATCTTGGCTAGGGGTGAAGGAAATTATGGTGTAAACCGTAGTTTTACAATAGGAGGGGGCGTCGAATATTTATCCTCTCTAAGTAAATACAATGTAAATTACATTCCTTTTGTTAGTTTTTCAATGCTTCCCATCAGTAAATTAATACTAAGCGGTGAATATGCCGATAAAGTCAGGGCTCAGATTCTGATGAATTATTACATCTTTTCGAATGCGATGCTCGAAATAGAGTATGCTAAATATACCGAAGGCCAAAAAGCGATTATGTATAATTACCTCGAAGAAAGGAAAATAGGACTTTCCCTTCCTGTTCGTTTTAAAAGTATTTCTGGAAGCACCCGTATCTCTTACAAACAAAATGTCTTTAAGTCATTTAACTATAATATGGTAGAATTGACTTTTTCTTCTTTTTATAAACAATACAATGTAAATATATCATCGAATGCAAACTGGATTACCGATAAACCGCTTTACATCAATGCATCCGCTGCTTTTTCAGTAAGAATGTCAAAAGGCTTTTCTTTAAGACCCTCTGCTCAGTTTAATCTTAGCAAAATGGAAATACTTTCCTATAAAGCGGAACTTGAAAAGAAAATTTCTCAAGCTGGGTATTTTTCTGTTTCATTCGAAAGAAATATTGTATCTGATTTTAACAGTGTCAATCTTTCTTTTAAATACGATTTGTCTTTTGCCCAGACCAATATTTCTTCGAGATTGATCAACAAGGATATTTCATTGCTGGAGAGTGTCAGAGGTGGTATTGCTATTGATGATAAAAACGCAAGAATTTTTGCCAGCCAACAATCGATGGTGGGTAGAGGTGGTTTTGCCCTTTTGGCTTATGTAGATTTAAATCATAACAATGTATATGATCCTGGTGAGCGGAAAGCTGATTTCCTATCGGTAAAAGTAAATGGAGGAAAAGCAGTATACAGTGAAAAAGATTCTCTTGTGCGCGTGATGGGATTAGAACCTTTTCTATATTACAATGTAGAATTGGACGATAAGGATTTTGAGTTTATAACCTGGCGGATTATGAAAAAGAATCTGAGCGTTATGGTGGATCCCAATCAGTTTAAAACCATTGAAGTGCCAATTTCACCTGTTGCTGAAATCAGTGGTAATGTGCTCTATGATAATGGTTTAATTCAAGAAGGTTTGGGAAGGGTTATTGTAAATATATTCAATAAAGACGGAAGTCTTGCGTCAAAAATAATTACCGAGTCGGATGGTTATGTGAATTACCTGGGCTTACTGCCAGGTGAATATACTGCAAAAATCGATTCTGTACAGTTGTTCCGTCTTCAAATGAAAGCTTCACCTGCTGTAATTAAATTTAACATCAAAGCAATGATAGAAGGGGATGTATTTAATGGCCTTGAATTTGTATTGCGTAATAATAAGAATGAAACACTAGGGCTTGTAAATACTGATTCTTTAAAATCTGGAATTTCATTGGATACCAATGTTTTGCAAAGAAAAATGATAAAAGACTTTAAAGAAGATCCTACAGATCTCTTGATAGCTGAAGTTGCGCAGAAAATTCAATTTGAAGTGGGAAAGGCAAGCTTCAATCCTGTTTACAAACCCTATCTTCAGAAAATTGCTCAGCTTTTAGAGAAACAGCCTGCATACACATTAGTGTTGGAAGGTTTATGCGATATGGATGGTTCACTGAAATATAATCAAAAACTTTCGCTTAAAAGAGCCACTGCTGTTCGCAATGAATTGATAAAATTGGGTGTCGATGGAAAAAGAATTGAAGTAGTTGGAATAGCTTCGTTGAGACCAATAAATACCGATACCAGTAAAGCCGGGAAAACTTTCAATCGCAGAGTTGACTTTAGTCTGAGATTGAAAGATACTACCAGCAAACAGCAAACGCAACCAATTGGAAACCTGAATCTCAATAATACACTTAAAGATGGTGTGAACAAATTGGATGAAATGGAGCAAATGCTGGGCAATAGCTGTAATCAAACTGCTAACTATTACATTCAATGCGGTGTATTTAAAAATAAAAACGCCGCTCTGCAATTTGCATTAAAGCTGAAAAGCAAAACCGATATTGCAGTTGGGATTGAAGTTGTAAAAGGAAGCTATAAGGTTCAGTTAGCTTGTTCAGCAGATAAAACCGAAATTGAAAAAACAATGCGTCAACTCAAAGAAAAGAAAATCTGCGATTCAATGTTTATTGGAATCAGAAAATAAGTAGGATAGGATGATTCATTTGGTGATAGAATGAATGCAGTTGATTATCATTTATATAGAATAATGCCATAATGCCTAAATCCCTATAGCCTAATTACCTAATTGCCTAATAACCAATAACGACCTAAGCTACTTTCAGCTTCGCTATATTTGTTTTCTCCATTTTTTCGGAGGCATATTCCAAGGTAATTTCTAATTGTTTGAGGTCTTTTTGAGATGGAAGCTCAAACATAGCATCTGTCATAATACTCTCGAGAATAGAACGCAAACCACGGGCACCAAGTTTATATTCCAATGCTTTCTCAACAATAAATCCCAGGACTTTTTCATCAAAACTCAAATCGATACCATCTAATTTTAGGAGTTTAATGTATTGCTTAATCAGCGCATTTTTGGGTTCAGTAAGTATGCGTCTGAGTGCTTCTTTATCTAATGGGTCGAGGTTGGTTAGCACAGGAAAACGACCTACAATTTCAGGTATCATTCCATAACTGCGAATATCTTGTGGGGCAATGTATTGTAATAAATTTTTCTTGTCAATGGTGTCGGTTTCTTTGGCGGCAGCATAACCAATCATATTGGCTTTCATGCGTGAGCCAATTTTTCTTTCGATACCGTCAAAAGCACCCCCTGCAATAAAAAGTATGTTTTGAGTATTTACCTGTATCATTTTTTGTTCAGGATGCTTGCGTCCGCCTTGAGGTGGAACGCTTACCACAGCGCCTTCTAATAGTTTCAGTAAGGCTTGTTGTACACCTTCCCCCGAAACGTCCCGTGTAATGGATGGGTTGTCGCTTTTACGTGCAATTTTATCAATTTCGTCAATAAAAATTATACCACGTTCAGCAGCTTCAACATTAAAATCAGCAGCCTGTAACAAGCGCGATAAAATACTTTCAACATCCTCGCCCACATATCCAGCTTCGGTCAGTACAGTAGCATCGGCAATACAGAAAGGAACGTTCAGCATTTTTGCAATAGTACGGGCCAGCAATGTTTTTCCGGTACCTGTTTCTCCAACAATGATGATGTTAGATTTTTCGATTTCCACATCATCCTGATCTTTTCCAACTGTCTGGTTGATACGTTTGTAATGGTTGTAAACAGCTACAGCTAAATATTTTTTTGCTTCATCCTGGCCAATAACGTATTCGTCGAGATGGCTTTTAATTTCGCTTGGCTTAAGAATTTTGGTGTTGGCAAACACCTGATTTTTTTTCTGAGGTACCTCTTCGTCTAAAATAGCCTTGGCTTGAATTACACAATGATCACATATTTTAGCTTCTAAACCAGCTATGAGCATATTTGTGTTGGCTTTTGCCCTTCCACAAAATGAACATTTTTCTTTTTCCTTCACCATTTTTTTAATTTTTAAAACAAAACCTAACAGCATTTAAAAACTGTTAGGTTTAAAAGCTTGTTTGAATTTTACAAGCGGATTCTTTTCATTTATTTTTTGTTGCGAACCAGAATTTCGTCAATCATACCATAGCTTTTGGCTTCTTCAGCAGTCATCCAAAAATCACGATCTGCATCTTGCCAAATCTTATCATAAGTTTGCTTAGAATGATGTGCGATGATTTCGTACAATTCTTTCTTTAATTTTTGAATTTCTCTTGCAGTTATTTCAATATCAGAAGCTTGACCTTCGGCTCCACCCATTGGCTGATGGATTAAAATTCGGGAATGTTTCAAAGCTGTCCTTTTCCCTTCGGCACCGGCACATAATAATATGGCACCCATAGATGCGGCCATACCTGTGCAGATGGTAGCTACTTCTGGTGCGATGTATTGCATGGTATCGTAAATGCCTAAACCAGCATATACAGAACCACCAGGTGTATTCAGGTAAATCTGAATATCTTTAGATGAATCAACCGATTCGAGAAAAAGTAATTGTGCTTGTATGATATTGGCAACTGTATCGTCAATAGCTACACCCAGAAAGATAATTCTATCCATCATCAATCTCGAAAAAACATCCATAGAAGCTACATTCAACTGTCTTTCTTCTATGATGGTAGGCGATATATAGCCATTGTTTAAAATCGATTGGTATTTATCGTAAGCGAGGCTGTTGATTCCCCTGTGTTTTGTCGCGTATTTTCTAAATTCGTTTTGCATAATGCGTTGGATTAATGTTTATGTTCAGCTAGTTTTACAAATTCTTCAAACGTAATGTTTTTAGGATTTGTTTTTACTTTTTCTTTAAACAATTCAATCATCTTTTTGTCGTACATCTCATCGTAAATTCTTTTTACCTCTTTCTCATTTTTCATGATGGTATCTACTATGCCATCCAAGCGTTTGTCTTGCTCTTCGTTTTCTGATTTTGGGAAATATTGTCCCAGGACAAATTCTTTTATATAATCTTTTACTTCAGTATCGGCAACGTGGATGTTGTTTTCAGTAATTAATTTATTTTCTATCAGTTGCCATTTCAGTGAACGTTCGTAAGCACCAAAATCGGCTTCTAATTGCTCCACTGTAATTTTATCGCGATTGCTTTCCAGTAACCATCTTTTTAAGAACTCGGTGGGTAATTCAACCTTGGTTTCTTCAATAAGTTTGCCAATTACATCCCCTAATAATTTTTGATCGCCTTCTTTTAAATAATAAACTTCAGCTTCGAGTGCGATACGATTGCGAAAATCTTGAATGGTTTTGATTTCGTCCTGAGGATAGACTTTCGAAAATAACTCTTCATTCAATTCAGCTTCATGAAGATGACTGATTTCTATTGCTTTCAATCTGTAAATTGATTTTATCTCAGGGCTTTCATTCTTAATATTCATAATGCGACCCACTTCTTCTTCGGTCCCAAACGCCTTGAGCATATCAATGTCAATGATATCGTCTTTTTTCAAGCCGATTACAGTAGCTTTAATGTCTTTGTCAATAATTTTTTCAACAGCAAAATTAGCTTTGGTTTTAGTGCCATTTTCTTTTACATTCATGTTTTCGTCCAATTCCTCTGCGTCGGCATGAATTATGTCGTTTATTTGGGCTTCATCGTGAGAATGAGCATGGCCATGACGTTTCTGGATATCTGCTACAAATTGATCAATCATCTTTTCGTCAGCTTTAATCGTGTATTTGTCTACTTTAATGGCTTCAAGATTTATAGAAATGCTTGGTTGTTTGGCCATATCAAAGTAAAATTCAAAATCGCTTTGGGTATCCCAATCAATACTGTTATTTTTTTCTTCGTTCATCAAGGGACTTCCCAGGGTGTCAATTTTATTTTCGTTAATATAATTTTCCAAAGCCTGGGATAGCACTTTATTGACTTCGTCAACTTTGACGCCTTTTCCATACATTTTCTGAACCATACCTATAGGTACTTTTCCAGGGCGGAAGCCAGGAACGTTGGCTTTTTGTTGAAAATCTTTTAGTTGTTTATTAACTTTATCCTGATAATCATTTTGGCTAAGTTCAATTTTGATAACTGAAGTTAATTCTCCTGTATTCTCTTGTGTAATATGCATTTGGGAAAAATTGATTTATTGATATTTAAGTAAATTGCAAATATAAAATAAGTTTGCAAAATTACACATTTTTTTCCGATAATTAGCTAATAAAAGACTGAAATGTAATGGAATTAAATTTGAAATAACATTATTATTTCTATTAATAGAATTATATTATTATCTTTACAAAGCCAATTATTGTATTGACGCCAATACATATGAAAAAACTCCTGCTTCTCTTCTTTTCCTTAATTTCGTTTGCTGTTAGTGCAGGTAATTTTAATACCAATATTGAAAGGGAAGCCAATGCAAAGGAATGGATAAATAAACAAGCCCTCGAATTTATTGAAAACAAAGGTCAATTTGCGAATTCTGATGGTAAAGTTGCCGATAATGTGCTTTTTAAAGCAAGCTATGGTAATTGTGATATTTATATTACAGATAAGGGGCTGTCTTATATCTTTAAGAAAATAGAAAAAGACAGTTTTCAGAAATTTGCCAACAGAAAAGGTAAATTTGATTTCTTTAAAACGAAAATTGAAAAAAGAAACGAAGAAAACAATAAACTTTTCTATTACAGGCTGGATTTGAATCTGCAAGGTGCTGATATTATCAAAACCAATGTAATAAAAGAAGAAGAAAGCCAGCAGGGGCATTATAATTACTTTTATCCCCATTGCCCGCAAGGCATTTATGATGTGAAAGGCTATGGCAAAATTACCATCAAAAACATTTATAAAGGTATCGACTGGGTAATTTATACCAATCCAACATCAAAGCAACATCCCTTAAAATATGATTTTATAGTGCATCAGGGTGCTGATTTTAAAAATATTAAGATTAAGTTCCTGAATGCCCAAAACATAAGTTTATATGAAAACGATAGCAAATTGAAAATTGAGACCATTGCCGGTATTATTGAAGAAGGTAATTTGCATTCTTTTTTCAAAGGAAGTCAGAATGAAGTTCAAAGTAAATATAAAATATTAGCAGATTCAACAATTTGCTTTGAAATAGCAAATTACGACATCACCAAAACCTTAATTATTGATCCTTTAGTGTGGGCTACTTATTATGGTGGTGGTGCTGATGAATTTTTTACAAGTATTTGTGTTGACACAAATGATAATGTTTATATAACAGGAGGAACAGGCAGTAGTGATTTTCCTCTTCTTCAGGTTTCAGGTGCTTATATGCAATCAAGTCTTCCACTTTGGATGGATATTTTTATTATTAAATTCAATAAAAAAGGGCAGCGAATTTGGGCTAGCTTTTATGGAGGCAGTGATGATGATTTTGCCAATTCTATTTGTGTTGACAAAAACAACAGTATATATATAACAGGAAGTGCATGTTCGTATAATTTACCTTTAAAGCAACTTAGTGGTGCATATTGGCAGCCTGGCAATAATTCTCAGGCAATTTCTACTCATCAAACAACCTATATTTTAAAGTTCGATAGTTCAGGAGTCAGAAAATGGGCAACCTATTATGGAGGGGATGGTCAGGAATATTCAAATAGTATCAGCGTTGATCATCAAAATAATTTATATTTGACAGGGCTTACCACATCTTATTATTTTCCTGTTCAGCAATTAGCCGGTGCCTTTTGGCAATCCTCATTAAGCTGTGGTATTGGCACTCCATTTATTCTTAAATTTGACAGTCTTGGTACTAGAAAATGGGCAACTTATTATGGTGGTACCTGGACTAGTGAATTAATATCCAGTTGCATTGATAAGAATAACAATTTCTATATAACTGGTTATGCCGACTGTAGTGATTTTCCTACTCAGCAAATGCCCGGTGCATATTGGCAGCCAATTGCACATGGTGGTTCAAATATTATATTAATCAAGTTTAATTCATCTGGGAATTGTCTTTGGTCAACATTTGTTGGTGACGGGTATGGAGTTAACCAAGGCTATTCTATATGTCTGGACAGTAAAGAAAATATCCTCATTACAGGTATAACAAATTCAACAAATTTTCCTGTCATTCAGCCAGGTTCAACTTTTGTACAATCAAGTCTGGGAGGTTTGATGGATATTTTTTTACTTAAATTCAATAAACTTGGGGTAATGCAATGGTCTACCTATTACGGTGGGAATGATAATGATTATGGATATTCCATAAAAACAGATAAAAATGATAACATTTACGTTGCTGGAAGTTCATACTCATATAATTTTCCATTACAACAAATGAATAATGAATATTTTCAATCGGTAAATTATAGTTATGAGTCTTCTGTTTTCTTGAAATTTACAAATCAAGGGTATAGAAAATGGGCTACTTACTATGGCGGAGATATTTATAATGAAGCAAGGGGGATTGCAGTTGATAATCAAAATGATGCTTATTTTGTAGGCTCTTCCTTCGACACAACTTTATATACAAAAGATTATAATAACGGAGCGTATTATGATAGTACTAATAATGGATCTCTGGATGGTTATGTGATTAAAATACATTCCTCATGTCATAACGTTAAGCCGTCTTTTATTGAAAGCAATAAATCAAGTTTTTGTCAAAACGATACTGGTTATATCCATCTGAATGTTATAGGTGGATATGGTGATACATTAGTTTGGTTTTTACAGGCTTGTGGTCAGCAGATTATTGGTAAAGGAAATCCTTTAATAATACCTGTCCCTTCTCAAACAACTTCATATTATGCAAGATGGCAAAGTAGTTGTGATACTTCTGATTGTGAAAGTATTGAAATTAAAATCAATAAGCCTCCTATTATTAATTTAGGTCCTGATATTAGTATCTGTGAAAATCAACATTTATTGTTAAATGTATCGGCTAACAATGCAATTAATTTATGGCAGGATAGTTCCGTAAGTCCTACATTTAACGTCAGTAGCCCCGGATTATACTGGGTAAAAGTTAGTATCGACAGTTGCAGTGCAATGGATAGTATTAATATTAGTATGGATGATTGTGAAATAAAACTTGAAATGCCCAATTTTTTCTCGCCAAACAACGATGGTATAAATGATTTTTTTACACCAATAATTATTAAAGGTATAACGGAATTGAAAACTACAATCTATAATCGTTGGGGAAACCTTATTTTTACTTCAGAAGATTTAAAAATTAACTGGGACGGTAAAACAAATAAAGGTGAAAAAGTCGCAGATGGAATTTACTACTGGATTGTTGAATATAAAGATATTAAAAATATTCAGTCAGGAAAACATGGTTCAGTCACTATCATGAATTAAAAAACCCACTTCGTTTTTCAACGAAATGGGTTTTTTAATATAATTAGAATAAAAATTAAACCCAATTTATCAAAGTCCTATAGGGACGGAATAAATTTTATCAGCCAATATTGTTCAGAAATAGATTTTCTAAACCTAATTGAGAGTGTCAACTGTTATATACTTGCTCGTATTTCCTTTTCAATAATTCAGCAGAGAATGTATTAATTAAATATTAATTAATTCCATAGTCTGCATTCTAATTGGTTTAAAAATCGTATACTTGCATTGTTTTTCAATAAATTATAAGTTTTTTGAAAAATCAACAATAAATAAATTTAAAACTCCAAATAAAATAAAAAAGTACTGAAAAATAGTATGAATATATTAATAAGTAGAAAGTCAAAAGCAAAATTGCTTTTTTTGATGTTTGTTTTTTGCTTTCTGGTATTCAATGCCAGTAATACTTGCGCACAATTTGTTCAAATTGAAAGCATTCTAGTAGATGCCTGTGATGGTTCTGTGGAGGGTGAAAATGAGATGCTTAGGTTTCAAGTTGAATCTGCTGCAGTAAATGTAGCTGATATTCGCGTAGATGGTTCATCAACGAGTCCAATTGTTTATCAAACTTCAAAATGGCCAGCTGTTGCCAATTCTTTTTTGGGCTGGGTAGTGAATCCGTCTACTGCTTATACAGCAGCTGTGGCTAAAGTTGCTACATTAAATGCTACTATTACTTCAAGCTGCGGTAGATTGATTCTTGCAAATGCTAACACAACTGGTCAGGGAACTATAGCTGCCGGAAAGAAGGGCCTTATTATTACAAGTACTGATTTTTCTACTACAGCCAACAGCTTCACTACATTAACCGATACATTGTATGTTATTTTCCAAAAACCAGGAAATACCTCAGGCCATTTTACCAATTATGGTACTGCTGGTTTAAGGTCACTCCGCCTACATAAAATATCAACAGGAACCAACGAAGACGTTACCTATGATAAGGCATTGTTAATTAATCAGTTGGGATTAGCTGGAGCTCAAGATGGAGCGGGTGTTCGTTTTACAACTGCAGGTATTGCAACCTACTACAACGATGGTTGTCAGGCTCCCTATATTTCATTAAACCCTAACTGGACATCACCTTCATCTATTTGTCAGTCGTCTGTACCTTTGAATCTCAATTCTTTATTGTCCTCAAATACAACTCCAGGTGGAAGCTGGTCAGGAAATGGTGTTACGGGGAGTTTTTTCAATCCGGCTGGTTTGATTGGGAATATTTCAATCACTTATTCTGTAGGAAATACTCTATGTGCTACAACAGCCACTCATTCAATTCTGGTGATTGCTTCTATTATTCCAACTTGGGTGGCGCCATCGGTAATGTGTCAAACATCTCCGCTTCTAAACCTCAATTCTTTATTGGCTCCAACTGCAACTCCTGGTGGAAGCTGGTCGGGAAACGGTGTTTCGGGGGCTGGTTTTAATCCGATAGGTTTGAATGGGAATATTAATGTTAGCTATACTGTTGGAAGTCCACCCTGTACGGCCACTGAAACACATGTTATTCAGGTGATTACCAAATTGATTCCAAATTGGGTTGCTCCAGAAAACATTTGCTTTATGTCAGCAGCATTTAATCTCAACAGCCTCTTGACCGACTCATCAACAACTGGAGGAACATGGACGGGTGTAGGTGTTAACGGAAGTCTTTTCGATACAACCGGTATTTCAGGAACGGTCAGTTTAACGTATACAATAGGAACACCCCCTTGCTCTGCATCAGAAACACATTCAATAGAAGAATGTAATTCGTCTATCTGGCTTCCGAATATTTTTACCCCCAATGGAGATGGAATCAATGATTTCTTTTTCCCTGTTTATAAAAATATTAAAAATATTAGCCTTAAGATTTATAATCGCTGGGGAATTCAACTGTTTGAAGGTTCAGATAAATTAGCAATTTGGGATGGGAAATCTGCTGGGAAACACTGTCCAGAAGGCGTTTATTTTTACCTTGTTGATTATGAACAACAAGGCGCAAATAAAGGAAACAGGCAATTACACGGAAGTGTAAGTGTTTTTTATTAATCCTGACGATTTAAAATAAAAAAACCACTTCTGTATAAACGGAAGTGGTTTTTTTTATTTTCAAAATCGATTTTTATTTTTTATCCAGCATTTTGGTCCATTCTTTATTTGTTCTGGCTTTCCAGTTGCTGTTATGGTAAGCATAGCTGATCATTATTGGTAATACAGAAGTGGCTTCAGCATAAACCATTTGTTCGTAAACAGTATCTACTTTACCCCAGGAGGAAGCTTCTTTTAAGGTAGAACTAGAACAAGCCCCATCTCTTGAATCGGCAACGGTAATTTGAACCGCATATTTATGCATAGGAACATCCTTGCCCAGAACTTCGGCGCAAATAACGGTATCTTGTGTAAAGTTCTTAGGAACGCCACCACCTATCATAAATAATCCTGTAATAGGAGCTGCCATTTTTATTTTGGTTAATTCTAAGAAATCTTTGACAGAATCTATCGATAAGTGCTTATCAGGGTTTTCCCATTGGTGAAGCACCAAGCCAAATCCGGCACTGCTGTCAGTGAAAGCAGGACAGAAAATAGGAACGTTGTGCTCGTAACAAACTTGTACCAAAGAATCCTTTTTCTTAGAATGGGTGGTGAGGTATTTGCCCATTTCGCGAATAAATTCACGGGAAGAATAAGCTCTTTTTTCTAATGAGTCGGTTATTTCTTTGATGGATCGATCACAGATCTGTAATTCTTGTTCGTCAATATAAGTGTCATAAATTCTATCGATATAAAGATCACGTAATTTACTGTCGTCAACAAAAGGAGAACCTTTGTAATGTTTAAATCCTAATGCTTCGAAAAAATCCATGTCAACAATAGAAGCTCCGGTTGCAACAATAGCATCTATCATATTGGCTTTTACCATATCAACATACACTTGCATACAACCTGCAGCACTTGTGCTTCCGGCCAGCGTTAGTATGATGCTGCAATCATCTTCGTTGATCATTCTGTTCAGGATATCAGTAGCATTAGCGGTATCTCTTGAGGTGAAAGACATGTCGCGCATGGCATCAATGATAGGTGTTGAATCAAATGATTTAATATCTATGTGTTTTACAACTTCTTTTAATAAATCTGATTTTTTCATATATTCGTTTATTGATAATAATCTACAAAATTAATTAAAAATTTAATATCCTAAAATTTTAAGCATGGATTTATGACTTTGTTCTTTGGCGAAAAGTTTAGTTGTATATTCACCTTCTTCATCCAGGTCGATGATAATATGTTTAGGTGCAGGTGTTAAGCAATGTTGTATTCCGCCATATCCCCCTAAAGATTCCTGATAAGCACCGGTGTGAAAAAATCCTATGTATTGTAAGTTTTCTGCTTGTATTTTGGGTAAAAATACGGCATTGGAATGTGCTTCTGCATTGTAAAAATCCTGACTGTCGCAAGTTAATCCACCTAAGAAAACTCTTTGGTATTCTTTGTCCCAGTTATTTACCGCCAATAATATGTAACGTTGATTGATGGCCCAGGTGTCAGGTAAAGTAGTCATAAAAGAACTATCAATCATATTCCAAAGTTCACGGTCGTTTTGTTGTTTTTGGTCGATGATAGAAAATAAGGTTGCACCGCTTTCGCCAACTGTAAAAGAACCAAACTCGGTAAAAATATGTGGTTCAGCTACTTTTTGTTGATCACAAATGTTCTTAATCTGACCAATGATCTCTTCGGCCATGTACTCATAGTCATAGTTAAACCCTAAATTATTTTTGATTGGGAATCCGCCACCTATGTTTAAAGAATCTAATTCGGGACAAATCTTTTTGAGTTCACAATACACATTAACACACTTAGATAACTCATTCCAGTAATAAGCAGAGTCTTTAATGCCAGTATTTATGAAGAAATGGAGCATTTTTAATTCGAATTTTGGATTATCCTTGATATTCTCCATGTAAAATGACAATATATCATTGTACCGCATTCCTAATCGAGAAGTGTAAAATTCAAACATGGGTTCCTCTTCAGCAGCAATCCTGATGCCTATCTTGCAATTGCCGGTAATTTGCTCATCGAGTAAACGAATTTCATCTTTGTTGTCCAATACAGGAATTGTGTTAATAAAACCCTGGTTTAATAATTCTGCAATGTTTTCAACATATTGAGGTCGTTTGAATCCATTGCAAATAATATGTCTTTCTTTATTTATTTTTCCTAAAAGAAACAATTCATTGATAATGTTGATGTCAAATGCTGATGAGGTCTCAATGCTGACATCGTTTTTAAGGACTTCTTCCATGATAAATGAAAAGTGAGAGCTCTTGGTGCAATAGCAGTAGTTGTAATCGCTTTGGTAATCTACTTTTGCCATGGCTACGTTGAACATGCGTTTTGCCTTTTGGATTTGAGAGCTTATTTTTGGCAAATAACTGATTTTTAATGGAGTTCCGTATTGTTTGATGATGTCCATCAAGGGCACTTCGTTAAAATACAACTCATTATCAATTACTTTGAATTCTTCGTTCGGAAATTCAAAAGTTTGTTCAATCAGGTCAATGTATTTGTTTTTCATTTTATAATGTAAGTAAGTTGGATGAACAATAAATATTCAATCTAACTTAGTTAGATTGGATGTTTTTGATCTGCAAAATTAAAATAATAAATTAAAATAGCATGCAACTAATGTAAAATAATTCAAAATAGTTTAAATATATACTGTATGCTTATTGTTTGAAAACGTATTATTTAAAGCATTGGAACCAAAGGAACCCAATGCATTAAATAATACGTTGCGATATAGATAAAGAAAGTAAGTGTATAGAAACGTTTTACAAACGAGATAAAATAGTTTATTTTAATGAAAGGAAAGTAAAAATCAATAATTTGATGTTAATCGAACAGGGTTAGGTTCCCTGTTTTTTCAAAAGTTTTGCTTTGTCCACCATATTTAATTTTGATATAATAGACATAAACACCAGGCTGAGACATATTTCCATTAAATCGCCCATCCCAACCCATTTCTGGGTCTTTGCTTTCAAAAATTAACTGCCCCCATCGGTTATAAATGACTAAATAGTATTCTGTATCGCTGGAAAACTTACCCAAGGGTTTAAAAATAGTATTCAATCCATTGGGGGCAAAAGTATTAGGAACATATAATGTATTACAATTTTCGTCAATCGTAATATATATACTGTCGATTTTTGAACAACTGTTAAGGCTTGTCTTTACCCAATACCATCCTTCATGGCTAACATTAAATGTAGGAAGTGTTGAGCCATCCTGCCATAGGTAAGATGCTGCTAGTGAAAATGCATTTAATGTAAAAGGAATCCCCTTGCACAAAGTGATGTCTTCTCCAAGGTCAACAATTGGCAATTCTTTAACTGTCAAATACGTAGTGACTATGCTATCGCAACCAAGATAAGTAGATAGCGTGTCTGAATAAATACCTGATATTGAATAATTATGTATGCCAATACTATAGGTTTCGTTTTGACAAAGCAAGGGATGTATGGAAGTTTCTTTTATAGGATTTACTATTATCAAAACCTTTGATGTATCACTGATAGTATCATTCATTACAATCAGTGAAATGCTGTAATTTCCTGTATTATTGAAGGTGTAATTGGTGTCGAAACTTGTAGCAAACACTTGTCCGTTTATTTGCCATTTCTGAGCTGTAAATGGGGGTGGAGTTGTATTTGTAAATACTATATTTTCGCACTGACAAATTGTGTTGGCCGAAGTTATAAAAGAAGAGACAGGGGGGATCGTATTTTTAATGATCAGTCCACTGAATATATTGGGCAAACCAAATTGACATTTTCTTCCATTCAGGGAAATAGCATTTCGGACAAAATTACAACTGATATTATCTGGATTATTGATAACCCCCAAAGAGTCTTTCCCATATTTAGAAAAATAAATTTTCTTATCCAATCCTATTTGTAATGCACCTCCGCAACACATATTATCATTACTAACGACGATTTTGGAAGTAGCAATATTGGGAGCCAATAAATTGTATTGATATATTGAAGAGGTATTATAAATAGAAGTATATAATTTGTTATTGTCAGGAGAAAATTCAATTCCGTAAAATTTCCCAATGTTCCCTATTTGTATCGGATTAGAAACAACTCCATTGCTATTGTTGAAGTTTAATACTTCCAGTGTTTCAGAGAAATATTTAGCAGATGCTAATTTTTTGCTGTTATTGGAAGTTTTTAAATAACCCATTAAATCGATGCTGTCATTTTGAAAAAGACCTGCTGAACTAATAACAGGAGTTGAATTTATTCCTGAAGCAGTTAAGAGAAAACTGTAATAGTTGCTGTTATCAACACCGTGTGTAATCACCCAATAATCAATGTTATTATAATGTTTAGCTACCGTAAGTTTCTCAGGCGTGGGTTTTATTAATTCAACATTTTTCGTAATTACTTTTCCTAATCCTCCATTAAAACTTATATCTACAATAGAATACTGTAGGCCATTTGCTCCAAAATTATTTTCTTCGGCATCTACCGTAAAAATATAATAGAGGTTGGTATTGGAAGGTTTTGGGATAATAATGGAAGATTGAGTAGAAGAAGATGATCCGTTGAGTCCTGTTCCACTGTCCATTATTAAATGATTTTTGTTCCAAACGGTAGCCCCGTCAGTGTAAAATTGCAAATTGCCAGTTGAATTACAAATGGATGCACAACCTTCGTAGGTGGACATTTGGTTGTTGATGATAGCAGCTGGAGGACTGTTTGTGAATGAAATACCTGCCTTGTTCCCAAAATACCAAATATTGCTTTCCAATTGAGCTTTCGCAATAAACTGCGAGCTAATAAGAATCATTACAATTATAGATATTTTTTTTAACAACATTCAACAGAATTTAATAAACTTTATATCTTTTCAAGACAATTTCTCTTTCCAAAAGGTTGTCTTCGTTTTATTTTTAATCGTATTGCTCAGTTTCGTCGTTGGGTTTTTCTAAAATCTTTTTTGCAAAGTTTAAGTTTTTTTCCATTAGTTTTTCCTTTTTTTTATGATTTTCTGATATTTCCAGTAGTTATTTTTATTATTTAATTACGCCCATCAATTAAAAAAAGATAATTGCTTGAAGTTTTTTCTGACTTCCGACTTCTTATTTCCGAGTTTTTACTATCTTTGAAACAGAAAAAAATTAATCGGATGACACATTTAAAATTAGATGATAGCAAAGTAAAAGCATTTGTTACTGATGAAGAAATCAATGCTTTTCAAAACGAAATAGATAAAAGCCACAAGGCTTTACTCAACAAAACAGGCAAGGGAAATGAATTTCTGGGATGGGTAAATTTACCTTCTGAAATTGATGAGGAATTGCTTTCGAAAATCGAAGCTGATGCCAAAGCCATCAGTACCATGGCGGAAATTTATATTGTTATTGGGATTGGAGGTTCCTATCTGGGTGCCAGGGCTGTTATTGAAGCGATGAGTCATCATTTTTCCAGCTTAAAAACTGACCGTAAACATCCGTTTATTATTTATGCAGGGCAAAACTTAAGTGAAGATTATCTCTCCGATTTATTGGAAATTCTAGATCAAAAAGATTATGCATTAACAGTAATCTCTAAATCGGGAACTACCACTGAACCTGCTGTAGCCTTCAGAATTTTAAAAAATCATTTAGAAAAGAAATACGGAAAAGCAAATGCAGGCCAACGCATTATTGCCATTACCGACCAATCAAGGGGCGCCTTGAAAAAATTAGCGGATGACGAAGCATATCAGACCTATGTGGTGCCTGATGATGTGGGTGGCCGTTATTCGGTGTTGACTCCTGTTGGATTGTTACCCATCGCCGTTGCTGGCTTTGATATTCGTCAATTGATGGAAGGAGCCAGAAATATGCAACATCAACTGGCTGCTTCATCTGACATTAAAACCAATATCGCTTCACAATATGCTGCAATTCGCAATGCATTGTACCAAAAAGGGAAAACCATCGAAATTATGGTTAATTTTCAACCCAACCTCTTTTATCTTACCGAATGGTGGAAGCAATTGTATGGAGAAAGTGAAGGAAAAGAAAACAAAGGCATTTTTCCTGCTGGGGTTGGTTTTACAACTGATTTACATTCTATGGGTCAATACATTCAGGAAGGAATACGAAATATTTTCGAAACCGTATTGAGTATTGAAAAACCACTTCATCAGTTAAAAGTGCCCATGGATAAAGAAAATCTGGATGGATTAAATTTTATTGCAGGTAAACGGATCAACGAAGTAAACAAAATGGCAGAATTAGGAACCAGCATTGCTCATGTAGACGGTGGAGTTCCCAATATCAGAATTTCGCTACCTGAAATGAATGAGTACATATTAGGAGAGTTGATTTATTTTTATGAATTTGCCTGTGGGTTGAGTGGCTATGTATTGGATGTGAACCCATTTGATCAGCCCGGAGTTGAAGCTTACAAAAATAATATGTTTGCTTTATTGGGCAAACCTGGTTTTGAAGCGCAAACGGAAGTGATGCTTAAAAACCTTCTTATTCACTGATACATTTGAAAGTACTTATATTTGAAATTGAATTAACAGCATTTATTGATGTTTATTTGTAGTAGCTTTTTCCTTTCAGCGTTACAAATCTGATAGTTTTTAACCATTAAATTCAATAATCTTTACGAATCTTAGGAATGTTTTAAAAAAAACATTAATTTTGCCAATCATTTATCATGATCACTCACTATTAAAGAATTATGCAAAATTTCAAAGGCTCTATTACTTCAAAATTACCTGGTACAGAATCTTCTATATTCGCTATTATGTCTGCCTTGGCTAATGAAACAGGAGCTATTAACTTATCACAAGGATTTCCTGATTTCCCCGTTTCCGAAAAACTGATTGAATTGGTTCACAAATATATGAAAAAGGGAATGAATCAATATGCACCTATGTTGGGTGTGCAATCCTTAAGAGAAGTTATTGCAGAAAAAATATTTAACACCTATGGTGCTAGCTATCATCCTGAAAAAGAAATAAATATAACAGCAGGAGCAACCCAAGCCCTTTATACTATAATTTCTGCAGTAGTTCATGATGGAGATGAAGTCCTGATTTTTGAACCAGCTTATGATAGTTATATTCCTGCAATCAGAATTAACGGTGGAATTCCAATACATGCTCAATTACAAGCTCCCGATTACCACATCGATTGGGATATTGTAAAAAAAATGATAAATAAGAATACCAAAATGATCATCATCAACTCCCCTCAGAATCCAACCGGAAGTATTCTGAAGAAAGAGGATTTGAAAATGTTGAGTAAACTTACAGATAAGACTGATATTGTAATTATTAGCGATGAGGTATATGAGCATCTGATTTACGATGGTATTCGTCACGAGAGTGTTTGTCTTTATCCAGAATTGGCTGAAAGAAGTTATATCGTATATTCTTTTGGCAAAACACTGCATGCTACAGGTTGGAAAATGGGTTACGTAGTTGCACCTGAAAATTTAATGAAAGAATTTCGTAAAGTTCATCAATTCAATGTCTTTACTTGTAATACACCCATTCAATATGCTATTGCTGAATATCTGAAGGATAAAGAAAACTATATTCATTTAAAAGAATTTTACCAGCAAAAACGTGATTTTTTTGTAAGCCAAATTAAAGATTCGCGTTTTAAAGTAGTTCCTTGTTTTGGAACCTATTTTCAATTATTGGATTTTAGCAATATTACAGAAGAAAAAGAAACAGATTTTGCAATCAGAATGACCAAAGAATACAAACTGGCTTCTATACCGCTTTCACCTTTTTATCATAATAATAAAGATAACAAGATGTTGCGCTTTTGTTTTGCCAAAACAGAAGATACAATGAAGAAAGCTGCTGAAATTCTGAATAAAATCTAAGATTTGAAACAATCAGGCGAATCGCCATGAATGTGAATTTTGAATCAATTTTACACTTGTTTTCGTTTTCTGAGTTTCAATGTCTTTGTTTTATAATCGATAGATGCTCTAAATTTATAGAGTATATCACTTCCCAATACGCCATCAAAGGCTTGTAAACCTAATTTCTCATACGAATCACTTACATGTTGCATATCTATTACGATAGCAGGATAATCTATAATCTCAAATTCCCCGATTGTTAAGTTTTTCAGTATAAAAGATTTACTTGAAAGTGTATTGGTTCCTAATCCAGCAGAAAGAATTTCATTGTCGGTAAATACTTCTTTTTGAATGTATTCAGCCATTTTCGATATATCAAAAACAGTTTTAGAAGCACCGGTATCAATGAGTAAATGCGCCTTTTTCATATTTATTTTCACCTCAATCAAAAGGTGATATCCACTGTCTTCAATTTTAATAAGCTGAAAAGGAATTTTTGTAATCATTCGTTAGTTTGTAAAGTTTGAAAGTTTGTAAAGTTTGTAAAGTTTTTAAGACTGAAGACCGCGACTAAATGGAGTACTATATTGTTCATTAACTTAATAACCAATAACTAATACACAAAGCTGCTTCCCCCTAAAAATTCTCTAAGGATGGAAGTAGGTGGAATTTCTCTTTCGGAAATTGGCAAAAAGTAGGAAATAAATTTTAATAAACGCACGGCTTCGGCATATTCTGGCATATTTTCGGGGACAACTTTTATAATAGGTTCAGCAAATGTTTTGAGTACACCCAATTCGTACAACAAAGCCGAATTAAACATAATATCCGCATTTTCCTGATAAGGAAAAATATTCTGATCTTCCCCTTTTCTTACACTTTCCCATCGCTTTAATGTATCCAAAGCACTGTAACCCCGATAACGATAATCCCGTACGATTCTTCTAATCAATCGGTTATCTGTTGTTGGTATGGGGTTTTGTTTGTCAATTGCAAGCTGAGTAAGTGCCGAAACAAAAATTTTATATTTTAACTTTTCTTCTATCAAATGTGTTAATTTTGGATTTAATCCATGTATGCCCTCTACAATAAGTAAACTATCTTTAGTGAGTTTTAAACGGCTGTTGTCATAAAATCTTTTACCAGTCGTAAAATCAAATTTAGGAATTTCGATTTCCTTACCCGACATTAGTTCCAATAAATCGTGATTAAATTGTTCGATATCCAGTGCTTCAATACATTCGAAATCATATTCTCCATTTTCGTCCCGAGGCGTGTATTCTCTGTTTAAAAAATAATTATCCAAGGATATTTGCAAGGTTTTAAAACCTAACACTTTAAGTTGTATCGATAATCTCAGACTAAACGTAGTTTTGCCGGAGGAAGAAGGTCCTGAAATGAGGATGAGTTTTGCTTCGTTGCGTTTTTTAAATATATTATCCGCAATTTTAGCAATTTTCTTTTCGTGAAGTGCTTCCGAAATTTTAATAAGCTCATTGTCTCTTTTTTCAATGACTGCTTTATTCAGAGATCCAACATAAGGAACTTCTAAAATTTCACACCATTTCTTGTGCTCATGAAATATTTTAAACATTTTGTTTTGCAGCAATATTTCATCGATTTCATCTGGCTGTTTTTGATTTGGGACTTGCAGAAGCAGTCCATTGAAATATTTTACAATGTTGAATTGTTTTAAATAGGCAGTGCTGGGTATCAGATAACCGTAAAAGTAATTAATGCAATCATCTAAATAGTAAACAGATGAGTAAAGTTGGTTTCTTGTTTTGAATAATAATGATTTATCATCATGCCCATTTTCTTCAAATAATTGTATCGCTTTAGTAGTTAATATTTCTTTTCTGATAAAAGGTAGGTCTTGCTCAATAATTTCCTGCATCCTGTTTTTGATTAATGCAATCGTTGGCTCGTCCAATATCAGATGTGAGTTGGTTACTTCGCAATACCAACCCTTAGAAATAGAATGTTCGATATTAAGGGTGGCTGTAAGATGTATATCTTTAATGGCTTTATACAATACAAAGGCCAAAGAGCGAATATACATTCTAATCCCTATGTGATGGGTGATATCAATAAAATGTATGGTTTTGGGTTTAAAAACCTGATAATTTAATTCTTTCAGTTTATTATTCACCAACACCCCTAAAATAGGTTGTTTTAAGCAAATTTGCATAGATGAAGCAATCTCGCTTAAGCTGGTTCCTATTGGGTATTGTTTCGTAATATCGCAATTTGTGCAAATAATTTCAATCATGCTTATCATTGTTTTGAAAATTCTATAACAAAGTAACGTGTTTTTTTTGAATTAAGTTTGTTTTCATTAAAAATCATTTTTAATATTGACCACTGTCCGATTAAAATTAAAGGAAGGAATTTAGCTCTTTTAAATTGTCGGTCGATAAAGATTTAAAATCATTTATTATTTAAAATAGACTATTTCTTTAAAAATATAAAATTAAACATATTTTTTGCAATTATAATTTATTTATAATTAAATACTTGCATAATAAACTATAAAAACTTCATACACTGTGGAAACTTTATTTAAAAGAAAGTGTTGTAAGTTTATTATTTTTTCTAATTTTGCAGCATGGAAGAAAAAGAATTATTCATCATTGAAAAAACAGGCGAACTTTTTAAGAAATATGGTATCAAAAGTGTTTCTATGGATGATATTGCTCAGCAATTGTGCATATCCAAAAAAACATTGTATCTGTATTTTAAAGATAAAGCCGACCTGGTTACCAAAGTTGTAAACTCACATAATTGCGACCATGATGAGAAATTTATTGAAATCAACAACAGCAATCTGAATGCCATTGACTCATTGATTGAGGTGAGCAAGTATCTGATTGAAATGCTGAAAGGGGTAAATCTACCTATTTTATATGATTTACGCAAGTATTATCCTGAATTAACCAAAGAGTTGATTGTCAACCGTAAAGCTCATGTATACGACAACATCAGAAACAATTTGCTTAAAGGTATCCAAGAAGGTTTTTACAGAGAGGATATTAATCCTGACATCATAACTGCTTTTTATGTTAAGCGAATGGATGAAGTCTTTTTTGAAGAAGATGAATCTCTAAACAGATTTCCTCAGCATGAAGTCTTTTCTCAGTTATTTGTCTACCATATCAGAGGTATTGTAAGTGTTGAGGGCTTAAAATATTTCGAAAATAAAATAAAAAACGAATCATTAATTTAATCTATTCATTTAAAATGAGAAATTTAAAACTAATCATTACAACTTTAGTTATAGTTTTAGCCTACATCCCGCTTTATGCTCAACAGAATGGGAATATGCAACTTAGCTTAAAAGACGCAAAAGCGTATGCACTTAAAAACAGCCCACTGATTAAAAATGCCAACATTGATTTGGCTGAGGCCAGAGAAAAAATATGGCAAACCACTTCTATTGGATTGCCCCAGGTGAATGGGAAATTAGCCGGTTCATACCAACTATCAGTTCCTGATAATATTAAATCTTTTTCAAGTTTAAGTGGTTTAGGTAGTTGGATGTATATTGCCGATCAGGCATTGTATGATTTAACTGCACATGACCCGAAATTTAATCATATTTCGGAACCTGCAGCTTCAACACCTGCCACAGATAATGAGCTGAAATGGGGGCTTACTTTTGATGTTACGGTATCACAATTAATTTTTAGTGGTTCCTATATAGTTGGTTTGCAAACTTCTAAAACTTTTAAGCAACTTTCGGAAGTAAGTATTACGAAATCTGAAAACGATTTGATGGAAGCAGTTACCAATGCCTATTTTTTATGTGTGATTGCTCAGGAAAATAAACAGGTAATTGATAGTATTTACAAAGCTACCAATAAAATTTTGTATGAAATTACGGAAACACAAAAACAAGGTTTTCTAGAAGAAACCGATGTGGATCAAATGCACATTACACTTATCAATATTCAGAATACCAAAGAAATGATTGACAGGCAATGCGAAGTAGCCCTAAATCTGTTGAAGTTTCAAATGGGGATGGAGTTGAAAAACCCGCTTACTTTGGTAGATAAAACAGATGGACTGATTGCTCAATTGAATGCAGATATTATGATGCAAAAGAAATTAACTGTCGAAAATCAAGTTGATTACCGTTTGTTAAGTGTTCAGGAAAAAATGGCATTATTGAATGTGAAATATCAAAAATCTATGTTTTTGCCTGATGTAGCTGCTTATTACAATCATCAGGAAAATTTTAATAAAAAATCATTTTCTTTTACTCCTCCTGACGTAATTGGCTTAAGTGTGAGCATTCCGATTTTTGGAAGTGGGCAAAAATTATCAAAAGTAAAACAGGCGAACCTCGATCTGGAAAAAATAAAGAATGGCAAAACACAGTTGTCTTTAGGGTTACAAGTCCAATATTCCGATAATCAATCAGCATTTCTTACAGCTAGCAATAAATACCAAACCAATAAAATGAGCAGGGATCTGGCCTATAAAATCTACGATAAATCCATCATTAAATTTAAAGAAGGGATGATCAGTAGCCTTGAATTAGCGCAAGCTCAAAATCAATATTTACAGTCAGAATCCAATTATTTTTCTTCTATCATCGAAATGGTTACTTCATATACAAAACTTGAAAAATTATTAAAATAATCAACCTAAAAAATAAAAAAAATGAAAAAGTATTTAATTATCATCAGTATCGTATTATTAGCTGTTGCCTGCAATAAAAGCGATAAAAAAACGCAATTAGACAAATTAAAAACTCAAAGAGATAAAATAACTGAACAAATTACTGCCTTGCAATTGGAAATTGCAAAGGATAAAGGAGATACCAACGATTTAAAAATACCTATTGTTGGAGTTGCTGAAGTTAAAATCCAGGAGTTTAATCATTTTATTGAAGTACAAGGCAAAATTGATGGAGAAGATAACGTCGCTGTAGCTCCAAGAATGGCCGGAACTGTTACCAAAGTATTTGTAAAAGAAGGTGACGTTGTAAAAGTCGGACAAATACTGGCTCAAATTGATGACGCTGTTTTACGTCAGTCAATTGATGAGGTCCAGACGCAGTTAAGTTTTACAACTACCTTGTATAACAAACAAAAATCTTTATGGGATAAAAAAATTGGTTCTGAAGTTCAATACCTATCAGCTAAAAATAATAAAGAAGCGATGGAAAAGAAAATGAAAACCATCAACGAACAGTTGGAAATGTCGCGTATCACTGCACCAATCAATGGAAGCATTGAAGAAGTACTTGTTAAAGTTGGGCAGATGGCTGCTCCAGGAGTTGTTCCTGCATTTCGTTTGGTTAATTTCGCTACAGTTAAAGTAACGGCTGATGTTGCAGAAGCTTATTCACCTAGGGTTAAAAAAGGAGATAAAGTATCTATCAGATTTCCTGATTATAATAATGATATTGAATCTAATATAACTTTTACAAGTAAATACATCAATCCTACCAATAGAACTTTTATTGTTGAATCAAGACTAAAACCGGGTGGTAAACTTGAATTCAGAGCAAATATGATCGCTGTTGTAAAGATCAATGATTATAAAGAAATAAATGCAGTCGTACTTCCAGTTAGTGTTATTCAGAAAGATGCCAGTGGTGAGTTTGTTTATATTCAGGATACAGATGGTAAGAATCTGATTGCTAGGAAAAGAGTTGTTAAAAGCGGTCAGAATTATAATGGTCTGGCTGAAGTTACCGCTGGTTTAAAACCAGGTGATAAAGTGATAGTAACCGGCTTTCAGAATCTTGATGATGGCCAGATAATTAAATTATAAATTAACCGAAAATAATCTATAAGATGAATAAAGTAAAATTTAAAGAATTTTTCGGAACCAGTTGGGCCATTGATAACAAAACCAGTATTTATGTACTGATGCTTATCATCTCAATATTTGGTATTATTAATTACAATACCATACCCAAAGAGCAATTTCCAGAACTGGTAATTCCTACGATGATGGTTAATACTATCTATCCGGGAACATCTCCAACTGATATGGAGAATCTGATTACACGTCCTATTGAAAAGAATATTAAGTCTATCAATGGCGTTAAAAAAGTTACAAGTAACTCCATTCAGGATTTTTCGATGATAGTCGTTGAGTTCAATACAGATGTGAATGTACAGTATGCCAAGCAAAAGGTAAAAGATGCCGTTGATAAATCAAAGAATGACCTCCCTACCGATTTGCAGAAAGAACCTTCTGTAATGGAAATTGATTTTTCCGAAATACCCATTATGTATATCAATATGTCGGGCGACTATGAGTTGGATAAACTGAAAAGGTATGCAGATGATTTAAAAGATAACCTTGAAGGTTTAAAGGAAATTACCCGTGTTGACATTGTAGGAGCCCTCGATCGTGAAATTCAGGTGAATCTTGATATGTACAAAATGCAGGCAGCCAGCCTTTCGTTAAGTGATATTGACCGTGCCATTGCGGCCGAAAACCTTACAATTTCAGGTGGCTCTATCAAAATGCAAGGTACCGAAAGAAGTATTAGGGTTGTGGGTGAATTTAAGGAAATGGAAACACTCAAAAACATTATTGTTAAGTCGGGGAGTGGTGCATTGGTTTATCTTAAAGACGTTGCTGAAATCAAGGATGGTTTCAAAGAAAGAGAAAGTTATGCAAGACTAGAACGTAAAAATGTAATTACCTTAAATGTAATTAAAAAAAGCGGGGAAAATTTACTGGAAGCTTCTGATAAAATCAAAGCCAGTCTTGAAAAGATGAAAAAGGATAATTTTCCTTCCAAACTGAAAATTACAGTGACCGGTGATATGTCTGTATTTACCCGTAATACACTTTTTGATCTCAACAATACGATTATTATCGGTTTTATACTTGTAACCATTATCCTGATGTTCTTTATGGGATTGACCAATGCATTGTTTGTCGGTTTGTCGGTTCCATTGTCAATGGCTCTGGCCTATATTGTGATGCCTGAAATTGGGTTTACCATGAATATGCTGGTAATGTTTGCCTTCATATTCGCATTGGGTATAGTAGTGGATGATGCCATTGTTGTGATAGAGAATACACACAGGGTATTTAATCAATATAAGGGAGTCTTGGATATTAAACAGTCGGCCAAGTATGCTGCCGGCGAAGTATTTGTTCCCATTCTTTCAGGTACACTCACCACGCTTGCTCCATTTTTCCCACTTGCATTCTGGCCAGGTATAATTGGTAAGTTTATGTACTTTATTCCTGTAACCCTCATCATTACGTTGTTTGCTTCACTGATTGTAGCCTATATTTTCAATCCTGTATTTGCTGTTTCATTTATGAAGCATCATGATGATGAAGAAATTCAGTACAGCAAGAAAAAAACATTTACCATTGGCGGTATATTCTTAGCCATCGGTATATTGTTTCATTTAGCAAGTTTAGCAGGAATTGCCAATTTCTCCATATTTATTGGTATTTCTTTTGTTGGACATCAGTTATGGGGACGACATATTTTGTTAAAATTTCAGCATGAATTTATACCTGCTTTGATGCGACGTTATGAAAAATTATTGAGATTTTTTATCAGTAAACACCGTCCTTATGTTTTATTGGGCAGTTTGGTCGCATTGTTTATCTTTACAATCGTTTTAATGAATATTGCTAAACCCAAAGCGGTTCTTTTTCCTTCCAACGACCCAAATTACATTTATGCTTACATTAAGATGCCAGTTGGAACTGAAATTAAAGTTACCGATTCTATTACCCGCATAGCTGAAGATAGAATTTATACCGTAATAGGTGAATCAAATAAAATTGTTGAATCGGTTATTTCCAATGTTGCTGTAGGTGCTTCTGACGATAAATTCAATACCACAACTTCTGCCTCGCATCTGGGTAAAGTAACTGTTGCATTTGTTGAGACCGCTAAACGTAAGGGTGAATCTACCATGCCTTATCTCGATAAAATGAGAGATGCGGTTAAAGGTATTTCCGGTGCCGAAATCACTGTTGATCAGAATAGAAATGGTCCTCCTACCGGAAAACCTATAAATATTGAAATAAGTGGAGATAATCTTGATCATTTAATAACAACAGCAAGCAATTTTAAAGCTTTTGCTGATTCATTAAAGATAGAAGGGATAGAACAGTTAAAATCTGATTTTGACAACAACAAGCCCGAATTGATAGTAAATATCGACAGAGAAAGAGCCAACCATGAAGGGATTTCTACTGGACAGATAGGTATGGAAATACGCTATGCGATTTTTGGAAAAGAAGCTTCAAAATTTAGGGAAGGTGAAGATCAATACCCTATTCAGATTCGTTATGAAGAAAGTCAGCGTAAAAATATCGATAGGGTGATGAATCTGAAGATTACCTACAGGGACATGAACTCTGGTCAGTTGCGTCAGATTCCACTGTCGTCTATTGCTAAAATAAGCTATCAAAATACCTATGGAGGGATTAAAAGGAAGAACCTTAAAAAAGTAATTACACTTTCCTCCAATGTATTGACCGATTATAATGCCAACGAAATTGTTCAGAAACTAAAGGCCAATGTCCATAAATTTAATAAATTGGATGGTGTTGACATCAACTTTACCGGAGAACAGGACGATCAGAAAGAAACGGCAGCTTTTATGATGAAAGCGATGTTGCTGGCAATGTTCCTGGTTATGTTCATCCTAATCACACAATTCAACTCTATCAGCAAGCCTTTGATTATCTTCAGTGAAGTCTTCTTTAGTATCATTGGAGTATTGTTAGGATTCATATTCTTCCACATGACCTTTTCCTTTATCATGACTGGAATGGGAGTAGTAGCGCTGGCTGGTATTGTGGTCAGAAATGGTATTCTGCTGGTTGAATTTACGGATGTATTAAAGGAGAGAGGCATGAAAACAAGAGAAGCCGTTGTACAGGCAGGTAAAACAAGGATAACCCCTGTTATCTTAACTGCATCTGCAACTATCTTAGGTTTGGTTCCTTTGGCAGTTGGTTTGAATATTGACTTTATTTCCCTGTTTACACATTTGAATCCTCATATTCATTTTGGAGGCGATAATGTAGCTTTCTTTGGTGCTTTAGCCTGGACCATTATTTTCGGTTTGAGCTTTGCAACTTTCCTGACCTTGGTTTTCGTTCCAGCTATGTATCTGATAGCTTATGAGTTGAAAGTTAAAATAGCAAGGGGGAAATCTAACCGTATTGCCCGCAGCATGAAGTAGGAGAGTCCTGATTTATTAATAGAAAAGCGATTTCATTTTTAAATGGAATCGCTTTTTTTAGTTTCGGATTTTATTGTTGTTTGAATATTCAACCCTGTCAGGGTTAAACATTTCCATATAAAGCTGACAGCGTCGAGAGTGCTATCAGCTTTATATTATAGGATGTTGTGGAATTTAGAAATTATAAGTAGCAATCAACAATACCCTTAGATTAGCATATTCGATAGCATTTTTTACTTTCCCTTTGATATCGGGTGTGCCATAAGCTGCAACGGTATATTCCAGTTCGCTACCGAAAACCAATTGACCGGTTGAATAAGTAATACGAGGGGCGAGGCGATAAATATAATCAATGTTATTACCTCTTCCATAGAACTTTCCATTTACTGCCAAGTCATTGGTATATCCTAGGTTTTTTGTATAGCCTGCAAACACCCCCAGTTTCCAGCTTGGACCTTTGGTCGTAATATCTAGCCATGCATTCATCGATTGCAAATTGCCATATCTGACTTCTCCTGTAGCTGCATCAATTCCTCTTTCGAAATAACCGCCCAGCATAGTATGCTCCGAAAGGTTTTGGCCCCAGCTGCCTTGTAGTTTTATATCTAGTTTTTTAAAATTCAATTTGGCAAAACAGATGACAGCAAATGATGTCACATTCGCATCGGTTTTATAATTGCTGTCGGTGACTAATTTGGGTTGCAGCATTTTAAAATCACCCCCTATACCCAATAAATGCGTTTTCAAATTATAGTGCAATTGCAAATGGAAATTGGGAATTGCGGCATCGCGCATATAATCCGATTTTATGCCAATAGGGCCATCGCTGGCATAATCTCTCTGGGAAGCAGCCACTGCTATGATCTTTAAATGATTGAAAGTGTGAGAATACCTAAATTGAATATGGCGTGAAAATGCATGAAATGGAGCACCGGTATTTAATGAAAGCACGCCTGGCAACATTTCAGGTACATCAAAAGGATGCCAGTACTGACCGATTAAGAGCTCATTTTTTTGCCAAATGAGTTTAATAAAAGCATGGCGTAAGCGAAAGCCATTGTTATCGTTATTGGTCTGCCCAGAGAAATCACCTTCAATTACACCTGAAGTTTTAGCACCAAAGGCATCAGGACCCCATACATTAGCGGTTAATCGACTGATCATGGCCAGTTGATTGAACGAAGGGCTGGCATTGATGTCTTTGCCATTTTTGTCTGTTTTTTTGTTCAGTGGGTACAATAAAAGCATGGTTTCGCGACCACCTTCCGTATGACGGGTATCAAACATCAGTTGAGAATTTACAAAACCATTGAATTTAACGCCGAATTTAGTCGAATCTTTTTGCGCAAAAGAAGGCAAAGTAATGAAAATACCTGCAATAGCAAGCAGTAATCTAAATCTATTCTTAATCATTGATTAATTATTTTTGAGAAGGGTAAAAATTATATTTTAACTCATTAGTATTCAATATGCTTATTTTGATTTTCCTTGGATAGCAGCCAATGAAAGGATTACTCCCAACGCAATACCCAATAATGCTGCAAACAATACACGGTATTCAGTGGGTAACAAAAATGTAATGGTATGCGCTGGTATCCAGAAAAAAGGAATGGTTTTTTTAAACACGAAGTTCCATTGTACCTTCCAGTTGATACGGCTCATGATATCACCAACATTCATGCTGCTGAACAATCCTTTAACACTTCCTTCTTTGTCAGCAATATGGGTGTCGGTAATTTTATGCAAGGTCATCATTACAGGAGCGTAAATCAAATTCATGGCTGTACTGATGCATAAAGCAGCCAGCAATCGGGTTGTTCCCATTCCATTGGAAATGGCATCAAAAATATCTTTCATTTTCATCGCATCTGCCACTCCGCTGATACTACAAGACTTTTCAAGAAATCCAGGGATACCGATGGCGAAAATATCAAAAGCCAGCTTAATAGTTATCCCTAAAAACCCCCATACAATGGCTCTAGGTAAAATCCCAAAACCTTGGGTATTGAAACCACCTGTTTTGATACGCAAACCTATTACTTCGCCCGTAGTTGCCAGTAAACCAAATTTAATAAAGCTTGTAAGTACCCAATATTGAGGATTGTATATAAATCCTTTTTGCATACAGCTCAGGAAAGGAAAGGGGATAAATGGCAATAAAATGATGGCTGCAATTCCAATAAAAAGAAAGTCATTTTTCTTCATGGGATGTTATTAATGGTTAATTATTTATGTAATTTCCTTTGTGCGATAATCAGGTTTTCCCCTGTTTAGTGTTTAGCGTTATTTTTTTGTCTTATTATACAAAACAAAATACTCATAGTTAATTAATACCAATGAAACAAAGCTAATTACAAGCGCTATCCAGAATTTAAAATCGGATAAAGTATTGTACAATAGGAGCATCATAGCCATAATCAGAAATGATAATGCCATGATTTTAGTTTTACTGCCAAATGGATTCTTCATGAGTTATATATTTAATGTTCAAATGCCAGCCTTATTTATAGGCAGTCAATACCCTTACGTATTCTCAGTTTTTTCTTCAGTCTGAAAATTTTCTGCTTTCCGTCTTCGGTCTTCCGACTTCTTTAACAAGCTCTATTTCTCTATCCTTATTCTTGCATCTACAGCCACAACTTTGTCTTTTTTACCCAGCAATGGATTGATGTCCATTTCTTTGATTTCGGGAGCTACCGACAACAAAGTGGAAACGGCTAAAATTACATCCACAAACATTTCTTCGTTGATACCTTCTTGTCCTCTAACCCCTTGAATTATTTTGTAACTCTTTAAATCCCTGACCATTTTTGTAGCTTCTACTTTACCGATGGGTACCAGACTTGCACTAACATCTTTTAATACTTCTATAAAGATACCTCCCATTCCACACATTACCAGATGACCGAATTTTTCTTCATAATTGGCACCTACAAATAATTCAGTACCCGAAAGCATTGGCTGAATAAGGATAGCTGTTGTGTCTTTAATCTGAATCATTCTTTCAAATTCTTTTTCTACCGTTGCAGCATCTTTAACATTTAGTACTACACCGCCAACATCCGATTTGTGAACGGGACCCACTACTTTCATCACTACAGGGAAACCCAATTTAGTTGCAGCTGTTATAGCTTTCGCTTTATCCGTCACTACTGCTTCACCTGCACGGGGAACACCTGCTGCATCCAATAAGCCCTGAACAGCCTCTGGAGATAGATAGCCATTTTCGCTCGTATCGATGATAGCACGAATCAAACCTTCGTCTACATGAGAAGTACAGGCTTTCATCAGCATAGGTTTATTGGTGTGATACACCTTTGCAAGTGCATTGCCTAGGGTGACTTCGTCTGGGAAATTTACCCTGCCTTTTGAAATAAATTCTTCCACTTCTTCTTTTGCAGTGAGGATAGAAGGCAGAACCGGGAAAATAGGTTTTTTGGCCGTTTTCATTTTTTCGTCTAAGACCTTATATACATCAAAAAGTTTGAACAATCCCGGAGTGCCGAAAATAACAACCATGCCGTCAATTTCGTCGAAATCCTTGTCTACATAATCAATGATAGTACCCAATTGTTCGGCTGTACCTGTAGCTAAAAAGTCAATCGGATTGGAAACTGAAGAGCCAGGAAAAAGCTTGCTTAATAATTCATCAGCTTTTGGATGTTGGATGTGAGGAATATTCATTCCACCTTTTGACAAGGCATCGGTCAGCATAACCGCCGGACCACCAGCATGGGTGATGATGGCTAAATTTTTACCTATTAATTCGGGATAGCTAAATACTGAAGCAACGCTGATTAAATCTTCTCTTCCAAAGCAACGAACAATGCCGGCTTTGCGGAACAAGGCATCCACGGAAACATCAGAGCTGGCTAAGGCTCCAGTATGAGAAGAAGCTGCACGACTTCCTTCTTCTGAAGAGCCAGCTTTTACAGCTGCAATTTTACAGCCTTTCTTGATCAGGGAGGCTGCATGTTTCATCAACATTTCAGGTTTTGAAATGTTCTCGATGTATAAAAGTTTGATTTTAGAACTAGTGAGAGGATCGAAAGTTTCGTCCATGTATTGTAGTATTTCTTCCACACCCATCTGAGCTGAATTGCCTACCGAAAATACGTTGGCGAAAGTCAATCCTTTTGGAATACCTGCTTCCATAATAAAGCAAGCAGTAGCACCCGAGCCTGAGATAAAATCGCAACCCTGAGCATCCAGTTTAGGAATTGGCAAGGTGAAAATACTGTGATGAGCTGGGGTTAAAATACCTACACAGTTGGGTCCGATTAAAGAGCCATTCACGTTATTGATCAGTTCAACAACTTTGTCTTCCAGTATTTTACCTTCAGGGCTTTCTTCGCTGAAGCCGGCAGAAAGAATGATAAATGCTTTGGTGCCTTTTTGTAAGCTAAGCATTTCTATTGTATCAGGAATATACTTAGCCGCAATTGCAATAATGGCTAAATCAACTTGAGGTAAATCTGATGTATTTCGAAAACTTTGAATGCCCTGAACTTTATCTTCTTTTGGATTGCTTACGTATAACTCACCCTTAAATGCTCCGTCGATGAGATTCTTCAATATCTTGCCGCCTGGTTTTTCTATGTCGTTGGATGCACCAATCACTAATATACTCCGGGGATTGATTAATTCTTTGGTAATCATATATTTTTATGTTGATTATGCTTAATTTCTGAAGGAATTTGTTAATTATTAAGCGGCAAAGTTATCAAAAAACCAAAGAAATAAAAAAAATACTTAGGAGGAAAATGCATTATGAGTACTTATCGTTCACAGCGGATTAATACTGCTTTGAGTAATGTTGTTTTTGAGAATAAGTAGGGGTTTTTTTTGCATTCAAATCATGCTTTCCCTTTACGCATGATATTTATCCTTATAAATTTACATTAACGTTAAGCTGCATCTACTGTTATTCAGCAATGATGAGGGTCATGATTTCATATGCATCCAGCTGAATTTTGTCGAGCTTTTTGCCTTGCTCTTCAAATGGACTACTTTTATAAATATTTTTATATGGGGCGTGCAATTGAAGTAAAACTTCTTTGGTTTTATTTTCAGGATTGTACAAACGAAGCAAAAGTTCTTTTTTGCCTTGCAATGGTTTCATATAGCTCACATACACATCAGTATTCATGAGTGTAAAAGGAGGTGTAAACTTAGATTGTCCTTTGCTAAGTTGCTGAACAATTAAGGCTTGACTGCTTTCGATGCCAGTATGGCTTGCCTCTGTTTGATTGTACTGAAAATGAGGAATAATGGAATGGGTGTAAGTACTCACTCCCGGCTGATCTGCTTTGTAGTTGGTGTACCAATAGTTATTCATCACATAGGTGTAAATTGTTGATGAAGGCAACTGGTTTTTCTTCCAACTTGAGTTTTGCTGAATAGAATTGGGCTCTGGTAATTCACTATGCATTTCACCTATCTCGATCAGTGGCGTCTCATTTACTGTAAAAGTAAGCCCATAATCTTGATTCGATACATCTACAAATCGTTGAGCAGAATAAAAATCTTTGCAGGCCCCTGCCAGTTGATCTGTTTCAGGACGAATAACCCCATATCCTAAGTCGATTCTAACGGTTGAATTTGGAACATTGAAGGGATAAGCGAAATGAACAGCCTCTCCTTTGCGGACTAACTTTTTATCGATGGTGTTTACAATATCAATTCTATTTAATCCCTTCACCATACTGATTTCACGTTGTAATGAGTTACATCCGGGAGCATCCGAAGCAATGCTATAGCTGGCAACTAAAGGCCCGTTCTCTTTTATGGTTATAACAACTGTAGAATTGGTTTTAGCTTTTGAAGCATCAAATCCTTCAACATAAAAATATTCGTTCAATCCATTGGTAGTTGAATCGACCATCTCAGCTATATTTTTGTATTTTAAATGATTGATACAGCCTGTTTTTGGATCTATTTTAATTTGCAGACTATCATCCGAAATGCTGTTGTTTTCAATTTTTAAATGACTGATGAACTTTGATTTCCCTGCCTGAATTGTAAACCGACAGCTAGATAATCCTGGGATATTTTCAGCCAGAAAAGCCAGTTCTCCATTGGATAATCTTTGGGAGGCTACTACTTTCCCTTTTTCATTGATGACCACATCGCCCTTGCTGCTCATTTCTTTTGAAATTGTCACCAAATCAGTACGTTGCCAGGAGTTGGTATTGATAACTTCAAAATTTGATTCATTGACGGTGTCCTTTAAAAGACGATTTCGTATGGCTTTTGCTTCTTTATCAGCATCTAACGCAAATGCTTGTTTGATATTCCATTGTGTTTTTGCAAAATCGCAATCAGGTTCAGAAGTACTGTTGAAAGCGCCCCAGGTATGTTCGTCCCATAGAAGCACATTTCTCCAGGCCTCATAAAATTTGCTAGCATCATATTTTTCAGGGGCCATGATTGAATATAGAATTTCCGATTGAACGAGGTTTTCAGATAGCTTTCTTACCAATCCTGTTTCGTAGGCAGTAGAAACAGCCCCATCCTCCCAATAAGGCGTCATGTCGCCGGAATAGGAAGGTAAATCTTTTGCGTATTTCTTTTCAAAAGCTTCAAATGCTTGATCTGAAGTGGCAAGGATCATTTTGGGTGATTCATATTTTTCGTTCCAGGCTTTTACAAAATCAGGCAATGCTGGGTCCACAGGACCATTATCCCCTTTGATGGTATAACGCATCTGTATCATATCATAAGGAAATTTTTGACGATCCAGTTGATTTAAATAATCTGTCAATGTTTTTTTGAATCGTACATCGTTTTGAACAATAGAACCACTGTGAAAAGCAGAATATCCCAAGCCAGTCATCCAGTATAGCAATTTCTCTTTTCCTGAAGGCGAAATCCAATAAAATGGTTTGTCTCCCCAGCTTGAACTGGTATAGCCCACGCGATCGCCACTGCCCATCAAATTACCTTCTTTGGTTTTCATTCCTATCAAATAGTTTGGTCCACTCGAAAAGTATTTTACACCCGATTGAGCCAAGGTGGGAATCGTATTCCATGTCATTCCGGGAATATCTGAAATCATAGCTGATTGGATAGGAAGATCATATTTTTTACTTAAGATACGGGCATATTCAGTAAGTTTGTAGAACTCTTCAGGACGTGTTATACCGGTTAATGGATTGGTAAACATGGCCTGTAATCCCATGGAACCATTTCTGACAGCTTCTACAAATTCGGTTTTCTTTTCTTCTGAGGCTGTCTGCAAAAATGTTTCAGTAGCCCAAAGAATTTCAATATTCCATTTAAAACGGGCCTCAATAGGATAATTTGCAGTTTTCTTTATTAAATCAAGGGCATCATTGATATTTTTGAGTTGCTTTTTCATTACATCCGTTTGTATATCGGAGTAACCTATGTCGTTGTGTGAATGCGACATCAGATAAATTGTGCGTCTGTTAACGGGTTTTAAAGTAATATTTTGAGAAGGTAATTTTTGACCGTCAACGCTTACTTCCATCTGTATTTGTTTTTCGACGGAAATTGGATCTAAATTAATCTCGAAATTGTTTAAACCTAATACCAAATCGAAATGAAGGGTTTTCCCATCTATTATAACTTCAGCTTTTCCTTTATCGTTCGGATAACTAATGTCAGTCCGGATTACTTGAGAGGTTTTGCCATTTGTTTTGGCCAGAAACGGCATTTGATAAGCTGTAAAAGAATTGTCCATATTGTATAAAAACGTCATATACCAATCCCGTGAATCAGCTTTTTCACCCAATACTTTTACTTTTACAGCTTCTCCTTTTTTGAATTGACTGACAGGTAGTTTTAGATACATAAATCCTGAAATATCTCCTAAACCATCTGCTCCTTTGAATTCAAAACTCAACTCACTACCATCCTCTGCTTTTTGCACCCATTGTTTTTCATATTTATTTACAAAAGTCTGATAACTAAAATATTTTTTATCGTTGAGGCTTATGTCAAATTTTCGCTCACCATGGCTGGTTCCCGACGAAAAGGCACAAATCCAGTAAAAAGTGACAAACTTCTCTTTGTAATTGGCAGGAATTGCTTCGGTTTTCCATTCTATCTGCATTTCTCCACTGGTACAACGTGTAAGTATGGCCGAGCTGGCTGCAGTATTAAAGCAATGGTATTCAATAGATTCGCCAGATACTACATTTGTGCATCCTTTTAATAAATGAGATTTTGGAGTAAGCGATTGTGCTAAAATACTTGCAGATGTAAATAAATACAGCATTGCAATCATCAGGATATAACGTTTGTTCATAAGATTTATTTAAATAAATGAAAGCAATAATTTGCCTTATTCCGTTACGTCAACGGATAAAATTAAGTATGTAAAATTATAAAAAAATATGACAATGCATCTATGAATTAATCATCTTTTTATTTAAATAAAAGCAAAGATATTGAGCTAAAATATTGAATATATTTTTTGTTTTTTTTTGTTAACAATAAAGAATGAATTCAGGCGTTTTTTTTAATATTAATTTAAACTAGCTTTCGATGAAACTAAAACCTTATCATCAAACAAGTAGGAAAATCTTTATTCTGATTCTTCTATTTGTTTCAATTACTGCTTCAAGCAATGCTCAAGAGTTTTTTTATTTTAAAAGCTATGGCGAATATTACAATGATTGGAGTTTTTACAATCCATTTTCTTACTATAAAAGAATGCCATTGCCTAAAAACCTTTATAAAGAACTGAAGGTGAAAGAACAGAAAGTCTATTTTCAAAATTCAACTAAAGATACAACTGCCTATCTTTTTGAGCAAAAAGCTTATAATGAAAATGGGTATGAAACATCCATCAAAAGATACAACCGCAATGGAAAAATCTATTTCCATGTTGAAAAAGAGTACTCCGAAAAAGGAAGAATTCTTAAAGAAAAGAATTTCGATTCAAAAGGAAGGCCAATTTATGGTTGGGAAGTTAGCTATGACAACAAAGGTAATATGATTGACAACAAGAGCACTAACCATAAAGGAATGCTCATTTTTCATACTGTGAACACCTTCAATGATAAGGGAAAGATTTCAAGCTGCGATTCTTACTATGGCAAGAAACAAAAACTATCTTCAAGAATGCTTTATACTTATTATGCGAATGGTGATAAAGAAACGACTACTCAATTGGATGCATTAGGGAAAATTATAAAAGTCTGGTCCTATGCCTGTTCTTCTGATGGTGTTGAACGAAAAATTAAGAAAGATACGGTTCAAGTTTGTAGAATAGCGGATTACAATAAAGACGGGGGCTTTACAATTACCAACAGAACCCTGAATGAAGAAGGGAAGCTGGAAAGGACTGTTTCAAAATTCAACAAAGACAGTGTTCAAACACAAGCTATCAGATACGATAATGAAGATCTTGTGGTATATCAAAACAAAACCACTATAACTGAGCATAATTGGGAAACAGAATATATCGGCTTTTATGTTAAACAGGCGAAACCAAAAAGCATCATTCATAATTTATACAATCAGAACAAAGAATTAGTAAATTACGATATGACTACTTTTAAAAAAAATGGGAAAATTAAAACTAAATACAGTTCTGAATACAATGGCGTCAATCAATGTTTGAAAACAATCTATTACAAAAAAGCAGGTCGGGAAATTAATTACACTAAAACCTACACCTACTCGGCAAATGGTTTGTTGAATAAAATTATTACTTTGGACGAGAATGGCAAAGTAGAAAGTCAGACGATGTATCAGTATCAGAATTAAATAATTAGCAATCTATTATTGCTGAATTATTTTTTTTCTAGTATACACTATCTCTAATATACTTTAAAAACCCATGCATAGCCACAAGGAGGTTTACTTTTGTATTGTTCGCTAATGCTTAGACGTATTGTATTTTTGCTAATATTGGCAAGTATTTTATCACCACCCAATAAGATTACTTTCGCATCTGCTTTGGCAGTAAAGTTATGAACCGTTATTTCTGATGGCATCTTTTCATTTACATCTGCAAGGTAAATCAAATAGACTGCTCCATCTTTGCCTTGTGTAAAGCAGGTTTTCCCGTCTTTATAAGGAGGAACAGGATGAGTATTGTAGATGGCTTCGTTGTTAATTTTCATCCATTCTCCTATTTCTTTCAAACGCACATAGGCAGTATCATCCAAATCACCACTTGGGTCCGGTCCAATATTCAGCAGAAAGTTTCCCCCTTTGGCAACTACATCCACCAACAAATGGATGAGCTTATGGGTGGGTTTATAAGTGTCGTTATATACCCAAGACCAGCTATTGGCCATCGTCATACAAGTTTCCCATGGATAAGGCAAGGGTTTTTCGGGAATCTGCTGTTCGGGTGTAAAATAGTTTTCAAATTTGTTATGTACCGAACGGTCCACAACCAGTATTCCTGCTTGGTTTTTACGTGCCATGGCAGTAATGGCCGGCATATTGATATCCTGATCAATGGCTTTGTGTTTCAACCATGTTCGCGACTCTTCGGTTTGTTCGTCCATGCGACGCACCCAACCTCCATCGAACCACAAAATATCGACTTTACCATAATTTGTGGTCAGTTCTTCAATCTGATTGAAAGTAAATTGCTGGAAGCGTTTCCATCTTTCGGGATAGATGGAAGTTTCGTAATTAACATTTCGGTCTATTGGAGGGAAATTCGGGTTCCAGTAATCATCATTGTGCCAGTCGGGCTTGCTGAAATATGCTCCTACACCAAATTGTTGTTTTCTGAAAGCATTAAAAATTGCTTTGGTAACATCAGCTTTTGGATTTTTTGAAAAAGGACAATCTTTATCTGTAATCTTATAATCGGTTTGCTTGGTATCGAACATGCAAAACCCATCGTGATGTTTGGTCGTAAATACAACATACTTCATCCCAGCATCTTTGGCAGCCAAAGCCCATTTGTCAGGATTGAAGCGGATGGGATTGAAAGAATATTTCAGGGCTTCATAGCGTTTGACGTATTCATTGTAATCGGGTAATTTGCGTTTGCACCAGTCTTCATCTTCCGGACAAATAGACCAGGATTCTACTACTCCCCATTGGCTATAAGCACCCCAATGCATCAACAATCCAAATTTAATATCATGCCACCATTGCATTTTCTGAATTACTTCAGGTTCGGTGGGCGCAATGTACTCATTCTTTGTTGTTTGAGAAAAGCCTGATTTTAAGACTGAACAAAAAAGTAGGATAATTAAAAAACGAAATATTTTTTTCATAGGAGTAAGGGTTTTCGATTTACAAAAATAAAAGATTTCTACTCAATTCAAACATAAAATAAAAAAAATCAATAAGTCTGTTGATAAAATCCACTCAATCATCCAATCACCCAATCAATAAATTCAATATCTTTGCACTTTAATCTTCATACATGGCCCAACAGATAGTATTTTCAATTAAAGAAATTCTTAAAACCGCATTGCCTGCAGCTTTTAAAACTGTAACGTGGTTACTCAGCCTAATGATACCGATTTCATTGCTGGTTACATTGCTTCAGTATTATGGCATCATCAGCTGGGCAGCTGAATTGCTCAATCCATTGTTTCATTATCTCGGATTATCAGGTCAATGTGCCTTTGTCTTTCTGACCAGCATTTTTTTGAATATTTATTCTGCCATTGCCGTCATTTCAACACTTAGTCTTTCGATGCGCGAAATATGCATTGTAGCCCTGATGTGTCTGATTTCTCACAATATGATTATCGAAACCATCATTCAAAGCAAAACAGGGTCTTCTGGATTAAAAATGGTATTCATCAGGTTGTCATCCAGTATAATCGCTGCACTGGCACTTAATTATCTTCTTCCTCCTGATGCCCTCAAATCCATCACACCAACCTTAGCCCTCAATCAGGCCTCCTCATTATGGACAGTGATAGAAGAATGGGGGGTAAAAATGTTCTTTCTGGCGATTAAAGTCATCCTCTTTGTCTCCGCATTAATGATACTCCAACAGATACTTGAGAAATCAGGAATCATCAAAATCATTTCCAGGCTTTTTACGCCCTTGTTAAAAGTGATGGGTTTACCAGTTAAAACTTCCTTTTTGTGGATAGTTGCCAATGTTTTGGGTTTGGCTTATGGTTCTGCAATAATGATAGATGAACTTGAAAAAGGAAAAATAAGCAAAGAAGAAAACAATTTACTCAACCACCACGTTGCGGTTTCACATTCCTTATTAGAAGATACGCTCTTATTTATGACCATTGGCGTATCCGCATTCTGGATTACCATTCCAAGAATCATATTGGCCATTGCTGTTGTTTGGATTTACAGAATGTGGAAAATGATGAAAAATCAGGACTTGCCAAGCTGAGTAAAATTACTTAATAAACTCATTTACAATACTTATACAGCAAGCTATAGGCTTCTGTTACGCCCAATTCACCCGCTTTGCTAAAATCGGGACAAGCATTTTCTTTATCTCCTAAAAATATATATAATAAGCCCCTGTTGTAATATGCATCTGCATTGGCATTGTCGAAGTAAATACAGCTACTGTAATCGATAATGGCTCCACTGATATCGTTGACCAATGTTTTGGCATAGGCCCTGTTAAAATAAGCAAAGCTGAACTTTCTGTTTTTTTGGATAGAAGCTGAAAATTCATCGATGGCTAGCTGATAGTTATTGTTAACAGCCTGGCTGGTTTTGTTTTCCTCAAATGGATTGTTGAATTCATTATTTTCTTCTTGTTCGCCTAATTTAATCTGAAGATTTCCTTTTAAAAAGAATGACAAATAGGCAAATTCTGAAGTGTCAGCAATTTGTGTAACTGATTGAAAGGCTTCATTGTAGTTTTTTAGCAAGGCTGATAAAACCACTTTCCACAATGCATTGCTTTCATTTAACTTCTTAATTTTAGCAGTAAGGGTATCGAGCAAAGTTTTACTTTCTGCAATATTTTCATAAGATAATCGGGTATCGATATTGTCCAATCGTATTTTAAGATTTACACTTTTATTCTGATTTAAAACTTCAATTTGTTCGTTGTATTTTTTTATTGGATAGATTTCATTATCAGGGATTAACGCAAAAATATTTTTCTGCATGATCTTGAATGATTTGTATTGAACATGGCCTTCGCTGGTATCCATTGGCTGGGATTCGGATCGGAAATCAAGTAAGGGCAATAGATTGAGTGAATCTTTAGTATATGAAATTAATGTATCGCTATTGGTTTTAAAAAGATAATTGGCAATTTTTCTGTCTTTTTCGGCTGCAGCATAGTTTTGAAGCTGAGTGTAAATATTTGCTCGCAAAACATAGGCTTTCTGATAGTTGGGATACAACTTTATTACCTGTGAAAAATCACTTAAAGCACTCACGTAATCAGCCAGATACTGCTTAACGATGGCTCTGTTATAATAGGCATAAATATTTAATGGGTTAATTTTAATAACATGATTATAATCGCTTACAGCTTCAGCATATTTCTCTTTTTCAGCAAACAGCGCAGCTCTGTTGTAAAAACATTCAGCATGATAGGGATTTAATTCTATTACTTTCTTGTAATTAAACAGGGCCTTTTCGTAGTTTTTCTGTTTGTGATAATACAGAGCCAGGTTATAATAAGCCTGAATATTGTTAGAGTCTTTTGAAATCACGAATTCATAATCTGATTTAGCAGCTAAAGAATCTTTATTGTTTAATTCAACAAAGCCTCTGATAATAAATGCATTCAGATTAAAAGGTGCAAGTGTAATTGATTTATTAATGCTGATGAGGGCATTGTCGAATTGCTTCATGTCTAATTCTAACAAACTTTTGTTTAAATAAGCATTACCGTTTTCAGCATTTAAGAAAATGGCTGTCTTAAAATCATGCATGGCATTTGTAGTGTCTCTCAATATATTGTAAATATACCCTCTGGCTACATAATAATCGGAATTGCAGACGTTGTAACTGATGGCTTTATTGATATCCGTTAGAGCATTGTAAAAATCCTTGAAATCAATTTTCTGAATACAGCGATAATAGTATGCTTTACTAAATCCTGGATGAAGCTGAATAGTGGTGGAAAAATCAGAAAAGGCACCGGTATTATCACCCAATTCCCTTTTTGAAAGGGCTCTTAAAAAATAAGCCATATGATTTTCAGGATTTCTCTCAATTTCCTGATTCAACAGAAAAATGGCTTTGGTATAATTAGTTTTTACAATTTCATCCTCGGCTTTTTGAACCAGGTTGTCTTTGATGTATTGAGCCTGTATATTGCTGGAATTTAATAAAACAAACAATACAAAGGAGAATATACAGCAAGATTTCATTAAGTGCATTTTGTAAATTTTTCTAAACGAAGTTACGATTAAGAACTAAACAAATAGGGGGTTCTGTTAATAATAGAACGTCCCAATGTAATTTCGTCGGTATATTCCAGGTTATCGCCAACTGCAATTCCTCTGGCAATGGTAGTAATGTTTATATCGTAGGCTTTTAACTGTTTTGAAATGTAAAATATGGTTGTATCACCTTCAATGGTAGCAGGAAGTGCCATGATGATTTCGGTAATACTACCCAGGGCAACTTTATCTATTAAACTGCTGATGGTTAAATCGGAAGGTCCAATGCCTTCGATGGGTGAAATGATGCCCCCCAACACATGGTAAACACCGTTGAATTGCGAAGTATTTTCGATGGCCATTACATCCCTAACATCTTCAACCACACAAATAAATGAATGATTGCGTTTAGGGTTTTTGCAGATTTCGCATTCATCATGATCGGAAATATTGTGACATTGAAGGCAGAATTTACATTCTTTCCGCATCCTGATTACAGCATTTCCAAAATTTTCAACTTCTATTTCTTCTTGTTTCAATAAATGTAAAGCCAGTCGTAAAGCAGTTTTTTTGCCAATCCCAGGCAATCGTGAAAGTTCATTCACTGCGTTTTCGACCAGTTTTGAAGGAAAATTATCCATGCTAAATAAGTTTGTAAAGTTTGTAAAGCTTATAAAGTACAAAGTACCCAAAATAAACCCTATGGCAAAATGAAGTTTTTAAAAAAAATATTGAAGATTTCTTTAAGGATGATTAAAAATTAAAATCTAAGCATTGCTAATTAATTGAAATTCAAAAAATAACGTTTTTTTACTACTAAGTGGATTTCAAATTTCCAATTTCTATTTAATACTTATCGCTAAAATCAAATTGTTTTTCTTCCTTGATTTCTTGTTTAAATTTTTGACAATCAATTCTATCGGAAATATCTAAAGCTGGTTTTTCAAAATTGTTTTTAGGAATATTGAGGGTTTTGTCGGCCCATACTTTTTTCATATACAATGCCCATATAGGTAAGGCCATATTGGCGCCCTGTCCCAGAGTAATCGAACGGAAATGTATAGAACGTACTTCACCTCCAACCCAAACACCTGTTGCCAGGCTGGGTGTAATCCCCATAAACCAACCATCGGAGTTATTCTGAGTAGTGCCTGTTTTGCCAGCTATGGGTGCATCTAAACCAAATTTATAGCGCAACCTGGCACCGGTACCGCTTTCAACAACCCCTTTCATAAGCTCTATCATCAGGTAGGCTGTAACTTCATTCATTGCTTCCTTTTGTTTGGGAATAAAGTTCTCAATGACGTTGCCATTTTTATCTTCGATACGGGTAATAAAAATAGGTTCTATAAAAACACCTTTATTGGCAAAAGTACTCATGGCTCCAGTCATTTCATAAACCGACAGGTCAGGAGTACCTAGGCATACAGCCGGTACGGCGTCAATCGGACTGGTAATTCCCATTTTTCTGGCCATATTAATAACTGCTGCTGGCGAAAAACGTTTCATCAGATAAGCAGAAACATTATTGACAGAATTCGCCAATGCCCATTTTAAGGTAATCATTTCACCTTCTCTTTTATCATCAGCATTTTGTGGGGTCCAGCTTTCGCCGTTGCCCATATCAAAAGTAACAGGAAGATTGGGAACTTCTGTACAAGGTGAGAATTCACCTTCCTGCATGGCAAGGGTATAAACAAAAGGCTTAAAAGTAGAACCCACTTGACGTTTACCCACTTTAACATTGTCGAACTGAAAATGCTTGTAGTTGATGCCTCCAACATAAGCTCTTACATAACCTGTCTGAGGCTCCATCGACATTAAGCCGGTATGTAAAAACCATTTGTAATATTTCAGAGAGTCGAAAGGAGTCATGATCGTATCTCTTTCGCCTTGCCAGGTAAAGATTCGCATGGCAATGGGAGTATGAAATTCTTTTTGAATTTCGTCATCGTTGGCATTGGCATCTTTCAGCCTACGGTAACGATCGGAGGTTTTCATTGCGGAAGTTAAAGTAGCTTGTATTTCTTCATCCGTAAGTTGGGAATAAGGCGCATTTTTCATGCCTTTCCAGTGTTTGTAAAAAGCAGGCTGCAAATCTTTTCCAAGGTGTTCGGCCACAGCTTCTTCAGCATATTTTTGCATTTTATAATTGATGGTTGTATATATCTTTAATCCATCTTTGTAAAGATTATAGGGGCTTCCATCTGGTTTCTTGTGATTGGCACACCAGTCGTTCAGATAAAGTCGCAGGTATTCTCTGAAATAAGTTCCATAGCCTGCACTGTGATCCTGTTGGGTGTATTTTGACATATCTATCGGCAATACTCTCAGTGAATCATATTGCTCTTGGGTGATATAATCATTTTTTCTCATTTGGTTTAAAACCACTTCACGCCTTCTCTTGGCATTTTCAGGGTTTTTAATAGGACTATAATAGGTAGGAGCCTTAAGTATGCCCACCAATAGGGCTGCTTCTTCAATTTTTAAGGAATCAGGAGATTTATTGAAATAAGTTCTGGCAGCTGTTTTTATTCCAAATGAATTATTTCCAAAATCTACCGTATTGAAATACATGGCAATAATTTCTTCTTTGGTGTAATTTCGTTCTAGTTTAGCTGCAACTATCCATTCCTTAAACTTAGTAAATACCATAAAAAGTTTAAATTGATTTTTGTTGCGGGGGAAAAGATTTTTTGCCAATTGTTGTGTAATCGTACTGCCACCTCCTGAACTCTTGTTGCGTCCAATAATGGTTTTGCCTAAAACCCTAAAAATACTACGGGTATCAACACCAGAATGTTGATTAAAACGTGCATCTTCAGTGGCTATCAATGCATTGATACAAGCCTGAGATAAATCGTTGTAATGAATATTGCTTCGATTTTCTATGTAATATTTGCCTAAAATTTGCTGGTCGGCAGTATAAATATCTGAAGCTAAGTTGCTTTTAGGATTTTCCAGTTCTTCAAAAGAAGGCATAAACCCAAGCCATCCTAAAGATAACAATATGAATAATAGAATAATAAATAAAAACGTTGAAGCTACAATCATCCAAAAACGTTTCACATATAAATTGAAATTTGTTGAATTTCCGGTAGACTTTTTAGGCATAAGTTTTTATTATTGGTTCTTTTTTTTCTCGATTCTAAATCCGATAGATTTAATACCAGCTATTTGTTTTTCGCGCATTGCATGCTCAATTTCAAAGGTGTATTTCCCTTTCATTGCAAAAATGGCATCTTTCTTAAATAGAATTTTATTGTCTTTTATTTTTCCATTCCCTTTTCCCAGCCATTTGCCATCAATATCAGCCAGATAGCAACCCAAGGTATCCATAGCAATTTCACCGTTAGGGAAGGTGGTTTTAATAAACAAAAAGAAATTACTGTATTTATAATCAGTAGTATTTCTGATATTTACATAAAATTCATAGGCTGATATTGTGTCATCAACTTCAACTTCCATTTTAAAACTTTCCTTTTGATCCCAGGCAGTTTCACTCACTTCCATACTTTTGTCGATAAGCGGTGGTTTCCCACAGGAAACAGATAGAAAAACCAAGAAAGCAAAAAGGAAAAATTTCGAGTATTTGTTCATAAAAACATGCATATACATTGGATATTAATCAAATCTTGTCAAGGCGTCTTGTCCGATAAAGTTTTCAAAATCTTTTTTGGTTTCTTTTTTAATCGTAAAATCATCCAATTTGGGCACTTTCCCTCCTTTTTCATTGATCTTGATAATTTCTTTTACTTTATCAATGGGGATTTCAAAGAAACTGGAATAATCGTTGGCATAATTATACCAGATCGTTTTTTTATAGACATCCATTTTATTAAAGACGCCATCTCCTTTGCTGGTTTTAAGTATGAAATCAGTGGGTGGGAATTCCTTCAAAGCATCTGCATAAGAATCATTTTCAAAATTCAGGCAGCATTTTAGCTTACTACACTGACCCGCTAATTTTTGAGGATTCATTGACAGTTGTTGAACTCTTGCAGCATTGGTACTCACCGATTTAAAATTGGTAAGCCATGAAGAACAGCATAATTCTCTTCCACAAACTCCAATTCCACCCAGGCGACTCGCTTCCTGACGAACCCCGATTTGTCGCATTTCTATCCTTACTCTAAACTCATCTGCCAGTGTTTTGATCAACGTCCTGAAATCGACTCTGTCATCGGCTGTATAATAAAAAACTGCTTTGGTATTATCTCCCTGATACTCTACGTCATTTAACTTTAAATTGAGGTTGTGCTCAAAAGCAATTTTTTTAGCTTTCAGCATTGTTTTATCTTCGTTCTCAACTGAAATGATCCATTTTTCGATATCGGTTGTTTTCGCTTTTCGGTATACTTTTTTTATGTTGTCTATCGTCGGATTTATATTCTTCTTAAGCATCTGAATTCTTGATGCTTCGCCTGTTAGCGAAACAATTCCGATATCGTGACCAGGAACACCTTCCACTGCAATAATATCACCTTCGGTATATTCAACTTCGTCGGTAATTCTAAAAAATTCTTTTCTGCTGTTTTTAAATCTGACTTCAATACAATCAAAAGATTTATTGGTGTGCGGTTGTTCTATGTTTTTCAGCCAATTGTAAGCGTCTAATTTGCAGCTTTTGTGAGCTGAACTTACATCACAATTACCAGTATTCTTATTTGGGTGGCAACAGCCTCTAGTCTGAAAACTATTGTTGTCTATTTTCGTTTCTTCCATTATTCAAAATATAAAGTACAAAAGTAGCATATTTATCGGTAATAAATCTGCTGAAATGATAAAAACCTTTTAGATTTTTATGATTTTAAAAGTAATTTGTGCATTTTCAACGATAAATCCATAAATAAAATATTGGGATTAGCATTGCGCTCAATATGATAAATAGCTTTGTTCAACTCTTCTGAAACTGCTTCAATGTTTTTAGAATTGATAAATCTGTAAAAGTTTGCAATAAACTTCGATTCGTCGGGTGATAGTTTTACCAATTCGCTTTGATTAAAATTAATCAACACACAAAATCTAGCTATTTTTAATGCATAATTTAAAAAGATTTTCTGTTTTTCTCTTCCAATTTTTGCCAGAGTGCTTACCAGTGAGTTCAATCCTTCTACAACACCGCTTTTGGTTTGTATTTCGTTAGCAGATCCTTTATAACAACCTCTTAACCAGTTAATCAATAAGTCGGTATTAAATTTCTCATCATCTGTATTGTGTATGAGTTTTAAGGCTTCGGTATAGTTTCCATCAGCATGAATGGCGATAAATTGAGCCGTTTGAGGGTCAATCTGGTGAGTTGTTGATAGTTTCTCAATCATATCTTGGTCTTTCACTTTTAACAGTTTGACCAATTGTGTACGCGATAATATGGTGGGCAAAATCTGATCGTGATTTTCTGAAATCAACAAAAACAATGTTTTGTCAGGTGGTTCTTCAAGAATTTTTAATATTTTGGGAGCAGCAGCATGGTGTAATTTTTCGACCATCCATATTATCATGATTTTATACTCTGATTCATATGTTTTAAAACTGAGGATACGGTTGATTTCATTACAGTCGCGAACATTGATGCTGCCTTGTTTGTTCTCAATCTCTAATTTTTCAAACCAATCGTTCAGGTTCACATAAAAGCTATTTTCGATTAAAAATTCTCGCCATTCTGTAAGAAAATTATCACTGAAATTATTTTTGGTAATTTTTTTGGTGGTTGCATTTGGGAAAATAAAATGTACGTCAGGATGAATTAACTTATTGAATTTTAAACAGGAACGACAATTTCCACATGCATCACCCATCAAGCCTGAAGGATGGTTCTCGGTGTAATGTTGTTTGTTTTCACAATTCAAATACCGACTGTATGCCATTGCCAACGCCAATTTTCCTGAACCTTCGGGGCCTAAGATTAACTGAGCATGGCTCACTCTATTATCGTTTACGGTTTGTATGAGCTTATTGATGACGTCTTTGTGGCCAATAATATCTTTAAAAAGCATAATTTTTAATGTATTGGATGAATAGAATTACTGCGAAATTAAAATATTTTTTCAAAACCTGAAAGCATATTTTTGAATGTAAAATTTTGATTAGTTAAAATTTTGACTAATTTTGCAGTATTAAATCGGGGAGTAGCGCAGTTGGCTAGCGTACTTGTCTGGGGGGCAAGAGGTCGTGAGTTCGAGTCTCATCTCTCCGACCAAAAGCAGTATAATTATTGATACTGCTTTTTTTATTTTTGTAATTGCGACAATAGTATCTAATATTTTGTTATTTTCTATAAAAATGGAACACAGATGACACAGATTTAAACTGATTTTCGCCAGACCCTTGTATCATTTATTAACCCAATAACCCAATAACTTAATAACTTAATAACCTAATAACCAACAACTAATCCAGCTTCAAAACTGCAAGAAATGCTGATTGAGGAACTTCTACATTCCCAACCTGACGCATGCGTTTTTTACCTTTCTTTTGCTTATCCAGCAATTTACGTTTACGGGTAATATCGCCACCGTAACATTTGGCGGTTACGTCTTTTCTCACTGCTTTGACCGTTTCTCTGGAAATAATTTTAGAACCTATAGCAGCTTGGATTGCAATGTCAAATTGTTGTCGAGGTATTAATTCTTTGAGTTTTTCGCAAATTCTTTTCCCAAAACTATAGGCATTATCCTGATGGATGAGCGTAGATAAAGCATCCACAGGTTCTGCATTTAACAAAATTTCAAGCCTGATTAATTTTGCTGGTTTATAACCTGATTGGAAGTAATCGAAAGAAGCATAACCTTTTGAAATGCTTTTTAATTTATCGTAAAAATCAATGACAATTTCGCCCAAGGGTAATTCAAACGTTATTTCAATTCTGTCGGAAGTTAGATAAACCTGGTTTTTAATAATTCCACGTTTCTCAATACACAAGGTCATGATCCCTCCAAGGTATTCTGATTTGGTGATAATATGTGCAGTAATAAAAGGTTCTTCAATATGTTCTAAGTGATTAGGGTCAGGCAAACTGCTTGGATTATGGACTTCAATCATTTCGCCTTTAGTGGTAAAAGCTTTGTACGAAACGTTTGGAACAGTCGTAATTACATCCATGTTAAATTCTCTGTCCAATCGCTCCTGTATAATTTCCATGTGCAATAATCCCAAAAAACCACATCTGAATCCAAAGCCCAATGCCATCGAAGATTCAGGTTCAAAAGTTAAGGAAGCATCATTTAATTGAAGTTTTTCGATGGAATTTCTTAGTTCCTCATAATCGTCAGCATCAATAGGGTAGACTCCAGCAAAAACCATTGGTTTTACATTTTCAAACCCATCAATAGCAGTTAAACAGGGTCGGTTTACATGGGTAACAGTATCTCCAACCTTAACTTCTTTTGAAGCTTTAATTCCGGAGATAATATAACCTACATCACCTGCCCTCAGTACATCTTTGGGTTCAGGTTTTAATTTTAAAACTCCAATTTCGTCGGCATGGTATTCTTTGCCGGTAGCTACAAATTTTACAAAATCACCTTTTTTGATTTCTCCATTCATAATCCTGAAGTAGGAAATAATTCCCCTGAACGAATTAAAAACTGAATCAAAAATAAGGGCTTGTAAGGGCTCTTCAATAGAGCCACTTGGTTCAGGAATCCTATGAATAATAGCATCCAGTATATTTTCTACCCCATAACCGGTTTTCCCGCTGGCCTCAATTATATCATCGCGGTCACAGCCAATTAAATCAACAATTTGGTCTTTGACTTCTTCGGGCATGGCAGCATCTAAATCTATTTTGTTCAGTACAGGGATGATTTCTAAATCATGATCTAAAGCAAGATAAAGATTTGAAATGGTTTGAGCTTGAATTCCTTGTGTAGCGTCAATAATTAAAAGTGCACCTTCGCAGGCAGCAATGGAACGTGAAACTTCATATGAAAAATCAACATGACCAGGGGTGTCAATTAAATTTAATTTATACAACGTGCCTTCATGAACATAATCCATTTGAATGGCATGGCTTTTAATCGTAATCCCTCTTTCTCTCTCAAGATCCATATCATCCAATACCTGAGCCTGTGAGTCTCTCGCCGAAACAGTATTGGTAATCTCTAACAGCCTATCAGCCAGTGTGCTTTTCCCATGATCAATATGGGCGATGATGCAAAAATTTCTTATGTTTTTCATTGCCTGCAAAAGTACAAAAAAATCTGAAATCTACCAATTAGTTTAAAGGATTGATAAGAAGGGGGAAAGTTAAAAACAATTATTTGAAGAATACAGCTAATTGGCAAACAATCTTAAATGCGAAATAAACTATTGATAAGCTTTTGTTCGATGAAGGTGATAGGCTTTTTTGATCAAAAGATTTTTTAAAAACAATACAGCTGCATACAACTTTTACCTAAATTGAAACGTCTGTTCTTTAATAGTTTTTATTTGAAAAATAGTTGTATTTTTGTAATCATAATTAATCTTTTATTTAAACATGAGAAAATCTTTGAATTTCATCAGTAAATGCTTGTTAATCATAAGCATGCTTATTAGTCTAACAACTTTCGCTCAAACTAAAATTGTTAAAGCTGATATTCGTTTGTATCAATGTTTCGAAAAAACATACCTGGATAATCTGATGAAAACAGATCCTGACCAAGTTTTGTTTTTAAATTATTACCTTGATAATGCTTATTATACGGCAAGTTTGAAATCTGAAAAACCAGTTACGGGTATAGATATCAACACATTGTTCGAAAAATCGAAGAAAGGTGGACTGACTTCAATTGCTTTCAATGAAAAAACGTATAATAAATCAAGTTTTAACGTGTTGAAATACAATTTTCAAACTGGATTTCTAGATACTCCCACTTATATTTGGAAAGAAGCGGGTATCGCCATTGTATTTCGTCCTGAAAAACATATAAAAGAAGATTTTAAGCAGCTCAATAAAAAATAAAAAAAACAGCTGAAATATCCATAAGAATATGCATTCAAATCAAGAATGATATTTTTTGGATTTTTCCCTCAAAGAATTGGGGTAGGTAATGTGACCAAAAAATAAATTTAAAAAATATATACAGATGAAAAGATTACTATTATTAAGCTTATTCGCAATTATTTTCAACTTTTCTAAAGCTCAGACATACAACATAGAGGCGAGCAATGGACAAACAATACAAAGTTGTGCAGTTGATTTTTACGATAATGCTTCTGGAAATTATGCTGCAAACGTAAACCAGACGATTACTTTCCAGTCGAACAGTACTACCAATACTCATTTAAAAATGAGTTTTAGTATCTTTGATATCGATGCTTCCGACACCTTGTTTGTGTATGATGGACTTACTACCACTTCTCCTTTGATTGGAAAATACAACAATTCAAATCCGCTCACAGGTGGTCAGAATGTGGTGCAATCAACCATTACAAATACCTCAGGAGCTTTAACCTTTAAGTTTATAACCAATGGAACTGTTCAAAAAGCAGGATGGTTTGCAGCAATGGTTTGTATTAAAAATTGCCAGAGAGTAATTGCAACCTTGGATACGATATTAACTGCTCCAAAACCAGATTCCAATTATGTGGATATTTGTTTAGGTCATACAGTAACTTTGGTAGCAGCAGAGAACTTCCCCGATAACAACATAGCTTATCATCAGAGTAAAAACAACTGTACCTATGTTTGGGATTTTGGCGATGGTACTCCCACTGCTACAGGAAATAGTGTAACGCATCTTTATACGGTTAGAAAAGGTTATGATGTGATACTTAATATTACCGACAGTGTCGGATGTATCAATACAAATGCTTTAGGTACTAGAGTAAGGATATCTTCAAAACCAATAACAACCATACAGCCATTGGCTGATATGTGCTCAGGAGATACCAAACTTATCAGTGTTGGATACAATCCAAATTCTGTTATTTTGGTTGAACCCATGGGTTTCTCTCAAATATCAAAACAAGGTTTCGACAGTACTATGTTTATTCCTGATGGTCCTGCTTGTCCTCCGGGAGTTTATTCAACCAATGTATTTTTTAATAATTTCCCTGCCGGTGCCTCTATTTTAAGTGCCAGCAATATTCTTGCTATTTGTGTGAATATTGAACACAGTTTCTCAGGCGATTTAGGATTCAGGATCAGATGTCCGAATAACCAAAGTGTGAATATTGATCCAAACCAACACTCGGGTAGCAATGGATTAGGAAATTTTTACGAACCCGATGGAACACCTGCATGCTCTGCAGCTGCTAACATTCAGGGTGTGGGTTGGAATTATTGCTGGTCGGAATTTTATCCAAATAACGGAACTCTAGGCAGCAAAAAAGGTACGGGCCCTGCTAAAATTGACTCTACCAATACAGTTGCTCATACCAACTATTTCTTACCTGCCAATCCACTTGCTGGTTTGATAGGTTGCCCTTTAAATGGAACCTGGAGCATCGAAATTACAGATGACTGGGGAATTGACAATGGCTATATCTTTAACTGGACATTGGAATTACAAGCCAATTTAATGCCAGGTAGTTGGACCTACAATGTAAAAATTGATTCTGCTGGATTTGCAGGTCCTTTTATTTCACCTTTAACTGATACTACTGCTATTATTTCCCCAACTACTGGTGGGACTTATACCTATAATATTTCTTTGGTGGATGAATTTGGCTGTGCCTGGGATACGACTACAACCATGAAGGTTATTTCTACCCCTCATCCATATTTAGGTGCAGATACTTCAATGTGTTATCCCAACAAAATTATTTTAGATCCAGGCAATATCAGTACAATTTATAACTGGATTACTCCATACGGTCCAAAAACTACACAGTCTATCTATACGGATACAATATATTCTAATATAGTCTCACCTTTTAATTATATTCTTTCAGCAACCAATACAAATATTGCCAATACGTTAAGCTGTACAGGCTATGATACCATTCTGGTAACTATTAACCCAATGCCAGAACCAAGTTTTACAACTAGCCCGCCACCACCCAATGGTGGAGGACCTATTGCAGGTTGCGAACCTTTTACTGTAACTTTCAACAACGAATCAACACCTGTAAATTCTACGTATATCTGGGATTTTGGTGATGGACAAACCTCTGTCGTTGAAAGTCCTACCCATATTTTTATAGCCGGGAATTATGTAATTGGCTTAACTGCCACTACCATCAATGGTTGTTCTAAATCATGGATCTCAGCTCCCGATTATATTGTTAGTTATCCTCAACCAAAGGCTGATTTTACCTGGAATCCACCTATAGGTACCAGACTAGATCCTACTATTAATTTTGTGAATTTAACCACACCTATGAATCCTACTTTTACATGGATTTGGGATTTTGGTCATACTGGAGCAAGCAGTACATTAAAAGACCCTACAAATATTTTCCCAAGTATTCCTGAGGAAAAAGAATATACAGTTACATTAATTTCTTTGAGTGATCATGGTGTTGACAATCTTGGAATTCCTATCAGATGTACAGACACCACTTCCTATAAAGTGAAAATTATTGACGACGTATTGATATTTCCCAATATTATTACTCCCAATGGTGACGGAATCAACGATAAATTTGAAATTGGTGCGTTAATCAAAGGAGGCGGCTATACCGAAACACAATTGATTATTTACAATCGTTGGGGTAAAAAAGTTTATGAAAGCAATAATTACAAAAATGATTTTGGTGGAGAGGGTTTACCCGATGGCGTTTATTTTGTAACGATTATTGCCAAAGGTATTTTAAAAGATGTTGAATACAAAAGCAGTTTACAGATTTTACGATAATATGTTAAACGGCTATAAGCTAAATGCTTAATACATATAGGGTGTTTTTAAACTAAGGGTTTTTATTGTAAAAATCTTTAGTTAACCTATAAATCTAAAATTTTTAATTCAAAAAGGAAGACGCCAATAAGCGTCTTCTTTTGTTTTAAATTAGATGCTTTTACAAAAATCAATTTTAATATACAACCTTTAATAAAATTCAAACGTCTGCTGATTAATTGCATTAAATAAACTCATTTGTATTATTAATTTTATATAAAAATGAAAAAATTAATCGACTTAATTAGGAAATCCTTATTTATCACATTCTTACTTGTGAATATTACAGCCTATGCTCAGAATAAGAATGTTAAACCTGATATACGTTTGTATCAATGTTACGAAAAAGCGTATTTAGATAATCTGGCAAAAACAAATCCAGAACAACTTCAATTTTTGAATTACTACCTTGACAATGCCTATTATGTTGCAAGTTTGAAATCCGAAAAGCCGGTTACAGGTGTAGATATCAACACTTTGTTCGAAAAATCAAAGAACGGCTCACTGACTTCAATTCCTTTTAACGAAAAAGTGTATATAAAAAACAGCTTTAATGTGTTGAAATATAACTTTCAAACAGGATACTTAGATACTCCAACTTATATCTGGAAAGAAGCCGGAATAGCCATTGTTTTTCGACCCGAAAAACATATTAAAGAAGATTTTAATATGCTACAAAAAGTAAAAAAATAGAATAAACTTAAATTGTAAAAAAATGAAAAAATATTTAATTAGCATTGCTTTTTTGCTGTTAATAATCAGCAATTTAAAAGCGCAAAATTATGATATTGTATCAAGCAACGGATTGGTAGTTACAGCATGTACAGGTTATTTTTTAGACAATGGGAGTGGCAACTATGCAGCCAACCAAAATCTTACAGTAACATTTGCTTCCAATAGCCTTACTAATACGCATATCAGCATTAGTTTCATCAGTTTTGATGTTCATCCTTCTGATACCTTATTTGTTTATGATGGACCTTCGGTTACATCTCCATTAATTGGAAAGTACAACAATAACAACCCGCTTAGTGCTGGACAGAATATGGTTCAGGCCAGTACAAATAATCCAACAGGAAATCTTTGCTTTAAGTTTGTTTCCGATGGAGCAAATCAGGCTGCCGGATGGAATTCTGGAATTATATGCACACTTCCCTGTCAGAAAATAATTGCTGCTTTTGATAGTATTTTAACTTCACCCCATCCTAACGATAGCAATTATGTCGATATTTGCCTTGGTAAATCAGTAACTTTTGGTGGAAAAGGATTGTTCCCCGAAAACAACAATGTTTATCATCAAAGCAATTCCACATCAATGTTTATCTGGGACTTGGGTGATGGTACGCTGGATACAGGCCAGGTGATTACAAAATTATATACCCTCAGAAGAGGTTATGATATTATGCTTAAGATTATTGACTCCTTAGGTTGTATCAGCACGAATGCATTAGGTGCCAGAGTCAGAATTTCATCTAAACCTACAACTATCATTCATCCTCTGCCAGATATGTGTTCAGGGAATACTAAACTTATCAGTGTAGGCTACAACCCTAATTCTGTCGTATTGGTTGAACCCATGGGCTTTACACAAATTTCAAAACAAGGTTTTGACAGTACCCTCTTCCTTCCCGACGGTCCTGCTTGTCTCCCCGGAATCTATAATACATTTGTTGTATTTAACAATTTTCCTCCAGGTGCAACTATTCAAAGTGCTACAGATATACTTGCAATCTGTGTTAATATGGAACATTCTTATTCAGGTGATTTAGGATTTAGAATTTCTTGTCCCAACGGTCAAATTGTAGCCCTGGATCCAAATACACATTCGGGTGGAAATTACTTAGGCATACCTGCCGGAGGAACCAATCACCATGCTTTCGACAATGGATGTCTTCCTGCCAACAATCCGGCTGGTATTGGTTGGAATTATTGCTGGTCAGAACTTTATTCTAACAACAATACAACTCTTGATCAGTTGAGCTCAAGTACCGGACCTGGCACTGTTATGGTTGGCGGAGGTAGAACGGTTGACAGTACCAACCAAACGCTCCATACTAATTACATCAAGCCTCAGAATCCATTAGCAGGTTTAATTGGTTGCCCTTTAAACGGCACCTGGAATATCGAAATAAAAGACGATTTTGGAAGTGATAACGGCTATATTTTTGGATGGAATTTAGAATTACAGGCTAACTTAATGCCCAATAACTGGACCTATGATGTTAAAATTGATTCTGTTGGATTTTCTGGTCCTTTCATTACTCCATTATCAGATACTACAGCTATTGTGTCACCCACTACCGGTGGTACTTATACCTATAATATCTCTTTGGTGGATGAGTTTGGCTGTGCCTGGGATACAACAACGACCATGACGGTAATTACGACTCCTCACCCTTATTTAGGTGCCGATACTTCGTTGTGCTATCCTAACAAAATATTATTAGATCCTGGCAATATCAGTACAATTTATTCATGGATTACTCCTTCAGGCGCAAAATCTACTCAATCTGTTTTTACGGATACAATTTATTCTAACATTGTTGTGCCTTTCAATTATGTTGTAATAGCTACAAATACAAATATTGCCAATACTTTAAACTGTAGCGGATACGACACTATTCTTGTTACGATTAATCCTATGCCCGAGCCTAGTTTTACTACAAACCCACCACCACCTAATGGAGGAGGTCCTATTGCTGGCTGCGAACCTTTTACGGTAACTTTCAACAACGAATCTACACCTGTCAATTCTACCTATATCTGGGATTTTGGTGATGGACAAACCTCTGTTATTGAAAGTCCTACCCATGTTTTTACAGCCGGAAATTATGTAATTGGCTTAACTGCTACTACCATAAATGGTTGTATAAAATCCTGGCTTTCTGCTCCTGATTATATTGTTAGTTATCCTCAACCAAAGGCTGATTTTACCTGGAATCCACCCATAGGAACCCGACAAGATCCTACTATCAATTTTGTGAATTTAACCACACCTATGAATCCTACTTTTACCTGGATTTGGGATTTTGGTCATCCGGGCGCAAGCAGTACACTAAAAGACCCTGTTAATGTTTTCCCAAGCATTCCAGAGGAAAAAGAATATACGGTTACTTTAATTTCTTTGAGTGATCATGGCGTTGACAATCTTGGAATACCTATCAGATGTACAGACACCATTTCCTATAAAGTGAAAATTATTGATGACATATTGATATTCCCCAATATTATAACTCCTAATGGTGACGGAATCAACGATAAATTTGAAATAGGTGCTCTCATCAAAGGTGGTGGCTATACCGAAACTCAAGTGATTTTGTACAATCGTTGGGGCAAAAAAGTATATGAAAACAATAATTACAAGAACGATTTTGGTGGAGAAGGTTTACCCGATGGCGTTTATTTTGTTACGATCATTGCCAAAGGTATTTTAAAGGATGTGGAATACAAGAGCAGCCTGCAAATCCTTAGATAAAAAAGATTGTTAGAATAAAAAAAAGACGCAAGAGCGTCTTTTTTTTATTCTAAATTATTGATAACTAAGTACTTTGAATTTCTTGTGAGAATAACTAAGAAACTAACTAAATTTAAAAATTCGAAACTTATAGGGATTAAGTATTAGTTTAATCATGGTTAATATTCAAAATAAATACATTCGTTTTAAAATATATTTCAATCAGCATAAGTTGTAATTATTTGATATTTAACTTTTTCCTTGATGAAAAAGTTACAAAAAATCAAGACTGCAAATCATTTACTTCAAAACTACGCTTTTTAAAAACCTGCGCAATACAAGTTATAGCGATATAATCATTAAAGCAATTATTTTACAATTAGACTTCGCTATACTGTATTGCTTGCTAGTCCCACTGCTATTTAAAAAGCTTGTTTTGTGGCGTAAATTATTTGATGTCGGTCCTTATTCTAACAAAAGTTGAAAATGATATAAAAATCTTTTTTGAAATAGAAAATTTAGACAGTTTCTAAATCACCAAATCACCAAATCACTAATTCACCAAATCACCAAATCGCCAAATCACTAGCTCATCATAGCTTCCACGTCTTTGATTGATTTTGGGATGGGTTTGCCCAATACCTTGTTTCCGGTTTCAGTAACTAAAATATCATCTTCGATGCGGATACCTCCAAAATCTTTAAACGATTCCACTTCATCATAATTGATAAAATCCATAAACTTTTTCTCAGCTTTCCATTGATCAATTAAAGCGGGGATAAAATAAATGCCAGGTTCCACTGTTAATACAAAGCCAGGCTGAAGTTTTCTGCCTAAACGTAAAAATGCTGTTCCAAAAATGCTGCTTCTTTTGATTTCATCATCATAACCCACATAATTTTCGCCCAAACCTTCCATATCGTGCACATCCATTCCCAACATATGCCCTAGTCCATGAGGGTAAAACATGGCATGAGCACCTTGTTGAATGGCATCATCCATATTGCCTTTCATTAAACCAAGGTTTTTTAAACCTTCGGCTATAACTTTAGCACTCAAAAAATGCATATCCCGATAGGGTTGCCCAGGTTTGATATTTTCAATTACCTTCATATTGGCTTCCAATACAATGCTATAGATGTCTTGTTGACGCTGATTAAATTTGCCACCAACCGGAACGGTTCTGGTAATATCGCTGCAATAATTCATTTCAGTTTCACAGCCTGCGTCAGCTACCATCATTCTGCCTTCGGCCAATTGATTGCCATGATAATGATTGTGCAAGGTCTGTCCGTTGATACTTAAGATTACAGGGAAAGAAACAGGCCCCCCAGCAGCAATCGCAATCCCTTCCATAACACCTGCAATTTCTCTTTCATAAATACCTGCTTTTGCCATTTTCATTGCAGTAGTGTGCATCAGATAAGCAGTTTCAATTGCTTTTTCAATTTCTGTGATTTCAATTTCCGATTTAATCGAACGTTGTTTTACTATGGCTTTGATAAGTTCTATGGAAACATAATTCTTTATGTTGGTATACTTAACACCTAATAAATCAGCTAAAAGCATGGTAATATGGGCCCTGTAAGGAGCAACGAAATGAATTTTCCTACCCTTTTTAATCGCTTCTGTTATCATTTCAAACAACGAAAGCAAGGGTGCCGTATGCTCAATACCTACTTGTGCAGCTCTGTCTTTAATAGATGGTTGAAATCCCATCCAGATAATGTCGTCCATATCCACATCGTTGCCGAAAATATAATCTTTGTTCATTTCCACATCAATTACGCCGGCAATATCGGGTTGATTGAGCCCAAAAAAATACAGAAAATTGCTGTCTTGTCTGAAACTGTATGTATTGGCAGGATAATTAAAGCCAACTTCTTTGTTGCCCAAAAGCAATATTAAACCAGAGCTTACATCTTTCTTTAATTGATTTCTTCTTTCGATATATACATTTTTGCTGAACATATTGTTTGATTTTAATTGTTTGTAATATTCATTATTGTAGTTTTCAAAATTAATTGTTTTTTCCCTTATCTTTTCATTAATTTTTCAATTTCTTCTATTTCCATCGGAATAGCTGCCATCAAATTAACAGGACCTTCTTTCGTAATTAAAATATCATTTTCGATTCTTATTCCTATTTTTTCTTCTTTGATGTAAATGCCTGGTTCACAGCTTAAAATCATGCCTTCTTCAAAAACACTTTGCTTACTTCCGGCATCATGCACATCTAAGCCTATGAAATGTGAAACACCATGCATATAATATTTCTTCAACAATGGCTTTTCGGGATTTTGCATCATTACTTCAGCTTGTGTAAACAATCCAAGTTGTATGAGTTCCTCTTCTATCATAAGTTCAACAGTAGTATTTAAATAATCGATAGTGTTACCCGGAATAAATAATTCTATTGCTTTTTTATGAACATTTAATACAGCCTGGTAACATGCTTTTTGACGTTCCGAAAATTTACCATTGATGGGAATTGTTCTTGTGCAATCGGAAGCATAGTTTCCATATTCAGCACCAAAATCGAGCAGTATCAATTCACCGTCATTGCAAACAGCTTTGTTTTCAACATAATGCAAGGTGCATGCATTTTCACCAGCTGCTATGATTGGGGAATAAGCATGTGCGTTGGCTTTGTTTACCGTAAATTCATGTGAAATTTCAGCTTCAATTTCATATTCAAAAACACTTGGTTTTGTAAATTGAAGTATTCTTTGAAAGGCTTTGGAAGTGATCGCACAGGCTTGTTGAATCAATTCAATTTCTTCTTTCTCTTTGATCAACCTTAATTCAGAAATCAATGGAGCCAAGCGATAATAAGGATGTAAAGGGAAGGCTTGTTTTAACTGATGGGTAAATCTTTGATTGCGATCATCAAAGTCAGGTACAAACTTAATGTATTCGTTAGCAGTTAAAAAAATATGTTTGCTGGAGATGATAAAATCTTTCAGTACGGTATCGAAATCTTCGAGCCACATTACCTGTTGGATGCCCGAAATTGCAGTAATTTCTTCTTTCCCTGGTTGATGCCCATACCATATAGAAAATTCTTCATTCGGTTTACTTATAAAAACGATTTCTTTATATTTCTCATTGGGATGCTGAGGACATAAAACCAGTATCGTTTTGGGTTCATTGATACCTGTAAGGTAAAATAAATCGGAATTCTGACGATAAGGAAAAAACTGATATCCGTTTCTGGGCATTTCGTCATTGGCGTGGATGATGGCCACAGCATCAGGCAATAACAAAGCCATTAATTTTTGACGATTTTTTACAAATAGATTATTATGGATGCTAAATTTCTGCATATTGAGTCATATTTTGAAAAAAAAATAAAAAAAACATGTATCAATCAAATAATTTCATATTTTTGTTAAGATTTTTTTTGCTACAAACTTACATTATTTTGTTTGAAATTCCTGAAACTATAAAAAGAAATTCAATTTTTTTCTAAAAGAAACAAATACAGTATATTAATTAGAAATACAATCAAATATGAATGCAATTTTAAAATTTTCATCCTTAACACAAAAAATAGTAATGGCCTTGGCCGGACTGTTTTTAATGACGTTTTTATTGGTTCATCTTTCCATTAACCTTTGTCTGTTGAGAAACGATGACGGTATGTGGTTTAATGCAGCAGCTCATTTTATGGGCACTAACTATATCATTAAGGTATTTGAAGTTTTTTTATTTGGTGGTTTACTCTTGCATATTATATTGGGTATCATCTTACAAATTAAAAACTGGATTTCTCGTCCAGTTGGATACAAGGTTTGTACTAAATCTGAAACTTCCTTCTTTTCAAAATATATGATTTATACAGGCGGTATCGTTCTGATTTTTTTGTTGATCCATTTTATAAATTTCTATTTCATTAAAATGGGATGGGTACAAAGTAGTATACCTTTAGAAGATGGTGAACCTAATTTTTACAAAATTGCCAATCTGCTTTTTGCAAATTCGATGTATTCTATTATATATATAGTATTAATTTTGGTGTTGGGTTTGCATTTGAATCATGCATTTCAGGCAGCATTTCAATCGCTTGGACTCAATCACCCAACTTATACGCCATTTGTTAAAGCTTTTGCAACTATATACTCCATTATCATCGTTGTAGGATTCAACATCATTCCTGTGTTTTATCTGTTTTGTAGTAAGTAGACTTTAGGTATTTAGGCTTTAGGCCTTTAGAAAAAAATTATTAATTAAGAATTAAGAATTAAAAATTAGGAATCAGTGAACAAAACGCTCATTTCCTTTTGTCATGCTGAACGAAGTGAAGCATCTCATAATAATTAAGAATTAAAAATTAGGGATTAGGAATTACGAAATAGGAGTTTAATACCTATAGTCTAAAAACCTACAGCCTATTAACCATACATCATTCATCAACAACCACCGTTATGACAAAATTGAACGCAAAAATCCCACAGGGTCCTTTAGCAGAAAAATGGACATCTTATAAAGCTCACCAAAATCTTGTGAGTCCGGCCAATAAAATGAAACTCGATGTTATTGTAGTGGGTACAGGTTTGGCAGGAGCTTCGGCTGCTGCAAGTTTAGGCTCATTAGGTTTTAATGTAAAAATATTCTGTATTCAGGATAGTCCGCGTAGAGCACATAGTATCGCTGCTCAAGGGGGTATAAATGCAGCTAAAAATTATACCAACGATGGCGATAGTGTGTACCGTTTGTTTTATGACACCATCAAAGGGGGTGATTACCGTGCGCGTGAAGCCAATATTCATCGTTTGGCTGAAGTCAGTAATTCTATTATTGACCAATGTGTTGCACAGGGCATTCCTTTTGCCAGAGATTACAGTGGTTTGCTCGACAATCGTTCTTTTGGTGGTGCGCAGGTTTCACGTACTTTTTATGCCCGTGGTCAAACCGGACAACAGCTCTTGTTGGGTGCTTATGGTGCATTGAGTCATCAGATTAAAATGGGGACAGTTAAAATGTATACCCGTCGCGAAATGATGGATGTAGTAACTGTTGATGGAAAAGCCAGAGGAATTATTGCCCGCAATCTGGTGACCGGAGAATTGGAAAAATATTTTGCACATGCGGTTGTTGTGGCTACAGGTGGATACAGTAATGTTTATTTTTTATCTACCAACGCAATGAATTCCAATGCAAGTGCAATATGGCAGCTTTACAAAAAAGGTGCTTATTTTGCCAACCCTTGTTTTGTTCAGATTCATCCTACCTGTATTCCTGTTCATGGTGATTATCAATCGAAACTCACATTGATGAGCGAGAGTTTAAGAAACGATGGAAGAATCTGGGTGCCTAAAAACAAAGAAGATGCTGAGAAAATAAGAAATAAGCAATTGAAAGCCAAAGATTTAAAAGAAGAAGACCGCGATTATTTCCTCGAAAGAAGATATCCAGCATTTGGTAATCTGGTACCCCGCGATGTAGCTTCAAGGGCTGCCAAAGAAAGATGCGATGCCGGTTATGGTCTTGGAAATACAGGTTTAGCTGTATATTTAGATTTTGAAGCATCTATCAAAAGATTGGGTAAAGATAAAATTGAAGAAAGATATGGCAATCTTTTTCAAATGTACCAAAAAATTGTAGACGAAAATCCTTATGAAACTCCAATGATGATTTATCCTGCCGTACATTATACCATGGGTGGTATATGGGTGGATTATGAATTACAATCAACCATACCTGGTTTGTTTGTTGCAGGAGAAGCTAATTTTTCCGATCACGGTGCCAATCGTTTAGGCGCATCTGCTCTTATGCAGGGTTTATCCGATGGATATTTTGTACTACCTTATACTATTCAGAACTACCTTGCCAACGAAATGAAAGTAAAAGGCCTGTCAGTTGATATGCCAGAATTTGACCAAAGCCTTTCAGCTGTCAATGCCAACCTTAATAAAATGATGAATATTAAAGGAAGCAAGTCGGTTGATTATTTCCATAAAAAATTAGGACACATCATGTGGGAAAATGTCGGGATGGGACGTAACAAAGAAGGATTGGAAAAAGCATTAGAATTGATCAGGGCACTCAAGAAAGAATTCTGGCAGGACCTTCGCATACCTGGTGATAACAACGGTGTAAATACCGAGCTTGAAAAAGCAAGTCGTGTAGCCGATTATATAGAGTTAGGAGAATTGATTGCGATGGATGCTTTGCAACGCAACGAATCCTGTGGTGGTCATTTCAGAGAAGAATACCAGACACCTGAAGGTGAAGCCCTGAGAAATGATGATGATTTTAAATTTGTCGGAGCCTGGGAATACAAAGGTGACAATATAGAAGCAGAATTACACAAAGAACCGTTGAATTATGAATTCATCGAACTGAAACAAAGAGATTATAAGTAGGGGAGCGTCTTGAGTTTATAAAGTTCATAAAGTACTTAAAGTACTTAAAGTTAAAAAGAGTGCCTAAAGTGCCTAGAGTACTTAAAGTTAAAAAAGAAGTTTTTTGATACTCCAAGTACTATTACTTATATAAAAGTTCAAAATTAAACACACATTTAAAAAAATACCAAAATGGATTTTACATTAAAAATTTGGCGACAAGAAAACCCAAAAGCAAAAGGTGGGTTTCAAACCTATAAAATCAGCAACATATCTCCCGATTGTTCTTTTCTTGAAATGTTGGATATCTTAAATGAAAGTCTGATAGATAAAGTCCAGTTACCCATCAATTTTGACCACGATTGTCGTGAAGGTATTTGTGGGATGTGTAGTTTGTATATCAATGGTCGTCCACACGGACCAGATGATGAAATTACAACTTGCCAGTTGCACATCCGTAAATTCAAAGACGGTGATACCATCGTAATAGAACCCTGGAGAGCAAAACCATTTCCTGTGATCAAAGATTTGATGATCAACCGCAATGCTTTCGACGAAATAATTCAGGCTGGTGGTTATGTTTCCGTTACTACAGGAGGTGTTCCCGATGCCAATTCTATTCCCATCAACAGAGAAGATGCCGAACTGGCCATGGATGCTGCTGCCTGTATAGGTTGTGGTGCTTGTGTAGCTGCCTGTAAAAATGCTTCTGCCATGTTGTTTGTAGCCGCCAAGGTTTCTCAATTTGCCCTCCTTCCTCAGGGGAAAATTGAAGCCAAAGAAAGAGTCTTGGCCATGGTTGCCAAAATGGATGAATTAGGTTTTGGAAATTGTACCAATACCTACGCCTGCGAAGCCGAATGTCCTAAAAATATTTCAGTTGCCAATATTGCCCGTATGAACAGGGAATATTTTTGCGCCAAGGTTCTGTAATTAGGAATTAGGAATTATAGAACCTCTCCCAACCTCTCCTAAAAGGAGAAGGGAGTTCCTTCGTTCAAATATATGTGATAATTTCTAATTCCTTATTCGTAATTTTAAGTTACCCCATCCCTATCCCTTCCCCTTAAAGGTGAAGGGAAGTACTTCGATTTATTTACTGAGCTTTATTTATAGCAATTTTTATTTAGAGGCAAATCAAACTCCTCTCCTTTTAGGAAAAAGCCTGTCCCGACTCTTCGGGAGTAAGGGGGTGAGGTAGCTGCAAATTCCGAATAAACAGTGAGAATCATTTTCTTTTGTCAGGCTGAACGCAGTGAAGCATCTAAAAAAATTAAAAATTAGGAATTAGAAAATAAATAGATGATTATTTTCTTTTTTCAAGCTAAACAATGTGAAGCACCTCTTAAATGGAACTGATAGTCTGAAGAAGTTTACAGTTTACCTACTTTCGTTCACTAGTTCTCTCATTCTTATAGTCTCTCATTCTCCTTGTCTTCTTGCCTGTTTGCGGATTGAGATTTGTACCTGATTCTTAATACCTGATTTCTAATTTCTAATTCCTCTCATCCTCAGCCCCTACAGCCTAAATACCTAATTTTCTATTCTTGATTCCATCTCCAAACCTAGTGTAAACCCTGATAAGAAAAATCAAATTTTTCAGGGTTTACACTAGTGTTTTTTAGTGTTTACCCTAGTAAATTCCAAACCTTTTAGGTCTATTTTTGTTAGCTGAAATAAATTTTTGTTTTCGATACCTTAAAAGATTGTAAACAATTAGTTCTTTGATAAAATTATATTTTTTGTTTTTAATATTAAGTTGTTGTTAATTTTTGAAATTAATTGATAATTAATGTACTTTTTATTGATAAATGTAGTATATTTGCAACATGGTTTTGTTAAAAATACGTGAATTAAAGCAAATTATTACGTTTTTTTAAGGAATATTTAATATTAAATAACTTAAAATCAACATTTTAGCTTAATGTAAGCTTTAATGAATTTTTTTTTGTATACTTTTTTAAACGCGAATTTTTTAATTATAAACTCAAAACCATACTGCTTATGAAGCAAAACAATGAAGCAAGCAAATTAAAAACAAATTCAATTTTTTATACCTTAATATATATATACACTTTAAAACAAATAAAAACAATTATTTAATTATTAATAAATACTTACAAATTATGAAAATGATTTACACAAACTTAAATCTGAAGAAAATGATAAAACCATTGGTTTTAGTTTTCTTCTTTCTCGCATTGATGATCAATGTGAATGCTCAGGGAATTACCCCTAACAGTATCAAAGCACCTGCTGTTGTTTCAAGCAATGAAGCTTTTAAACCCGGTATTATTATTGGATCGGCTGTTATAATTAAAGATAATCAAGGTTATAGATGTCCTGATGCGACTTACGAATGGCAATCTGCATCTGATGAGTATTTTACTCAAAATTTTACAACCAATCTTGCTAAAACCAAAGATTATGATCCAGGTACTGTTACTACGACTACTTATTTCCGTCGTGTTGTTACTATTGCATGTATCAATGGGCCCGAAACTGTAAGCAAATGTGGTGGAATAAAAATTACTATTAATTAAATAATATTTACGATATGAAAAATTTATTTACTAATTTAAAGCTGATGAGAACAATAAAAATATTGTTTTCTGTTTTTTTCTTTTTAGCATTTATTATAAATGTAAATGGAGAAACTGTACCTAATTTTATTGGAAATGGTACAACAACACATTCACCGCTTGTTGGCTGTGGTTCTCTTACGCCAAATATTACAGGTGCTTCAATAACTATTTCAAATAATCAATGGCCAACTAATCCAGACACTACTGTAGGAAGTTGTTCTAATTTGGTGTACAAATGGCAATATTCTGATTATGGTACCTTTGGAACATGGTCTGATATTAATTCATACAGTGCTTCAAATATTGATTTTCCAAATAATATTACGTATTCTTATGTTTCTGGTACTTCCAGAACTTTTTATATTAGACGCGCAGCATATTCAAGTTGTAATCTACCTGTTTTTAGTCAAACAGAAGCCTGGACTACTCCTATAATGTATACTATTTACCCTCCTTTTACAGTTTCTATTACTTCACAAACCAATATTAGCTGTTACGGTAATTCTACAGGAGCTGCAACCGCAGTTTTAAGTGGTGGAACACCTTTATATTCTTTTAACTGGAATACCTCCCCAGTTCAACAAAATCTTTCAGTTTCAACTCATACAAGTACTGCTACAAATTTACCTGCAGGAACTTTTACTGTAACTGTATCTGATTATTCTGGTTGTTCTGCATCAGCTGCTGTAGTTATTACTCAGCCAGTTGGTCCATTAACAACATCTGTTGGCTCATCTTTTGCTAATCCATCTTGTATTTCTGATAATGGTTATATTAACTTATCCACTTCTGGTGGAACTTCAACCTATTCATATGTGTGGACTAAAAACAGTTTTCCATTTGGCACTAATACTTCAACCCTAGCTAATCTTGGTGTGGGTACCTATGCAGTTACTGTTACCGATGCAAATAGCTGTACTACCTCTGCAACTAAGACACTAACTGCTCCTCCGTCAGTAAGTCTTAGCATTGGAACTGTAACCAATGTTTCATGTTATTTAGGAAGCAATGGTGCCATCAGTATTTCAGCAAGTGGTGGAACTGGTTCACTCACTTATGCTTGGGTAAAAGATTTAGCTGCTCCTCCTCCTTATTCAACACAGCAAAATATCAGTGGCCTTGGGGCAGGAAGCTATGCCATAACCGTAACTGATGCTAATGGATGTACTGCAACAAACGCTGCAACCGTTACTCAACCTTCAATTTTGCAATTTGCTTCTGTTTCAAGTAAAAATCTGGATTGCTTCCAGAATAATACTGGTAGAGTAAGTGTAACTGTAAGTGGAGGGACAACTTCCTATACTTACACATGGCTACCATCTGCTCCAGGTGTTAATGCAATAAATGATAACCTTCCAATTGGAACATATACAGTAACTGTAACTGATGCTCATGGATGTACCATTACTGCTTCACAAACGATTACTCAGCCAACAGAATTAATGGCAAGTATAGGTGCACATAGCGACATTACCTGTTATAATTTAAATAATGGTATGATTAGTGTATCAGCAAGTGGAGGAACTCCCTCTCCAACTTATACTTACACATGGTTACCAAGTGGTACAAATACTGCTACAATTTCAACATTGGTTGCCGGAACTTATACCATAACCGTAACGGATAGCAAAGGATGTGCTAAAACAGTCACTTCAACGATTGTAAATCCTACACCTGTTAGTGTTAGTTTGGGAACTGTAACCAATGTTTCATGTTATTTAGGAAGCAATGGTGCGATCAGTATTTCTGCAAGTGGTGGAACTGCTACACTTTCTTATTCATGGGTCAAAGATAATGCAGCACCTCCTGCCTATGCAACCACTCAAAATATTAGTGGTCTTTCAGCTGGAAGCTATACTGTAACTGTAACTGACTGGAATGGTTGTACTGCAACAACTACAGCAACAATTACACAACCTACAATTTTACAATTTGCTTCTGTTTCCAGTAAAAATCTGGATTGTTTCCAGAATAATACTGGTAGAGTAAGTGTAACTGTAAGTGGAGGGACAACTTCCTATACTTACACATGGCTACCATCTGCTCCAGGTGTTAATGCAATAAATGATAATCTTCCAATTGGAACATATACTGTAACTGTAACTGATGCTCATGGTTGTACAATAACTGCTTCACAAACGATTACTCAGCCTACTGAATTAATGGCAAGTATAGGTGCCCATAGTGACATCACTTGTAATAATTTAAACAATGGTAGTATCACTGTATCAGCAAGTGGAGGAACACCTTCCCCAACTTATACTTATACCTGGTTGCCAAGTGGAACAAATACAGCAACGATATCAACTCTTGTTGCCGGAACTTATACCATAACTGTAACGGATAGCAAAGGATGTGCTAAAACAGTCACTTCAACGATTGTAAATCCTA
>JBAXNW010000010.1:0-86641 GCA_037133555.1 Bacteroidota bacterium
AAAAGTACTACTTTTATCTTAACTTTGTGTCCTAATTTTGGGGAGTATCATATAAATAATGAAAAAATTACTTAATATAATTTTAATCGCCATTTTGTTTACTGAATCTTTTGTTTTCACAGCTTGTAAGAAACAAGAAGCGAATAATAATATTTTCTTACAGTATCTTAAAGAAACCTTCAATGAAAGTAATGTTATAAATGAAAAAATGTTTTTATTGATCCCATGTTCTGGTTGTTCTGGTTGTGATCAATCAGTTTATTCAATTTTTACAAATCGTTTATTAAATAATAAAATTATTACTTTAATAATTTGTGATCCTATTCATAAAGGGCTTTTGTCTGCAACTTTAAAAGCCGATAACATTAAATATGATTTCTATTCAAAAATGGCTGAATATGATTTTGGTTCTGGTTACCCTGTTTGTATTGTAGTAAAAGACAATAAAGTAATTGATAAATTTACTTTAACTCCAGAAAGATTAGATAAAATAAGAAAATATTTAAAAATTTTGGATTTGTAATTTGAACTCTGCAAATGGTTATAATGAAGGCAAAAAAAAAGAGGTGCTGAAATATTTCAGCACCTCTTGATAAAAATGTAATTTCAGTTAATTACAATTTTATTTTTTTAAGAATTTCTTTTGGGGTAGCATCTTTGTGAATCATGATATCCATGGTTTTGTACTTAACAAAAGCCTCAGAAGCATAGAAATAACCTTCATATTTGCCTTCGGTACTCCATGAGTTTTTTACCAGATAATATTTATTGCCGTTTTGATCTTTGGCAATACCACAAATCAACATTCCATGATCGTCGGTAGTTTGATAGTTATCAAAAGCCAATTGACGCATTTCTTGAGTAATCACTTTTTCTTTACCAGGTTTGTCAAAAGTGTAAAATGATGCTGCTTTTTCTCTTTCTGTTAGTTTTTCCCATTTGTCTCTTTCAGTACCTTGTAAATCAGATTTATCTTCTTCAGGAACAATGGCTACACCGTTTTTCCATGAAAATCCTTTTTCGCTTACATCTGCACCCCAGGCAACAGAATAGCCATTGTTGATTGCATTGTCAATAATAGACATCATATCGTTCAATGGAACATTATTTACTTCACCCCAAGCCCAGTTATCAGGAACTTCAATGATAAATTTAGAATAAAAAGGATGATGGGTATAGGAAGAAAATTCAATATAATCATCAGGATTGATACCTGATTCTTTGGCATAAGATTGAGGCGTATAAGATTTTCCTTTGTAAGTAAAAGTTTCGGGTAATTTACCGAAATAAGCATCTAAAATGCCATTAAATCCTCTTAACCATGCCGTTGTTAATTTTTTATTGTTGTCATCAGCGATGGCTTTGATATAGGCTTTTAAAGCTGCATCCAACTCGCCGTGATCATGTTTGGTTTCACCATAATTCAATCCAGCATATATTTCTTCTGGAACCATACCATATTTACGAATCATATCAGTTACATCATGAGCTGCACCGCCTCCACCAAAGTTAATACTTCCGTGCATACGTACAAATTTTTCTGCTTTGTCTGCATAAGCATGTCTTACACTAAACATTTCTGAAATATCGTAATCACCTTTACCCATTCTGATTAATTCTGATTCAATGAATGAAAAGGTTGAAAAGCTCCAGCAAGTACCTGATTTGCATTGATTTTTAACGGTAGTAGCTTTGATTTGTTTTTCGATGGTAAATTTGTAACCTTCTGGCTTTTTGTCTTTTTCATCTTGAGCATTCAAGAATGTAGTTGCAAAAACTAAGCTTAAAAGCAGCAAACTAAATTTTAAAAGATTTTTTTTCATTTTTTTATTTATAAGTAGATTGTTTTTTTAATTGCTACAAAATTAAAGTTTTAAAGCTTCTGATTTACGTAAAATATGTTAAACCATCAATTATTTGATAAAACAAAGATTTTCACAGATAAAGTATAGTTTTAGCTGGCTAAACGGTATTATTTTATACTTTTGTAATTGAATTAAAAACCTGGATATGAAAAAAATTCTGAGTATATTGCTATTCCTCGTACTACATAATATCTTATTTGCTCAATTTACACATCCATTCGTAAGCGAAAGAAAATCGAATGTACAAAAGCAGTTTGCTTCAAATTCAAATCCGAAGCAGTCAAGTTTGATGAATAAATACGATGTAAAATTTTATAAACTGGATATTAAAGTTGAACGAACGTCAACCTATGTTGAAGGAAATGCAACAATCAATGCTAAAGTAATTGCTTCTTCTTTGGATACTTTTGTTTTTGAACTCAAGAATTATTTCACCATCGATTCAATAAAAGTGAACAATCAGTTGAAAGCATTTAATAGGATAGGTGACGAGGTTTTTGTGGGACTGACGCCATTAAGTATGGGGGCAAGTATTTCTGTTCAGATATTTTATTATGGATTGACCCCCACTGGTACTGGATTTTTTACCGGTATTTCGTGCCAGACTTCTGCTAACTGGGGTAATCAGGTTACCTCTACTTTATCGGAACCATTTGCTGCCAAAGAATGGTTTCCTGTCAAGCAATCATTAACTGATAAGGCTGATTCAGCTTATATTTTTGTAACCACCAGCAATGATAATAAGGTTGGTTCTGAAGGTAAACTCACAGCTGTAGTGCCATTGCCCAACAACAAAGTAAGATACGAATGGAAAACACGCTATCCTATCGATTATTATTTGATTTCAATAGCTGTGAGCGATTATGCAGATTATTCAATTTATGCGCATCCTGCAGGCTTTCAGGATTCTATTCTGGTTCAAAATTATGTGTATGGCAATCCTTTGTGCCTTTCTTATTTTAAAAATGAAATTAACAGAACACCCGGTTTTATTGAACTTTATTCTAATCAGTTCGGATTATATCCCTTTTATAAAGAAAAATACGGACATTGCATGGCTCCTATCGGTGGAGGGATGGAACATCAAACCATGACAACCTTGAGCGATTTTAATTTTTACCTCACCTCACATGAATTATGTCACCAATGGTGGGGAGATAACGTAACCTGCAAAACCTGGAGCGACATATGGATCAACGAAGGTTTTGCTTCTTATGGAGAATACCTGGCTGCAGCAGCTCTGACCTCCTATCAGGAAGCGCAGCAACACATGGTAGACGCACACAATAATGTGATGTCTATGCCTGATGGGAGTGTTTATATTCCACCTTTACAGGCTATTTCCGAAGGCAGAATATTCGATGGTAGGCTTTCCTACAAAAAAGGTGCAGCCATTATCCATAATCTGAGATTTGAGATTGGCAATGATGCTTTATTCTTCAGCCTTTTAAAGGCCATTCAAATCCGTTTTAAAGACAGTACCATAACAGGTCTAGATGTTAAAGCAGTGGCTGAAGAACTATCGGGCCAAAATTTTACTGATTTCTTTAATCAATGGTATTTTGGGGAAGGTTTTCCTACACTTGATATTGTATACTGGCAACAGAACGATACCCTCAGCATGAATGTGCATCAATCTACTTCAGCGAGCATTACCCCATTGTTTAAAATGAAAATGGAATATAAAATACAAAGGGCAGTTGGAGATACTATTATAAAACTTTATCATTCAGCTATTAACGAAACGTTTAAGATACCAATGAATAAATCGGTAAGTGGGGTAGTAGTTGATCCAAATAATTGGGTAGTGAATGGAGTTGGAAGTGTAAGTGGAATTTCCGAGCATAGTGCTGTCAATTTTTTAATTTTTCCAAATCCTTGTAATGAATATCTTGAAATTTATATTGGAAGTAAGACTGAAAATTATCAGATTGCCATTTATGATATTACAGGAAAGAAAATCTTAACTGAACAAAGTTATAAAGAGGAACATTTAAAGATAAATATCCAAAATTTGGAAAAAGGCATTTATTTGTTGGAATTAAAAAATGAGTTTCAAAAATCATTTCAAAAATTTATCAAAAATTAAAATTACACCCATGATACGACACATAGTGCTCTGGAAACTCAAAAATCCGGAAATAGCCGAAATAAAGGCTTTAAATGCATCCAGGCTGCAGGATGAACTTCTTGCCCTAAAAAAAGAAATCGTGCAAATAAAGCGATTAGAAACAGGTGTTAACTTGAACCCTGAAAATGAGTATGATATGGCTTTGTCCATGGATTTTGACAATTTTGAAGACCTGATGATTTACCAAAAGCACCCTGCTCATATAAAAGTAGTGGAATTTTTAAAATCTATTCGAGAATTGAAGGCTTCGATAGATTATGAAATTTTTTAGATTTTTAATTCAATACTTAAAAAAGCATACCGTATTTATTCAGTATGCTTTTTTTGTTGAATGTTTAATACAATTGAATCCTTTATTAAGGATGATTATATTTTATGTCTTACAAAAGCTTCGAAGGCTTCATATTCTGCCATGCCGAGTTGGTTGTAACGTCTTGCTGTTTTCCGGTTACGTTCTTCCGCTCTTTGCCAGAATTCGCGATCGTCGATACCTGGAAACAAAGCTTTGTCTTTTTGTGACTGGTGTTTGAAAATTGCTTTTCTTTTATTTGAAAGTTCATCCGGGCTCAAAGGTACGGCCATATCAATATCCCCAATGTTCCATTCCTGCCATGCTCCTCTGTATAGCCACATATAGCAATCTTTTACCCAATCTTCGTTTTTTAAATGCTTCAGAGCTTTAAAAATAGCATCCAGGCATACCCTGTGTGTGCCATGAGGGTCAGAAAGGTCTCCGGCGGCGTAAATCTGATGGGGTTGTATTTTTTGCAGGGTTTTAATAATGATTTCCACATCCTTTTCATTCAATTCATTCTTAACTACTGCACCGGTATCATAAAAAGGCATGTCCAGAAAAAAGACATTTTCGGGTTTTACACCCACAAAACGGCAGGCTGATTTGGCTTCACCTCTTCTTACTATGGTTTTCATCAGCTGGACTTCCTGAGTATCGGTATCTCCCGGGTTTTTTTGCATCAATGATTCTCTGATTTTTTTATAAAAATCTTCGATGAAGTTTTTGTTGATTTGGTATTCATTTTCAAAATCCTTTACAAAATCAAGGTATCTCAAAACGTCATCATCATGAACTGCAATACAGCCTGATGTCTGATAGGCAGTATATACTTCGTGCCCTTGTTCTATCAGGCGCATAAAGGTACCACCCATCGAAATTACATCATCGTCGGGATGTGGGCTGAAAATCAGTACTTTTTTAGGATAGGGATTTGCACGTTCGGGCCGGTTGCTGTCGTCAGCGTTTGGTTTTCCTCCTGGCCATCCGGTAATTGTATGCTGTAAATCGTTGAATATTTTAATATTTATTTTGCTGGCAGCATCAGCTTCTACCAATAAATCGAGCATGCCGTTTTCGCTGTAATCTTTATCTGTAAGTTTAAGGACCGGTTTGTCTACTTTTTCACACAACCATAATACTGCCTTTCTGACAAGTTTTTCATCGGTCCAGTCACAGCTACTGAATAGCCAGGGTGCTTCCATTCTTTTTAAATCGGCAGAGGAAGCATTGTCGAGTATTGCAATTACATTGTTGTGGTTTTGTAAATAGGAGGCCGGTATCTGGCTGTTAATTTCTTCCTCTATGGCCGCTTTGATGATTTTAGATTTTCCTTCACCCAAGGCAATCAAGAGTATTCTTTTGGCTTTGAGTATGGTAGAGATTCCCATCGTAATTGCTCTGCGGGGAACGTTTGCTTCGCCATAGAAATCGCTGGAAGCATCTTTGAGTGTTGTATAGGCCAGGGTGATAGACCGGGTGGGTGAATCTAACGATGAACCCGGCTCATTAAACCCTATATGGCCGTTGCGGCCTATTCCTAAAAGCTGAAGATCGATGCCTCCCAATGCTTCTATTTTTTTTTCATAATCCCTGCAATACTCATTGATAGTGTTCTTCGGCAGGCTGCCATCAGGAATATGAATATTTTCGGGTTTGATATCGATGTGATTGAACAGATGTTCATTCATAAACCTAACATAACTTTGCAGGGCGTCAGCATGTATAGGGTAATATTCATCCAGGTTAAAAGATACTACATTTTCGAAGCTTAATCCTTCTTCCTTATGCATTCTGACTAGTTCCTTGTAAATTTTAGTAGGTGTAGAGCCGGTGGCTAAACCCAGAACAAGTTGTTTATTCTCTTTTTTCTTTTTAATTATAAGGCTTGCAATCTCATGTGCAATCTGTTTTTCGGCTTCTTTGTAATCGGAATAGATTTTTGTAGGGATTTTTTCTATTTGACTCTTGGTAGCAGTATCAGGCAAAATAAAAAAATCTGAATCTTTCATGTATTCGTTTTCAGTTGATTTCATTGATAAATTAGTATGAAAAATTATCCTACAAACTTAAATAAATTAGCTTAGAAATATGGTTTATTTATGAATATTATTTTAATGTATTTTATGAATGGATTTGTTTATTTAACTATACGGAATGAACAAGCACTAAAGGTTAAGTGTTTTTATTTACCTTTGTAGACAAAAAATAAATATTTTAATGGAAAGAAAAGTCAGAGTCAGATTTGCGCCCAGTCCAACCGGTCCCTTACACATAGGGGGAGTTAGAACGGCATTGTATAATTATCTTTTTGCCAGACAACTGGGTGGTACTATGATTCTCAGGATAGAAGATACCGATCAGGGTCGTTTTGTTCCAGGTGCTGAAGCATATATCATCGAAGCACTTTCGTGGTTAGGGATACAGTTTGACGAAGGTGTTCATGTAGGTGGTCCTTATGCACCTTATCGTCAATCGGACCGTAAACCTTTGTATCGTCAATACGCAGATCAGTTAATTGCAGACGGATGGGCTTATTATGCCTTTGATACTCCTGAATCTTTGGAAGAAACACGTAAACGTTATGAATCTGAAAAGAAAGCTTTTCAGTATGATGTTTTTACCCGTAACAGCCTTGTAAATTCGCTGACATTATCTGCAGAAGATGTCAGTCAGCGCCTTGCTGACAATCAAGCTTACGTTATTCGTTTTAAAATGCCCGAAACAGGCGAGGTCGTTGTGAATGATCTTATCAGAGGTAGGGTAGTGGTTCATTCAAATTTACTGGACGATAAAGTTTTGTTTAAATCCGATGGTATGCCTACCTACCATCTGGCAAATATTGTCGATGATCATTTAATGGAAATATCTCACGTAATCCGCGGCGAAGAATGGTTGCCCTCAGCACCTTTACATGTAATGTTATACAGAGCATTGGGTTGGGAGTCAACGATGCCTGAATTTGCACATTTGCCTTTGTTGTTGAAACCTGATGGTAATGGCAAATTAAGTAAAAGAGACGGGGATAGATTAGGGTTTCCTGTTTTTCCAATACAATGGCAAGATCCTAAAACTGCTGAAATATCATCGGGTTACCGTGAATCGGGGTATATCCCCGAAGCAGTCATCAATATGCTGGCATTCTTAGGTTGGAATCCAGGAACTACTCAGGAAATTTTTTCCATGGAAGAACTCATTCATGCTTTTTCCATAGACAGAATCAGTAAATCGGGAGCAAAATTTGATGTTGAAAAAGCAAAATGGTTCAATCAACAGTATTTGCGACAACTAAGTGCGCAGGAACTGGCTGTTTTATTTATGCCTGTTTTAAATGAAAAAGGTATTGAAATCGAGCTTTCAAAATTAGCTGTCATTTGCGATCTAGTTAAAGAAAGACTTAGTTTTGTGAAGGATTTATGGGAACAGAGTTGTTTCTTTTTCACCCCACCTACAACCTACGACGAACAGCTCATCAAAAAACGCTGGAAAGAAGATACTGCTTCTCATTTACAGCAAATCATTCAAATTTTAGAAAAACATCAGCCTTTTGAGACGATGCTTGCTCATGATAATGTTGTTGCGTATATTCAGGACAATGGATTAAATATGGGTCAAATCATGAATTGTTTAAGACTGGTCATCGTTGGGGCAGGAACGGGTCCTGATTTATTTGCCATTATCAATACGATAGGAAAAGAAGAAGCAATTCAAAGAATCAATAAAGGAATTGCCAGTATAAAGCTATAATTGTTATTATTAAAATGCAAAATCTCCTATACGATTATCAGGGGTTTTGCGTTTTATTTTATTAAGTGAATGTTTATGAAATACAGCTACGATATCCTTATATCAAAATTAGATGAGTTTATCAGGAAATATTACAAAAATCTCCTTGTAAAAGGCTTGATTTATGCAATAGCTCTGGTGGCTGTATTCTTTATTTTTGTTGTTACGTTAGAGTATTTCGGTCGATTCGACAGCCTGACCCGAAGTATATTGTTCTTCTCTTTCTTAAGCTTTTCTGCTATCATCATCTTTAAATTTTTTGTAATTCCTATCTTAAAGCTTTATAGAATAGGGAAAATTATTTCTTATGAACAAGCAGCAAGTATTATCGGGAAACATTTTGGGAGTATACAGGATAAATTATTGAATACCCTGCAACTAAAAAACATTGCATTGACCGAAAATGATAACAGCGAATTAATTGAAGCAGGGATTAATCAAAAAATAAATCAATTAAAACCGATTCCTTTTGCGAATGCTGTAGATATTACCGCAAACCGAAAATACATTAAATATGCTATCATACCGGTTTTAATCATATTATTGGTTCTTTTAGCCCGTCCAAAAGCAATAACGGAGACGTCAACACGGATACTCAACTACAATACTTATTTTGAGAAGCCCTCGGCTTTTCAATTTGAAATAGAAAATCCCCGTTTGCAAGTGATTCAACAACAAGATTTCGAATTGAAAGTAAAACTCTCAGGTGCCGAAATTCCGGACGAGGTATATGTAATGGCAGATGGTGTTAAATATAAACTTCAGAAACAAACCACGGTTAATTTTACATATACATTCAAAAACTTATTGAAAAACATCCGTTTTCAATTAGAAGCGGCCGAAATAACTTCAAAGCCTTATCTTTTAAAAGTAATCCCAAAGCCGATTATTTTGAATTTCGATATTCAGCTGAAATACCCGGCTTATACTGGCAAGAAAGATGAAAATATTGAAAATATCGGCGATTTGGTGGTTCCTGACGGAACAAAAGTTGAATGGCGTTTTGTTACACGTGAAACAACCAACCTAAGTTTCTTATACGGAGACAAAAACATCCTTTTAACTCAAAAAGGGAATAATATATTTTCTTACGCTGCCATTTTGCGAAAATCATTTTCTTATTCTGTAAAACCCGAAAATACACAGATGAAAATAAATGATTCTTTGATTTATAATGTGAATGTAGTTCCGGATGCTTTTCCTTTTATTCAGATTGATGAAATGAAAGATTCATTGTACGAAAAAAGACTTTACTTCAGAGGGTTGATTAAGGATGATTATGGTTTTAATAAAGTAATCTTTCATCACCGAAGCTTTAATGCAAAGGATACGCTTAAAATGGCTGAAAATGCTATTGAAATTCAAATCAACAAATCATTGACCCAAGAGGAGTTCTTTTATTATTTTGACATGGGGAATCTGCTTACTCAAGCTGGGGATGAAGTAGAATATTATTTCGAAGTCTATGATAACGATGCAATAAACGGGAGTAAAGTTTCCCGTTCTCAAAAAATGGGGTTCAAAGCACCTAGCATCAAAGAGATTGAAAAACAAACTGAATCCAATAACCAGGAACTTAAAAATGATCTTGAAAAGACAATACTGGATGCAAAAAAACTGCAAAAACAAATCAAAGATTTAAATCGCAAACTCCTCGATAAAAAGTCACTGAACTGGGAAGATAAAAAGCAAATTAAAGAATTATTGGATAAGCAGAAGCAGGTACAGGAATCTGTTGAAAAAATCAATCAGCAGAATAAAGAAAATGCCATTAAAGAGCAGCAATATAAGAAAACCGATGAAGAAATAGCTCAAAAACAAAAGGAACTGGAAAAATTATTTCAGGATATCATGACCGATGAAATGAAAAAGATGTTCGAGGAACTCCAAAAACTTATGGATAACATCGATAAAGACAAGGTGGGAGATATGCTGGAAAAGATGAAAATGAATTCGGAAGACATTTCTAAGCAATTGGACCGGAATCTCGAGGTTTTTAAGCAACTTGAATTTGAAAAGAAACTGACGGAAAATATTGATAAACTCGATAAGCTAGCCAAAGAGCAGAATAAACTGGCTGACGAAACAGCTAAGGGAGATAAATCTGCCGAAGAAATGAAAAAAAAGCAGGATGATTTGAATAAAGAATTTGAGGATTTTAAAAAGAATGTTAGCGATCTGGAAAAGAAAAACAAGGAACTGGAAAATCCCAATGATTTTAAAAGAGACGAGAATAAAGAAAATTCTATTAGCAAGGAACAAAAAAACAGTTCAGATGCATTGGGGGATAAAAAACCCGGGAAAGCTTCAAAATCACAGAAAAGTGCTGGCCAGCAAATGCAGGAATTGGCTGATAAAATGAAAGAATCGCAGCAGGAAATGGAGCAGGAGCAAATGGGCGAAGATATCGAAACCATCAGGGCCATATTAAAAAGCTTGCTGAAGATTTCTTTCCGTCAAGAAGGACTGGCAAATCGCTTGCAACAGATTTCGGTAAAAGACCCCAAATACCAGGAAATTATCAATGAACAGGGGAATATAAAAGATGACTTAAAAATGGTAGAAGATTCGTTGCTGGCATTAAGTAAACGGCAAATTAAAATACAATCAATTATCAATAAAGAGATTGCAAGCATCAACCATAATGTGGAATTGGCTTTGAATGATTTGTTGGCAATGAATACAGTTGGCTATTTAGGCAATTTCCAAAACCAGAATGCAATCAGCCGTCAGCAATATGTGATGACATCGGTAAACAATCTTGCGCTTTTACTCAACGAATCTATGGAAAACATGAAACAGGAAATGAACTCAAAAAAGAAAGAGAGCAAAGGAAATTCATCCTGTTCAAAACCCGGTTCTGGGAAAAAGTCCTCAAAATCAATGAAATCCATGCGACAAATGCAGGAAGAACTGAATAAGCAATTAGATCAAATGAAGAACGGAAGTAAACCTGATGGTAAAAAGCAAGGTCAGGGTCAGACGATGAGTGAGCAATTGGCACGTATGGCTGCCCAACAGGAAGCGATCAGAAGGCAAGTGCAGCAGTATGCCGAAGAACTTAAAAAACAAGGAGAAAAGCCAGGAAATGGCATTAATGATTTGATGAACCAAATGGAAAAAACAGAAACGGATCTGGTAAATAAAATGATTTCTCAAGAAACCTTGAACCGTCAGAAACAAATATTAACAAGATTGTTGGAGCACGAAAAAGCAGAACAAAAGAGGGATCAAGAAGAAAAAAGAGAATCAACCGAAGCAAAAGAACAAAAATTTAGTAACCCTAATCTGTTTTTGCAGTATAAAAGGATAAAAGCAAATGAACAGGAAATCCTTAAATCGGTTCCTCCTGCTATGAATACTTTTTACAAAAACAAAGTGAATGAATATTTTTACAACTTCAAGTAGATGAATATATTAAAGGAATTAACCATTGATTCAAAACTAGAAAACTTAAACCTTGTTCAAAAATTAATTGAAGAAGTATGCGATGAATTTAACATCAACAATACCTATTTTGGTAATATTTCTGTTGCCATTACAGAAGCTGTGAAAAATGCCATCCTACATGGAAATAAATCATCAGTAAACAAAGAAGTTAATATACTTTTTGCAAGGGCAAATGCAGCCTATACTTTTATTATCATTGATAAAGGGAATGGTTTTGATTATAAAAACCTTGCAGATCCTACAGATGTTGATAACACAACATTTACCGGTACAGGTATCTTTTTGATTAAATCTCTGGCAGATAAAGTTGAATTTAAAAACCACGGAAATACGATTGAGATTTCATTTTTTATGAACAATATCAATCTGGCTTTAGCGAACGACAGAGCGGGTAAATTATCTTCTTATCATGACAACAAAACAAGCCAAAAGCTGAAGAAAGCAAAATAAAATGGCAAAAATTACATTTTTTTCCGAAGAAATTTCTTTTAATTTAACCCGAAAATTATTCCTAAAAAAATGGATAACCGAAGTGATAGCGCTGGAAAATAAACAAAAAGGCGAAATCAATTATATTTTTTGTAACGATAGCTACCTTTCCCAGATAAATCTTGAGTATTTAAAGCACGATACATTAACCGATATTATTACGTTTGATTACACCCTAGACCACAATGGCCTTATTTCCGGTGATATTTTTATAAGTATTGACAGGGTTAGAGAGAATGCCATACTGCTTCAACTTCCGTTTTCTGAAGAATTACACCGAGTAATGATACATGGTATCCTTCATTTAATAGGATACAAAGACAAAACGAAAGCCTTAAAAGCAATCATGAGACAGAAAGAAGATATTTCCTTATCTTTGCAACTTCAAATAAAATAATTTTAGTTTGTAATTTCAAAATAAAGTAGAATTGTAAATTTTGAAGCATAATTTACTTCTGTAAATTCTGAAATTAAGAAAGTTAACACAAAAAATTGATTCAAGTTTCACGTGAAACATAATAGTGTTTCATTCAAACTGTTTAGAATTAATTTTAAGAAATGAATTTGGTAGATTGTAAACCAAATTTGAATGAATGTAAATATTTGCCATTTAAAGTCAACTAGGTAATATTTTAGCTAAAAAGGAAAATTTAAATGGGAGAAAAGTAGAAAATTTAATCAAAGCTGTGGGTAATGTTTAAAGAATATGATGTAATAGTGGTAGGAGCAGGGCATGCAGGTTCAGAAGCAGCAGCAGCGGCAGCTAATATGGGTTCTTCAGTATTGTTGATTACTTCAAATCTGGATAATATTGCTCAAATGTCCTGTAATCCAGCAATGGGAGGCGTAGCGAAAGGGCAAATCGTTCGGGAAATAGATGCCCTGGGTGGATATGCAGGTATCGTAACAGATAAAACCATGGTGCAATTCCGCATGCTCAACCGATCCAAAGGTCCTGCGATGTGGAGCCCACGTGCTCAAAGCGACAGAATGATGTTCTCTGCTGAATGGAGGAATATGCTGGAAAATACGCCCAATCTTGATTTTTGGCAGGATACTGTAATTAGTATTGAAGTTGAAAACGACAAACTGACAGGTGTTAAAACCATATTGGGTTTATTTATAAAATCAAAAGCAGTTATTTTAACAAACGGTACATTTTTAAATGGAATCATTCATATTGGAGAAAAACAATTTGGAGGAGGAAGGATAGGAGAACAATCGGCTGTAGGCTTAACCGCTTCTCTTCTTAGTTTAGGATTTGAAAGTGGGAGAATGAAAACAGGAACACCTGTTAGAATGGATGGAAGATCCATAGATTTTTCAAAATTACTCGAACAAAAAGGTGATGAAGTAGCTGGTAAATTTTCATTTACCGAAACCCAAGCACTCACAACCCAAAGAAGTTGCTATTTAGCTTATACATCTTTGGAGGTACATGATATTTTACGAACTGGCTTTGATCAATCTCCTATGTATGCAGGTAGAATTCAAGGAAGGGGACCTCGTTATTGTCCTTCAATTGAAGATAAAATCGACAGGTTTGCTGATAAATCAAGACATCAGTTATTTGTAGAACCTCAGGGCTGGAATACCCATGAATATTATTTGAATGGATTTTCTTCTTCTTTACCTGAACATATTCAGTATGCTGCGTTAAAAAAAATTAAAGGTTTTGAGAATGCCAAAATTATTAAACCAGGATATGCTATTGAATACGATTTCTTCCCACCTACTCAATTAAATTATACACTGGAAACTAAAAAGATTGAAAATTTATATTTTGCAGGTCAAATTAACGGAACTACGGGTTATGAAGAAGCCGGTGCACAGGGATTGATGGCAGGTATTAATGCCCACTTAAAAGTCCATCATCTACCACCTTTTGTATTGAAACGTCACGAGGCTTATATAGGTGTTTTGATAGATGATTTAATTACAAAAGGAGTAGACGAACCTTACCGAATGTTTACTTCAAGAGCAGAGTACCGTATTTTATTGCGTCAGGATAATGCTGATTTCCGTTTGACGCCTCTTTCCTATAAAATAGGTTTGGCTTCTCAGCAAAGAATGGACAAGGTAAGTATGAAAAAAGAGAAGTACGACGAAATTATTCAATTTATCAAAAATCAAAGCGTGGATCCTTCTGAAGTAAATCCTTTGCTTAATAAAATGGATACGCCTGAAATTAGTCAAAAGACTAAGATCATTAACTTATTGGTAAGGCCCCAACTCAGAATAAATGACCTGATAGAGCATATTGCTTCTTTTTCAACATTTTTAGCTGAACTGACTATTCATCGTGAAGAAATCATTGAGGAAGTCGAAATATTTATAAAGTATGAAAGCTACATCAGTAAAGAACAGGAAATTGCTGATAAACTCAGTAAATTTGAAGATATTCCTTTGTATGAAAGTTTCGATTATCAGAAACTTCAATCACTTTCGTATGAGGCCAGAGAGAAACTAACAAAGATGAAACCAGCCACTATTGGTCAGGCTTCAAGAATTTCAGGAATTTCACCTTCTGATATTTCTGTTTTAATAGTTTATTTGGGTAGATGAAGCTGAACTTTAAAAAAATGCATTTTTACAATCATATATTTTAAGTATTTACAAACGTAAAATATGCTTGTTTTTTCCTTCTGTTTTTAATGAGCATGCAATTTTAATATTTGATTTTTTAAACGATCTAATTTATCAATATTTGAAAGCTTCTCTCATTTTCGAAAGCGAATAAGTTTATCATTCATTTTATTTTCCTAAACTAAAATTAAATTAATCTTTTTTCCATTTGTAATTTTTGGATTTAGGGTTTTGTAAACTTCCTCCTCTTTTTTTCAAAAATCTAATTTTAAACCAGCTTTTATCTCTTTTAGGAGCGTATATATGGCCGGGATTAAAAATTATCAAAATTTATGAGATTCTAAGCGACATATATTCTCTTATAGAGGGCAATAAAACCCCTTGTATTCAACTGTAAGATATTAATAGAAAAGAATATAGCTATTTGTTTGGCTGTTGTGCACAATAGTGTCACGAAATATTTTAAATCACAATAAATGTTGCCTAAAGCCCAATTTTGTATTTATTCTATATTGGCACAAGATTTTGCTTGTGGCTTTTTAATGTCATTGATTTTTTTATTCAAATTTTTTACTTGAAATTAAGATTGAGGTATAAGCAAAAAAAAAGCTCCCATCGGGAGCTCTTTAAAATCTTATCGCATTATTTATTTGATTGCGTTTTGGAATTCTGCAGTTTTTGAAAATTTAGCAAATTCTAAATCATCTTTAGCTTGTGATTTATAAGAAGCGTCCATTGCAATTGCTTTTTTAAGATTGTCATAAACCATATTGGCATTGCTGCTTCTGGCAGCGATGATAGCACTTAAATAATAACTCTGAGCGTCTTTTGTAGCGCATTCGATAGCTGAAGCTGCATTTGCTGCATTTCCGCTTAATAGCGCTGCTAAAGCTACGTTGTAATCGCAGGAGGTTTTGCCGAAAGAATTCATGGCTCCAGCATAATTTCCTTCTTTTATCATAATTACGCCTAAATTGTAATTTTGATTAACGCCTAATTTCTGAGCAGTTTCAAAATAAGCTTTAGCAGCTTTGTAGTCTTTTTTCATCAAAGAAACTACACCTAAATTATTGATAACAGCAGCATTATTTGGAACCAATGTATTTGCTTTTTCTAAGTAAGAAGATGCTTCGTTAGCATTTCCAAGTGCAATTGATACATAAGCTGCATTGTTATAGCCTTTCCAGTCTTTTGGATAAACAGTGGTAGCAGCTTTGTATATTTTCAGTTGAGTGTTTAAATCCTTGGTTAAAGTAGCAGCATATAATAATTCTTTATTGTCTAAAGAATCAGGTGCTGTGGTGGATAACAATGCTATTTGTTCGTCAGTTTTCTTTGGTTCCAGGAAATTAATTGAGATTTCAGCTCTTCTTAATGGAGGTAAAATTTTGTCTTCAACCTGTTGGAAAACTACGGTCATATTTCTCATTTCCTGTTCTCTTTTGTCTCTGTCAACCTGAGCTTTGATTACATTGATCATCGTATTTTTGTCCTTGATGTCAGATTTTTCCAATGATGCAAGGAAGCCATCCCAGTCTTCTCCATTGGCTTTCAGGTTATAATTAACAACTTTCTTAAGGTCTTTGAAATTGGTTTTTGTTTTTTTAGCTAAATCTTTGATGAATTTGTCGAGTTGTTCTTCTGTATATTTGTTAGCTGTTTTAGCTCTGTTTTCGGAAAGGCCTGCATTCTTTTTTTCTTCACCTTCTGGAGAAGCCCAAGCGGTAATATCAATGTTTTTAATGGCCCAATTTTTGGCAATGTATTCGTTCAGTTCTTTTACACCTAACTGAGCTTCAACGGTTTTGTTTAAATCGATTTTAAAATTCAGGTTAAAAACATTTACTAAAAAGTACAAGGTAGCTTTTTTGTTGGCAATGGTTTCTTTTTCGTAACCGTCAGGAGTTAAAATGGTAGTTCCTAATGGTTTTATTCTTTGTGAAGTGTAAATCATAGCATCGGCTAATTTGGTTTCACCCAATTCTACCGCTTTTTTTAATACCTTAACATTCTCTCTTGTAGAACTTTCTTTTACAGCTTCTTTTTTAGCCAAATGTGCAATAGGATTCACCACCAATTGCGATTTGTTCATTTCTGGTTTATAATCAATTACATCAGAATATGAAAAACTACCCCCTGTTTTGCTATTAATGGTGGTTCCTTCGCCTTGAACTTTTTCACCTTTTAGATAAACAGATTTTAATGTTGTACTTCCACCTTCATATTTTAATACAGGTTGCATATATGCGGCTGCATTTTTGTTAAAATAGCCAGCAGGGATAGTGCCTTTGATAGTTATGACTACTTTGTCGCCATGGACTTCTAGAGGATTAGGAGTAACTTCATATTTTACTTCTCCGTATTTTTTTACCATTTTGCTCAGGCTATTACAGGAAGAAAACAAAATAGTTACTAAGAATAAGGCTGATAAAAGTTTAATACTCTTGTTTTTCATTGTATTATAGATTAAAATATTAATAATTAAAAGTCGGATTTTTTTGCAAATATAAGACAAAAATATGATAGTTCAACAGCAGAGGATGAAAATTATTCAAATAAATAATTGTTTTTAAAACAATTACTAATATAATTTTTCTCTTTTTTTCAGATAAGGATATAATATTTGATGAAAGCCGAGCATAATATCTGCTTCAACAAAATCAATTTTATAATGTGCACATCTTGTTTTAAGTTCTTTCTCGAAACGTTTTACTGCTTCAATATAATTTGCCCTTACTTCAGAGGGATTAATCTTCAATTCTTTGCTGTTTTCGACATCTATAAATTTATAAGGACGGTTGTCGAATTCAAAGTTTAGCTCTTTGTTTTTATCGGTTACATGAAAGAGTATGACTTCATGTTTCATGTATTTCAGGTGCTGCAATGCCTGAAACATATCTTCTGTTTGATGTGTATTTTCGAACATATCGCTAAAAATAATGATGAGGGAGCGTTTGTGAATGCCCTCAGCAATAAGGTGGAGTGCATCGGCAGCGGATGTTTTCTTACGTATTTCTGTTGAGATAGGTGTTAAAAGCTCTTCCAGTTTGTTGTAAATCAGTTTGTGATGGGTTAACGTTGATTTACAAGGCGTATGGGTTTCCAGTTGTTCTGCAAAAACGCTTAGACCAACCGCATCTCTTTGTTTTCTCAACATATACATGATAGCAGCTACAGCATATACCGAAAACGAAATTTTATTGGGTTTTTCAAGGCTTACCTCCTGGTTAAAAGGGTAATACATGGATGAAGAGTTGTCGATTACAAGTTGACAACGTAGATTGGTTTCTTCTTCAAATCGTTTGACAAAAAGTTTATCGGATCGGCCATATAATTTCCAATCGACATGCTTTACCGATTCGCCGGTATTGTAAAGGCGGTGTTCGGCAAATTCAACGGAAAAGCCATGCAGCGGACTTTTGTGAAGTCCGGTAATAAAACCTTCAACAACTTGTCTGGCAATAAATTCTAAAGAGCCGAAAGCTGAAATCTGGCTTTGATCAATATTTTTTTCTACCATAAATGGGTTGAAATGCTATAAAAGTGCTTCTAATTTGCTGACGAGCACATTTTTAGGAACAGCTCCCACTTGTTTGTCGACGATTTCGCCATTTTTAAAAAACAAGATGGTAGGAATGTTTCTGATGCCATAACGTGAAGTTGTAGCAGGATTGCTATCTACATCCAGCTTACCAACGATGGCTTTGCCATCGAATTCTTTTGCAATTTCTTCAACAATAGGACCCAACATTCTGCAGGGACCACACCATTCTGCCCATAAATCAATAATAACCGGTTTGTCTGATTTCAGGACAACTTCTTCGAAATTTCCATCTGTTATTGTTATCGCCATTCGTTTAATTTTTAAAAATGTAAATGTATTTTAACTTTTACAAACATACAACAAATTTCTATTTTAAGCATATCTTTTGAAGAAATCTTTTAAAGAATATCACTATTTACCAACAAAACTAATTGGACTAAAGTCCTTCAACTAATTATATTCATTTGCCCCAGCCTTAAGGCTGGGACTAATGAATACCTGATTAACATAGGCTTTAGCCCAATTTTTTAATTATTATAGACCCATGCAAAAGTGTTGGCAAATTCCTCATAGGTTGTTGGAGAGGTATTAGCCGCCGTTCTTTGGTGGGCACTCAGCAAAGTTCCGTCATTAATAGCCTTAGCAAGATCTACCATTAATCTGGCAGCATCTTCACCGCAGTAACCTGATGCTACCATGGCTTTTATAGTATCTTCATAAGGAAATTGAACATATTTTAAATCAGGTTTTCCAATAGCTTTTCCTGCAATAGTTGTAATTTCTTCATAGCTATAGTCTTTTGCTCCTAATACAAACTCAATAGAATTACCTTTAAAATCAAGATCTTGCAATCTTTTTGCAGCAACAGCAGCAATATCTTTGGTTGCTACTATAGGAAATTTAACATCTGGGTTAACAGGATTTCCAGCAATACCCATTTGTTTGATTGTTGCAATCATACCCAATGTATTTTCCATAAAATAGCTAGGCCGGAGATTTAAAACATTTGTTTCTTTCATTTGTAGAAACAAATCTTCCATATACCCCAAACCATCAACAATTCCTGCACCTTTTCGCAAATGGGCACCAATACTGCTTAGCAAAACAACATTTAGGATTTTGTTAATTTTTACAGCTTCAAAATAATTTTCAGCAATATGATTTTGTTCTTTTTTTATATCGGCAGCAAATATATCTGGTGTTAGCAAACAGAAAACTGCATCAGCTCCCGAAAACGCTTTGATTAAAAAGTTTTTGTCTGTAATATCTCCTATTAATGCTTCACCACCTAAAGAAACTAATTCTTTAAGTTTATCAGCATTTCTTCCAATTACTTTTACCTGATGACCATTTGTAAGTAGTTCTTTAGCTATTAGCTTCCCTATGTTGCCGGTAGCTCCTGTTATTACATAATTTTTCATTTTTTTTCTTTTTTAAATTATTATTTTTATTTGTATATACAATTATAAAGATAAAATTTTTTACACTTTTTCTAATTTCAACGCTGAAGAATAAACATTTTCAGTAAGTTGATTTGCAAATTTTTCTCCTAAAATTTCAACGTAATTCTGATAAAGAACATACCAGGCATTTTCAATTTTTTTATTAATTTCAAGCGATTTAGGTGTGGAGTAAATAAGTGTAAGCCTACCTAACGTTTGCCTTTTAACTAAATCCTGAATTTCTAATTTTTCAAGAAGTCTGGTAACTGTTGAGGGTTTTAACATCATAATTTGTGCTAATTCTCCAGCCTGTAATCCGGATTGTTTATTAACTGTCATTACAATAAAAGCATAACTGGGAGCAAGATTTACAACTGAAAAGGCCTCATCTGCCATTTTGGTAATTCCTCTGGCCAGTGCATTCGCAGAATAATACAAGCATTTACAATAAGTGGTTTTTTTATCTGTCATAATTTCTGCAAAATTACAATTAATATTTGTATATACAAATTAATTTTAAATTATTCCAATCTAAAACTTATTTCTTTTTGGTCTTCGAATGCTTTGGTAAAGCCAGCGGCATCAACTCCCGTATTTCTTGCAAAAAGGTTGATGTATATTTTTTCTTCAGGATCTAACACTTGCACTACCAATTTACATTTTCCCTTGTTCTTTTTGATTTTTAGCTTCAGCAAATCAATGAAGCCAGGGTTGATTTCAGCCAATGGTAGTCGCATGCTAACTTTTGTAGCGTATTTTTCGATGACTTCAACCAATAAGGTAACATAATTGAGTTTAATTTCAAACTGATCTTCAGAATTGTATCTGTTTTTGATGATTGCTTTAACAAAAATAGAGGCTCCTTCAATCAGGAAATGTTTGAATTTCATATAGTCATCCGAAAAGAGCGCCATATTATAAGAACCGTTGAAATCTTCTAAAGTAAATGAGCCCATTGGCTTCCCAGTCTTGGTTGTGCGATGCGAAACCGAAGAAATGATGCCGGCAAACCGCAATTCGCGTCCCCTTAAACTTTTAATATCTTCGTTCAGTTGTTCGATATCAATATTGCAAAAGTTTTGTATTTCAAGTTTAAAATCGTCCAAAGGGTGACCTGAAAGGTAGAAACCTGCAATTTCTTTTTCTTTTTTCAATTGTTCAACCCTCGACCAGGGGTCTGTTTCAGGCATCAGCGGATCCTGAACTTCTGTTTCTTCGCTGTCTCCAAAAAGCGAATGTTGTGAAGAATTCAGCCCGTTTTGGTATTGAGAAGCATGGCGGACAACTTTCTCTAGGAAATTAATATCTTCGGGTTTTTCCTGGTAAAAGTACTGAGCCCTGTGGGTATCCTCAAAAGTGTCGAAAGCACCGGCATAGGCTAAAGCTTCTAAACTTTTTTTACTTACAGCTTTTAGGTTTACTCTTTTGGCAAGGTCAAAAATATTTTTATAGAAACCGTTTTTGTCGCGTTCTTCAATGATAGCATTCACTGCGGCTTCGCCCACTCCTTTGATAGCTGCCATTCCGAAACGGATTTCTCCTTTTTTATTTACAGTAAAATTCATTACACTTTCGTTGATGCAAGGGCCTAATACTGGAATTCTGGAACGGTTGCATTCATCGATAAAGAAGGTTATTTTCTTTAAATCGTTGAGGTTATGTGTAAGTACAGCAGCCATGTATTCGGCTGGATAATGAGCTTTAAGGTAGGCGGTTTGGTAAGCAACCAGTGAGTAAGCAGCTGAATGAGAACGATTAAATCCGTATTGGGCGAATTTCTCCATGATCTCGAAGGTTTCGACAGCAACTTTTTCGTTAATTCCTTGCTTAACAGCACCTGCAACAAACTCTTGTTGCTCTGCTTTCATGGCTTCCGCTTTCTTTTTACCCATGGCACGCCGCAAAACATCAGCTTTTCCGAGGCTATAACCGCCCATGATCTGAGCGGTTTGCATGATTTGCTCCTGATAAACCATGATGCCATGGGTAGGTTTCAAAATACCTTCCAGCATCTGATGCGGATATTCTGCTTTTTCTTTGCCTAATTTACGGTTGATAAAAGTCTGGATAAACTGCATAGGACCGGGCCGATAGAGTGCATTCATGGCAATTAAATCCTCAAGATTGCTTGGTTTCAGATCTTTTAAATAACCCCGCATTCCTTCCGATTCAAACTGGAAGGTTCCGACGGTATCGCCTTTCTGATAGAGTTCAAATGTAAGGGCATCGTCCAGGGGTATGGTATCAATATCAATTTTTATTTGATGCCGTTTAAAGATATTAACGATAGCGGATTTGATAATGGAAAGTGTTTTCAAGCCCAGGAAGTCCATTTTCAGCATGCCAACTGATTCTATCAAAGTACCTTCGTACTGTGAAACCATTAAATCGGAATCTTTGGATGTACTTAAAGGGATGTAGTTCATCAGGTCGTCAGGACCAATGATAACCCCACAGGCATGTGTGCCGGTATGACGGGCAGAACCCTCCAGAATACGGGCAAATTCAAGTGTTCTTTTTATCAGTGGGTCTCCGTTTTTGCGGGCATCTTCTAATTCTTTTACTTCACGAAAAGCCTTGTCGAGATTCATGCCGGCTGCTTCGGGGACCAGTTTGGCCAGGCGGTCCGATTCGGGAAGTGGTAACTTCAACACCCTGGCTACATCGCGTATAGAAGATTTGGCGGCCATGGTACCAAAGGTTACAATCTGGGCTACCTTGTCTTCCCCGTATTTTTCGACTACATATTTCAACACCCGATCTCTGCCTTCGTCATCGAAATCAATATCAATATCGGGCATCGAAACCCTTTCGGGATTGAGGAAACGTTCGAAAAGCAGGTTGTATTTAATAGGGTCTATGTTGGTAATACCAATTGAAAAAGCAACCACAGAACCGGCTGCCGAACCTCTGCCGGGGCCTACCATCACATCCATTTCCCGGGCCTTGTTGATAAAATCCTGCACAATCAGAAAATATCCGGGGAAGCCCATAGATGCAATTACATCCAATTCAAAATTCAGCCTTGCCGTGACTTCTTCGTTGACTTCAGTGTATCTTTTTTCGGCTCCCTTGAACGAAAGATGACGCAAATAATCCATTTCCGTAGCAAATCCTTCGGGTAGCGGGAAAATAGGTAAAATAACATCTCTTTTTAGTTGATAATCTTCAATTTTGTCGACAATCTCCTGTGTATTTGTAATGGATTCGGGGTATTCCTGAAAAAGTTGCTGCATTTCCTCCGCTGATTTCAGGTATTCGTTCCCTGTATAGTGCATGGCGGTAGCATCGTCAAAGTCTTTGCCTGTATTCAGACAAATCAATATATGATGAGGTTCTGAATCGTTTGCATTGATAAAATGTACGTCGTTGGTGGCAATGCATTTCAGCTTAAATCTTGCTGCCAGCTCTTGCATGGCAATGTTTACCTGCTTTTGTTCGGGTATGCCGTGGTTTTGCAATTCTAAATAAAAATCTTCGCCAAAAATATCGACGTATTCCTGTACAGTCTGGGCAGCTCTTTCGATGCCACTGTTCATAATATAATAAGGTATTTCTCCTCCCAAGCAAGCTGAAGAGGCAATTAAACCTTCGCTGTATTTTCTGAGTAATTCCTTGTCGATGCGGGGGGTGTAATAAAAACTGTCCTTTTTGAATCCCAGTGAACTTAAGCGGGCTAGGTTCTGATAACCGATCTTGTTTTTTGCCAGCAATATCAGGTGAAATCCACTTCGGTCTTCTCTTCCCTTTTTTTCAAACCGGCTTCCTTCGGCTACATACATCTCACAACCAATAATTGGTTTCAACCCCTGTGCTTTTGCTTCGTTAAAGAATTCGAGGGTACCGTACATATTCCCGTGGTCGGTAATGGCAAGCGCTTTCATGTCTAATGATTTGGCTTTTGCTATCAACTGCTTTATTTTAGCAGCGCCGTCCAAAATGGAATATTGGGTGTGTACGTGAAGATGTGTAAAATTTGACATTATTCAGTATTTGATAATATTGGGTGTAAAAAATAACAGCGAAACGATGGCCTGAAAAAAATCAATTTTTTGAGTTTCAGAAATTTAAAGAATCTGTTTTTTGAATTTCGATTTTTGTAAAAATACTAAAAAAGAAAATACGGTTGAGGCCTTGTTCATAAGTTTATCGAAAAAGATTTTAACAAAATTCTTTGACGTATCAGCATTCAAAATAATTTAGTGTTAGATTGAATTTGAAGTATTTATAGTATAGAATATTTTTGGAAAGCGCCTGCTTGAAGCTAGTCAGTGTTTTTTGAAAGGGCGTTAGTGATGGGGTAACTTGGGGTCAGCCCATCTCTCAAAATAAAATTCTCTGTATATATTTTTCAAGAAATGGCTTTCAGCTTACTAAAAACGCCTAACTTTGTGCAAATTTTTAGGAAGATTATCATAAACTATTAACTATGAAACCATCACATATTGAGCATATTGGAATTGCAGTAAAAGACCTGGCAGCCGCTATTACATATTACGAAACTGTTTTCGGCCTGGAATGTTATGCCGTGGAAGAAGTAGAAACACAGAAAGTTAAAACTGCTTTTTTTATGGTGGGACAAACCAAGATCGAACTCTTGGAATCTACCGACACTGAAGGACCCATCGGGAAATTTATTGAAAAGAAAGGCGAAGGCATACATCACCTTGCATTTGCAGTTAGTAATTTAGAAGCCGCCTTAACTGAAGTAGCTGAGAAAGGAGTGCAGTTGGTAGATCATACGCCCCGTAAAGGTGCTGAGGGTATGGACATTGCTTTTCTTCACCCAAAATCCACTTTTGGAGTTTTAACTGAATTATGTGAAAATAAAAACAATAAATTCTGATTTGAGGATCATCCTAAAGTGGATGTAAACACACTCTCCATTTCTTAAATGTTAATAGTTATTCTTAATTGAAACTGAATTTCTTTTCTTTTTTCGATAGAAAAATAAACACTTACTGATGGTAGACAAGCGTTAATAGATTTCATAATACATTTCATCTAACTACATACTTCTAGGCTTTCAAAAAGGAGGAACCTTCTAAAAATAAAACTAAAAATTGATTTAAATGTATAATTTTACCAACTGAAAAATGGATAAATTAATAATAAAGCGTTTATGTTAATTATTGGCATTGCAGGAGGTTCGGGCTCCGGAAAAACAACCGTTGTAAAAAAGATTATCAAAAATCTTCCTAAAGATTCGGTCTCTGTCATTTCACAGGATTCCTATTATAAAGACAACGGTCATAAATCTGCAGAAGAGAGAGCTAAAATTAACTTCGACCATCCGTCATCCATAGAATTTAATTTGCTGATAAAGCATCTCGAAATGCTCAGAGATGGCAATGCCATCGAAATGCCTATTTACTCTTATCTGAGCTGTGCCAGGTCAAAGGAAACCATCACTGTCATTCCTAAAAAAGTTATTATCGTTGAAGGCATCCTTATTTTGTCGACACCCCGTATGAGAGACCGTATGGATATCAAAGTCTTTGTGGATGCTGATGGCGACGACCGCCTGATGCGGATTATCTGGCGCGATCTCGAAGAAAGAGGTCGCTCTTTCCAACAGGTATTGGATCATTATGATAAATATGTTAAAACCATGCATTTACAATTTATTGAACCCACCAAACGCTATGCCGATATTATTGTCCCCCAGGGTGGCAAAAACCAGGTGGCAATTGATATCTTGAGTTCGAGAATTAAAATGAACCTCAACCTTTGATCAGTAAACAGTTATCAGCGAACAATAAAAAGGGGAAGAGGGAGCGAGTAGATGAAGAGACTGTAAGACGAATTGACTTAGAAAACGAAAGCTTGGAGAGGACATCTTTTGTCATGCTGAACGAAGTGAAGCATCTCAAAAAAACGGATAACTACTGAATAATTTGGGCTTTATTACCAATATGTATTTTACAACAAATGCCGATTTTTCAACTTACATCAGATCTTGTATTCCCCAACCCTGAACTGTCAGAGGAAGATGGATTGCTGGCCATTGGTGGAGATTTAAGCCCCGAACGTTTGCTGTTAGCCTATTCCAATGGCATTTTCCCCTGGTTCAACGAAGGGGATCCTATTTTATGGTGGTCTCTCAATCCCCGCCTCCTACTTTTTCCCGGTGAATTTAAGTGTTCCAACAGTCTGAGCAGAACCATTAAAAGCAATCAATTTGAAATAAAATTCGATAGCCGTTTTGCAGAAGTCATACAACAATGCAGTAAAGTCATACGCAACGATCAGGAGGGGAGCTGGATTACTCAGGAAATGATAGCTGCCTATTGTCGTTTGCATGAATTGGGTTATGCCCATTCTGTGGAAACCTATTTTCAGGGTAATCTGGTGGGGGGCTTGTATGGCATTGCCATTGGAAAAGCTTTTGTGGGAGAATCGATGTTTCACACCATGAGAGATGCTTCTAAGTATGCATTGTATCATCTGCAGGTTTATTTGAAAATTCAGCGTTTTCATTTTATGGATGCCCAGCAACCGACTGCTCATTTAATCTCATTGGGCGCCAGGGAAATAGAGCGTAAACATTACCTTCAAATCCTTAAAAAAGCCATTCAGGATAAAACCGAAACTGGGAAATGGAAGCTCTAAAAAATGACTACAAATTCTAAACCATCTATAAATGCTAATTTGATGTTAATTATAAAAAAATATATGAGGGGATGTTTTTTCTATTGTCCAAATATTTTGATAATTAGCGTAAAATTTTTGATTTGAAACTTGAAAAAGATGCAAGTATAAATTTTAAAATTGCTGGTTTAAGAAAAAAGTATTTATCTTTGTACTTAAATTGGGTAAAATAGGTTTAATCAAATTTTTTAAAATATGTCAGTAAAACAGAAAACGATAGACCTCAGAAAAAGGATGCAGGAAGCCTTACAGGGTGGTGGTTCTAAAGCAATTGAGAAACAAAAAGCCACAGGAAAGTTAACTGCCCGGGAACGAATTATAACTTTGTTAGATCCGAATTCTTTTTTTGAATACGACTTGTTTGTAGAACATTCGGGAAAAGATTTTGACATGGATAAAAAATACCTGCCGGGTGATGGTGTTCTCACGGGAACAGGTACCATTTATGGTCATCCAGTTTGTATTTATGCGCAGGATTTTACCGTTGCCGGTGGTTCGCTGGGTTATATGCATGCAAAAAAAATAACCAAGATCATGGATCATGCCATGAAATTGAAAGTGCCTATCATTGGTATTAACGATTCTGGTGGTGCCCGTATTCAGGAAGGAGTTAACTCCTTGGCAGGATATGGTGAAATTTTTTATAGGAATACACTTGCTTCAGGCGTAATTCCTCAAATATCGGTTATTTTAGGTCCTTGTGCCGGTGGTGCTGTTTACTCACCTGCCTTAACAGACTTTGTTTTTGTGGTTGATAAAATTTCAAAAATGTTTATTACTGGTCCCGAAGTTATCAAAACCGTTTTGGGTGAAGAAATTTCGATGGAAGAACTAGGCGGTGCAAGGGTTCAGGCTGAATTGACCGGAAATGCACATTTCTTTGCCGAAAGTGAAGAAGAATGTTTTGAACAGATTAAAAAATTAGTTAGTTTTATCCCTTGGAACAATACCAAGAAAGCTGCCTCTTTCCCTAAAAAATCGCCCAAGACAAAATCTTACAAGATAGAAGGTGTATTTCCTACCAATCCACAACTTCCTTATGATGTCAGAAGCATTATAAAGGCCGTAAGTGATGATTCAGATTTTCTGGAAGTTCACGAAAAATGGGCTGCCAATATTGTAATTGGATTTGCCCGCCTCAACGGTGAATCTGTTGGTTTTGTTGCCAATCAGCCTTTGGTGCTGGCAGGTGTGTTGGATGTGGATTCATCTGACAAAGCCGCAAGATTTATCAGATACTGCGATGCGTTTAATATTCCATTGGTTACTTTTGTAGATTTACCAGGATACTTGCCAGGTATTGACCAGGAACATGCTGGTGTAATCCGCCATGGTGCTAAAATTTTATATGCTTACTCAGAAGCTACGGTTCCAAAAATCACCGTTATTTTGCGTAAAGCTTATGGTGGTGGTTATATTGCCATGTGCTCTAACCATTTAAGAGCCGATTTCGTTTTTGCATGGCCAACTGCTGAAATTGCAGTAATGGGTCCTGAAGGTGCTGCCAATATCATTTTCAGAAATGAAATTCTCAATGCAGAGAATCCTGAAGAAATGCGCAAAAAGAAAATTGCTGAATACAAAAAGAAATTTGCTAATCCTTATGTAGCGGCTGCTTACGGTTATGTTGATGCGGTAATTGATCCCAGCGAAACCCGTCACTTCCTGATTCACGCCCTGGATATTTCTAAAGATAAACAGGAAACACATCCCTATAAAAAACATGGCGTACCGCCATTTTAATTCTTTCCCATTTTTAACTGAGTTTAAATTATTAATTAAATTTCATTCAAACTGAACAATAATGGAAGAAATAGAACAAAATCCGGAAGAAAAAGATTACAGCAAATACCAGGATCTGAACATTGATAATCTTCTTTATCGCACAATTATTCCTAAAAGAAATCAGGAAAAGAAACCTTATAAGGCAAAAGATCCACGTGAAATTTATGTTTTTATTCCCGGGACTATTCTCAAGATTTTTGTGAAGAAAAAGGATAAAGTAAAAAAAGGAGAAAAATTAATTACTTTTCAGGCAATGAAAATGGACAATGTTCTGCTGGCTCCATTGGATGGCGTTATTGAAGATGTGTACGTTAAAGAAGGGGAGAATGTAAACAAATCGCAAATACTGATGAAAATCAAATAGGCTACTTTTTCAAGGCGAAAAGATTAAAAAAACAGTATCTCTCTGTGAAAGATACTGTTTTTTTCTTTTTTATTCTTTCACAAACTTCCCGCTTATCACCTTCCCTTTATCATTTATCAGTCGATAGTAGTATATGCCTTGTTTGAAATTCCGGATATAAATAGTATTATTGCCCGATGTAAATTCCTTTTGCAAAATAGCTTGTCCTACCGAATTATATACCGATAACTGAAAATCCTTATACATGCCCATATCAAAATTAATATAATCTCTGGCAGGGTTAGGATAAACCAGTATTTCGCTTTGAGTTATTGTTTCATTAATGCCTACTGAGCCACATACATTCCCGTTTTTATCTAACTTGATGAAAAACAAATCAGTAGTAAATTCTGAAATGATGCCAATCCCATACTACTCCCACCAAAAAACAACCGCCATCACTAGTTTTCGTAATATCGGTCACAATAAATTTTTTACCAATGCCATAGTATTTTTGCCAGTTTATTTGTCCATTTAGCTTTATATTCCATAAAAAAATGGTATTGTCTTCTTGGCAGTTAAAAAAAGTGGAGTCTAATGAATAATTTGTACCTGTTACAAATATAGAATCGGTAGTAGAAAATGCAAGATTATCAATAATAATTTTTTCATGATATAATTCTTATAATTTTTTTAATATTTCTATTTCTTGTTTTAATTTATTTTCAATGGGTAAAAAGTTATTATTATTCCAAAAAGTGTCATCAATATTATCACTTGGCATTAAATTTATTGAAGCATTCGGAATATTGATGATTGCATTATTAGTAAATTCAGTAATTTTATTTTCATCATAGCTTATTTCGGTAACCAGATTTTCATATTTCATTAAAACTTTATATTTATCGCGAAATGTGAAATGTAAATTTGAAGCAAAAAAACTTGGAACCCAAATATTATTGAATTTCTTATAGTAATATTCTGAGTTACTCATCGAATGTTTATTAAAATATGTCCATGTAATTTTACTCATCGAAAAATCGATAGGATTAATAGTTAATACAATTTTTTCATGTAATGTGTCCAAATACTTCTTTTTTGATTCAAATTTTATTTCATAATAGTAGTCTGAATTTATATTATTGTATGACATTTGAATATTATACTTTTCCCAGTTTTTTTTATTAAAACAAACCCATTTAAAGGGGGTATTTATAATATCATGAAAAGTAAAAATAAGATTGTTAGCATATAATGTTTTATTATAAATTGAATCTTTTCTTATTAAATATCTGTTTTTTAATATTTTAATATAATCATAATATTTTCTATTATCATAACTTTCATAAGAAACTTCTGAAAACCTTGATAAAGTGTCATTAATATATATATAACATCTATTAAATGAATTGATCAGTGGTGTTTCAGTCGTTTTATAATTTACAGGTATTTGTTTTATTACTTCATCCAATAATCTTTCGGGTGAAGTATAGTTTTTAATTTCAAATATATTGAGCAACTTAACATTTGCACTTAAGTAAATCGTATTTTTATTATTTAGCAACTTATTTACAGGAATATTTTTTACTATGTATCCCATACAAGAAATTAATATGTTATCATTCAGTTCATTTTCCTGAAATTTAAAAACGAAATATCCATCACCATTACAGATAGTTCCTTTCTGGATGTTTTTTGCTATCGAAATATTTGCAAAAGGAATAGCTTGTTTTGTTAAGGAATCTTTTACAAACCCTTCTATTTGATAAATAGCTTTGGCACAAAGCATCGATGAAACAAACAAAAGTAGTAATAATATTTTTATTTTTAACATACGTATTATTTTTATTAAAGAAATAATACTACCCTTTAAAATATAAGGGTAGTATTATTTAAAATTAAATTACCACACAGAAGCTGAAGCTTGACCTGCAGAATGAATACAAGTTGAAAGGCTGTATGTTATTGTTGGGCCTTGTCCTGTCATCGGATTAGAAAATTCTACGTTTTCAGGAGATGGTGAAAGAAATCCATAAGCATCAGCAAAAGGAGTAACTATAGCTTTACCAATAGCTTTAATACCAGTCCATAATGCGCCAAAAATACCTTTAGAATTACTATTTACTGCAGAATAAACAATATTATGCCAAGGGTTAGTATTATCCATATAAGCATTGTACCAGTAATTATAGCTATGTTTAGCAATTGATAAAAAGCACAAAACCCGAGCATGATTATTAATAGTATCAGTATCAGGTAATGAATACAAACCTTGTTCAATTACACTTTGTTCAATTTTTTCAATTTGTAAACTAAAAAAATCCGGTGATACTAACTCATCGTTTTTTACCAAGCTTCCTATAAGGTCATTAAATTGTGTCAAACATAATTTGGTAAGTTCATCATTATAGTCATTATTTACTAAATTATTATCTTCTCCATTACTCAGTTTTAAAATTTGATCTTGATTTTTTAATAGTTGTTGCTCAAATTGGTCATAAGTTAACGAATAATCACTAAAAAACCCTTTGTTTGCGTTATAAATATCAATTTTAGTAATTGCATTAACATTGCAATTTGCTGACAAATAATCAAGATATTGATTATGTTCAACACCAACAAAATCAAAAGGGTTTTCTGTACTTCTTTTTGGATTATTTGGTTTACTTACATTTACTGAACCATTTGTATTATTAAGTTTATCTTCTTTTTTACAAGAGTAGAAAATAAAACTTGAAAATATTAGCAAACTTGCTATTATTAAACTTATTTTTTTCATTTTTGATTATTATTATGTTTTTAATATTATTAGATCTATACCCCTGATTACACACATTATAAATGACTTATAGCTGGGCAGTGCGGCAAGCCAGATAAATATTTTATACGACTTACAAATAATATTTCTTACATTTGCCTTTCCTCCTTTCGCTTTTTTTAATAGTTAGTAGTTGTCTGCAAATAATTATTTCTTTTATTAAAACGAAGGAGGTTTTTTATGTTCATTTATGGGCATATAAAGCAATCATTATTAAAAAAATACGATTCAAATATATTTCTGTTAGTCACTTCGTTTGTACCTTATAAATTAAATAGATTCATGATATTAGCTCTGAGTGAATTTTATATTAAATTATGGAAGCTTTTTTAACTCATTTACTAGTGCATTGCTATCATATTCCCAATTTGTATGTAAAATAATTTTATTATCTTTATCTAATACAAAATAACTCGAAAATCCCATTTTTTTATATTCACATTGAGGACAATATTGTTTAATAAACTTTTCTAGTCTTGAAAATGGATTTTTCCTTTTTCCATATTTTTTTATGTCTAAAAAATATGCTGGTTCGTAAAAATGAATTTTATTTTTAAGATAGTTAGAGATATCAAATACATTATCATACCGATATCCAATAATTAAATAAAGTTCGAAAATTGTTACTTTTTGTCTTATAAATTCAAGTAATTTAGGCAATACTTCTCTGCTTGAAGAACATTTGTGTGAAAAATTATAAATAATCTTGTATTTTTTCGTTGAAGATTTCATCAGAGAATCGAAAGACGAATTATCTATTATATAAAATTTAGGCAAACTATCTATTTTATTGTAATTCTTAATTTCATTCATACTAGATGAAGCATCTTTCAATAAATAGTTGGTATTTTGAGCTGTTGATAAATGAAATGTCAAGATAAAAAATAAGAATATTATATATTTCATATTATAGTTTGTATTAAAATAGAGTAGTGATTACCATATCACTACTCTATATAAGTATTATTTTAGATAAATTCTATAACCTCCAAATTCGTCGAGAGATTCATTAAATTGATATATCCCTGTTTCAAAAATCAAATCTCTACCAACAACCTCTTTAGTAAATATCGTAAAATTTTCATCAATAGGAATATTTAATAATTCTTCTGGTATTGGAGAAGGCATTGGTTCACTAAGCAAAATGTCAATATAATAGGTTCCAGTTAGAGGATCAAAGTTTAAAGATGCTGAATAATTAGAAACACGATTTGTGTCTTTTTTAGGAAACCAAACGGCATTACATAAACCCCATCCTTTACATTGCTTTTTTTTCCTACCCCATTCGTCCCATTCAACTATAGTTCCTCCTCCTTCATCAACTTTTAAATTATTTAAATTAGTAGCTTGATTTTTAAAATTTAAATTTTGATATGTAATCTTATTGTTTGTATTTACACTTTTACTTTCTTTTTTACAAGAATATAAAAATATTCCAATACATAAGACGCATATAATTAATGATAACTTTTTCATTTTTTAATGTTATTTGTTTTTAATATTATTGAATTACACCCATGATAACACACAATTTAAATGACTTATTTAGGGTTGTGCGGTAAGCCAGATAAATATTTTATCCGACTTACAAATAATATTTCTTACATTTGCCTTGCCTCCTTTCGCTTTTTTTAATGGTTAGTAGTTGTCTGCAAATAATTATTTCTTTTATTAAAACGAAGGAGGTTTTTTATGCTCTTTCGTAATTTTTTTGTAAATAACGCTGCAAATATAACTGCAAAAAACATATATTTTACACTCATATTCCGGCCAGTGACCTAAATATGACTTAAGTTTGTTAAAATTCAATTAAATCACTTCATTTCAAACAATTAGCTTGTAAAATAAATTACCTGAAAGTGATGTAAATATGACCTGAGATTTTTTTGATTGTTAAAATTTTCCTAACTTTGCCTTTTATTTATACTATATTACTTCATGAAAAGAAAATGGACTTATATTATTGTGGATGACGATGTGCTTGCTCATAAAAGCTTTAGCATTCTTATAGCCAACTATGATTTTCTGGAATGTATCGGCTCCTGCTATGATGCCTTTGAAGCCGTGAATATGCTGGTAGAAAAGAAACCTGATCTGCTCTTTCTGGATATCGAAATGCCGGGCATGAGTGGGCTGGACTTATTAGAAATTATTGACAAATCTATAAAAGTAATTGTTACTTCCTGTTACCCTGCCCATGCAGAAGACACTTATCTTAATAATCAGGTAGTTGGCTTTTTGAAAAAACCCATCAGACCCGAACGATTATGCAAAACGCTTTCCAACGTTATGCTTTTGTTTAATCCGGAAGAAATCAAACCAGATAACCCTTCAAAAACAGAACATCCCATTAGTTTTTTACATGTTAAAGGTTTGCTGAAAGAAGAAAAAATATACCTGAATGATGTGTTATTATGCAAAGTAAATGGCAATTCTGTGGATATTGTAAGAGACGATAATAAATGTTTTAAATATAATGCTTCATTAAAAAAAATGATCGAAATTTTACCTTTTCCTGATTTTATCAGAATCAATAAAAGCAGCATTATTTCCATTCATAAAATAAAACATCGAAAAGGCAAAGAAATTGAACTAATTGACAATAACATATTTACGATAGGTGATGATTTTATTCAGCAATTTGAACCCGCCTATAATGAACTAATAGGATCGTAACTCTAATCTTTATTTTTACAAACCACACAATATCATAAATCAAACCAAAATTAAGAATTATACGCTTTTAATGCGATCACAAAACTGCTCCCTTTTCCCTCTTCCGAGTTAAACCATATTTTCCCGCCTGTGCTTTCAACAATGCTCTTTACCATGGCCAGGCCTAAACCCATACCTCCTGATTTGGTGGTAAAATTGGGAGAAAATATTTTAGTCTGTTCTTCTTTGCCTATTCCAATCCCATTGTCGGTAATTTTTATTTCAATAAAATCCGCTTTCTTTTCAAGCCTGATACTGATTTTCCCTTTTACTGAAGAAGGAATGGCCTGTACTGCATTTTTGATCAAATTATTAAACACCCTGATCAATTGTTTTTTATCGGCATATACATAAGAATTCTCCGGAATCTGGCTATCAAATATAATTTTATTTTCGGTACTGTCTTTAAATAAATCAATGGTATTTTGCAAAGCTTTCGAAATTTCAACTTTTTCAAAATCAGAGCGCGGCATCTTGGCAAAATCAGAAAATTCAGAAGCAATTAAGGAAAGTGAGTCTATTTGCTCAACTATGGTATTGGTGAAACGTTTCAGCCTTTCATCCCAATCGGGCACCTTGTCGTACCATGCTCTTTGTAAATGCTGTATGCTCAATTTCATAGGCGTTAGGGGGTTCTTGATTTCGTGAGCCACCTGTTTGGCCATTTCACGCCAGGCCACTTCTCTTTCCGATTGCGCCAGCATTTCGGCACTCTTAGCCAACTGGTCCACCATGCTGTTGTATTCTTTTATCAGGTTGCCAATTTCATCGTTTCGCATCCAATCAATTTTCTCGTTTTTGCTTCCTAATTTCAACTTACTTAATTTGTCTTTTATCAATTTGAGCGGACGTGTTATGTAGTTGGAGACAAATAATGCAATCAGAACGGCTACTGCAATTAAAAAAATATAAATGTTGAGGTAGGCTTTTAAAAAGGATGAAATTTCTTTCTTTAATTCACTTTGCTTGGCAAAATAGGGGAGGTTGATGTAAGCCACCAGCTTATTGTCGTTGTTACGAAAAGGCATATAAGCTGACAAATACTCATGCTTGCCAATATTTTCCTTTTCGACAAATTGCGTTTTTCCAATGTTTTTTAATTGGAAATAAGCTATAGGATTCATTTTTCGGGAAATCAAACCTTCATCGAAAATTTGTGAACGGGATGATGCCAGTAAATTGCCTTTTGCATCAAACAGATTGATATCGGTAAAGAAAATGTTTGACAATTTCACCAGTAAATTTCCAATTTCAATATTAAGTTGTGGTGTAATTGATGGTTTGGATCCAATTTTATGCTCTATTTCGATGAGAACTGAATGCGTCTTTTCTGTGAGCAATTCCGAGTTTTTTTCGTTATTCAATTGAGAAATATAGAACAAGGTCGTAATACCAATAATGATGAAAGAAGCAACGATAATGGTTAAAATAGAGAGTTGTAGTCTTGTTTTAAAGTTAAAAGCAAGAGGAATAATAGACAAAATTTTACCCGTAATCAGCCCAAATAGGAGGCTAGCCAAACCAAAGAAAATAAAAATATAGGAAAAGGGTGCCAGCCTTTCCAACAGACTAAGATTGGGTGTGCTGATAATAAAATCTGTTTTTGTGTTTACGTGGTAATGTAAGTGATTGTATTCATCTTTATCTTCAAAACTAAAAGTGTTGGATTGGTCGTGATCCATCAATACATCTTTATATAAGCATTTTCCGTAATGCGTCACCAAGATGCCCTTATTGTAGCGAGCAAAAGAGTAATTGCTTAAATCGGGGTTGATATCTATTTTTTGATCAATCAGCAATTCGGGATAACCCAGGTCTTTGGCAACAATCTTTGCATCGAGCTCAATGTACAAGGACGTTCGCAACAATGAATCGTTATGGTTTTCAAAAAAACGGAACAAGGCAATATAGCTGTTGCTCCCATTTCCATAATCGAGGGCGTAAAAATTTTCGCAGGTGGTTGGTTTACCGATGGCGGTAATTTTATCATAAAAATAGTTGTCGCAATTGATAGTCGTAAAATCAGGATTGATGATCAATGTTTCAAAATCCTTGCACAAGGTAATCTGCTCTGAATATTTTCCTAAATAGCCTTTAAAATAGCTTGATTTTAAATAATTAATAATTGAATCTTTAGGGTAGAAGTATTTTAATTGCCTCGCAATCATGGTGTCACTGGCAATTTTGGGCATAATATCCTTGATCAAAAATTCTGCAATCGGATCGTTTTCAGCAGTCAATTTCTGAACCAATAATTTGCGTTTTCCTTTTTCTTTGCTATCGTTGTATTTATACAATGAATAGGTTGAAAATAAAGAAAAGAACAAAATGATCACCATAATTTTCTGAAAAACGGATATTTTAGGTCCATATTTTTCGAAGCATAAGAAAATGCTCAACAGACCTAAAAAACTAAGCGGATAGAAAAGTCCTTCTTTCAGTAAATCGGGAAAAGGAAGTAAGACAAAAATCAGTGAACTTATCAGCAAGCATATTAGCAATACTTTAAGATTGTTCAAGTTATGATAAGCCAAGCCAAACAATCGAATGGCTATCATTAAAAATCCTGTACTGATTGCAAAAATCACGAGACTCCCTATGATACTCTCGATGCTGAATCCAAAAATATTATTCAACACCAAAGGCAGGCTTGAATCGATGATGATGCTTTTGAACAATACCACATAGCCATAGAAAAAAAGTAGAATGGCAAACAACATTACAACACTCAAAAACTGAAGCTTCAGCTTTTTCATTTGGCTGTATGCATTTGTATTTAACTTCGTAAAAAACAGGTATGCAATTGCCAAGAAAAGCAGGGCGTTGATGAATAAATCTCCCAACGAAGGCAGATAGGCTGTGGATGCGTAGAAATAAGGACTGAAAAGTTTTGAATCGGATAAAGCCGCTGGAATATGAAAGAAGAACAACAAAGCTCTTAAAAACAGAATAGCGGTTAAAAATAACACAAATCGCAGCAATGGAAATCTATACAAAATGTTTGTGTTGCTATATAAATCAAACAGCAGAAAAATCCAACAAATAAATGCGGTAAGATACAGCAGCAATAAAATATAAAGAGCATGATCGCTTATAGGTAAAGCTGCAGTCAAATGAACAGAAAATAAATAGCTAGCATTGGCATCCGTAATCTGATAATTTGATTTTTTCAGGTCAATCCCGATTTGTGGTGGCGCTTTAAAATCTGGTTGGAAACTGTTTACCAGGTAATCATTCTGATAGCTGTATTCGTTTTTAATCAATATCAATGCTACAATCTGGGTTTCTTGCAGATTTGAATATTTTACCCTGTACCAGCCGTTCTGGAGTTTGAGGATGGGGTTTTGACTGAAGTCTTTGGGTTTCAATAAATCAATGGGAACCCCATTGTCAGACCAATACGTTAAAGTATCTTTTTGATAAATCAAAAAAAGCAAGCCTTCATCCTTGAAAATGCTTGAGGGAATTATTTGCTGTAAGTTCTCCCAGTTTCCATTTGATTGATAATTTGATGTTATATCAGCAAAAAGGGCATCCACTTGTTTCTCTTTTGAAATTAAGCAAGAACGGATAGATTTTGCAATATTTTCAACTTTGTTTTGATGGTTTTCGAAAATTTCAAAAACAAATACCAACAAAGAAAACAGAAGTGACAGTATTAATTTTAGCAGCAGTTTATTTTTTAAAACTTTCATTTTAGCTGAATTTATTGTATTTCACAAATCAATAGAAGCTTTATAAGTATACAGAATGAAGCTTATGAAGCATGCTGTTTAAAATTCAGGGTAAAGGTAGGCAAAACTAAAATCACTGCAATGGAATGCCAGAAATTTAGTGAAATTTTACGCTTAAGTTTGTGTCCTAAATTTGAGGAGTATCCTACAAATAAACTTACATCGTTAGCATCATTTTTTCTAAATCGGTATAAGTTATGATTGATGTTGTTTTATATTTTTTTAAAATAAGTAAATCTTTGTCGCCAGGTACTAAAAAATTGGCTCTGCCTTTATCTGATAAAGCTAACAGGAAATTGTCTTTAGGGTCTCGACAAAGCTCCGGTTCTTCTGCTATTTCAACATTATCGCCTATTCCATAAATTAGCTGTATCATTTCTTCGACATCTTTAGGAGAAAAGTATTTCTTTAACCGTGGTCGCTTAGTCACAAGTTTTATCTCCTGAATTAACTGCTCTGTAAAAATCAATTTTATTTTAAAATTTACAATATGTTCTTTTAAACCCGATATGCGTCTTCCAATCAAAAAACTTATAAAAATATTAGTGTCAATGATTATCCTAATGTTTTTTATTCTTTGCATACAGTTCTTTCCTTACATTTTCAACTTCTTCAGTTATAATTTCGTCTTGTAATTCATCTGTCTTAAATGAATTGAGAAGCCTTGTAAGCTTTTCGTCTAAAGCTTCTTCTGCTATTTTTTTACCCAATTTTATTTTCTCATTGATGGGTAATTGCTCCACTAAACTTATAATCTGGTTGTATGTAAGCGGTAAATTTAACGTAAGTGGTCTCATTGTAATATAATTTGTTTTGCAGTGGGGAAGTATATTAATTAAATACAAATGTACAATAAAAAAATATTAAACAGCAAAATAACTACAAATTCATATTTTAATAAAAAAGAAGCTTCTTATTCAAGCAGCTCCGGTTTAACATCCAGTCATGAATAGCTGATTGTATATGTTCATCTCTTTCCCTAATAAGGTTTAGGTTATAGTGAACATCTTTTTATCAATATTGCTGATGAACTTTGGTAGTTGGTTATTAATGATATTTCATGAAAGATGCGATTTTTTTCATATTTTTCCATTTATTTCACAATAAAGAAATAATTCCGTTTAGCGGTGTGACCTCAGTCTTTCTGTGCATAAATAAAAAAAAGCCTGAGGTTATCAGGCTTTTAGATATAGAATTCGTTGGAAGAATTATTGTTTGATTCTCATTTTGTAAAAAGAACGGTAAACAAAATACAAAGCAACAGCTAAGAAAGCAATCCCAACATAATGAGCAATTGGTCTGAATGCTTCAGAAATGGCAATTTCCATGGCCAATAAACCAAATAAAGTGGTAAACTTAATAATAGGGTTGAGGGCAACTGAAGAAGTATCTTTAAAAGGATCACCAACGGTATCGCCCACAACAGCTGCTGCATGCAAATCGGTTCCCTTTTCTTTCATATCCACTTCAATTACTTTTTTGGCATTGTCCCAGGCTCCACCGGCATTGGCCATAAATATCGCCTGATACAAACCAAAGAAGGCAATTGAAATTAGATAACTTACAAATAAGGAAACAGGAGCGGCAGCTTTTAATTTATCCGCTTCGCTCATGCCAGCCACTAAATCGACAGGTGATGCTAAGAAGGCAAATGCCAACGCAAAAGAGAAAATAGCAATAAAGATATTCAACATACCTTTTTGAGCATATTGTGTACATATTTTTACAACGGCTCTTGATTTTTCAACGTCTGCTTTTTTAGGTGCATTGGGGTCTAAGTTAATATGTTCCTTGATATAAGCAACGGCACGACTGGCACCGGTAGATACTGCCTGAATAGAAGCTCCTGAGAACCAGTATACCACGGCACCGCCTAATAGGAATCCGAAAATTGAATAAGGATTCAATAAATTCAATACCATTTCGGGTTGAATACCCAAAGAATGTTGGATGACAAGTATGAGAGAGAAAATCATGGTGGTTGCACCAACTACAGCTGTACCAATGAGTACTGGTTTAGCTGTGGCTTTAAAAGTATTCCCCGCACCATCGTTGGCTTCGAGGTAATATTTTGATTTTTCAAAATCAGGTTTGAAACCAAAATCTCTTTCAATTTCTGCATCAATATTAGGAATTTCTTCAATCAGCGATAATTCATAGATGGATTGAGCATTATCTGTAACAGGACCGTAACTGTCAACTGCAATGGTCACAGGACCCATACCCAGCATACCAAAGGCTACCAGGCCGAAGGCGAAAATGGAAGGATAGATCATGAAATTAACTAAGCCGAAGGTACTTGCATAATAAGCCAAAAACATCAATAAGAAAAACACCATTCCCTGCCAGAAAGCGCTGAAGTTACCTGCAACCAAACCGGATAAGATATTTAAAGAGGCACCACCTTCTTTGGATGCTTCCACTACTTCTTTTACATGGGTAGATTTAGGACTGGTAAACAATTTGGTAAACTCTGGAATCAAAGCAGCACCCAATGTTCCACAACTGATGATAGAAGAAAGTATCCACCACATGTCTGTATTCCCATTGATATCAGGAATGATTAATTTACTGATAATAAAAGTTACGACAATAGACAAAATAGAGGTCAGCCATACCAATGAAGTCAATGGTTTTTCAAAATCCAGGTCATCTACGTGGTTGTATCTTGCTTTGCTGATTACATTGTTAATTCCAAAAGATACGATAGAAGTAATGATCATCATGATTCTCATTACAAAAATCCATACCAATAGTTTAGTTTGAAGATCTGCACCAGTAACGGCCAATAAAATAAAAGAGATTAAAGCAACACCTGTAACACCGTAAGTTTCGAAACCATCGGCAGTAGGACCTACAGAATCTCCAGCATTGTCACCCACACAATCGGCTATGGTACCTGGGTTACGAGGATCGTCTTCGCCAATTTTGAAAATTACTTTCATTAAATCGGATCCGATATCTGCAATTTTTGTAAAAATACCACCTGCAATACGTAAAGCAGAAGCGCCTAAAGATTCACCAATGGCAAAACCAATAAAACTGGCACCAGCATATTTACCCGGAACAAACATCAGTATGATGAGCATCATGATTAATTCGAGAGAGATCAGCATCACGCCAATACTCATCCCTGCATTTAAAGGAATGTTTAATAATTTGATAGGTTTTCTTTCTAAAGAAGCAAAGGCCATTCTTGAATTTGCCAGTGTATTCATGCGGATACCAAACCAAGCTACGCTGTATGAACCTAAAATACCCAATACCGTCCAGCCAAGTATCATGGCTACGCCGCCAAAACCAAAACTAGATTCGGATAAATAACCAAAATAAAAAGCGACAGCTGAACCGATAAAAGCAAATAATATCAGCAGGAATTTACCTTGTTGAAAAAGGTAAGTTTTGGAAGTTTCAAAAATAACCTGAGCAACATCAAGCATCGATTGATGTGCTTTGATTTTTTTAACTTTCAAAAACTGGTATAAACCAAATAACATTCCCAAGATTGTAATTAAAAAACCCCAGTATAATATACTTTCGTTTCTAATACCTTCAGGAATAACCAGATTAGCCTCGCTCGCGAAACTAAAAACCGGCAACAAAAATGCTGCCAATACGCCATAAATTTTCTTCATAGATTGTAAATTTTTGTTCAAAATACTTATTTTTTTTAGCAAACTTAAGAAAAAGTTTCAAAACATCGTTATTTTTGCTAAATATATTTTATTGTTTTTCTTAACACTTCATTGTTAGAAATGTTTTGTAAAAATTAAAAAATTTTGTAAATACCACGAAAAGAGGATTTTATGATTTTGTATTTTAAAAGAGAAAAATTGCGAAAAAACATCCTTAAAAACTGATTTTATTGTAAAAATTGATTTAAGGATATTAAAATTCAAAAGTTCGAATAAAAAAATTTATTTTTGCAATATATTAGTTTTCAATTCATGCTCAAAATAGCAATTCCATAATGGAAAAGATTAAATTAGACATCATAGGCTTATCCTATAGTCAAACGCAAACAGGAGCCTATGCCCTCATTCTTGGTGAATCAACCGGAGAAAGACGATTACCAATTATTATCGGCGGGTTTGAAGCCCAGGCTATCGCAATTGAATTGGAAAAAATGAAACCAACAAGGCCATTGACACACGACTTGTTTAAAAGCATAGCTGTTACTTTTAACCTTAAAATTTCGGAAGTCATCATACATAAGTTTTCGGAAGGCGTTTTTTACGCTAAACTAATTGCCAGCGATGGAAGTAAAGAAGCAGAAATTGATGCCCGTACTTCTGATGCAGTTGCCTTGGCATTGCGCTTTCATTGTCCTATTTATACCTACGAAAATGTACTGGCATCTGCTGGTATCATCATGACCGAAAACGAGAATGATTTAAAAACAAAAACAGACTACCCTGACGAAGATCCTAATAAATTAAAAGATTATACAATGGACGAATTAGAGGAATTGTTAAAAATCACCATTGAGAATGAAGATTACGAAAGAGCATCCCAGGTGAGAGATGAAATTAAAAAGAGAGAAGGGAAGTAGTTATTGGTTATTAGGTTATTGGTTATTTTGAGTCGCATTTAGGTTGTTTTTTTAGAAAAAGTAAATATTTACAGACACAAATTTAAAAGGAGGAAATAGGATGGGTATTAAGAATCGATTGATATTGATGAATTTTTTACAGTTCTTTGTTTGGGGAGCCTGGCTCATTACCATTGCTAATTATTGGTTTGCTACTAAACAATGGGGTGGTGCTGAGTTTGGTGCTATTTTTTCAACATTAGGGATAGCTTCTTTGTTTATGCCGACTTTAATGGGAATTATAGCCGACAGATGGGTGAATGCAGAAAAATTATACGGTATCCTTCACATTTTAAGTGGATTTGCCATATTTTATTGCGCCCAGGTTGGCAATCCTGATACCTTTTTTTGGGTAATGCTGGTAGCCATGTCTTTTTATATGCCAACTATTTCGCTAGCCAACTCAATATCTTACAATGCGCTTAAAAATAATAATTTAGACGTAGTCAAGGTATTTCCTCCCATTCGTGTTTGGGGAACCATCGGCTTTATTTTGGCCATGTGGGTCACCAATCTGTCAGGGAATAAAGCAACAGAAGTTCAATTTTACATTTCGGCCATTGCCTCTATTGTTTTAGGAGTTTATTCATTTTCATTGCCTAAATGTCTGCCTCAAAAACAAACTTCAGGCAAATCGAGCTGGATTGAATTATTTGGCTTGAATGCATTTAAGCTGTTTGCCAATTACAAAATGTTACTTTTCTTTGTTTTCTCAATGTTTTTGGGTGCAGCTTTGCAATTAACCAATATGTACGGTGATACTTTTCTGGATGATTTTAAAAAAGTACCGGAGTTTGCCACCTCTTTTGTTGTAAGGTATTCAACCATTATTATGTCGATTTCGCAGATTTCAGAAACACTATTTATATTGGCCATTCCTTTCTTTTTGAAAAAATTTGGGATTAAAAAAGTGATGTTAATGAGTATGATTGCCTGGGTGTTGCGTTTTGCCTTGTTTGCTTATGGTGATCCAGCCAATGGCTTATGGATGATTATTCTTTCCTGTATTGTGTATGGGATGGCATTTGATTTCTTTAATATCTCAGGCTCACTGTTTATCGAAACCAATACGGATCCTAAAATCCGTTCGAGTGCCCAGGGATTGTTTATGATGATGACGAATGGGTTTGGTGCGATATCTGGAAGTTTTATCAGTGGGATTATTATTCAAAGCTTTTTTACAGTTAATGGCAATAAAAACTGGCATGGAATATGGCTTACTTTTGCAGTTTATTCTTTGATAGTTGCCATTTTGTTTGCCCTCTTTTTTAAACACAAACACGATCCCAATGCCATTAAATTATAAAATTGCTCTTTGAACTTAAGATATTAAAATGAGATTCAGCTTTACTGTTATTACATTTAGTATGCTCTTGATTTTATTATCCTTTCAGGTTTTAAAAGCTCAGGACCGTCAGGCTGCCAAAATTGGGATTGCTTCCTATTATCATGGCTGGCTGGATGGAAAAAAAACTGCCAATGGCGAAAAATACGATGAAACTAAAATGACAGCTGCGCATCTAAGCCTTCCCTTTAATTCAAAGGTAAAAGTTACCAATCTGAACAATCATAAATCTATCATCGTCAGAATCAACGACAGAGGTCCATTTATCAACAGAAGAATCATTGATTTATCGAGGGCAGCCGCCGATTCTTTAGATTTTGTCTACAATGGGCTGGCTAAAGTACAGCTCACCATATTGAGTTACGGCAAACCCAATGATGCTACCCATCAACAATTGATGGCCAGTATTAAAACAGCAAAAACCACCCATTCGGAGGCTGTTAAAGAACCACTTCTACCTAGAGACACAACACTTTTAGCAATTTCTATGGCAAAACCAGTGCTTATTGCATATGAAGAGCCTAAAATTCAAGTAGCAGCAGTTACTGAAATTAAAATTCAAGAAACAGTAATTCCTGAAACGAAAATTATTGAAACTAAACCATTATCTGAGAATAATCTGTATGGATTGCAAATAGGAAGTTTTAAAGTTAAAAACAATGCCGATAAGCTTTTAACTAAAATTAAAAGCAATTGCAAAGAAGAAACAAGTATACAGGAAATCAAAAAAGGGAATTCCAGCTTTTTCCGTTTAATTATTGGTAAATTTGCCGATAAAAATAAAGCAGTCCAACTGAAAGAAAAAATGAATAAAGATTATCCTGAAAGTTTTATGATTCGATATTAAAATACTATGCAACAATACCTTGAATTACTTGATCATGTGATGAAAAACGGTGTCCGTAAGGAAGATCGTACTGGTACCGGTACCCTCAGCTGTTTTGGTTACCAGATGCGCTTCAACCTTGAAAATGGGTTTCCGCTTCTTACAACTAAAAAATTACATCTGCGTTCAATTATTTACGAATTATTGTGGTTTTTGAATGGGGATACCAATGTGAAATACCTCAACGAAAATAAGGTATCCATCTGGAATGAATGGGCGGATGCAAATGGTGATTTAGGTCCGATTTACGGCTACCAATGGCGTAACTGGAAAACGAATGAAGGGAGTGTAATCGATCAGATTACTCAGGTGGTGGAAGCCTTGAAAACCAATCCCGATTCGCGCCGTCATATTGTGAGTGCATGGAATGTAGGCGAAATTGATAAAATGGCTTTGCCTCCCTGCCATGTGATGTTTCAGTTTTATGTTGCCAATGGCAAATTATCCTGTCATTTGTATCAGCGAAGTGCAGATATTTTTCTGGGGGTTCCGTTTAATATTGCCTCTTATGCTATTTTATTGCAAATGATGGCTCAGGTTTGCGGTTATCAGGCGCATGAATTTGTACATACTTTAGGGGATGCCCATATTTATATGAATCATATTGAGCAGGTTAAAACACAATTGGCGCGCAAACCAGGAGGACTACCTCAGTTAAATTTAAATCAGGATGTTAAATCAATCGTTGATTTCAAATTCGAAGATTTTGAATTGATCAATTATAATCCACAGCCTCATATAAAAGGGGCGATTGCAATTTGATGGAACACGGATGACACTATCCCTGCGGGAACACAGATGAACACAGATTTTTATGGATTTTATACATAAAGAGAGTCGTTAATGGATCAGCTGCATCAGTGGTCTAATTAAAAAATTAAATATGGAATTTAAAAGAAAGCCTGAATGGCTCAAAATAAAATTATCGAAAGGCGATGATTACCTCAAGGTGAAAGAAATTGTAAAAAATCACCAGCTTCATACCATTTGCGAAAGTGGCGATTGTCCAAATTTAGGAGAATGCTGGAGCAAAGGAACAGCCACATTTTTAATTCTTGGGAACATTTGTACCAGAAATTGCCGGTTTTGCAATGTAATATCAGGTAAACCTTTACCGCCAGATTCAGGAGAGCCTTTAAGCATTGCCAATTCAATCCAGCTTATGGGTTTGAAGCATTGTGTGATTACATCTGTTGACAGAGATGACTTAGCTGATTTTGGAGCAGAACATTGGGTTGAAACTATACTGAAAATTAAGGAACTGAATCCATTGACTACACTTGAAGTTTTGATACCTGATTTTCAGGGGAATAAAATATTATTGCAGAAAATAATGGATGCAAAGCCCGAAATTATTTCCCACAATCTTGAAACGGTAGAACGCCTGACGCCCACTATAAGAACCAAAGCCAAATACCGCTTGAGTTTAGAAGTATTGAAATACATCGCTCAGGGTGGTCTTACTGCCAAGTCGGGTATTATGCTGGGACTGGGCGAAAAGGAAGATGAAATTCTTCAAACCATGGATGATTTGTTAATTGCAGGATGTAAAATCATAACTATCGGTCAGTATCTTCAACCTAGCCGTCAAAATATAATGGTTGAGGAATATATTACGCCTGAAAAATTCGAATTTTATCGATTGATAGCATTGGAAAAAGGATTTGAATTTGCCGAAAGTGCACCCATGGTGAGGTCGTCTTATCACGCTGAGAATCAAATCAAGGTTAAAGGATCATTAAAAGGGGAGTAATTACGCTATTTATTAACTTTAGGCACTCAAAGCTCTAAAAGTACGTTCTCCTTTGTGGCAAATAAAATTAAAATATGTCAAAGAAAACTATATTTCATTCGTTACCTGAAATTGATTACAAAGAATGCTGGGATTTGCAGGAAAGCTTATTCAACCGTATTCTCAGTGAAAAACGTTTGGACAAAACCGATATCATCAACCATTTAATATTTTGTCAACATCCTCATGTATATACTCTGGGTAAAAGTGGATCGGAAGACAATATGCTTATCGATTACATTCAGTTGCAGGCCAAGAATGCCACTTTCCATAAGATTAACCGAGGTGGAGATATTACTTATCATGGTCCTGGTCAATTGGTTGGCTATCCGATTTTAAATTTAACAGCCTTTAAAATGGGAATTAAAGATTATATTTACAACTTAGAAGAAGCCATTATCTTATCTCTACAACAGTATGATATTCATGCTGAACGGCTCGAAAATGCAATTGGTGTATGGTTGGATGTGAAAGATCCAAAGAAAGTAAGAAAAATCTGCGCCATTGGAGTTAGAACTAGTCATTGGGTAAGTATGCATGGTTTTGCATTGAATGTCAACACCGATTTAAATTATTTTAACTACATCCATCCATGTGGGTTTACAGATAAAGCTGTAACTTCGCTTGAAAAAGAACTGGGTAAGAAACTTGATTTTGAAGAAGTGTCAGCAATCGTAAAACTAAATTTACAAAAAGTATTTAACTTTGAATTTATAAAAAATGAGTAAACAACTATCTATCATTGTGGCCATTGCCGACAACAATGCCATTGGAAAAGACAATCAGTTGCTGTGGCATCTTTCGGAAGACCTGAAGCGTTTTAAGCTACTAACTACCCATCATACCATTGTTATGGGAAAAAAAACGTTTGAAAGCCTGCCCATTCGTCCTTTACCCAACCGAAGAAGTGTCGTAATTACAGATATTGCTGATGAAAAAATCGATGGTTGTGTAATGGCATACAGCATTGAGGATGCTATTGATTTATGCGAGTCAGATAAGGAAAACTTTATTATTGGTGGTGGTAGCATTTACAGGCAGTTTATGCCAATTGCCGACAAATTGTATTTAACAAAAGTACATAAGGATTTTGAGGCAGATACTTTTTATCCTGATATTGATTTTTCGGATTGGGAAATAATAGAGAAACAAGAAAATTTACTAGACGAAAAGAGTGGATTGCTTTATTCGTATTTTATTTTTAAAAGCAAAAAGAAATAGGTAATAAAAATCGAGAAAAAGAAACTTAATACAACTGCTTATAAATAAGATAGATACAAAATATTATTTTTTGAATTAAAAAAATTTCAAATTTATTTTAGGTAGTAGGAAATTATTGAATATATTTGCACTCACAAAATTAACTTTTAATAATAAATATTATGGCTTATAAAATTACTGATGATTGTACTGCTTGTGGTACATGTATTGATGAATGTCCTGTAGAAGCTATTGCTGAAGGTGATATCTATAAAATTGATGCAGATGTTTGTACAGACTGTGGTTCTTGTGCTGACGTTTGTCCAGTAGAAGCAATTCATCCAGAATAGTTTCCGATACTTTCATAAGAAAAACTCACATTCAACGATGTGAGTTTTTTTGTTTTACAGCAGTATTGTTTCCGTTTTTTATAACGATGCATCGATAGGTGTCTGCCAATTAATCAATGGTATAAAAAATCAAAATACACTGCCAATATCTCCCATAACTGGACAAACAGATGATTATGCTGGATTGAAATTAAAGAAAAAAGTTTTATTTTTAATTTTGCTTTTTTATAAATGCTAAGACTTAAATTCCATTAAATTCCTATTAAAAACTACGGAATATAAATATAATTTCAAATTATATTTCGGAAAGTCAAAGATTTAGACTACTTTTGCAGATTATTAAAAATTACACACAAAATGAAAACATTTAGCGAATTAGGTATTGATGCTCGCGTATTAAAAGCCATTGAAGAATTAGGTTTTGAAAGAGCAATGCCGGTTCAGGAGGAAGTAATCCCTGTTTTATTAGAACAAGATACTGATTTAGTTGCTCTTGCACAAACAGGCACCGGTAAAACGGCTGCATTTGGATTACCCCTTATCAACAAAATAGACAGTAATAATTTGACTCCGGAGGCACTTATTCTTTGCCCAACCCGTGAGTTGTGCATTCAGATTGCCAACGATTTAAAATCTTATGCAAAATACATTGAAACTTTTAAAGTAATCCCCATTTATGGTGGTGCCAATATCGAAACCCAGATGAGACAATTGTCGAGAGGTGTGAATGTGATAGTCGCAACTCCTGGTAGAATGCTCGATTTGATGAGAAGAGGGAAAATAAACCTTAGCAATATCAAATATGCTGTGTTAGACGAAGCAGATGAAATGCTCGATATGGGATTTCAGGATGAATTGAATGAAATATTAAAAGAAACCCCCAAAACCAAAAACACCTGGTTGTTTTCGGCTACCATGCCAACGCAGGTCGAAAAAATTGCCAGAGGGTATATGAACAAACCTATCGAAATAACAGTAGGTTCCCGTAACTCTGGTTCAGACAACGTAAAACATTATTGCTATCTGGTGCATGCCAAAGACAGATACCTTGCCCTTAAAAGAATTGCTGATTATTATCCTGATATCTATGCAATTATTTTCTGCCGTACACGAAGAGAAACACAGGAAGTGGCCGATTGGTTAATTAAAGATGGTTACAATGCCGATGCTTTACACGGAGATTTATCTCAGGTTCAGCGCGATAGTGTTATGAGCAAATTCAGGGTAAGGAATTTACAGATGTTGGTTGCTACGGATGTTGCTGCCAGAGGATTGGATGTCAACGACCTTACCCATGTAATTAATTACAACTTGCCCGACGAAATTGAAGCCTATACCCACAGAAGTGGAAGAACCGGCAGAGCCGATAAATCCGGAATTTCAATTGCGATTACCAATATGCGTGAAAAGCATAAAATCAAAGACATCGAACGCCAATTAGGAAAAAGTTTTAAAATGGCTAAGATTCCAAATGGTAAAGAAGTTTGCGAAAAGCAGCTTTTTTATATGATTGACAAAATGGAAAAAGTAGCAGTGAAAGAAGAAGAAATTACTGATTTTTTGCCTGTCATCTATAAGAAATTGGAAGAACTTAGTAAAGAAGATTTGATAAAACGCTTTGTTTCTGTAGAATTCAACCGTTTCCTTACCTATTACCGCAATGCTCCTGATTTGAATGTTTCAGAAAAAGGCAGTGAACGTTCAGGAAAACCAGATACAACCGAAGGGTTTGCAAGATTATTTATCAACCTTGGAAAAATGGACGGTTTACAACCACCTCATTTAATTGGTTTGTTGAATGATGTTATGCAAAGCAAAGATATCAAAATCGGTAAAATTGAAATACTGAAATCATTTTCATTCTTTGAAGTAGAAGCTAGCTATCTGGATATGATACTGGCTGCATTCAAAGATGTCAGATATGGTGACCGTTCGGTTGCCATTGAACAATCATCTCCAAGAAAAGATGGTGGTGACGAAGGAAGGAGCAGAGGCCGTCGCGAAACTAGCTATGGTGGTAGCGGCGAAAGAAGATCATCCGCTCCAAGAAGAAACGAAAGCAGAAGCGACGAAAGACGTAGTTTTGCTCGTAGAGGCGATGACAGAAAACCCGACGACAGAAGAAGTGACGACAGAAGAGGTGGTGGAGAAAGAAAAGAATGGAACAAAGATGCTTCTTCGGGCAGTCGTTTCAATAAAGATGCGGGTAGTCGTCCACCAAGAGAGTCTGATAACCGTTATAAAAAAGAACCAGACAATCGTCCTTCCAGAGAATCAGATGGCCGTTTTAAAAAAGATCCGAATACAAGCATCAATAAAAGAGATTCAGAAAACACAAGCAGAACCGGTAGACCCAGCAAAAAGAGATGGTAAGTTTTTGAATTTGTCATTGTAATTGTATACTGAATGCTGAAAGATTTTCAGAAAAAAGGATAGATTTATAATGAAAATAAAGGACATTGATCAAAGTTGAAGTATCAACGGATGCACATTTAACCCTGTTATGGTTTTTATCAGCCAGCAGGGTTTTTTGAATACAAAAAGTTTGAATACAGATTAGACTAAATTTCTAATGAAAAAAACCTACAACAACAGAAAATATGTGGTAATTACCATTTTCGTAGTGGTGGGTTTTATTTTTATTGCACGTTTATTTTTTTTGCAGATAATTGACAATAGCTATGTATTATCAGCCAACAAAAATGCATTGCGCTTTGTTACAAATTATCCTGCCCGGGGCTTGATATATGACCGCAATCAAAAATTATTGGTATACAACGAAGCCGTTTATGATTTAATGGTTATTCCCAGGCAAGTAAAGGCTTTTGATACGACAGAACTCTGTAATTTGGTTGGCATTACCAAGGAAGATTTAATTCTCAAGCTTAAAAAGGCCCGCGAATACTCTCCTTATGCTGCCTCAACTTTTGAGAAACAAATCTCAAAGGAAAATTATGGTTATTTACAGGAAAAGTTGTACAAATACAGTGGGTTTTATGTGCAATCCCGTACTTTGCGTAAATACCCTTTATCCATTGCCGGACATACCTTAGGTTATATTGGGGAAGTTGGAACCGAAGTTACCGATTCCTATTACAAACCGGGCGATTATATCGGTATGAGTGGATTGGAGAAATATTACGAAAATATATTAAGAGGTCAAAAAGGTTCAAAAATCGTGATGGTGGATGTTTTCAACCGCGAAAAAGGGAGCTTTCATAACGGGATATTCGATACGGTAGCTATTGCAGGAGAACCGCTTCACTCAACCCTGGATGCTGATTTACAGGCTTACGGTGAGTCGTTGATGAAAAACAAAGTTGGCAGTATTGTTGCCATCGAACCTTCCACAGGTGAGATATTAACCATGGTATCAAGCCCAACTTATGACCCCAATTTGTTAGTAGGAAGAGTAAGGGGAGCCAATTATAATTTACTGCTCAGAGACCCGAGCAAACCTCTGTTCGACAGAGCTTTGATGGCGGTTTACCCTCCGGGGTCTATCTTTAAAATTGTTCAATCCTTAATAGGACTTGAAGAAGGAGTCATCAGTGAAAGAAGTGCTTTCCCCTGTGATAAATCATTGTTAGGCTGCCACAATCATCCCAATGCAACTGATTTAAAAAGTGCTATCAAAATGTCGTGCAATCCTTATTTTTATCAGGTTTTCAGAAAAGTTATTCAGCATGGGCTTGCCAGAGATCGTTTTACCGATAGCGAAATGGGCCTCAACTTATGGAACGACAAAGCATTGAGTTTTGGCTTGGGCCAACGCTTAGGCGTTGACATTCCCAATGTTAAAAAAGGTCGTATTCCTGATGCCAATTATTATGATAAAATTTATGGACATCATGCCTGGGCTTTTAGTACAATTTATTCCCTGAGTATTGGCCAAGGCGAAATGGGGATTATTCCTTTACAAATGGCTAATATCGCTGCTATTTTTGCCAACAGAGGGTATTTTTACACACCGCACTTTGTAAAAGCCATCGGTAAAAACAAAATAATCAATCCCTTGTTTTTAAAGAAAAACTTAACTAAAGTCAGCGACAAGTATTTTCAGGTTGTGGCAGATGCAATGTATGAGGTGGTGAATGAACCGGGTGGAACCGCATCTCAGGCAAGAATTGACAGTATTGTAGTTTGTGGCAAAACCGGAACAGCGCAAAATCCTCAGGGTGAAGACCATTCCATTTTTATCGCTTTTGCACCCAGGGTAAATCCCAAAATAGCCATAGCAGTGTATATCGAAAATGCAGGTTTTGGTGGTGTTTGGGCAGCTCCCATTGCAAGTTTGATGATAGAAAAATATTTACGAAAAAGCATAAAAAGTGTAAAACGCAAAGATTTGGAAGAAAGAATGATCAATGCTAATATAATGTTGAAACATTGAGAGAACAAAAAGGCATATTAGGAAATATTGATTGGGTAATGGTTAGCATCTACCTGATGTTGGTTTTTATGGGTTGGCTCAATATATATTCTGCAGTCTATAACGAAAATCACAAAAGTATTTTTGATTTTTCGCAGAGTTACGGAAAACAGATGATTTGGATTGCGTCTTCAGCTCTTATTGCATTGTTTATCATGGCGATTGACCCCAAATTTTTTTCCCAGTTTGCTTTCGGGATTTATGGATTTTTTCTGCTTTTGTTAATAGTAGTATTGGTTTCAGGTAAAACAACCTATGGTTCGAAATCCTGGTTTGAAATAGGCGGATTTGGATTACAACCCTCTGAATTCGCTAAGTTTGCATGCAACCTTGCCTTGGCAAAGTTTTTGAGTTCTTCAGATATTCATATCAAAGAACGAAAAACCAAGCTCTATGCTACCTTAATTCTTTTAATTCCTGCTTTGTTGATATTGTTGCAAAACGATACCGGTTCAGCAATGGTATATGCTGTTTTTATACTGGTATTGTATCGCGAAGGATTATCGGGCAATATTTTGATATTTGGATTAATTATTGCCATCTTGTTTGTGTTGGCATTACTTGTCAATCAATTTATTTTATCAGGAATAGTGCTGGCATTGGCTTTAGTTTTTATCTTTTTCATAAGAAGAAATAAAAGAGGAATTATAACGGTAGTTGCATTTTTGGTATTAACCATCAGTTTTATTTTCGTAGTGGATTATGCGTTTAATCATGTGTTGCAGGATCATCAGCGCCAACGTATTAATGTGTTGTTAGGCAAAGAGTTGGATTTGAAAGGAGCTGGTTATAATGTAAATCAATCTAAAATAGCCATAGGCTCAGGTGGATTTATAGGTAAGGGCTATCTGAATGGCACTCAGACCAAATTTAACTTTGTTCCTGAACAAAGTACCGATTTTATTTTCTGTACTGTAGGCGAAGAATGGGGATTTGTCGGAAGTTTAGTTGTTGTGAGTTTATTTATTGGATTATTAATACGTATTATCTTTATGGCAGAACGGCAACGCTCTCCTTTTAGCCGTATTTATGGCTATGGTGTTGCATCCATCTTGTTTATGCATATTTTTGTAAATATCGGTATGGCGATGGGTTTACTGCCAGTTATTGGGATTCCCTTGCCCTTTTTTAGCTATGGTGGATCTTCCCTTTGGTCCTTTACCATATTGTTGTTTATCTTTATCAAACAGGATTCTTACAGGCTGAATCTGTTGTAGAAAGAAGTTGTAAAATTAGCTTAAAGTATCTAAAAAAAGTAAAAAAAGGATAGAATGGCAAAAATGCTTGGTAAAAACGTTTAATAGTATTATTAGTATTCCTAATCCCTAATTTATAATTCCTAATTCTTTTAGACCAATTTATAAACTTTCCCTGGCATAGCTTTGATGATTCCTTCGAGTTCAAGGCTGAGCAATGCTTCGGCAATTTTGGATACATTGAGTTTTGAATCGATACACAATTCGTCGATGGAAATGGAAGTTTTCTGGCTCAGCAAATCATATATAATCTGTTCTTCGGGTTTGAGTTCGATAAAAAGTTGTCGCTGAGCTGTTTTTTTTATTTGCTTATTTTTCTCCCAGCCCATGATGTAAAGCAAATCGTCAGCCGATTGGATAAGGGCGGCTTTATTGGTCTTTATTAAATGATTGCAGCCTTCCGAAAAAGTATCACTTAACTTACCGGGAACAGCAAAAACATCTCTGTTATATGAATTGGCAATGTCGGCAGTGATGAGGGCACCACCTCTTTTGGCCGCTTCTACTACGATAACGGCATCTGCCATTCCAGCAATGATGCGGTTGCGTTTAGGGAAGTTTTCACGATCGGGATTGGTAGCACTCATAAATTCAGTCAACAATCCTCCGTTATGTATCATTTTCTCGGCCAAGGGTTTGTTCAGCAAGGGGTAAACCCTGTCGAGGCCATGAGCCAATACAGCAACCGTTGGTATATTGTTGTCGTTGGCAGTTTTATGGGCGCAAGTATCAACGCCATAAGCCAATCCGCTTACGATAAGGATTTGGTGTTGTGCCAAATCTTTTACCAGTTGCTTGCATACATCCTTGCCATATTCTGTAATGCTACGTGTTCCGACCACACTTACAATCCTTGTGGTATTCAAATCGGCATTGCCAATGTAATACAGCATCATGGGGCTGTCGCTACATTGTTTTAAACGCATAGGATAGGCTGCATCGAGGTAAAATAAGGGCTTGATGTTGAACTTTTCAATAAAGGCTACTTCTTTGTCAGCCCTGTCGAACAAATCATGGTTGACAATAGCATTGACCAATGCTTCGCCTACACTAGGGATTTTAAGCAGATTGGCCTTTTTTTCTTTAAAAATGGCCTCTACTCCACCACAGTAGGATACCAGTTTTTTCCCGATGATATCGCCCACTCCGGGAATTAAGCTAAGGGCTATTCGGTACCTTAACATTTTCTGCTGTTTAGTTTTCAAAAATACCGTATTTATTTCTAATTTTATCAAAAATTTAAAAATACTTTGTCAGAGAAAAAAAACATACTTATTTGTCCCTTAGATTGGGGATTGGGACATGCAAGTCGTTGTGTACCCGTTATAAAAGCATTTATTGAAGCGAATGCAAATGTGATAATAGCAGCCGATAATCGCCCACTTGCATTTTTGAGCAAAGAATTTCCCGATTTAAAATGTATTCGCTTTCCTGGCTATCAAATTAAGTATCAACGCAAGGGAAGTTTGAGCCTGAAATTTATTGCGATGTTGCCTCAGATTTTAATAGGTATTTATCAGGAAAACAGACTATTGGATAAAATCATCGACGAATATGCTATTGATGTAGTATTTTCTGACAATCGTTTTGGGCTTTGGAACAAAAAAACAAAGTGTATTTTTATGACGCATCAGGTTTTAATTAAGAGCCCCGTAAAATTTGCTTTTATCGATAAAATGCTGTATTTCATTAATAAAATGTTTATTAGAAATTATTCGGAATGCTGGATACCTGATTTTGAAGGCAATGTCAACCTTTCGGGCGATTTATCACATAAATACAAACTTCCAATTGATACTTACTTCATAGAACCCCTTTCACGGTTTAAATATTTCGAAGCTATTAATGAAAATAAAAAGATTGATCTTTTGGTATTGCTTTCGGGACCAGAACCTCAGCGAACAATTTTTGAAGCAATTATTTTGAAGCAATTAGCAAATAATACGATTAAAACTGTTATTGTACAAGGCACACCCGAAACCGAAGAAGCAATAACGATTTCAGAAAATCTAAAAATCTATTCTCATCTTGATACGGATACTTTACAGAAATTTACACAACAAGCTAATATAATTTTGTGTCGTTCAGGCTATTCTACCATTATGGATATGGCTGTCTTTGGGAAAAAGGCAATTTTAGTTCCCACACCCGGACAAACGGAACAAGAATATTTGGCCAATTATTATAAAGGGAAAAAGTATTTTTATACTGTAACACAAAAGCTATTTAATTTAGACGAAGCTCTTGAACAATCAGAATATTACACAGGGATACAGCTAACGTCAGATGGACGTATTTTAAAAGCAAGGGTGGAAGCAATTTTGAAGTGTGAACAAGTAATCCTAATAACCAATAACCAATATCTAGTTTCTCCACTTTAACGTACTGATCAGATGATCAATGTCTTTTTCAATAAAATCAATAACAGGAGCCAGAGAATCGTTGCTGGGTTGCATATTGAAGTACAAGGCACCACGCAGGTAATGCTTTTTACGGTCGGTGGCAAAAAATTGATAGGGTGAGGCTACAGAATTTCCTTTGATATTGTAAACTACACCATACACTTTATTTTCAGGATTTTCATAAGCTTTTTCTTTGATAGAGGTTGCTTTTGAAATATGTTTGTCAACATATTTACGGGCATTTTCAATCAGACTGTCTAAATCATTTTTAATAGGTCTGTAAGTTATGTGTATGGTCGCATTGTAGTTAGGGAAATTCACATTTATCCAGTATTTGTCCTCACCCAAACCTTTAGAGCGCTGTATTTTTGCATATTTAGGATATTCAAAAGAATAGGGGTAGAGGGTATCAAAAATCTGATAGGATTTTGCGGGCAAATCGATACGAAAAAAAGCCTTAGGTTTGGGCGAATAATCCTCAGTCCCACAGGAAATAAACAAGGCTGAACCAATTATAAATAAGGTGTAGAAAACAAATTTTTGCATAATTGCTAAGGTATAATCGTTACTTTGATACGTTTAATTCTTCGGCTGTCAACCGCTTCAATTCGAAAAATGAAATTATCGAGCTGAATGCTGGCATTTTTCTCGGGAATTTTTCCTTGGTTTTCGAGGATTAAACCGGCTATGGTATCCGATTCGCCTTTGATATCGTCAAAAACTTTTTCTTCCAATCCAAAGACCTTGTAGAAATCATTGAGGGTAGTTTTTCCTTCAAAAATATAATTAAAGTCGTCAATTTTAGTAAAATCAACTTCCTCTGCGGCAACATCAAATTCGTCGTTGATTTCACCTACAATTTCTTCCAGAATATCTTCGAGTGTGACAATACCGGAGGTGCCACCATATTCGTCAACAACAATGGCAAGGTGAATTTTCTTTTCCTGAAACTCTTTAAGCAAATCGTTGATTTTCTTGTTTTCAGGTACAAAAAATGCAGGACGTATGAGCTGCATCCATTTATAATTTTCTTCTTCGTTTAAATGTGCTAATAAATCTTTGATGTAAAGCACTCCAACTATGGTGTCGAAATTTTCGGTATAAACCGGCATTCTTGAATAACCAGTGTCCAAAACTTTTTTGAGCAAATCGTCAAATTTTGTTTCGCTGTCTATTGCAGCGACATCAACGCGGGATTTCATAATTTCTTTAACGTCAATGTCACCAAAATTAACGATGCCTCTTAATATTTGTGTTTCCTGTTTAGGGGTTGTGTTTCCAGAGGTAATCTCGATTACATCTGATAATTCGGAAATAGAAATATTATGTCCTTTTTTTGTAATTCTTTTGTCGATCAACGAACTTGATTTAACTAAAACATAGACCAATGGGTAAAAAAACTGACTCAAAAAATGCAAAGGACTTGCCATTAATAAAACAATTTTTATGGCATTCTGAGTGGCATATACTTTTGGTAAAATTTCGCCGATAAAAAGGATGAGGGAAGTGATTACAACAATCTGTATGAGCATGCCCAGTACCGGAAATTCTGTAAAATCAAATAAATTAGCTACAATATAAGTCGAAATAATGACAATGGAAGTATTCACAAAATTATTGGTAATGAGTACAGTGGCCAATAATTTTTTAGGCTTTTCTAAAAGATGAATAATGAGTTGATGTTTGGCTGCCGTTGAATCTCTGTAAACTTCTATTTCGGATGGGGTCAATGAGAAAAAAGCATTTTCGGAACCTGATACTGTTGCAGAAACTATCAAAAGTAAAAAGATGAGGAGTATTCCTACAAAAATGCCAATTGTAAAAGATTTAAAGATAGTAGATATAATGAGTAAAGCTATCATTAAGAGAGGAGTAGTATGTAGTATTTCCAATTTAAATATTTATATTTCAAATGTTTGTATAAACAGAGCTTTCTTTTTTTTTGTAAAAATACAAAATAAGCTTTGAATAATTGTTACTTAAGGAAGAGAATTTTTACTTTTTGCAAACTTTATCTTATTCGGTATAATACTTTATGTATAGGAATTTACACCCAATTACAAAGTATTATACCGAAAGACAAAACTATTATAGTCTCATAAAATTACGAGAAACAATCAGTCTATTGAGTGGCCTATCTCATTAGACTATTTATAATAAATCTTCAAAAAAGCTAAAGATTAAAATGGTAAATCATCTTCGGGTCCATTACTTGGAATTTCAGCATGAACAGGTGGAGGCGTATTGTTACCGCCATCTGAACCTGGGGCCTTACTATCCAGCATAGTGAATGTATCGCCTACGATTTCAGTTATATACCTTTTGTTTCCATCTTTGTCGTCATAACTGCGGTTTTTGATCTTACCTTCCAGATAAATTTTACTTCCTTTGTGAAGAAATCTTTCTGCAATGTCTGCCAAACCTCTCCAGATTACAATGTTGTGCCATTCGGTTTGCTCAACTTTGTTTCCGTCTTTTCCTTTGTATGATTCAGATGTTGCTAATGAAAATGTTGCTTTTTTTACATCATTTCCTATGTTGGTAATTTCAGGATCTTTGCCTAAATTTCCAACTAATATTACTTTGTTTACACCGGCCATTTTTGTAATTTTAATGGGTTAATAATTACTACAAATATACATTTTTATTTTGGTAAATTGATAATTTTAATAAAAAAATTACATATTTATATAAAATTGGAAGTTAAATAGTTATCAATCAATTTTGGAATAGGATAAGCACCAATTTCATTAAATGCTATCTCAAAATATTGCTTAGATTCTGATAAGGAAAGTTTGCATTCTATATCAATAAAACTGGCATAAATAGTTTGATGCGTCAATTGATGTTTGAACTGTTTGCTGATTTTTTTAACAACAAACTGGTCGGTTTGCAATATATTATCGATTTTGATCAGAATATCATCTTCAATACTTAATTCTTTTTCAGATTCAATCAAGGGAAAGTCGTACATGTTTTTCCAGATATCATTCTTGCACCTTTTGTTCAGGTAAATAAATGTTTCGTTTTTAACAGCATATCGGATGACTAAATAGTAGAAGAAGCGACTGCGTTGACTGATTTTTTTTGTTTTTACCGGAAAACGTTCTGCATTTTTATTCTCATAAGCAGCGCAAAACTGTTGTAAAGGACAAGTTTCGCATTTAGGTTGTTGGGGCGTACAAACCATCGCCCCTATTTCCATCATTGCCTGGTTAAAGATGTCGGGGCTTTGATGATCGATTAAAGAAATGAGGATTTCCTCCACTTCTTTTTTCCCTTTGGTACTGTCGACGGCTGTTGTAATCCCATAAATTCTTGAAATAACTCTCAATACATTGCCATCAATAACCGGATAAGCCTGTTTAAAAGCTATGGAAGCTATAGCACTTGCAGAATAACTGCCAATACCTTTCAATTTAATGATTTCATGGTAATCGGAAGGGAAAATCCCCTCATAATCATTCATAATTTGTTGGGCAGCATGATAAATATTTCGTGCCCTGGAATAATACCCCAGACCTTGCCATAATTTCAATACATCTTCTTCTTTTGCATTGGCCAGGGTTTTTACATCCGGGAACCTTTCAATAAAGCGCAAATAGTATTTATAACCCTGATTTACACGGGTTTGCTGTAAAATTATTTCAGAAATCCAAATCAAATAAGGATCGATGGTATTTCGCCATGGTAAATCGCGGTGATTGTATTTATACCAATGTAAAAGCTGAATGCTAAAATTCATTTGTTAAAAAAATCAGGTAAGTTGTTATAAATTAGTAAAATAAACGAATAAAAACAAAAAGCTTTAAAATATTGGATTTGCTGTATTTTCGGCTGATAAAAGTATATAAAAAGACATTAAAAGCAGTTTTTTTTTTCAAAAAAATTTAAAAACAAATTTATATTGAATGGATTAGATAAAAAAAAATAAAAAAAAACAGATGAGTTAAAAAAAAATTTATTATTTTTGCAGTCTTAAAAAATGAATTACTAAACAAATTAAAATTAATGTAATATGACAAAAGCAGAAATCGTAGCAGAAATTGCTAACAAAACAGGTATCGAAAAAGTTTCTATCCAAGCAACTGTAGAAGCATTCATGGATTCAATCAAAACTTCACTTGGAAAAGGTGAAAACGTTTACTTAAGAGGGTTTGGTAGCTTCATTATTAAACAAAGAGCTAAAAAAACTGGCAGAAACATTTCTAAAAACACTACAATCATTATTCCTGCTCACAAAATCCCTTCATTCAAACCAGCTAAAACGTTTGTAACTGAAGTAAAGAATAAAGTAAAATAATTCAAAAAAAGCAATAAAAAGATATGCCAAGCGGGAAAAAAAGGAAAAGACATAAAATGTCTATCCACAAACGTAAGAAACATTTGAGAAAAAACAGGCATAAAAAGAAATAAATTTTTTTTAATATTGTTTTTATAATTACATAATGGCAAGCATGTTGCCATTATGTAATTAATTTTTTGTACAATCACATTTGTAAATGTGATTTCTCAAGTTAATATAAAATACATATTAACTACTAAAGCTAAATACTCTTAAGTGAATAAGGAATTAATCATAGATTCGAGGACCAATGAAGTCGAAATAGCGTTACTCGAAGAAAAACAATTAGTTGAATTAAATAAGGAAAAAAAAAACAACAATCATACTGTTGGTGATATTTATTTGGGCAGAGTAAAAAAAATTATGCCCGGTTTAAATGCTGCATTTGTTGACGTTGGATATGAAAAAGATGCTTTTCTGCACTACCTCGATTTAGGTCCACAACTCAATTCTTTAATTAAATTTATTAAAATTTCGCAATCTGCCAATGAAAAGGTGAACATGGATACCTTTGTCATTGAGCCAGATATTGAAAAAACAGGTAAAATTACCAATGTTTTAAAATCCAATCAAACCATTTTGGTGCAGATTGCCAAGGAACCTATTTCTACCAAAGGACCAAGGATTTCTTCGGAAATATCATTTCCTGGCAGGTATCTGGTGTTGGTACCTTTTTCAAACAGAATTTCAATTTCTCAGAAAATAAAGAGTCAGGAAGAGCGGAATAGGCTCAAAAGACTGATCCAAAGTATAAAACCCAAAAATTTCGGTGTTATTATCCGTACGGTAGCCGAAAGCAAAAACGTTGCAGAATTAGATGCGGATCTCCGCAATCTGGTCAGCAAGTGGGATTCCATCATGGCAAAATTCGATGATGCCAAACCACCCATGAAAATGTTGAGTGAACTCGACAGAACCTCAGCCATTTTGAGGGATTTGCTCAACAAGGATTTCAACAGCGTGGTAATCAACGATGCTGACTTAGCCGAGGAAATCAAAAATTACATCACTACCATTGCTCCTGAAAAAGCAGATATTATCAAACTGTATAAAAGCAAAGTGCCGATTTTTGAGCATTATGGGATTGATAAGCAGATTAAATCCTCCTTTGGTAAAATAGTGAGTATCAAAAGTGGAGTGTATTTAATTGTAGAACATACCGAAGCCATGCATGTAATTGATGTCAACAGCGGACATCGATTGAATACAGATAAAAATCAGGAATCCAATGCCCTTGAAGTAAATCTTGAAGCTGCTACCGAAATTGCCCGTCAATTAAGATTGAGAGATATGGGTGGTATTATTGTAGTAGATTTTATTGATTTACATGAAGCCGGAAACCGACGTAAATTGTTCCAGCAACTTACCGACGAAATGGCCAAAGACAGTACCAAACACACCATTTTGCCTCCAAGTAAATTTGGATTGGTTCAAATTACACGTCAACGTGTACGTCCAGAAATGAATGTGGAAGTGCTTGAAAAATGTCCAGCTTGTGATGGTACTGGCAAAATAAAACCCAGCATGCTTTTTATTGATGAAATAGAAAACAATGTCAGGTATTTAATCAACGAACAGAATGAAACGCAATTAACCATTGCTACCAATCCATATATTTATGCTTATCTCACCAGAGGGCTCAAGTCCTTTCAGATGAGATGGTTTTTCAAATATAAGAAATGGATAAAAGTAAAACCATTGACTGCTTATCATTTTCTGGAATATCATTTCTTCAACAAAAACAATGACGAAATTAAAATATAATAATGAAGCCGGCTTATGTCCGGCTTTTTTATTAAAATAGCTTTAATGTTAACCAAGCCATCAAACCCATTCCTGTTTCTATAGCATCCTCGTCAATATCAAAGGTATTGGTGTGCAGATTGGAAACGATGCCTTTGGCTTCGTTGCGGATGCCCAAACGATAAAAACAAGCTGGCATTTTTTGAGAATAATAGGCGAAGTCTTCTGCTGTCAGTCGCATCTCCAGATCCACTACATTTTCTTTCCCTAAATATTCGATGGCTGAAGTTTTAACGGATGCAGTGAGTTTTTCGTCATTGATCAAAAAAGGATAACCTTTGTCGATCATTACTTCGCAGCTTCCACCCATATCATTTGCTATAGATTGTGCTATTTCAGTAATTTTTCGATGGGCTTCGGCCCGCCATTCTTCATCAAAACAGCGCAATGTTCCATCTATTGTAAGCTGATCAGGAATAATATTGGTTCGGCCGTTAGCTTCTATTCTTCCGAAAGAAAGTACTGTTGGCAATGTGGGGGTAGGATTGAGTTTTTCAATTTGTTGTAAGGCTATCAGAATGTGAGCCGCGATGAGGATTGGATTGATATTTAACTCAGGTGTGGCAGCATGACCACCTTTACCTATGACCGTTAAATAGATTTCGTCGGTAGATGCCATGTATTTTCCGCCCCTCAGGCCTATTTTCCCCCTCTCTAAGGTAGGTAATACATGTTGCCCTATGATGAACGCAGGAATGGGGTTTTCGAGCACTCCTTCCTGAATCATTGCTCGGGCTCCCCCTGGAAATTTTTCTTCGGAGGGTTGAAAAATGAGTTTTATACTTCCCTCAAAATCAGCCTTGAGTTCGTTTAAAATTTTTGCTGCACCCAGCAAACAGGCAATATGTGCATCATGACCACAGGCATGCATGATGCCGGCATTTTGAGATTGGTATTCACAATTGTTTTTTTCTTCAATCGGGAGGGCATCCATATCGGCACGCAAGGCAATGGTTTTTTTTCCTGGATTTTTACCTTCGATCATGGCTACTATCCCTGTTTTGGCAATGCCTTCCTGAAAAGGAAGACCAATTTCCTTTAATTTTGCAGCGATTAATTTTGCAGTCTGGAATTCTTCAAATCCCAATTCAGGGTGGCTATGAATTTTCCTTCTGATTTCTGTAAATTCAGCAAGATAAGTTGATGCCAATGATTTTATTTTCTGAATGTTTTCCATAGCTCCTTTATTCAGTAAACGATTGTAAATTAATTAAATTATTATACAGTCCGTTCTTATCAATCAGCGACTGATGCATGCCTCTTTCCACTATTTTTCCATTATCGATTACTATGATTTCATCGGCATTTTTGATGGTTGACAAACGATGGGCAATCACGATGGACGTTCTGTTTTTCATAAGATTCATTAAGGCCTGTTGCACAAATCTTTCCGATTCGGTGTCGAGGGCTGAAGTAGCTTCATCCAATATCAATATGGGTGGATTTTTCAGTACAGCCCTGGCGATGCTGATGCGTTGCCGTTGACCACCGGATAAGTTGGCTCCTCTGTCGCCTATATTGCTGTGATAGCCTTTTTCCATTTCTGAAATAAAGTCATGGGCATTGGCAATTTTTGCGGCAGCCATTACATCGGCTTCGCTTACATTTTTCATTCCAAATGCAATGTTGTTCATGATGCTGTCGTTGAAAAGTATTGTTTCCTGAGAAACGATCCCTATCAAATCGCGGATATCGGAGATAACCAGATCTTTTATGGGGATATTATCAATCAAAATATCTCCTTCGGTGCAATCGTAAAATCGTGGTAATAAATCGACCAATGTTGATTTCCCACCTCCAGAGGGTCCAACCACGGCTATCATTTTCCCTTTTTCTATTGTTAAATTGATATCATCAAGAATTTTAATACGGGATTGGTCAAGGTTGTATTGGAAGCCAAGATTCCGGTATTCAATACAATGCGTAAAGGTTTTTTTTGAAATAGCGCCTGGTTTTTCTTCTATCTTTTCTTCAGCATCCATAATTTCAAATATCCTGGTTGCAGCAGCTGCACCTCTTTGTAGATTGTAAAAGGATGTGATAAAGGATTGTGCAGGTGGTATCATACGGCCAAATACCACTACAAAAAAGAGTAAAAGATCGGCGCTGAGTTTATTGTTTAGTACCAGATTGCCACCGAACCAAATTACAAGGAGAAGCCCTAAAATGGCAAGTGTTTCCGTTAAAGGAGCTGCCAGATCCTTGCGGCGATAAATTTTAATCATGATTTTTGTGTAGACATGATTGATCTTTTTAAATTTATCGTAAGCATAATCGATGGCATTAAAAGCTTTAATGATGCGTAATCCGGTGATAGATTCTTCTGTAGTTGATACTACTATTCCTAATTGTCGTTGCCCTTTCTCGGAATTCCGTTTTAAACTTTTTCCGATTTTTCCGATTAAAAATCCAGCTGGTAATAGCGTAATCAGCGATAGAGCAACCAATTGCGGGCTGATGGATAGCAATACAATCATAAAGAAAATTACATTCAGCGGATCTTTAATCACCATCTGAAGCGTACTGACGACCGACCATTCTATTTCGTTGATATCAGAAGTCATTCTAGACATAAGGTCGCCTTTCTTTTGGTCAGCATAAAAAGAGATAGGGAGAATTAAAAGCTTGTTGTAAATATTGTTGCGCAAATCGCGGACCATCCCATTACGGATAGGTGCCAGAAAATACATGCCCAGGTATTTGAACAGATTGTTTAAAAAAGAAAAGACAATGAATAGAACAGCTACAAAAATCAAGACATAAAAAGTCCCATGAACGGCTGTAAGATGTCCGATAAAATAGTTGAGGTTATCGAGTATTGATTGGCTGTTCAGCGATAAATCAGGTCGAACAGTGATAGGTTTGATAATCCCAAAAATGATATTCACGGTAGGAATGAGCAAAGTAAGATTCAGGAAAGAAAAAAGTATAAAAAGAATGTTGAACAAAACATTCAGTGCAGCATACTTCCCGTAAGGTTTAACATATTTGAATACCCTGATTAAATCTTTCATCTGTTTATGTTTTGTTAATATGCTGAAATAGTAATTGTTAGGATGTTCAAAATTATTTATTCTCTTCGAATTTCGCCGATGGAATGTCCATGATAGAATCATCTCTTTTTTCAACTTTAGAAAATGGACAATTCCTAATTGCAAAGATAGAATAAAAGCTTTTTAATGAGAACGTAAAACAAAAATAATTGATGCAACGTTATTAAATAAATTATCATAATTTTGTAAACTATGGAAACAACACGTCAAAATAAAATATCGCGACTCATACAGAAAGATTTAAGTGAAATTTTTCAACAGTTGTCGAGAGAGCATTTTAAAAATGCAATGATCACAGTAACAGGAGTGAGGATAAGCCCTGATTTATCAATCGCCAAAGTAGCCCTGAGTATTTTTGCTACTAAAGATAAAAATGAAATACTGCCTTTGATAAAAGCCAAAAAGAATGAAATTCGTTTCGATTTGGCTCACAAGGTTGGTAAACAGTTAAGAGTTGTTCCTTCACTCGAATTTTTTCAGGACGATTCATTGGATTATATCGAAAATATCGAAAAATTATTAAAATAGTCTTTTTTTATATCTAAAATCAGTTTCTTGAAACTTCCTTTTTACATTGCAAAACGCTATATTTTTTCAAAGAAATCCCATAATTTAATCAATATTTTAGCCGGGATTTCTGTGGCTGGAGTTACAATAGGGGCGATGGCGCTTATTGTCGTTTTGTCTGTATTTAATGGACTTGAATCGCTGATTTCTTCGATGTACAATTCTTTTGATCCAGATTTAAAAATTGAGACCCGTATTGGAAAAACCTTTAACAGTGCCACATTCCCACTTCATGAATTATCCAAAATAGAAGGTGTAGCCAATTATACCGAGGTAGTTGAAGAAAATGCCTTGCTTCGTTACAAAGCCAAACAACAAATTGTTCAAATGAAAGGAGTTGATGCTCAGTTTGTAAAAGTGAGCAATATTGACAGCAGCATAGTAGAAGGTAATTTTGTTTTGCAAAAAGGAGGTGTGAATTTTATGGTATTGGGCTATGGAATTTATGATATGCTGGGGATAGAGTTGAAAGATTTTTCAAGCAGTGTTTCGGTTTATATTCCTAAACGAGGAAAAACCGTATCTATCGATCCCGCCGAAGCTTTTAACAACGAACTCATCATCCCATCGGGGGCTTTCTCCATTCAACAAGACTTTGATACAAAGATTGTGATTGTTCCATTGGGCTTTGCCCGAAAAATGCTGGACTATACCACAGAAGTTACTTCACTCGAGGTAAGTTTGCAACCAGGTGCTGATGTTGTAAACGTACAACAAAAAGTGAGTGAACTTATTGGGAATCAATTTACAGTAAAGAACAGATTGCAACAGGAGGAATTGTTTTATAAAATCATTAAATCCGAAAAATTTGCCGGTATATTGATATTGTCTTTTATTTTGTTAATTGCCGCTTTCAACATAGTGGGCTCGTTGTCGATGTTGATGATTGAAAAAAAGAAAGACATTGCCATCATGCGCAGTCTGGGTGCTTCACAGCAGTTGATTAAAAGAATTTTTATGGTAGAAGGACTGATGATTTCATTGTCCGGTGCTTTTTTAGGTCTGCTGCTTGGCGGATTGATTTGTTGGATACAGCAACATTTTGGTGTAATTCCACTGGAAGGAAGTGGATCCTATGTCGTTAAATATTATCCTGTTCAATTGCAATTTCTTGATTTTGTAAAAGTAACAGCCATTGTTTTTGTAATCGGATTATTTTCAACTTTGTATACGGTAAGTCAGATTTCGAGAAGACTGAAAACGGAATCTATTACGGAAGAGTAGGGATCAATGAATAAGAATTAGGAATGAAGTGGATGCAAGGCAACGATACTTCAAAAATCTTAAATCGTTGATAGTTAATCTAAAATCAAATAAATATTTCCGAATAACGAATAACGAATAATGAAGTAAGAAGAAAGATTAATCTGTCCGAACTTCAAAATCTTCGACTCTTCAAAAAGATCAACAAAAATTAAATTTGTTAAATATCTGCTAATGTCATAAATTTTCGTAAATTTACAGAAAATATATATTTATGTTTACTGTTTTGGATACGTTAACTATAAATATTGCGATGATTGGCTTTGTCTGCTTTGCATTCATTGATACATTAAATCTCCGTCTGCAGGCAAGCCACTTGCCACTTGCCACTTACCACTTACCACTTACCACTTACCACTTACCACTTACCACTTACCAATGTAAAAATGGCAGTAAAGATAGATATAACTATTTATGGGAATATGGGGAATCTTTTACTAAGAGAAACCATGCATAAAGGCAATTATACCAAAAATATGGATGTAAGCCAGCTTAATGCAGGTTTGTATTTTTACAATATAAGCATCAATGGTTCTAAAGTTTCTTCAGGGAAACTAACTATTTTAAATAAATAAAAAACTTTATACAAGTAAAACCTGTCTTAAGATGACAGGTTTTACTTATTTTTGTTCATAATATGAAGTGTCTAAAAAATTTACTATTTATATTTTTAATATTATTAGCGATAAATTCCAATGGACAGATTACTGGTAATAATCTAGTAAAAAACCCTTCTTTTGAAGAATACTATAGTTGTCCAATTAATACTGGTGAACTTTATAAATCAAAATATTGGTGGGGTTACAGTACAGATTATTATAATTCTTGTAGTTTATCAATGGGTGTTCCTTTTAGTCCAAGTGGTTTTCAATATGCAAATATAGGAAGTTCATATTCAGGAATTATTATTTATCAAAATTACAATTTAAATTTTTCAAATAGGAGAGAAACAATAAAAACTAAACTGATAAATACTTTAATTAAAAACAAAAGATATTGCACTTCACTTGCAATTAACCTTGCTGAAGTTTCATATAATCACAACTTTTATATACAGTTAGATTCTATTGGGATGTTATTTACACAAAATCAAGTGCAAGATTCTATTCTCCCTATTTGTAATAATTGTGCTCAAATAAAAAAAAAAATTTCATTGCTTGATACTGTAAATTGGTTAAAAATAAATGGTAGTTTTATAGCAAATGGAGGAGAAGAATATTTAACTATTGGGAATTTTCAAGATATTATTCATTGGCCCTTTAGTGAACATGGCTTGATATATATATTCATCGATGATGTTTCGGTGTGCGAGTGTACCTATACTATCAACTTAGGACCCGATGCAAAGCTATGTGAGGGTGACAATATTATATTAAACTCCAACTTACCCAATGCCACTTATACCTGGCAAGATGGTAGCACCAATGCCACTTACGAAGTAAAAGAACCCGGTACTTACTGGGTAAGAGCTTACGTGGCAGATTATGATATAACTACCTCAGATACTATAATAATAAGTGCAGAAGATGAAAAAGTATGCAATCCACCGCTTATTATTCCCAATTTTATAACCCCCAATGGAGATGGCATGAATGATAATTTCCAGATTTACAATGCTGAAAAATATGAACTCAACCTGCAGATATTTAACCGCTGGGGAAATCTTGTTTATCAGAATGCCAGTTATCAGAATGATTTCAGTTGCAGGGATTGTGCTGATGGGGTATATTATTATTTGCTGAATGCAAAGAGTTTGAGGAACGGGAAAGAGAAGGCGTATAAGGGGAGTGTGACGGTATTCAGTAAATAAGAATGAGGAAATTAGGAATGAAGTGGAATGCAAGGATATTTCATGTTAAATCGTTAATCGTTGTCTAAAATCATTAGGCACTTACACCACAATTCTCCAAATAAACTTAGCCAGTAAGGTAAAATCTCCAAATTGAATTTTGTCTCCTTTAGTGCTGAGTTTTTGGTTGACCACAAAATAAAAGTCACTTCCGATGCTGGGAATCCAGTTGATACGGTAGTTCAGCAATACTTCTTTGGATTCATTGTTCCATTGACCATAAATGCTGTTGTTCAGTTTAGGGGTCATAGCATATTCCACCCGGCTTCCGATATCGTGGGTGATAAAATCTCCCTGTGGCAAATGGATGTCGTAGCGGGTCCAGTCGGCAGTGATGTTAAAATGTTCGTTGGGATACCAGCAAAGGCTTACATAAATTTTATTGCCTTTTCCTGTAAAAAATTCTCCCCAGCTAAAATTTGTGGTCCCATAAAACTTTCGGCTTTGATAGCTTGAAAACTGGGCTTCAAAATTATGGTAATCATAAGATCCTTTTGGAATCACAATTGTATCGAAAATATTAAAATCCGAAGTCAGTTTTTCAATTGTTTTTTGATAGAGCAGGTTGATAACTTCACCGCTTTTGGTCGTGATACCTAATGGTTTAAATACATACAGGGCGCTTTCCAGCGATTTTGTATCATCCGACACATAATACGAAATATCAATAGGTTTAAAAGAGAGCTGTTTCACCCAGGGGATAAACTTCGGCCGTGGTCTGAAATCCAGTACTGTGTAATAAAGATTGTAATTATCTCTCTGTTTGAAACCCGATTCCGGATTAAAGCCTTTTTGCACGCTGCTCAGTGTAAAACTGCCGTTGATAAAATCGTTGGGGTAAGCTAAACTAATTTGATAGGCCAGGTTGTGCTGATTTTTTTCAGCTTGGGTCTGGGTTTGAGCGATGGAGGCCCTGATCTGTAAAATCTTGTTTTTAAATAAATTAGTGTTGATGTAATTCAAATCAATACCATACATGTAATTATAATGATCTTTCTCGTTCCTGGCAGTGCTGATAAAGCCAATACTGGATTGACGTGAAATATCCTGCTTCACTCTGATGACTGAATAATTTACAGAGGGGATACTGTCTTGGGCTGCGGTTTGCATCGAAAGTATCCCAAAATTGGTATGATTTTCTTTTCCGCTGAGTTTGATACCTCCCAGTATGGGGATTTCTGCTCCCTTACTGATGCCAATCCGTCTGCTGTAAAAACTGTATAAGCCACCCGGCATATTAAATTCAAACAAATCTTTGTTTTCGATAAAAAAAGCACGCTTTTCAGGCATATATACTGAGAAACGGGTAAGATTGACAGGGACTCTGTCGGATTCCACCTGAGAAAAATCGGTATTAACGGTTAAATTAAGTTTGGTGGTAGGGGTAAAACTGATATTGACATCCCCTCCGAATTTTAGGGTTTTATCTAAATTTTCATTCGTTTGTTTCTGAACGCCAGCTGTTAAAAACGGTTTAAATTCAGCCATCTGTTTCCCTTTTATGTTCTCCAATCCGGACAAACTTCCCCCCTGTGATATTTTAAAGACCGTATAATTTCTCGACCATCCCTGCCAGCATGCTTGTTCATTCTTGTAGCGGATGTTTCTTTCAATATTCAATGCCCAGAGTTGTGTTACTGCATCCGGAAATTTCAAGGTGGAAAACGGGAGGATGATTTCTGCAAACCAGCCGCTATCGTTGCGTTGTACGGCAACGTCCCATACACCGTTCCAGTCTTCATTAAAGCCAACACCTTCATCGGTAAGCAAAGCATCTCCTCTTAATCCGCTGGGAGTGACAACAAAAAGGAAAGAGTTGCGCTTGTCGTTATAGGTACTGATGTTAATTTCGAAATTATCGGAAGTGCCCCATCTGCCGTCGCGGGCCATGTCTTTTGCCAGTATCTTTTCGGGATGTGAATCATAGGCCCACAAACCGATGTAGAGGGTGTTTTTGTTGTAAAGCATGGCAGCATAAGTGCGTTCACTTACGGTCTTGCCTTCTTCAGGTTCACGTTGCGTGAAATTACTGATTCGCATGGCTTTTTGCCAGGCAGCTTCAGTAAAATGGCCGTCAATGTTGATTTTTTCTTCAATGTAATAGCTAGAAAGGGTATCAGGTTTGCTTTTTTGAGCCAATGCAAAAAAAGGAGTAATGGTTAAAATGTAAAATATCAACTTTCTGTACATTGCTTAATTATTCAATTTAGTATCTATAAGTAAACGTGTTTCTTTTAATATTTATGTCAGTTTTTACATTGTGTCAGCCCTCTTTTGTCATGCTGACGAAGGAAGCATTTCATTAAATATGAATATTCAACATTAACACTTCCGCTCAAACTCTAAGTACTTTAAGTACTCAAGGCACTTCTACCGTTTTGCACCGAATTCCATTAAAAAAGCTTTGATAAACTCATCCAGATCACCATCCATCACGGCCTGCACATTGGAGGTTTCATAGCCAGTACGTAAGTCTTTTACCATTTTATAAGGATGCATCACATAACTGCGAATTTGTGAACCCCATTCTATCCTTTTTTTTGAACTTTCTATCACATCAATTTTTTCGCGTTTCTTACGGAGTTCAATTTCGTACAATTGCGATTTCAGCATTTGAATTGCTTTTTCGCGGTTTTGTAATTGTGAACGGGTTTGCTGGCATTCAATAATAATCCCCGAAGGTTCATGCTTTAGTCGGACAGCCGTTTCAACCTTATTTACGTTCTGACCGCCTGGACCGCCCGATCGGAAAGTATCCCAGGAAATATCTCCGGGGTTGATTTCGATGTTGATATTATCGTCGATGATGGGATAAGCATATACAGAAGCAAAGGAAGTATGTCTTTTGTTGGCTGAATCGAAAGGAGACAAACGAACCAAGCGATGGACTCCATTTTCACCTTTTAAATTACCATAGGCAAATTCTCCTTCAAATTCGAGGGTAACCGACTTAAAACCTGCGATATCACCTTCCTGCATATCAATGGTTGATATTTTACAGTTGTTGCGTTCGCCCCAGCGCATATACATCCTCATCAGCATTTCTGCCCAGTCCTGACTTTCGGTACCACCGGCTCCGGAGTTAATAGTAACAATCGCACCCAAACGGTCTTCTTCACCGCTGAGCATATTTTTGAATTCTAAGGTTTCAACTAATTTCAGGCTGGTTTTGTATTGTGCTTCCAGTTCTGTTTCGCTGGCTTCGCCGGCTTCGAAAAATTCAGCCATGACTTTAAAATCACCAAAACTGTCAAGGGCTTTTGCATAGGCATCCGTCCACAACTTCTTGTCGCGTATGGATTTTAATACGGTTTCTGCTTTTTTGGAATCGTTCCAGAAATCAGGGTTGTGGGTGATTTCTTCTTCTTCTTCGATTAAGTAAAGTTTCTGGTCAATGTCAAAGAAACCTCCTGAGGTCGCCGACTCTCTTATCCAAATCTTTTAAGACTTCTGATAGTATCATGGGGTTGTAGAATTAAAATGCAAACTTACGTATTTTTTCAGGATGATACAATGCTAATTTCAGATTATAAATCCCCTATTTCAGCTGAATAATCAAACTGCAGATCTTCATGCAGCGTTGTGAGGGCTTTGTTTATTTTTACGATTTGCCGCGAATAGATGTTTCCTAGCGCAGTACTTTGCTGCATTGGAATGGCCGACTGTTTAAATGCTTTGCAAAAATGAATAAGAATTTCAACTTCTGTTTGCTTGTTTGCTGAATACTTAATGTATTTATTGGCTGTTCTGAGTATTTTACGGATGCTTTTCTTAGCGAGGTATAGATTGCTTTTGTTGAGCTCTGCAAAGAGTTCATCTAGCTGGGATTTTACATCATTAATATAGGCTTGTTCATTATCGGACTCAAACAATAGATAAGAAAGCAATTCTTTGTTCTCTTTTTTGAATTTTACCATTTGAAGACAGAGGGCTTTTACTCGCTCAGGATGCAGTAAATCCAATTCTGTTTTGATGAGTTTTAATGAGACCGGTTTCATAAATAATGGCGGTTTATTGGATGTTTTTAACTCTGCCAATTTCACCAGTGGTAAGTCTGACCTTTATTCCATGAGGATGAAAAGCTACTTTTGTAAGTATATCCTTTACGATGCCTTGGGTAACATTGCCGGAACGCTGATCCTGTTTTAAAACAATCCCTACTTCTATTCCAACTATCACTTCACTTCTGTTTTGTCCTTGCATTTTATTTTATATTGTTATAAAGCCACTCAATTCAGATATTTTCTCCCTTTTTTTCTCTTTATTATAAAGAATACTATTTTCTACAAACTTACCTATAAATTTTCATAATTTTGCAAAAAAACAAATTATGGCAGACGATAAGAAAATCATTTTTTCGATGGCTGGTGTTGGTAAAGTTTTTGGACCCGGCAAACAAGTCTGAAGGATACTTATCTCTCTTATTATTTTGGTGCAAAAATCGACTTGAACGATTTAAAAACCAGCTGTTTTAGAGCAATATGCCTGACCATTAAAGCGAACTGTATTTTCAATTTCTCTGGATTTATTACTTGCTTGCATTTCTGAAATGTGAGGGGGTCATTCCAGTATGTTTCTTAAAGTATTTGCATAAAAATGCTTCGCAGGGATAGTTGAGTTGAGCCGCTATTTCTTTGAGTTGAGTTGAGCTTGATTTTAAACGCAATTTAAGCTCAGTTATGGCAAATTTATCAATGAGTTTTTTGGCTGAATTTCCTGTACTTTCTTTTGTAATAATTGACAAGTATTTGGGTGTTATGCATAGCTTCCCGGCATAGAAGGCTACTTCACGGTTCTTTGTATGTGTTTTTACCAGGCTGAAAAATTCTTCCTGCACTTCTTTTTTATGTTTTCGCTGCCGGGTATGAATCTCATTGTTTACAATTACTTTGCTGTACAAATCCAGGTAAAAATTGTGTAATAAATTCATTATTATTTCGCTGCGACACACATTGGTTGTATCACAAAATTTGCTTTGCAAAATAGTAAAGTATTCAGCAAGCATTCCGTCCTTTTCTGCCTCGGGTAAACGATATTTCACACTTTCTTTCAGAAAACCAATAAAAGCAGATGGTAAGCGATAGAGAATCTCATCAATTAAATGTTTGGAAAATGAGAAATAGGCAAGTGTAAAGTTATTTGATTTTTCATTGCAAGCCAATACCTGTCCCGGGAAAACCTCTATGATGTCGTTTGGAGCGAAGTGGTACGACTGCATATCCACCTCGATTTCGGCATGCCCCTCCAAACACACACAGACCATGCAAAGGTCTATCCGGCAGGGTGAAAAATCTATAGGCAAGTCATTATGCTGTAACGAAATGTGAAAATCGTTTTCAATGTTTTTTTGTAAGTTTAAAAAAAGATCAGGAGATGGGAGTTGCATTTATATTGTTCTCAATTTGTATGCAAAAATAGGTGTTTAAATTGGTTTTATGAAAGTATTGTGGAAAAAAGGATAATTTTAGTAGAAATCGGGACAGTGTTTAAACCGACTATTCCCTATACTTTTGCCAACGAAAAAATAAACAGTATACGAATGAATCGATCCGGAAAAAACGCTCTTATTGTGGGAGTCTGCGCTTTGTTTTTAGCCTCGCAAAACCTTGTTGCACAAACAGCAAAAACCTTTACTTTATCAGAATTGTTAGAGTTGGCTATTACCAACAGTAAACAATTGAAACTATCACAAACAGGTCTGGAAACTGCAAAGGCGGCTACCAAATTAGTAAAAATAGCATCCACACCTACCCTCGACATTTCGCTTTCGGCTTTTTATATTGGGAATGGTGTGATAATGGACAGAAATTTTAGCAATGCAAAAAATATTGAAATGCCTCACTTTGGCAATAATTTCGGCATGGAGGCTTCACAACTTATTTTTGCAGGAGGAGGTATCGCTACAAACCTCGAAAAATCAAGATTGGAGGAACAAATAGCTAAACTCAACTACGATCGCGACGAATTGGATATTTGTTTTCTGGTAACGGCATATTATTTAGACCTCTTTAAATTTAAGAACCAGACGGAAGTGTTTAATAAAAACATTGAGCAAACAGAACTACTGATACATGAAATAAAATCGAAAGAATCACAGGGAATGGCTTTGGGCAGCGACGTTACCCGACATGAATTGATGCTGCAAGACCTGAAGGTGCAACTCATAGATATTGAAAATAATAGTAAGATTATCAATAACCAATTGATTGTTACGCTAGGATTGTCCTCAGAAACGCTGATAATACCAGATGCCTCAATTTTAAAAATGGAATTGAGTAAGGTAAACAAAGACAACTTACTTCAACTGGCTTCTGAAAACCTGCCTGAGTTGAAATCGGCTGTGCTGAACAATGAAATTGCCGCCAAAAATATACGCATTGCCAAAGCAGACTACTATCCACAAATCGCATTGGTGGCTGCAAACAATCTGAATGGACCTATTTTGATTGAAGTACCGACAATGAATAATAATTTTAATTACTGGTATATTGGAGTAGGCATAAAATACAATCTTGCGTCGCTATACAAGACCAATGTGAAATTGCAGCTTGCCGGTAAAAAACAGCTCATGACGGAGTATGCCGAAGCACTTACGATGGAACATACACAAATGGCTGTATACAGTGCTTATACAAAGTTTAAAGAATCTTTCGAAAAACTAAGCGTATTTGAGACCAGCCTCCGCTTAGCCGGCGAAAACTATCGCATTGTCAACAACCGCTATCTGAGCGATGTTGTATTAATTACAGAAATGCTCGATGCCAGTAACAGTAAACTCAATGCAGAATTACAGCTTGTAAACGCTAAACTCAACGTCATTTACAATTATTACAGTTTGCAACGCGAAACAGGAAATAAAATCAGAAAATAATGTAATGAGGCCAGACAGGTTTTTAAAGCCTGAAAGTTCTGTAAATAAAAGAATTGTAATTTTTAAAAAGTAAATCATGGTAAAGAAAAAAATGAAATTAGCATATAATATCGTAGTTGGCCTATTGTTGTTGGGTGGTATTGTTTGGGTCAGCAGTAAGTTTGTACATTTGGGGAATATAGAATTTACTGATAATGCGCAGATGAAACAACAAATAGTGCCCATAAACTCGCGAATACAGGGGTTTGTCCGGAAAATCTATTTTAAGGAATACCAAAGGGTGAGAAAAGGCGATACATTGGTGATGATTGAGGATGTGGAATACCGCTATCGTTTAGCACAGGCTAAAGCCGATTTCCAAAATGCAATCATTGGCAAAAAGGCAACGGGAGCCACTATTCTTACCACACAAAGCAATATAGGTGCAACAGAATCAGGTGTTGAGGAAAGCCGTGTACGTTTGGGAAATGCAGAAAAGGAATACAATCGGCATAAAAATCTTTTGGCACAGCAATCAGTTACGCAACAGCAGTTTGATGCAGTAAGTGCCAATTATGAAGCAGCAAAGGCAAGATACGAACAATTGCAACATCAACGCAATTCAACCTCTTTGGTGAAGAATGAACAAACCATGCGTCTCAATCAAAACGATGCAGGCATACAAGTGGTGGAAGCAGCCCTGGAACTTGCCAGACTAAACCTTTCCTACACTGTAATCCTGGCACCTTGTGATGGTGTTACAGGTCGTAAAAATATAGTAGAAGGACAGTTGATACAAGCCGGACAAGCTTTGCTTGATTTTGTAAACGAAACCGAAAAGTGGGTAATTGCAAATTACAAAGAAACACAGATCGGAAATATTCATGAAGGACAGCTTGTTGATGTTAAAATAGATGCAGTTTCCAACATCACTTTCAAAGGCAGCGTAAAATCTATTTCAGGGGCTACGGGTGCAAGTTTTTCTATTTTTCCTCAAGATAATTCTTCAGGAAATTTTATAAAAGTAGAACAACGGATTCCTGTAAGGATTGAGTTTTCAAAGGATAATAAAACTCAGGATCTGAATAAACTACGCGCTGGTATGAATGTGGAATGTGAAATAATTTATTAGGGCTATGCATCATATATTACCTTTTACCATACCAGACATCCGAAATTTTGTTCCCGAAAAGGTCAAGCCATGGATACTTTTTGGTTTTTTTATAATCTTCCAGTTTTCCGGTGGCGTTTATATGGCTGCAGTTGCCGAAATGTCAGGCTCATTGGCATTGATGCATGAAGATATTTTGATGGCGGGTTATGCCTCATTGCTAGGTTTAGGACTTACGTTTACCATTATGTTCAGGTTAAAATTTCGTTTTACTACCAAAACGTCACTTATAACGACGGCTTCTGGACTTATTGTCTGTAACCTGATAGCTATGCACACTCACAGTGTTCCTGTATTGGTGGCAGTAAGCTTTGTGGCAGGAATATTCCGTATGTGGGGCACGTTTACCTGTAATACGAATATTCAGCTCTGGGTAACCCCAAAACGTGATATGGCAGTGTGGTTTTGTTACATTCAATTGTTTGTTCTGAGTTTTATCTACCTTTCCGGATTGACCACCATTTATATATCATTTCTTACGAAATGGGAATATATGCATTGGTTTATTATCGGAGCCCTCTTAAGCCTACTATTGATTACTTTTGTTGCTTTTCGTCATTACCGTTCCATGCCGAAGCTTCCGCTTTACGGGATAGACTGGATGGGTGCCCTGCTTTGGGGAGTAACTGTTTTATCGGCTATTTTTATACTTAATTATGGCGATCATTACGATTGGTATCAATCCACCGAAATCAGGACAGGAACTATATTCGGTCTGCTAGCATTGGGGCTTAATTTGTGGCGGGCTTCTTTTATCCGGCATCCCTTTATTGCTAATGAAACCTGGCGTTTCCGTCCTGTGTGGCTTACATTTGTTCTCTTTGTTGTGGTGGAAATTCTAATCAGTCCTTCCGGCTATTTTGAACGTATTTATACCGAAGTCATTCTGGGATACGATGCTCTCCATCTTGTTTCACTTAACTGGTTTGTATTGCTTGGAAGTGTAATTGGTGCAATTTTTAGCTACCATACTTTTGCTATGCGTAAATGGACTTTTAAAACAATGATGCTGATTGGATTCTTGCTTTTGGTAGGCTATTTATTGGTCATGTATTTCATTATTGATTATAATTTACCTGAAGAAATGCTGATTTTCCCTATATTGCTGCGAACAATTGGCTATATAATTATCGCCATAGCTTTAATCTCTGCACTTGGAGCAATTCCATTCCAAAACTTTTTTCAGGGACTTAGTATTCAATCATTTATCAGTGCCTGCTGCGGTGCACTTGTAGGTGAAGCGTTTCTAAAACAAGTGTTTAAAATTACAATGCAAAAAAACATAATGCTTTACGCAGCAAATCTGGACAACGTAAATCGGTTTGCAGATCATATTTCTGCTGCTTTGCTTTTCGGGCGTTTGCAACAACATGCTATGATAGTGAGTATGAAGGAGATTTACGGCTGGCTTTGCATATTCGGAATCTTTTGTTTGTTGGCATTTTTCCTGAGAGAAAGTACCTTACGCCCTAAATTCCTGCACCCCAAATTCAGTAGCATCAGGCATACCGTAAAACATGATTTGAAAATGGATAAAATCCTGAAAGAGGATTAAGTTATCAGATATCAGGAATTTTTCACAGTTCTTAGTGCTGCTTTCTCGTAACTTATATTATAAACAGCTTCTATTTTAAGATCTGAATAAAACCTTTAAAAAGGCTGATTTATTAACTTTTATAACATTATGACAACAGGCTGTTATTTTCTATAAACTTACCTATAAATTTTCATAATTTTGCAAAAAAACAAATTATGGCAGACGATAAGAAAATCATTTTTTCGATGGCTGGGGTTGGAAAAGTCTTTCCACCCAGCAAACAAGTCTTAAAAGATATCTACCTTTCCTTTTATTATGGTGCAAAAATCGGTGTAATCGGTTTGAATGGCAGTGGAAAATCCACTTTGCTCAAAATTATTGCAGGCCTGGAGAAATCATTTCTGGGTGATGTGTCTTTCTCTCCAGGTTACAAAGTAGGCTATCTTGCGCAGGAACCTATACTGGACGAAAGCAAAACCGTTAGAGAAATCATTGAAGAAGGCGTTCAGGATGTGGTAGATTTACTCAAGGAATACGAAACCATCAACAACAGTTTTTCGAATCCCATGAGCGATGACGAAATGACCAAACTCATCGACCGTCAGGGTGAAGTTACTGAATTGCTCGAGCATCATGATGCCTGGGAACTCGATGCCAAACTGGAGCGCGCTATGGATGCATTGCGTTGTCCCGAAGGCGATGCTTCCGTGAAAAATCTTTCAGGAGGTGAACGCCGCCGTGTGGCTTTGTGCCGTTTGTTGTTGCAGGAACCAGAAATATTATTACTGGATGAACCTACCAACCACCTGGATGCTGAATCCATCGAATGGCTTGAATTACATCTTAAACAATACAAAGGCACTGTGATTGCCGTAACCCACGATCGCTACTTCCTCGATAATGTAGCTGGCTGGATACTTGAACTCGACAGGGGTGAAGGAATTCCATGGCAGGGGAATTATTCCTCATGGCTTGACCAAAAGTCGAAACGATTGGCAATGGAAGAAAAAACCGAAAGCAAACGTAAGAAAACGTTGGACCGGGAACTCGAATGGGTACGTATGTCTCCCAAGGCACGCCATGCCAAAGGAAAAGCAAGACTTTCGGCTTACGAAAAAATGATGGGTGAAGATGTAAAAGATAAAGAAGAAAAATTGGAAATCTTTATCCCCAATGGTCCTCGTTTAGGAAATAAAGTAATAGAAGTAAACAATGTTTCCAAGGCTTTTGGCGATAAAATTTTGTTTGAAAACCTGAGTTTTTCGTTGCCTCCTGCCGGTATTGTTGGAATAATCGGACCAAACGGTGCGGGTAAAACTACTTTGTTCCGTTTAATCATGGGCAGCGAAACACCCGAAAATGGGCAGTTCGATGTAGGTGAAACTGTAAAGATAGGCTATGTAGATCAGCAGCATACCGATATTGATCCGGAAAAAAATGTCTGGGAAGTTATTTCTGAAGGCAATGAGCAAATTCAAATGGGTGGCCGTCTGATTAATTCCAGGGCTTATGTGTCCAGGTTTAATTTCAGTGGTTCCGATCAGGGTAAAAAAACGGCTGTTTTGTCAGGCGGTGAACGCAATCGTTTACATCTGGCTTTAACCCTGAAATCGGAAGCCAATGTATTACTGCTCGATGAACCTACCAACGATATTGATATCAATACCCTCAGAGCCCTGGAAGAAGGCCTGGATAATTTTGCAGGTTGTGCTGTGATTATTTCTCACGACCGTTGGTTCTTAGATCGCGTAGCAACTCATATTCTTGCTTTTGAAGGAAACTCACAAGTGTATTTTTTTGAAGGCTCTTATTCTGAGTACGAAGAAAACCGCAAGAAACGCCTGGGTGACGAAGCGCCTAAACGCATCCGATACAAAAAACTCATGGCGTAATTAATTTTTAAAATAGCCTATTAATATAAATATCAATCTGATGCGTAAAATAACAATTTTTCTATATTTTTTAATTTCGATAACTTTAAGTGCTTATACTCAGAATGAGGCCGTTAAAATCAGTGGAATCGCGCAAGGAACTACCTATCATATAACTTATTACGACCAAAAGAACAGAAATTTTAAACCTGAAATTGATAAATTACTGAATGCTTTTGATAAATCGGTATCCTTGTATGATTCAACATCCATTATTTCAAGGGTCAACAACAATGATAAAAAGGTTGTTCTGGACAAGTTCTTCAAGCAGTGTTTTAATAAATCAATGGAAGTTTCAAAAGCAACAGAGGGTGCTTTCGATGCAACCGTTGGACCTTTGGTAAGTGGCTGGGGTTTTAGTTTCAAGAAAAAAGCCAGGATGGACAGTGCAATGGTGGATAGTTTACTGAAATTTATTGGATATCAGTTTGTAGAATTAAAGAATGGGAAAGTTATTAAAAAGGATCCACGTATAAAACTTGATTTTAATGCCTTGGCCCAAGGCTATTCTGTTGATTTGGTTTCGGAATTATTAAACACTAAAAAAATTGCAAATTATATTGTCGAAATCGGGGGCGAAGTCTATGCCAAAGGACATAAAACCAACGGAGACCATTGGAAGGTTGGCATTGAAAAGCCTATTGATAACACCGAAGGGGATAATCCGCTTAAAGCCATCGTAAAGATCGAAAATATGGCACTTAATACTTCCGGAAACTATAGAAAGTTTTATATAGAAAACGGGATTCGCTATTCCCACGAGATCAATCCTAAAACAGGCTATCCGGCTCATAACAGTGTTTTAAGTGCCACTGTGCTGGCTAACGATTGTATGACGGCTGATGCATATGCTACTGCATTTATGGTAATGGGACTTGAGAGATCAATTGCTTTTTTATCATCACATAAAGAATTGTCTGCCTATTTAATTTATGCCAAAGAAAGTGGAGTTTATAAAATTTTTGAATCTGAAGGATTAAAAAATATTGTAACAGAAGCAGACGAATAAATTTCAATTAAAGCAAAAAGAGGCAACCCAAAATATGGAAAGCCTCTTTTTGTATTGAAATAGGTGGTTATTTATTCAAAAAGATTTTAAAGTTTTGAAATTGATTGGTAATTGCACTTTGTACTTTTACAAAATATATTCCGTTTTCAAATTTACTTAAATCAATGGTTTTGATTCCTACTGCAGATTTGCCTATATTTTCTTTATATACAACGGCTCCAAGGGTGTTTTCAATTTTAAAACTACTAGCTTGCTGAATGCCAATATTTATCATCCCATTTGTAGGGTTGGGGTAAACATTCGTAGTTGAATTGGCAGAAATTGTTTCAATTCCTGTGCCAGTTGGCACCCAATCAATCACTATATTGCTGAAATTTGTTGGACCAGTTGGTGTTAAATGAACGACATTGGGCCCTTTTTTAAAGAAAAAACTGTAAAGTAACCAATGTTGCCCATTTGCTGGTTGTGGATCACAATAGGAACTTTCAATCATTATTTTATAGACTCCATCTGTTACGGTTGTTCCACTAACGGCTCCTTTACCATCCCAGCTGATCGTTTTGGCACCAAAAGCAGATGGAAGGGTAGCGGCGGTTCTGGTAGCACCGGTAGTAGCATCTGTCAAATTCTGAGCAGAATTAGCGACCCAAGTCGGTAAATGATCATTTGTGCCAGAACTCCAGTAACGCATTTTGGTTTTAACAAATGCTGAGGTTAAGCTATCTTCAATCCAAACTGCCATCACATTTTTAGTAGCAGTTCCCGATGGGGCTGTTTGTGTATAGGTAAAACTCAAAGTTCCGGCCGTTTGAGCATTCACTTTCAGATAATTTGATGAAGCTAAACATAAAAAAAGGCCCATCAATAAGCTAAAGAATATTTTTTTTTTCATAGATTCAATTTTTTAGAACTATAATATCTTACAAAATTACACCATTATTGATCGAAAAGATAAAATCAATAGAAATATTTTTGCCACCTATAAAAACATTTGCAAATTCAACTAAACAAAAAAAGCACCCCTCAATCGAGAGATGCTTTTATACATTATGCTTTGCTTTTTTTTTTATTCTTTGATGATCTTTTTAAATTCAAAAGTTTTACCACTTTCAAGTTTTAAGATATAAATTCCTGTTGTAAATGCTGAGGTCTGAACTACTGTTTTTCCCACTAATTTTCCTTTGAAAATTACCTGTCCAATAGTATTCAATATTTCAAAACTTGTTCCATTATTGCTACCATCACTTTCGATGATCAATTCACTAGAAACTGGATTGGGATAAATGGTGAATGAACTATTGTTTTTAACAGAAGTTATCCCAACAGCTGAATAGGGGATGATATTGGACGAGTCAGATTTGCATCCATTTACAGTTACAATTGTAAAATAATTTCCGTTGGCTGTTGCAGTATAGTTTTGGCTGGTTGCAGCATTGATAAGTCCGTTCTGATTGTACCATTGATTTCCTGTAGCTGCATCAGAATGTAAAACATTTGTAGTTATTGTAATTACTGGTGTTACAGGTATAGGTTGAGGATTAATGACAACACTTGTTGAAGCAACAGATGTACATCCACTGGTAACGGTATAATTATGAGTTCCAACTGTAAGTCCTGAAAGTGTTGTTGTAGTTCCTGTTCCGGAAATACTACCTGGATTAATTGTCCAGCTACCTGAAGCAGGTAATCCGTTTAATACAACACTTCCTGTTGCAACTGTACAAGTTGTTTGTGTAATACCTCCTACCGTTGGAGCAGAAGGTGCATTTGTAATGGTAATATTGCTACCGTTATCAGTTCCCGTACAAACAGGTTGAGTGCCTACTACTCTGATTCTGTATGCACTTCCTGCTAAAGTTCCTGCAGGTATAGTTGCTGTAATTGCACCAACTGCTAATCCAGTGAGCGTTCCTATGTTGACAGGACTTGCAAAACTTCCTGTAGCGTCAGATAATTGTGCAGTCCAAACATTGTTGTTAAAAATGGTATCTGTTGCCCCTTTTGTAAATGCTACATTTACCGTTGAGTTTACGCAAACTGTGTTTGAAGTTAAGGCAGATGTAGTGATGGTTACAGGTATGGCTGGTATCCAATCAAGTGTAATACCTGTGAAGTTAGCAAGGCTTGATGTAGGAGTTAAATGATCAATAGAAGGGCCTTTTGTAAAAGAAAAACTGGTGATAAAAGTATGTTGGCCATTACCAGGTTGCGGATTAGCAATCGCACTTTCTACCCATACGTTATAGATGCCATCTGCTACAAGTGCTGTACTTGTATTGGTGCCATTCCAGCTAATCGCTTTTGCACCAAATGCAGAAGGAGCCGTGGAGGCACTTCTGGTTGCACCTGTGGTAGCATCCGTTACATTTTGTGCTGATTTAGCAACCCAATTGGGTAAATGATCGTTTGTACCTGAACTCCAATAACGCATTTTTGTTTTAATAAAGCTACCTGTACTGCTTTCAATCCAAACAGCAAACACATTTTGTGTTGCTGTAGTCGGGGAAACAGCCTGAGTGTATGTAAATGTTAACTTCCCAGCTGTTTGAGCCTGAATGCTGCTAAATTTTGAGCCAGCCATTAAAAAAATAGAGAAGAGAATAAAGCTAAAAAATAATTTGTTTTTCATAAAAATGTATTTTGGTATAATAATATTAAAAAGCAAAAATAGGAACAAAATTTATTATATAACTGTTAAAAATTCTAAAAATGATATATGTCAATGAGTTGAACTATATTCCTCTTAAACCAAAAAAAACACTTAGCCATCGGTAAATGCTTTGAAGGATTCAATTTTAATTATAATAAAATAAAGCATATAACTGTATTTTATGTATGAAGTTTAGAAAAAATTATTTTTGTATTAATTAGCTTTCATTTTCCCATTTTTAAAAATTAATTATTCTTTGATGATTTTCTTAAATTCTATCGTTTTGCCAGTTTCAAGTTTTAAAAAATATAAACCGGGAGCATAACCTGAAGTTTCTATTACTGTCTTTTTAATAAACTTTCATTTCAAAATCAGCTGATTAATCGTATTTAAAAGCAAAATTCAACTTTTTCATATTTTTTTATTTCAATTAATTGGTTTATTAATCAGATGCAAATAAATATGTGTTCTGTTAAAAATGACTTCTATTTTATTTTTTGAGATATCCCTTGATTATAATTGACTTTTGACACATATTTTAAAGTATTTTTCACTACTAAGAAAATTTTAATATATATACGTCCTTAATTGTCTGATAAATCTATTTAGTCTAAAGTCATTTAATAGTTTATAAGAACCGTGCCTAAAAATAATGATTTGAATATTGAATTACTTGATTAGGAAAAGTTTTAGCTCTATTCTAATTATTTATCATCAAATAATAAAAAACTATTTTAAATTTTCCGTCTTTCTTTCACTCAAACATATCTTTACAGCTATTTATACTGAAAGTGTTTTTTTTATTTTTAATTCCCTCTTTTTCGTTGAATAATACTTGAAATATGTAATTTAAAAAGCATTCAAATGTAGTATATTTGCATTTTAATCTAATTAATCAAACTTTAATTAACACATAAAATGATAGCATTACAGATTTTCGGAATTATTGTAGTCATCCTCTTATCAGGATTTAGGATTGCTCAGGAATATCAAAGAGCCGTTATATTCAGACTTGGGCGTTTTCAAGCTGTAAAAGGACCCGGTCTTTATTGGATCATCCCTTTAATAGAGCGTCAACAACGCGTCGACATCAGAACCAAAACAGTTACCCTCGAACAACAAGAAACCATCACCAAGGATAGTGTTACCATAAAGGTAAATGCTGTACTTTGGTTTAAAATAACCAATCCTGAAGGAGCAATTATAAAAGTGGCGGATTACAATAAAGCAGTCTATCAGTTTTCTGTTACTGCTTTACGCAATATTATCGGACAACACACCCTGGATGAAGTATTGAGAGAAAGAGAACAGATCAACGGAACCCTTCAAAAAATTGTTGACAGTGCCACAGAACCCTGGGGTATTAAAATCGAAATGGTAGAGATGAAAGACGTAGAAATTCCTGAAGCCATGCAAAGAGCAATGGCAAGAGAAGCAGAAGCCATTCGCGAAAAAAGAGCCAGAATTGTAAAAGCAGAAGCCGAATTAGAAGCATCCATTAAATTAACACAAGGCGCCAAAGAAATGGAAGGAAGCCCTATTGCATTGGAATTAAGACGTATGCAGATGCTTTCGGAAATAGGAATTGATAACAATACGACCACCATCGTATTGGTACCTTCTGATTTCACAAATGCCGCCAAAAGTTTTACTGAGCTTGTAGCCAAAAAGAAAATGAATGAATAAGCTTTTATCGGGTTATTGATAGTATAATTTCAGTTTCCCTAAAATAGTATTTAAGCCTTGCATTTTGCAGGGCTTTTTTATTTAAGTCTTGCCTTGATTATAGTTGATTTATAGAAATACTTAATTTTTTAAAAGTCAAACTACAAAACAAAAGATGATAAATGCCTTGATTATTTGTTATTTAGAACAATACTAAATAAAATAAAAAATCTTATATGAATTATTGAACTTAAACGTATTATAATTGTTTTTTATGTTTTAATTGAGTGCTGTAGAAAAATAATGATATTTGCAGATTTTATAACTTCCAACACTCATTAATAAGTGGAAACCAGCAGCCACTCTAATAACGGGGCTTGCTAGACCAAGTTAAAGGTAGTAAGTAAATATTAATCAATAAAAATCATAAACATGAAAACAAAAATTATACTTTCGTTTTTTTTATTATTCACAAGTTTATCGGCATTCTGTACCATCTGGAATGTTGGAAATGCGGGAACTTCTTTTACACCCAATACGATTACCATCAATCCGGGAGACACCGTACATTTTATTTTAGATCCATCACACAATGCATTAGAGGTAAGTCAGTCAACCTGGAATATAGACGACAATACACCATTGCCAGGTGGATTTCTAACTCCATATGGTGGTGGGCTTGTATTGCCTGCCCAGCTTAGTATTGGAACACATTACTATGTTTGCGAACCCCATGCTTCTATGGGCATGAAAGCGGTTATCATCGTTCAGAGCTGCAGTGTGCCAGCCCAACCAATTGCTATCATTGGTAATGCAAGCATTTGCGCATCAACATCAAACATTTACAATATAGCCGCAGTATCCGGTGCAACTTCCTATTCCTGGACATTACCAGTTGGATGGACCGGAAGTTCTGCTACAAATTCTATTACAGCTGTTGCAGGAACAACCTCTGGAAATATTTCAGTAACTGCCAATAATAGCTGTGGTTCATCACTTGTCCGTACCTTAAGTGTAAGCAGCAATACAGTGCCGGTTCAACCTGGAACTGTAAGTGGCACAG
>JBAXNW010000011.1:0-74961 GCA_037133555.1 Bacteroidota bacterium
AAATATACACTTATTTAATTGAATAACAAAGAATTAAATTATAGAAGACCCCTTATATAAAAAATACATCGCTTATCAGCGAAGTATTTGCATTCAAATCAACAGCCAGCCAATCCATGGTTGGCTGATTTTTTTTGCTACTAGTATGGATTAAATAAAAAATTTATGTAGGTTTGCAATATAAAATCAAATGTCATATTGAATCCATTAAAGAAACTTGCAGGACAAACGGCTATTTACGGTTTACCCACCATCGTTGGGCGTTTGTTGAATTATTTCCTTTTCCCGCTTTATACAAGGGTATTCACTACCGGTGAATACGGTGTGGTTACTGAATTGTATGCTTATGTCGCTTTTTTGATGGTCATCCTCACTTATGGGATGGAAACAACTTTTTTCCGTTTTTCAAAAAAAGAAAATGAAAAGGGGAGCGTTTACAATACTTCCGTAATTTCCTTGCTCATCAGTTCATTGGCCTTTATAGCGCTTACCTGGATTTTTTCTCCTGCGATTTCCTCAATTTTAGGTTATGCCAATCACACTGAATACATTGTCTGGTTTGCCTGGATTTTAGGGCTAGATGCATTGAGTGCGGTTCCCTTTGCACGCCTAAGAGAGCTGAATAAAGCACGCAGATTTGCACTTCTCAAATCGGTGAACATTGCGTTGCAAATTGGGTTTAATTTATTTTTTATTGTTTTATGTCCCTGGCTGGAAAAACACACTGGAGATGGTATGCTCAGATTTTTACTCCATTTATTTTACAAACCTTCTGTGGGTGTGGGATACATCTTTATTTCCAATCTTATTGCCAGTGGCATTACTTTATTGCTGATGCTTCCCGAAATAATTGACATAAAATTGTATTTTGACAAAAAATTATGGAGGCAAATGCTTAAATATGCCTTGCCTATTATGGTTTGGGGAATGGCGGGTATCGTAAACGAAACATTTGACCGTATCTTACTCAAGCATCTGGTGCCAGCAGCTGATCATCCGATGGAACAGCTTGGGATTTACGGTGCGTGTTACAAAGTTGCCATCTTGATGACACTTTTTATTCAAACTTTTAAGTTTGCAGCCGAACCTTTCTTTTTTTCTCAGGCCAATCGAGAAGATGCCCGACAAATTTATGCTGATGTGATGAAGTATTTCATCATCGTATGTTCTTTTATTTTTTTAAGCGTCATGATGTATATTGATGTAATTATCAAGATTATAGGCAAAGATTTTAGAGTGGGTGCCCCTGTAATTCCAATATTGCTGATGGCTAACCTTTGTTTGGGTGTATTTTACAATCTGTCCATCTGGTATAAAATTACCGATAAAACCATGTACGGAGCTTATATTTCGATATTCGGGGCTGCGGTTACCTTGGTGCTCAACTTCTGGCTGGTACCTATCATGGGCTATATGGGAGCAGCCTGGGCTACCCTGATTTGTTATTTCTTAATCATGGTGGTTTCGTATCTCTTAGGTCAAAAACATTATTTTATCAACTACGATTTAAAGAAAATCGGAATTTTTACAGGTCTGGCAATTTTGCTTTATTTTGTCAGTGTTTGGATGAATATTGAATCTCTTGCTTTCAAACTAAGTGTAAATACACTTTTTGTGTTTTTATATATTGTAGTCGTGGTTTATACAGAAAGGGAAGTATTCAGGAAAGTGCTGAAAATTTAAAGAGTTGATGTGTTGGAGAATTAAAGTACTCCCCCAATGTTCGGACAATTTTTACACTAAATAGAGAAGCTAAAGATTATAAAAATATGACTAATTTTGATCAATATGCCCAATAATGTTGAAAGAGTTGAAAAAGAAACAAAGCATTACTGCTTTGTTTCTTTTTTACTAATAAGCTGCAACGTCGGAGTGCCAAAGAAATCTTTTACTTCCTATTGTTGCTTTGTAAATTATGTTTTACTATCATAAAGAATTGATAGCTCAAGGGAACAATACCAAATAATAAATGATATAAAGATAATCTAAATCTTTCATATTCAATATAAGTTGCATAAAAAAAAGCAACATTAACCACAATACATAATAATATGAACTTATATAACTTTAGAATTGCCATAACATTCTACTATGTTTTAAAATAACTAACGAATTGATTAATTTTGCCTGATCCTCATAAGAGATTGAGTATGAACGAACTTGAGTTATTAGGTCGTTTGCTTTGTTTACAAATGTTTCTTGGTCATCGATCGGAACTTTAATAATATCTTCGATTGTAAGTTGAAATGAGTTTGCATCAATTTCAGACAATGGAATGTGTGTATTTACAATACTCATTTGATCTGAGCTGTTTATAAATTCGAAGCTATTAGAATAACTTATTGCCTCATTAAAATTGGATTCGGGGATATTGTCGAGTTCAGAAGCAATATCAGGTCTCATCTCCTTGGCAGTTTTAATGAGGTCAATAAAATTTAAATTAGTATACCCTTTTTCAATATACATTTTACAAAGTTTATTGTGATAGTACCCATTAAGCTCTTCTTCATTTGATGGTATAGTGTCTGGATCATAACTTACATGTACACCGTCAATATGATCATAATAGTAAACCAATGAAGCAGCCGCAGCTATAGCGAAACTATAAGGGCCTGCAAATGATACAGATGCTACACCTGCACACCAATCTGTCCAAAACATGGCTTTTTTTTGGTTTTCTGTAAGTTCTTTACCTTTCAAAGTCAAAACAGGTTGTGTTTGTTTTTCGGGTGTAAGACTTTCCTCCTTCTTATTACATGATACAAAAATTGTTGCTAAAATAGCAAGTGTTGCAATTGAAAAAATTACTTTTCTCATAAATTTTATAATTTTATCTAAGTTCTCCCATTCATTTTATCATAGGCTGTCTGGGATGTTAGTTTTCACCTTTGTCATCAACCTTGTTATCTAGCTCAAGTTTTCATTCGTTGTTATGTTTTTACCTCTGATTGGGTGCTACAGTTGTCGGAGTGTTGGTTATCTAAAAAGTAGATTAGTGCTGTGTTTCATCCGTTCCGCTCTGAACTGATTTTTTTATTTTCATAACTGTCGAAATAGTCAACTCGTGTTGAGTAACAATTTCTGCCAATATTTTGTAGTTTGCCGATAGATTGGTATTTGAAAAGGCAAGACTATAGAATTAATACGAAACTTCAAAATAAAAAACCAACTTTAAAGTTTGACTAAAATACCAATTTTAGCAAACTGCTTTCGTGTGTTCGTTTTTTTTCTTTTCGTTATTCTTTTGTCCAGTTTATTATTTGACTTTTAAAGATTTCAAGTTTGATTAGATAAAAGCTTGTAAATAAAACAATCCAACTTATAAATACTAAAAACAAAGAAAGAAAATTTAAAATATTATCGCTCATTATTTCAGCATACAAACAAATAAATCCAAAAAGCATTATTCCAATAAAATTATAAATCAAGGCATTTTTTAAGCTCATTCCAATCATTCCTGTTAAGAAATTCCAACCTACAAGTTTGTCTTTAATAATTATTTTGTTCGGTTTGTTGAAATCTATTTCTACTTGTTGAGCGAGTTCTAATTTTACTGTTATAAAATTTTCTTTTTCAGAATACTTGAATTCGTATTTATCTAGAAACTGTTTTACTTTTTCTTTATTCATTTCTATGTTTTTATATATATTTTTAATATCTCTTATTTTGAAAATCATTTCTAAAATTAAGAGCAAATTTGAAGTAATTCCTGAATATCAATTTTCTTTTAATTCAGAACTTTTCTTTTTTTTCGGGTCGATCGGCAAAAATTACTTGTATGTAAACAGTTTATATGTTATTATTCCTTTTTTACTATTATATACGCATAGTTAAACCGTGAACTCTTTGTAATAATGTCGAATTAATTGATCTATTATTACATCAATCTCTGATTGATGTCTGTTATAAATAAATCATGTCAGGATTGAGATCAATTTATTATATTTTAATTTGTTTTTCAATAATTTCTGACAACCTTATTAAAACTTAACAATTTGCAAACATTTAACCATTAAGACTTAAGTTGAAATTTTCGATATTGCTTTTTAGCTGTTTCAATTTTTAAACCACTTATCCATTCAAAGAACTTATATCTCTTTTATTAAATCCTGTAATATAAGAACATATATAATATAAGTCCGGCTAAATTGCTTACAACTCGGTTATATTTAAGATTAAATTTACAAAATCACCCAAATTTAATTTACTTTAATCTGCAAAAACTGTTTGTTAATTTCTACAAAGGTAATAGGAATTATGAGATATATCAATTAATTAAAAATAATAACAAAAAAACCTGTCTTCTTATAAATTGGAAGACAGGTTTTTTATTACAAGGTATAAAAATTTATTTTTCAACTTTTCTAATTGAATCCAAAATAGTTCCATCCACCCATTTAACGACTGCAACTATTTCGTCGCTTAATTTAGGTTTGGCTGCTTTGCCACAAATACGTTCACCTTCGGCTTTCAATTCTTCAATGCTTCTGATGGGTAAACTTGAATTTTTCATTTTTTCAATCAGATCCGTTCTTTTAGGATTAATGGCGATACCTCTTTCGGTAACAATAACATCTATCAAGTCACCGGGGCCGCAAAGTGTAGTAACTTCGTCAACAATCACCGGGATTCTGTCGCGGAATAAAGGAATAGGTATGATGGTGCATTTAGCGTGGAGGCAGTTTTGCCAGCCACCAATACCATGCAATAAATAACCATCGGAATGGGTTACTACATTTCCGTTAAAGTTAACGTCAATTTCAGTAGCACCTAAAATAACAACATCTACCATGGATGAAAAATTTCCTTTCCCATGATAGTTATAACTGGTAAAAGGACTGGTATTTACATGGCCTTCATTTTCGCGCATCGAACGAACACCTTCCAAATCAAAAGTTTGTCCATCCAGAATGTAATCAAGTAACCCATCTTCCAGCATTTTTACTAAATATTTATTACTTCCGCCTCTTGCCCATCTTGATTTCATTCCTCTTGCCCGAAGTATTTCAGCAAAATAAATACCTATTGAAAGTGCAGTACCACCTGCCCCTGCCTGAAAAGAAAATCCATCTCTGATAATTCCAGCTTCATCGCAAAACTGGGCTGTCATTTCTGCTAATAACAAACGATCTGGGCTTTTGGTAATTTCAGTCGTACCTGAAACAATTTTTTCGGGAATTCCAACTTTATCGACAACTACTACATAATCCACATTATTTCCTTGTATTTGCCATGGAATACAGGGAAAAGGAACCAGATTATCGGTTACAACCACAACTTTATTTGCATATTGTGAATCAGCCAATGCAAAACCTAACAATCCACAAGCAGCACTGCCCCTATCACCTGTTGCATTCCCAAAGGCATCTGCAGTAGGTGCTGCAATCACGGCTATATCTATAATAATTTCCCCATCCTGAACAGCCTGATAGCGGCCGCCATGAGAACGTAAAACACCTAGACCTTTCATTTTTCCTTCAGAAGTAAAACTGCCTAAAGATCCGTTCATACTTCCTTCGATATGATGAATAGTTCCATCCTCTAAGTATTTTACCAAGACCGACTGGCATTCAAAAGAGGCAGAAGGGAACCAAACCAGATCTTTTATGCCCATTTCTTTGGCAATATCAAAAATCTGAATGGCAATCAAATCGCCGTTACGAAAATGATGATGTGTTGAGATTACCATTCCATCGCGTAAACCCGATTTTATTAATGCATCTTTAAGGCTTGGAATTGTTTTATTTCCATCAGCAGGGTAATCGGAACAGGAAACAATTTGTGGAGCATATTTTCTTCCAGATGGTTTGTGCTTCCCAATTCCCATATAAGGATATTGATCTACACCGTTTATTTCAGTAGGAACAATTCTTCCAGCTGCATTGCTTACAAGTTTATCATATTTCTTCATGCTTCGTTCCTCCAGTCTTTAGATAATTTGCCCATATTTATGGCTAAGTCTATCGTTTTAACAGCCCTTTTTACAACAGGTGGGTCAATCATTTTTGTTCCAAGTGAAACGACGCCCAATCCTTTTGCTGTGGCTTCATCAAATGCCTGTACTATCTTTTTGGCTTTTTCAATTTCAATACTGTCTGGAGCAAAATATTCGTGTATAACCTTAATTTGTCTTGGATGAATACATCCCATTCCATCAAATCCCAACGCTTTTGATTTCAATACATTTTCTTTTAATGCTTCCATATCGGCAATATCAGAAAATACGGAATCAATAGGTTGAATTCCCACAGCACGACAAGCATTTACAAGAACAGAACGTGCAAAGAATGATTCTGTAGCTTCGTTGGTTCTCCGGCAACCTAAATCGGCAGTATAATCTTCCAGACCTATGGCCATTGAAACAATATTTGGTGCTGATAGCGCAATCTGATAAGCATTCATCACACCTTTTGCACTTTCGATAATAGGCATTAACCAAATTTCGTTGGTAATATTATTTTGTTTCTTTAATTCATTTATACGAATATTCAAAACATGAATTTGTTCAGCATCTTCACATTTAGGGACTAAAATCAGATTTACATTGTTTGGTACGATATAATCGAGGTCTTCAAGTCCTTGTGGAATTTGATTGATACGAACCATACGTTCGGTTCCGTAAAAATCAATCGCTCTGAGTGCATTTCTTACTAAAAATCTGGCTTCAAATTTCTTGTCAACAGCTACAGCATCTTCAAGATCAAGTATGATAGCATTGGGTTTATGAATACCTGCATTTAGCATCAGACTGGGTGAATTTCCGGGTAAATACAGCCTTGAAAATCTGTTTCTTTCTTTTGTAGTGGAATAATTGTTAGCTGCATACATTTCGGGTAAATATGCTTTAGAAGTATTAACAAGCATCTTGACAACGGCTTCTATACGTGCAGCCAGCACACAATCAATGGCTCCAGTATCTTCAATTAATAGTTTTGCATTTTCGATCCCAAAAAATTCCAGGACAGCAACTGCTGTTTTGTGAATTGCTTCACCAAAAAATACGGCTACTTTGCTTTGAATTTCAATTTGCAAGCCTCCTTCAATTGTAAGCATTAACGTAACAAAGCAATCTGAGCGTATTCCTTTCCCTTTATTACCGGCAATTGCTGTTTTTTCATTGATAAATTCCATTTTACTAAATGTTTTATTTTGTGTCAAAATTAAAGCTTTTATTGAAAGCAAACTTATGAAATCAAAAAAAAAGAGAGGTAGTTGAATACCTCTCTTCTTATCTGTATTTTACAGAATTATTTTACAGGTGCAGCTGTTGTTGTATCAGCTACTACTGCTGTTGTATCAACTGCTGGTGTAGAAACTGCTGTAGAATCTGCAGGTACTTCTGTTTTTGCACCTGAACCACATGCTGAAATCACTAAGATTCCTGCAACTAAGAATAATCCAAAAAATTTTTTCATGTTTTGATTGATATTAAGTTATTGATTAATTAATTAACGTGCAAAACTACAAATAAAAACTATATAAAACACAAAAAAGGGAAAATATTTCTATTTTCCCTTTTTTGGATACGTTAAAAGGTAAATTATTTTTTACCTTTTTTAGCTGGTTTTGCTTCAGCAGCAGCAATTGAGTCTTGAATTCTTTTTGCATCAACAGCAGCAATTGAATCTTTAACAAGTTGTTCAGCAGCAGCTTGTCCAACTTTTGCAATTGAATCAGCAACAGCAATTGAATCAGCAATAATTTTGTCAGCAGCAGCTTGTTTTTGTTCTGCGCTTGGTCCGCAAGCTACGAATGCAAACATTCCAGCAACTGCGATTACAGATAATAATTTTTTCATTTGTTTTTACTATTATTAAAATTTGATGCAAAAGTATACAAAATATTTTAAAAAAAAATATTTTTTTTATTTTTTTTAAACAGGTGATTGTTAGTAAACTCTTTCTAATTGATGTACATTATGATATAACAATAGAAACAACTACATATAAAAATAATAAATAATTGAACTCAATTTTGTAATTTTGCAGCCTTATGAGAAAATCTTTACAAAAATTATTCAAATCAAGGGTATATAATAGCTATTTAATGGTATTATGTCAGATACTCATACTTATTTCCCTTTTTACAATCTCCAGAATCATATTCTACACTGCTAATTTACAGTTTTTCAGAGGGATTGGATTTTTTGATTTTATTAAAATCTTACTAGGAGGAATGCGTTTTGACATTTCTTCGATTTTTATGCTGAATTTCATTTATATTTTATTTCAGTTTATCCCCTTAAAACTGAGATTTAATAATTTATATCAAAAAGTGCTAAGAATATTTTTTTACTTAACAAATAGTATTGCATTTGCATTAAACTTTATAGATGTAATTTATTTTAGGTTCACCTTTAAACGGACAACCAGTGATATTTTTAATTATATGGCTGTTGGTGGTGATTTCAGCAAACTGATTCCACAATTTATTAGAGATTTTTGGTATATCGTTATTATTTTTGTAGTTTTTATTATTGTATTGGTCAAATTAACGAGTATATTTAAAGCTAAAGATATCATTGCTTCAAAAATTAAATATTACACTTTTCAAAGTTTCGGATTTGTTTTTGCAATAGGAATACTCATCATTGGAATAAGAGGAGGTTTTCAATTAAAACCTATTGATATTATTACGGCAAGCAAATATACTGAAAATAAGAATGTTCCTTTGGTATTAAATACCCCATTTACAATTTTCAAAACCTTGGGTCTTCCGGTTTTAAGTGAAAAATCATATTTTAAGAATCCGGATGAATTAGCTAAAATTTATACTCCTCTTCAATTACCTGACACTACTGACACCTCAAAGCATTTCAAGAAATTAAATGTTGTCATTATTATTTTGGAGAGTTTTTCGCAAGAACATATTGGCGCTTTGAATAATATTAAAGGATACTCCGGATTTACGCCTTTTATAGATGAGCTCATTAAGAAGAGTGCCTATGTTAAAGGGTTTGCTAACGGAAAGCGATCCATCGAAGGCATTCCTTCTATTTTGTCAGGGATACCTACTTTGATGAATGAAGCTTATATTACTTCCATGTATGCAGCTAATAAAATTAACAGTATTGCAAGTTTGTTGAAAGCCAAGGGGTATAATACTTCTTTCTTTCATGGAGGCACCAATGGAAGCATGGGATTTGATTCCTTTACTAAATTAGCTGGGTTTGAAACCTATTATGGAAGAACTCAATATAATAACGAAAAAGACTATGACGGAAAATGGGGGATAGTGGATGAAGCTTTTCTACAAAACTATGCCAAACAATTAAATACAACACAACAACCTTTTTTGTCATCTGTTTTCACACTCTCATCCCATCATCCTTATACTGTACCCGAAAAATACAAAGGAAAGTTTAAAAAAGGACATCTCGAGATTCAGGAAAGTATTATGTATGCTGATTATTCATTGAAGAGATTCTTTGAAACCGCCAGCAAAATGGCCTGGTTTGACAGTACTTTGTTTGTGATTACGGCCGATCATACCTCAGAAGCTTATTTAGATTATTATCAGAATAATATTGGAATGTATGCTGTGCCTATTATATTTTACATGCCGAATACTAATTTAAAACTCGATCATAATCAAATCGGTCAACAAATTGATATCTTGCCATCGATTCTTGATTTCTTGAATTTTGACAAGCCTTATTTCTCTTTTGGAAATAGCGTTTTTAATGCCAAAAAACCACATTTTAATATCTCTTTCATTAATGGTGAATATCAATTGATTAAAGATGATTACGTATTAAAATTTGATGGAGAAAGTGCTGTATCATTGTATCAGATTAAAAACGATTCATTACTTAAAAACAATCTCATAAATAAAGAAGTTTCAAAAAGAATTGAAATGGAAAACTTTATAAAAGCTGTTATTCAGCAATACAATAATAGAGTGATAAGCAACAAATTGCAGATTGATTAAATCAGGAAAATTGGAAAAACAAAAAATCGTTTTTATTATCAATCCTATTTCAGGAGTTGTTAAGCGTAAGAATGTCGGTCATCAAATTGCTTTGTATATTGACAAAGAAAAATATGATTATCAGATCATGCATACAGAACATGCTCAACACGCTATTAAATTAACCGAACAGGCTGTTATTGAGGGGGCTGATGTGATTGTTGCTGTTGGTGGGGATGGCTCAGTAAATGAAGTTGTGAACGGATTAAAAGGGAGTCAGGTAAAACTTGGCATTATTCCATTGGGATCTGGTAATGGACTGGCAAGATTCCTGAAAATTCCATTTAAAATTAAAGATGCCATAGAAGTAATTAATAGAAATAATTATTCTTCGGTTGATACGGTTAATGTGAACGACAGGATTTTTTTAAGTATTGCAGGGATAGGGTTTGATGCATTGGTTGCTAAAAGATTTGCGAAATACAACAAAAGAGGGTTTTGGTCATATTTTACGATAGCTAGCAAAGAATACAGAATGTATAGTCCCAAAAACTATCAACTTACACTTAATGGTGAGGTAATCAAGAGAAGAGCACTGATGATTGTTTTTGCCAATTCCGATCAGTTTGGATACAATACATCCATTGCGCCTCATGCAAAAATAAATGACGGATTGATTGATGTTTGTATTGTTAAAAAAATCCCGGTTTATAAAATGCTTTTTTTTATACAGTTATTGTTTCTAAAACAGTTGTATAAAACCAACTATCTTGAAATCATTAAAACCAAAGAAGTATTTATAGAACGTAAACGTAACAGAGTCGTAAATATTGATGGTGAAGCTGTTAAGCTTACCAAGAACCTTCACATTTATGTTAATCATTTAGCACTAAACGTAATAATCCCTTAAATATGTCAAAAAAAAATAATCCTGTCGGGATTGTTTATTCTACCAATCCAGATTTTCAATATCAGTTTGATAAAGAAGAAATTCAAGATACCTTAATCCCCAAACAACAAGACCTAAGGGTTTTATTGGACAAAAAGCAAAGGGGCGGAAAAAAAGTCACCTTGATAACCGGTTTTATAGGTAAGGAGGATGATTTGAGTGATTTGGGGAAACTGCTCAAAACCAAATGTGGTGTAGGTGGTACCGCAAAAGATGGCGAAATATTAATTCAAGGCGACTTTAAAGATAAAGTACTGGATTTATTATTGAAACTTGGGTACAAAGCTAAGAAAGTCTGATATTTTTACTTTTCAGTAAAACGAATCCCATCCCCTACTCTGATGTTGTATTTATCTGTAAAACCTGCATTAACCTCTAATACATACATGGCATCTTTATAGGAAGGTAAAGATTCTTCCGACAAAGGAATCGCCGATTTTTGAATCGAAACAATTTTTTTATTCTCAGCTATATATATAATATCCAGAGAAATATATGTATTTTTCATCCAAAAGGAACGAGGTGCTTCATCTTCAAAGAAAAACAACATTCCCTGCATTTCATCCATCGACCGACGATACATCAGCCCTTTTTCACGGGAATATTCATCTTTTGCAAATTCGATGGCAATCGTATTTACTACTGAATTATCAGCGCCTTTAATAAAAGAAAGCTCAGCCTGTTTGGTAAACATTGGTTCTTCCGTTTTGGGACTTAAAGTTTCCTGTGGGTTTTGTTTTGTTTTGTTTGTAAAATAGACAATTGCAACGATACCCATTGAAAGTACAATTGCTGCTATGATAATTAGTTGTTTCTGTTTCATTTTTAGTTATTGGTTATTGGTTATTGGTTATTAGGTAATTAGGTTTTTGCATTGCATGTTTCAAAATTTTCTCTTTTATTCAGATATATGATGTGAAATAGCAAGGTAATTCGAAATTAATTTTTATTCATAAATCAAATCCATATAAACAGGCAAATGATCGCTGTAGCCTCCACTATACCTGGAGCCGTTATATGTCCTAAAAGGTTTTACGCCCATATAGATTTCGTCATTTTGCAATAAAAACTCCGGTTTGAAAATAAAAGCACGTGAATTTTTCACCTGCCATTTTTTTTTACTTTTAACCAAGGCGTTTGAAACGATCATTTGATCAATCAAGCTCCATTGTTCGCGATATTTATTACTGCCGATTTTTTCAGTAGCTTTCAATTTACACATCAGATTGAACAAATCTCCTGAATGAATATCACTACTATCACATTTTGCTTTCAAATATTTCGTCATGCATTCATCCAAAGGTTCATCATTAAAATCGCCCATAACAATGACATTCGCATTAGGGTTGACATTCAACAAACTGTCGATTTTACTTCTTAAAAAGCCTGCAACATAATTCCTCTTTGGAATTGTTATCATTGCGCCCCCAAATTTGGAGGGAAAATGATTGACAAAGATATGCAAAGTATCCTTAGTAGTTGTCAAACCTTTCACATAAAGTATGTCTCTTGTTTTAGCTGTTGTATCAAAAGGAAAAACAATGCGCAAGGGTTGATGAAATACAGGAATAAATTTATCGGGACGATAGAGCAATGCCACATCAATCCCTCTGGGATCGGGCGAATCGTAATGAATGAATTTATAGTTAAATTTTCGCAATGGAGTTCCGCTGGCAATTTCGCTAACTACCCATTTGTTTTCAACTTCACAGACACCAATAATTTCAGGGGGCTCCCATCCTCCAACACTTGCAATAACTTTGTAGATATTGTTCAGCTTGGCATTGTATTTTTCTTTACCCCAATGTTTCATACCAAATGCTGTATAATCATCATCCTGAGTAATACTATCGTTATGCACATCGAAAAAGTTCTCTAAATTATAGAACATAATTCGCAAACCATATTTCCCACGGATATCATCGTCAAAATCCTTAAACAAAGCATTTTCTTGAAGGTAAGCTTTCGATGGAAAAACCAAGAAAATAATTAGGCTTATGAATTTCAAAACCCTCATATTAAAGAATTTATATTATAATAATCAATGGATGATTTTTTTACTAAAATAAGAAATATATGAGGAAAAAGTATTTAATTTATGTGTTTATTAAATAAAATGTAATTAATATTTTTGCAGACAAATTAATTAAAAAGATTTATAAAACCTCTTTCAAATAAGGTGCTGTATAGCCTTTTTTCTGCTTTACGATTTCTTCGGGTGTACCTTCGGCTATAATATTGCCACCTTTTTGTCCACCTTCGGGGCCAATGTCGATGATATAATCAGCGACTTTAATCACATCCAGATTGTGTTCTATTACAAGGACTGTATTGCCTTTTTCAACGAGTTTATTAAGGACTTCCAGTAATACCCTGATGTCTTCAAAATGAAGACCGGTGGTAGGTTCGTCGAGGATATACAGCGTCTGGCCTGTATCTTTTTTTGAAAGTTCGGTAGCCAGTTTAATACGTTGAGCTTCTCCTCCCGAAAGGGTAGTAGATTGTTGGCCTAAAGTGATATAGCCCAATCCGACATCTTTCAAAGTCTGAATTTTAATAAGGATAGAAGGAATATTTTCAAAAAACTCAACTGCCTGGTCAATATCCATGTTCAAAACATCGTTAATGGATTTCCCTTTGAAGCGGATTTCTAAGGTCTCACGGTTGTATCGTTTACCTCCACAGGTTTCGCAAGGGACATACACATCCGGCAGAAAATTCATTTCAATGGTACGTAAACCGGCACCTCCGCAGGTCTCACACCTACCTCCTTTTACATTGAACGAAAAACGACCTGGCAAATACCCCCTTATTTTGGAATCAGGTAAGTTGGCATACAACTTACGGATTTCATCAAAAACGCCTACATAAGTTGCAGGATTAGAACGAGGTGTTCTGCCAATGGGCGATTGATCTATTTCAATTACTTTGTCAATATGTTTTAATCCTTCTACGGCTTTATAAGGCAATGGATTTTTATCGGAACGATAGAAATATTTGCTTAGAATTGGATGAAGGGTTTCGTTGATCAGGCTGGATTTTCCGCTTCCTGAAACTCCCGTTACACAAACGAAGATACCTAAAGGCAATTTGAGCGTGACATTTTTTAAATTATTACCACTCGCACCTTTTAGAATAAGAAAATTACCATTGGGTTGACGGCGGTTTAATGGGATATCAATTTTCCTAATTCCAGTAAGATAATCGCAAGTAATGGTATTGCCATGCATCATATCTTTAGGATGACCCTCTGCCACAATCTTACCACCATGTATACCTGCTCCGGGGCCAATATCTATGACATGGTCGGCAGCCAATATCATTTCTTTATCATGTTCTACTACAATTACCGAGTTGCCAATATCTCGCAAATCTTTCAACGCTTTAATCAGTCTCAGATTGTCTCTTTGATGCAGACCAATGCTGGGCTCATCTAAAATATATAGAACGCCTACAAGTTTGGAGCCGATTTGAGTTGCCAATCGTATACGCTGTGATTCACCTCCTGATAAACTCTTAGAGGAACGATTCAACGTAAGATAATCAATCCCGACGTCTAACAGAAAACTGATGCGAGTCTGAATTTCACGAACAATTTCGTAAGCAATTTTTTGTTTCCTTTCATCCAGAACATTATTGATATGTTCAAACCATTGATTGAGCACTATCATGTCCATATTGGAAAGTTCAGAAATATTTTTTTCGCCTATTCTGAAATGAAGTGATTCTTTTTTCAAACGACTGCCATTGCAATCAGGACAGGGAATTTTATTCATAAAATTGCTTGCCCATTTCTTAATCCCCTGAGGTGCTGAGTCGTTATTCTGGTTGCTAATAAAATTAATCACCCCTTCGAAAGTAATGGCATATGAAGTGGTAACACCTAAATAATCATTTTTAACTTTCAATACTTCATCGGAGCCATATAATATGCTGTTCATGGCTTCTTCGGGAACATCTTCAATAGGAGTATCCAGACTAAATTTATGTTTTTCGGCAATGGCTTCCAATTGTTTGAAAATCCAGCTTGTCTTATGAGCACCTATGGGTATAATTCCACCTTGATGGATGGATTTAGTTTTGTCAGGAATTATTTTATTAAAGTCCATTTCAGCGATTTCACCTAAACCATTGCAATGTGGACAAGCTCCATAAGGTGAATTGAAAGAAAAAGAATTAGGTTCAGGTTCACTGTAGGCAATTCCTGTAACAGGACACATGAGCAAGCGACTGTAATGACGCACTTCGCTGCTTTCGTTTTCCATTACCATCAACATACCTTTACCATGACGCAATGCAATCTGAACAGCCTGGGTAATGCGTTGGATAGCGTCGTTATTTACTTTAATTTTGTCGATGACCACTTCAATATCATGGATTTTGTAGCGATCAACCTGCATACCAAAGTTGATTTCTTTAATTTCTCCATCTATACGGACTTTCAAAAAACCTTGTTTTCGCACTTGCTCAAACAAATCGCGGTAATGTCCTTTTCGTCCTTTTACCAATGGAGCCAATATAATGATGCCTTTCCCGGAATATCGTTCTTCGATAGCAGATATAATCTGAACTTCTGAATAACGAACCATTTTCTCACCACTGAGGTAAGAATAAGCATCGGCCACTCTTGCATAGAGTAAACGCAGGAAATCATAAATTTCGGTAATGGTACCCACCGTAGAACGAGGGTTTTTTCCGGTGGTTTTTTGTTCGATAGAAATAACAGGACTTAAACCTGTAATTTCGTCAACATCAGGACGTTCCAGATTACCGATAAACTGACGGGCATAAGCTGAAAAAGTTTCCATATAACGCCTTTGGCCTTCGGCATAAATGGTATCGAATGCCAATGACGATTTTCCACTTCCACTCAAACCGGTTATAACTACCAATTTGTCGCGTGGAATTCTAACATCAATATTCTTTAAATTATGGGACCTTGCACCGTAAATTTCAAGGTTTTTAGCTTCGTTATCAGGCATTCAAATAGTTTTTCAAAAACGGCTGCAAAGGTAGGTATTATTTATGGATTTGGTGAAGGCGTGAATAGGAGAATCGTTGTTTTTTTGATTTTTTAATAAATAATTTATTTTATAAAATTAGCTGGTTCTCATTCATTAAGATTTTCATCCCCTATTGTTTTACCAACACTAATTATGAATTTATTTTGTCGTTTTTCAAAGACTTTTCATTTAATCCATTTAATATTTCCTAATAAATTTGTAGGTTTGCAATAAAAAAAAATGTCTTACAGTTTTGCCGAAACAGCAATTGAATATCTAAAAGGAGTAGGTCCTAAAAGGGCTGAATTGCTTCGCAAAGAATTGAATATACGTTGTTTTGGTGATTTGTTGCAATATTACCCTTTTCGTTATATCGACAGAACCAAGTTTTATAAAGCCAGCGAAATTACCAGTGACTTGGTGTATGTGCAGATGAAAGGAAAGATAGTTTCTACTGAAACTATTGGAAAAATGAGGAGTAGTCGGTTTATAGCCAAATTTCAAGACGAAACAGGTAGTATCGAATTGGTATGGTTTCAGGGAGTGAAATGGATCAAAGAAAAACTCAGATTGGGTGAGGAATATGTTGTGTTCGGCAAACCTTCACTTTTTAACAGAACCTACAATATTCTCCACCCAGATATAGAGTCTATTGCCGAAAGTCAGAGTGAAATCACCGAAGGCTTGTATCCATATTACAGTTCTTCCGAAAAATTAAAGGCCCTTGGTTTTACTTCAAGAGGTATCAGTAAAATTACCAAGACCTTGGTAGGTGTTGCCAAAAGTAGTATACCCGAAACTTTGACAGCTGAAATTATCAGTCAATACAAATTTATTTCAAGAGAAGAAGCCCTCATTAATATTCATTTCCCATCTAATACGGATATACTTCAAAAAGCGCAATTGCGTATAAAATTTGAAGAATTATTTTACCTCCAGTTAAGTTTGCTGATGATGCGTCAGATTCGTTTAACCAAAATACAAGGACATCGTTTTGGCACAGTGGGTCATTATTTCAATACTTTTTACACCCAAAACCTTCCATTTGAGCTTACCAATGCCCAAAAAAGGGTTATCAAAGAAATCCGCAACGATTTAGGTTCCGGCAAACAGATGAACCGTTTGCTGCAGGGAGATGTGGGAAGCGGAAAAACATTGGTAGCCCTGATGTGTATGCTGATTGCAGCTGATAATAATTTTCAGTCCTGTTTGATGGTTCCTACCGAAATACTGGCCAACCAACATTTTGAAACCATCAATAGAATGCTGAATGGTATGGGTGTTAAGGTTGAATTACTTACCGGATCTAGTAAAAAAGCAAAACGCAAACTCATTGATGAAGGTTTGCAATCGTCCGAAATACATATATTAATTGGCACTCATGCTTTGATTGAAGATACTGTACAGTTTGCCAATCTGGGACTTGTAATTATCGACGAGCAGCATCGTTTTGGAGTTGAGCAACGATCGAAACTATGGGAAAAGAACGAAAGACAACCTCATATTCTTGTAATGACAGCCACTCCTATTCCCCGAACGCTGGCAATGACACTTTACGGAGATTTAGATTATTCTGCCATTGATGAGATGCCCCCTGGCAGAAAATCAGTAAAGACTTTTCATTATTTTGATTCTGCCAGACTAAAAGTATTTGGTTTTATCAAGCAACAAGTCACTGCAGGCAGACAAGTATATGTAGTATACCCACTTATAAACGAATCGGAAACCCTTGATTTAAAAGATCTGATGGATGGCTACAATAGTATAACCCGCGAATTTCCACTTCCAGAATATGCAGTAAGTATAGTGCACGGACAAATGAAGTCTGCAGTTAAAGATTTCGAAATGCAACGTTTTGTAAAAGGCGAAACACAGATTATGGTTTCTACTACCGTTATTGAGGTGGGGGTGGATGTTCCCAATGCTTCTGTTATGGTAATCGAAAACGCCGAACGTTTTGGCTTATCTCAACTCCACCAGCTCAGAGGCAGGGTCGGACGTGGTGCCGAGCAATCCTATTGTCTTCTAATGACAGGAAATAAACTGACCTCAGATGGAAAAAAACGAATAGAAACCATGGTTAGAACGACAGATGGTTTCGAAATAGCAGAAGCCGATTTAAAACTCCGTGGTCCTGGCGATATGCAGGGGACCCAGCAAAGCGGTATGCTCGACCTGCACCTGGCAGATATTGTGAAAGATGAAAACCTTATTAAAATTGCCCGTAATCAGGCCATCGATATTTTAAAAGAGGATCCTTTGCTAGAATCCTTTAAAAATCAAAAGCTAAAGGATGAACTCCTGAAAAAGAAGAAAATAAGAGGAAGTTGGGAAAAAATTAGTTGATTGTACCTATCCTTCAATTTAAATAAAACAATATATTTATCACTTTGTCAAATTACAAACTGATTATGGTGCTATCCTTTTAATTTTCCAGTTTTTTGCATCTTTACTGCAGTATTTGATACGATCGTGTAAACGGTTCTCTCTACCTTGCCAAAACTCAATCCTTCTGGGTATTACACGATATCCTCCCCAGTTTTCAGGACGTTGAATGGGTTTATCACCCTGTTTTTTTACAAATAACTGATGAAGCATTTCAATATAATTACGGTCTGGAATAGTAGCACTTTGTTCCGAAATGCTGGCACTAACCTGACTTTCGAAAGGCCGGCTTGAAAAGTAAGCATCTGATTCTTTGGTGGATACCTTTTGCACTTCACCTTCAATACGTACCTGACGTTCCAGCTCCTTCCAAAAGAAAACCAAGGCTACATTGGGATTTTTTTTAATATGATTCCCTTTACGGCTTTCGTAATTGGAAAAGAAAATAAAACCCTTTTCGTCAAATCCCTTTAGTAAAACAATACGTGCCGAAGGAAATCCTTTGGTAGAAATAGTAGCCAAACACATGGCTGTGGGCTCATCTACTTCAGCCGCTATAGCTTCATTCAGCCATTTCCCGAACTGTTTGTAAGGATTGGAATCAATATTGCTTTCGATTAATTGAAATTTTTTATAATCTTTCCTTATTTTTGCAATGTCGTCTTGCATCATTTTAATTTTTTTACAAATATACGCTATCAATGCAAAAACTTAAAAATTTTCTTTCAATAATTGGTTTATTAATTATATTTCAACACGGCTTTGCGCAATCTTCAGCTATTATGTACAACGATGCGGTTGATCTGATGCATAAAAACAAATACACCGAAGCCATAGAAATATATAACAAAATTATCATCAAAAGTCCCTTTTATTATGAAGCTTACGCTGACAGAGGCAATTGTTATTTTGCCCTGGGCAAAAGCGCAGAAGCGTTGAAAGATTATAATACATCCATCTTAAAGAATAAAGAATATTATTTAGTGTATTATTACCGAGGTATATTTTTTTTAAATCTAAAAGATTACAAAGCTAGTTTGAGCGATTTTAATAAAACAATCAGTATCAAACCCAATTTTGCAGCTGTTTATCAAAAGCGTGCCGAGATGTTTGCAGAAAGCAAAGAATACGAAAAATCGATTGCTGATTATACTAAATCTGTAGAGTATGATAAATCCAATGCCACTTTGTATTATGGCAGAGGGAAGATATATACCGAATTAAAAAAATATACCGAAGCAAGCAATGATTTTACCAAAGCCATTACATTAAAAAACGATTACTCAGAAGCCTTTCACGAAAGAGCCAAACTCAACTGGGAAAAAGGAAACCCTTTATTGGCCATAGGCGATCTTACTAAATTAATTGCCTTGAATTACAATCTAAAAGAAATTTTATTAGAAAGAGGAAATGCCTTTTATCAAATAAAAAAATATACTGAAGCACTGAGTGATTATTCTCAATTGACGAATGTATTGAAATTTTCCTCATCGGAAGTTTTCCTAAAAAAAGGCGATTGTAATGCAGCATTAGGGAATTTTGACCTTGCCATTAAAGATTATTCAAAACTTACTACGTTAGATAGGGACAATGAAGAAGTCTGGGTTCAGCGTGGCGAATTATATGTAAAAATGAACAAAGCCCCTCAGGCTATGGCAGACTTCCGTAGGGCTTTAATTATTAATCCTAAGAATATTTCAGCATTAAAGGGAAGAGCAAAAATATATATGTATCAGAAAAGGTACGATTTAGCCATGGATGATTTGAATGAATCAATAAAAATCAAAAAAGATGGCGAAGCTTTTTATATGCGAGGTGCCATTAAAAGTATTCAAAATGATAAAAAAGGAAGTTGTGCCGATTTAAAAATGGCAGCAAGCCTTGGATATGAGGAAGCAATCGCTAAAGTTGACGAGCAATGTCCTTAAATCTTGCTTTTTAAACTGACATTCATCTTAGAAATACCCTAATGCAATTAGCAATGGTATCATTTTTAAAACTAAGGATGAGAATAAATGAAAGTATTATCGCGGTAGTTTGGATTGGTATCCCAATCGTAAAATAATGTACCATTACTGATAACCCAATCAATTAACTTTAAATAGGCAGATGTTACATCCGCTTTTTCAATTGGATATTGAAAACTTTCGTAAGTACGAATTGCCCAGGGTAAATTGGTTTTTGTTCTGTAATACCTTCCGATTCCAAGATTGCTATCGTCCTGAAGTGTTCCAAATAAGGAGAGATTAGCCAATGTAGTAGGCTTGTAATCGGACAGATGAACTTCTTTTCCTCTTATTTGATTTACAATGATGAATGGATTAAACGTATTTGAACCAAGTTGCGAAATGTTTATTGGACCTGCTGTACCCGGAACTCCATTTACGATAAAACTAAGTTTTACATTTACGATCTGAGGGGTAGCATAAGGAGCTCCAATGGTAGTATTGATACCTCCAACACTGCCTCCAGGATAAGCCAACACATCATAAACATTCCCAATAGCAATAATGCATGCATTGGCTTGTCCGTTTTCGGTTCCATTTGAAGCAATTGAATAAACGCTCCCGATTTTAATATTGGAACCCGTAACACTTCTTATAGCATTCGGATTAATATTTATTAATTCAAATCCAAACCCATTCCTAAAACTTGCACCCGTTGCTCTTACTTTAAACTGATAATTAATTTCAACTACCTGATTTTCTGGATTGGTTACAATTAATGAATTATAATCAACTACGACATCGTTGAAATCATAATCCCCTTTTGCCGGCCATAAATCTTCAAATGCCAGGGTCGAAAAATGATTTTCGATAGGGAAATACGATTTGTACGCTTTATAGGGATCATTAGGGAAAGCATCCTGGCTATCTTCAACGCCATCATTGTCTGCATCCTGCAAACTAGCTAATGGCATGCAATTTTCTGCAGGGTTTGACCAATAATTGCCTGGTATTTGAAAATTATCAGCAATAATACTAGAATTTCCACCTGTTCCAACAAAACTGATTCTTATTTTGTAAATTTGATTTGAATTGGCAAGTAGGAGCGGAATTGCAGAAGTTAGCGTTTTAATATCCGTATTTATTGAATTCCAAGTACTTGAATCGAAAACAACAGCTGTAGATTCATAATAGGGAGGATGAAGTGAGTCGTAGGCAATATATGAAAAAATGATGCCTCTGTTGGTTCCGCTTACTTCACTTAATCTGGCTTTTAATGAAATATTTCCTGTTCCTAGTTTCATCCAAGGAGTTTTAATCCAGGAGGCATCAGGAGCCGGATTCGTCAATTGGCTACTTTGAGTTGATAAATTTCCGCTAATTACCTGAGCAGTATTTACATAACTCACTCCTAAAAAACCCCAACAGGCATTTATTTCTGTTGATATATTTCCTGATTCACAGTTCAAGGTTAATTGTGCTTTTGAATGAATGCTGAAGGACAATCCAATAATTAACAGCATTCCTGTTTTAGCAACTAATTTTTTCATCTAAAATCTTATCTTAAAATTAAAAATTATTCAAATCAAATGTACAGTCAATACTGTTATTTTTTAAACTAACAGTCTTTGATATAGGTCCATATGTAACTATCACTTCATTAATTGAGAGGGGAATTTCAATTGTAGTTTCAACTTTAGATGCAGGTTTAACCAAGCTCTTGAAAAGAACATCTCCATTTGAAGTTTTAATAATGCATGTCATTACATGAGACCCTTGCAATTTTACTTTGACATATCTTACAGTTTGCCAACTAAAATCAAGGGTAGAAGTTAACTCTGTCATGCTATTCGGACGAAAAGTAGCAACATTGGTAACAGGCTCATCTTTTTTACAACTAGATATTACTATTAAAAATATATAAAAGCCGTATAAAAAAAAACTTCGTTTCATTCCTATTTATTTATTTTTTTGCTTTTCAATTTTGATCAGCTTAAGTCTTTAAGTTATACTTTAACAAAAAAAGGTATATTTTGATTGTAAAATCTTACAAAGAAGTAAATTATATTTAATGTTCTATCGTTCGTTTATTCAATATACAGCACCAATCCTTTTAGATACTCACTTTCAGGATGGTAGATATTAATCGGATGATCAGCCCCTTGTGATAACTGATGAAGTATTTTTACTTCCCTTTTAGCTTGTGCTGCAGCTGTAAACACCATGGTTCTGAAATCATCTGATGATATAGCCTGAGAACAAGAGAATGTAAATAAGATGCCCCCTTTTTTTATTTTATGAATCGCTTTATTATTGATATTCCTATACCCTTTTAATCCTTTTTCTTTTAAATGGAGGTGTTTAGCAAATGCAGGAGGGTCTAACACAATTACATCAAAGTCACTGTCCATTTTTTCCAGAAATTCAAAAGCATCGCATGCAAATGACAAATGAGCATCAGTAGCAGCAAAATTAAGAGCTATATTTTTATTGCACAAATCAATGGCTTTCTGAGAACTATCAACACTGTGAACCATTTGAGCACCACCTTTTAAAGCAGATACAGAAAATCCACCTGTATAGCCAAATACGTTTAGTACTTTTTTATCAAAACAATATTTCTCTAGTAATTTACGGTTTTCTCTCTGATCAATAAAAAAGCCCGTTTTTTGTCCTGTTTCAAAATCAACAATGAATTGATTATCATATTCTTTGATGATAATTTCAGCGGTTTTTTCATTCAGTAAATATCCATTGGCATTTTGCTTATTCTCTCCTTTGGCAAGGGTAGTATCGCTTTTATTGTAAATACTTTTTAAAAGATTGCCCAGTAATTCGCTCAGGACATTCACAAAGGTATCTTTCAATAAATACATTCCGAACGAATGAAATTGAATGACGACATGGCCATTATAATAATCAATAACAAGGCCAGGCATCAAATCACCTTCTCCATGCACCAACCTGAATGTATTGGTATTTTGCGTATCGAACAAACCCAGGGTTTTCCTTAGGTTTATCGCTTTTTGAAGTTGCTGTTTCCAGAAATCTTCGTCAATAATTGTTTGCTTAAATGTAAAAATTCTAACAGTAATACTTCCTTCTTCCTGATAATGCCCCGTGGCAATGTATTCCTTTCTTGAATCATACACTTCAACGATTTCTCCATCCGATAATTCTTTAGTAACTGCTTCGATAGCACCTGAAAAAACCCAGGGATGAAAGCGTTGCAATGATCTTTCTTTACCTGGTTTTAGTATAATTTTTGAATATTCGTTCTTCATATTTTTTAAAATTTAAACCTCACAGATTTTATTAATTTAATTGATTTGATGCTTAAATCTTATACCATTTTTAAATCAAATCTGATAGGTTCTTGTTGAAAAGAAAAATTAATAAATGTAAACAACTTTTTTGGTTTCAAAATAGTCTTCCTCAAAAAAGTCTTTGATATCAAAAACTTTATGTTTGCGATGGATACCAGAGAGTTCTTCGGTTAAATCGCCTCCTTTTAGGTAGATAATACCATTTAAACGTTCGTTCTTTTGGACTTTAGATACCTTGCTGTATACCCATTCATAAAATTCTGGCAACTTAGCGACCGCTCTGCTAACTACAAAATCAAAATTTGCATGCAACTCTTCAGCCCTTATTTTTTGAGCACTTACATTTTTTAAGCCCAATTCTGAAACAATTGACTCAACTACTGTTATTTTCTTGCCAATACAATCAATTAGATGAAAATGAGCTTCAGGAAATAGAATTGCCAGTGGTATACCTGGCAAACCGCCACCTGTTCCAACATCCAAAATTGAACTTCCTTTTCTGAAATGAATTACTTTTGCAATAGCCAATGAATGAAGAATGTGATTAATTGACAGATTATCAATATCTTTCCTTGAAATTAAATTAATCTTAGCATTCCATTCTTTAAACAATAGAATAAGTTTTTCAAACATTTCCATTTGCGCTGAACTGATTTCAGGAAAATATTTTTTTATAATCACCATTGTTGCAATATTTTAAAAAAGTTGTTTATAACATTCTATTGTGCAAAAACAATTTCAGTTTGCTGAAATTTGAATCTGCAAAATTATACTTTTGTATTTAATTATCTTAAATTACTTTTTTGGTTTAAAAACTGATTTAGAGTATTGAAAAGAAACTTTCAAATACCTGAACTAACAATAAATGCTTAACAATATTTAAAGTAAAACAAGTATTTCTATTTTTGCGAATAGATTTTTTTCTGTAAAACTCCAGTTTATTAATTTTTTATATTTATAACATTCATGAAATCTATACATATATTTATTTTATTATTCCTTATCAGCTCATTACAAGCTATTTATGCCCAAAATGAGAGAAAAAAAATTACAGTGAAAGAATACATTGAATGCTATAAGGATATTGTTGTTCAAAATATGAAGAATTACAAAATTCCGGCAAGTATAACAATGGCACAGGGGATTTTAGAATCTGCAAATGGGAATAGCGATTTAGCAATTATAGCCAACAATCATTTTGGCATTAAATGTACCAGCGATTGGCTGGGGAAAAAGTATTTGAAAGATGATGATGCAAAAGATGAATGTTTTAGAATGTATGATGAAGCCCTAGAATCATTTAAAGATCATTCCAGCTTTTTAAGAACGAGAGAAAGGTATGCTTTTTTGTTCTCATTAAATATCACAGATTATCAAGCCTGGGCGCAAGGTTTGAAAGATGCGGGTTATGCCACTAATCCCAAATACCCTCAATTATTAATTAGAATTATTGAGGACAATAAGTTGTATGAGTTGGATAGCGTTTATCCTTCACAGAATAAAGTTCAGTTAGCAGTAAGCATTCAGCAAAAAAATGATATTGAGGATTTTGAAGTAGTAGGTTTTGGATTGATGAATCGAAAATTGCTTTTAAATAATAGTATTAAGTTTGTGCTGGCAAAGAAAACGGATAGTTTTGTTACAATCGCGAATGAATTCGAGATGAAACCAGCTGAAATAATTCGTTACAATGAGTTCTCAAAAGATTATGTCCTAAAAGAAGGGGAAAAAGTTTATTTACAACCCAAGCGTCGCAAAGGGTCTGCTGAATTTCATACTGTAAAAGCCAATGAAACAATGTTCGATATTTCTCAATACTATGGAATTAAATTAAAACATTTGTACCGTAAAAACAGGATGGAGAAAGATACTCAGGTTGGGGCTGGGACTAAACTTTGGTTGAGAAAAAAGAAACCATTATCATAAAACTGGCTCTTTAATAAATATTTGAATTCTGAAATTAAAAATCGTTAATCGTTGTTCTAAAATCTAAAAAGAAATAGCGAACAACGACTAACGATTGATGAGCTAATTAGGCTGATGTTTATTCCTGGTATTTAAAAATAAATTTGAAATAAAATGTTTTCCCAATTACTTCATTGTCTGTGTTTACTTTTATCTTTTGCAGTTCTGTTTTAACGTAATCCATAAACTCTTGGCTGATGGAATTGGATTGATTGACAATAATTTCACCATTTTCGTTAATTGAAATGCTGATATAAACATCTGCTTCCAATTTTTGATCTTTGGCAAAATCAGGATACTTAATTTGAGCAGCTACTGTTTGTTTGAAACTGAGCTCATCATTTTCTGCTTTTAATGCAACACTCACCAGTAAAAAGATGAATAAGATTGCTAAGAATTTTGTTTTCATTTGTAAATCATTTAATTGTGTTAATATAATATTTTTAAATCATTTACAATTATGACGAAACAACTTTCAAAAAAGTTACATAAAAAAGGCTGTCAAAAAATAAATTTGACAGCCTTTTTTTTTAACAGTAGTAAAAATAATATTTACTATTCGAAACCAGTTTGACGTTTACCTTGGCATACATAAACATCCCCAGGTGAAGAAGCCCATTCTACTTTCATATAAATATTATCGTTAGAAACAGAGCCCAATGTAACAGTAGTTGAATCATCATACAATAAATCAATACCTTTTATGACTGAAAAGTTACTTCCGTTTAATGCTGCTTTCACTTTAAATGACCAAAATTGTTTATTGTCATCAATCCAGATACTGTCACCTTTTGCTGTATTATAAAGAGAAAGGATGGTAGGACCCGGAGGATCTTGTAAAACACCATTTAAAGACCATGTAACATGATATTGTCCACAAACAGGATATGCACTATTGAAAGTCTGAAAATCTTTCCATTTATCGTCTTTTACGCAAGAAAGTGCAACAAATAATGTAAAGATAAACAGTATCCTAAAAATTATTTTATTTTTCATTTTTATATATTTTAAATTTAAAAATTGAATTTATAACTAATTACGGTTTTGGTTCCAGGAAGAAAGCAGTAGCAACAGCAGATCCACCAAGTGTTAACTTGTAAGTAAATTTACCGGCTACACTTACTGAACCAGTAGTCGCTGTCATAAAGCATGCGCCCCAGGGAGATGTAAAGTTTACATTTGCATTGTCGATCGTTTTGTCGGTATTAACACGAATAACTCCAGGACAGTGGTAAGCAACACCATACCCTCTCCATACCTCATAATACCTTGCAAACATATCTGAGCAGAAATAAACACCAGGGATGGATGTTTTTGATAAATAGACAGTACCATCACCCATCTCATTAGAATAAGATGTTCCACGTCCACCTTCATATGCTTTCGCATAATTGATCGTTCCGTCACCGGTAACACCCACTATCCAAACCACTCTGATAGCTATTGATGGGAAACCATCCGCATTGACCGCTTTATAGCTTAGCTCAAACCTACCTGCAGTAGCAGTACTTAAAGTTGCTGGAGTAACAGTATATGGATCACCAGTACTTACTGTAACACCAGGGTCAACCCATGTTGATCCGACTGCAATAACTGTATCAGAAGGTCCTAGCATGGTCAAAACAGCATAAGTAGTTACTTTTGATACATCTTTGGTATCCTTTGAACAGCTCATTATTGAAACTGATAGCAAAAGGATAACTATTAATATTATATTATTTTTTTTCATATTAATTTTTTTTTAAGATTTATATAATTAAAGTTTTGTATCCCACCAAACTCTTTTGTTAATTGATTCCAAAGCAGGTGTATTAGGATTTCTTCTGCGTTCAGATTCAGTAAACAATAAACGTTTTGGGTAGAGACTACCAGTAGCGCTGTTGACAGAAATAGTAAATTGGCCTTTAACATAAGCAGCAGAAGTTCCAGGAACAGCACTTTCTCTTGGATAATGCGTTCTGTTGTGTTCAAAGAATGCTTCTATGCCTTGATTGTTTACCATGGCCATCCATTTTTGACCAATAATTCTTTCGAGTTTTGCTTCAAATACACCAGCAGTTGGATATTCGTATTTACCACCTACTGCATAGAAAGCTGCTGAACCTGTAGCACCCAATCTAGCGAAAGCTGCATCAATACCACTTTCATACATAGTTTTAGCATTTCCGGTTACACCATATCTTTCAATTGCTTCAGCCTGTAAAAAATAGCTTTCTGCTTTACTGAAAAAGTAAACAGGATCAACACCAGTTAATACAGGGGTTGATAAATTTGAAATATTTGCACCTGTTGGGAAAGTTGTATTGAAATAATCTCCTTGAACCAAACATTTATAGACAGCTGGTGATTTTGCATTTTTAGCTATTAATAATGGTAAACGAGGATCCGCAACACTATCAAGTATTGAATAGATCGTTTGACTCATAGAAACATTTCCAGACAATCTGTCAATAAAAGTTTCATAGGCTGGGTTGCGTTTATTTTGTTGGCTGGCAAAAATGGATATTTTTGCGTCTTCAGCTAAAAAAGGAGCATTTGCCGTATACATCGCCTGAATTCCTGCAGATGCAACAGTAGGACGAGCATAAGCCTGACGTAAATAAATTTTTAATTTCAAAGTATTTACAAAACTTTCCCATTTATCCATATCGCCTGCAAAAATGATATCATCAGTACCTGGTTGAACTGCAGTTGCAGTTGGATTTGTGGCACTTTTGAAAGTTTTATAATCATGTGTAAGGGCTTCATTGAGCATTTTAATTAAACCGTCATACACTACAGAACCATCATCGTATTTTGGTGTTAGGTTTCCGCTGGCACCTTGCAATGCTTCGCTGAAAGGAATTTTGTCGTATAAATCAACAAGTACTTGATATGTATATGCCTGCATGGCAGTTGCCATCAGATAGTAACTCCAGTTTTGTTTGCTGGCAGCTAATTCTCTCACATATTTGTAATCATTTAAAGCACCTGAATACATTTCACCCCATTGACGACCGTCAAAATCGCTGGTTTGAAGATTGTAAGAATCAATTTCTCTCCATTGAGGAGCTCCGATAGCTTGTGTCCAATGCTGTGACCAGAAACCGCCTAATAATTGATAATAACCACCAATTACATAAGCAGAAGAGCCAACAGCTGCAGGAAAGGTTAGTTGAACGGTTGATTCTGAAGATCTACTGGGATCATGGTTTACATCCATGAAATCTTTCTCACAACTGGCAAAAGTAAAAAGCATTATGAGAAGCATCCATTTGTTATATTTTAATATCTTTTTCATTTTTTTGTATTTTTAAATTATTAAAAGGTAAAACGTAAACTTGCACCAAAACTTCTGGTAGTAGGAGCTGCGCTAAATTCACCATAATCAGCATTTAAATCATTCCCGAAAGTAGTTAATTCAGGATCGATGAAATGATTATCTGATGGGGTAAATAATAATAGATTACGTCCGATTATACTTAAAGAAGCATCACCGAATGGAGTTTTAGCTAACCATTTTTTTGGAAAGGTATAAGTTAAAACCACTTCACGAAGTTTAATAAATGATTTATTAATTAAAAACTCACGGGCAAAATTTCCAGCACCTCTGGTTTGATCATAATATTGATACAAAGTGGCTGATTGATGAGAAATGGCAGTTGTATTTTCGGTATAACCTGTAATGGCACCATTTGCATCATAAATTGCCTGAACTGAATTAGGAATAATGAAAGGCTGACGATCATTGTAAGTTGTTTCAGGGGCAGTCCCTGCAAAATACATCATTTCTTTGGTACGTGAATACATTAAACCACCTTGGCGAATATCAAATGAAAAAGACAATGCCCAGTTTTTGTAGGTTAGGTTGTTAGAAATACCTGCCATCCAATCATACTGTGAACTTCCGAGTATTTGATTAACTGGATCTGCAACTGGTAAACCACTGCCATCAACTACAATATGACCATTACCATCTGTTAAAGCGACTGCTCCTTCAAACATACCTAAAGGTTGTCCTGGAACAGCTACAAAACCTAAACGGCTGGTTCCGCCTAAGTCAACTTTGGTAAGACTTGAATTTAATTCTTCAAGTTTATTGTTGTTTTTAGAGAAATTTACGGAAATTTCCCATTTAAAATCAGCATTTTTCAAAGGAGTACCTTTTACTAAAACTTCAATACCACGGTTTGAAATTTTACCTAAGTTCATCGTTTGATATTGATAACCACTTGAGTAGGCTAAAGGCACAGGGTAAATTAAATCGGTTGTGATTTTATTGTAAAAAGTAAAATCAATACCTAATCGATTGTTCAAAAAACGCAAATCGGTTCCGATTTCAAATTCAGTAGTAATTTCTGGTTTTAAAGAAGGGTTACCAATAGTATTACCAACAGTTAAAGCATTAATTCCACCCAAAGGCCAATCTAAACCACGATAACCATCGGCATAATTAGACTGTGTAAATGAATTGAAAATAAGATAAGGATTGGCATCATTTCCAACCTGTGCTAAACCCATTCTGATTTTTCCAAAAGGAATGATGTTTGTAATTTCAGGATAAAACTCAGTAAATACAAAAGACACATTGGCTCCTGGATAAAAGAAAGAACGATTTTCTTCAGGTAAAGTTGATGACCAATCGTTTCTGGCATTTAACTGTAAATTTAAATATTTTTTATAGTTAAAGTCGGCACTCATATAAACGCCATATAGTCTTCTCATCATAGTTGCTTCAGCTACAGAAGGAGTGGAAGAACTATTGGATAAATTGTAAAAATAAGGAATATTTAATCCAATTACTTGAGTAGACAAGGTTTTAGAATTTCTTTGGTTAACATTCCATCCTACCAATCCGCTGAATTCAATGTCCTGATTCAAACTACGGTTAAAGTTTAAAATAAGATCACTGTTAAACTCACGGTTAAAATAGGTTTGTTCAATATCTGTTCCTGGATCATCACTATAATTATTTCTAACATAGTCGGTTATGGCACGCCATTCTTTTAACTGAGAATTAGCTACATCTGAACCCACTTTCCAGGAGGCATTCATCCAATCGTTAAATTTATAATCCAGTCCAATATTTCCAAAAACACGGTCTTCGTTAAAATCGTTTCCATGTTCATTCAATACATAATAAGGATTTGCAGCATAACCATTGTAATAATTGTCTAAATTATACCATTTGCTCTTATAATCCGCCTGATCAACAATACTGATATCTCTTGGCGTTTGCATGATGTTATCATAAACAGATTGATCCTGACCGGTAGGAACAAATTTACTTTGTTTTTTAACATACGAAATGGAACCAGAACTTGTAAAATTATTGTCTAATTTAGTAGTACCTCTCAATGAAAGCGTATTTCTTTTATAACTATCCGCATTGGTTGGGAAAATTCCATCAGAATTAATATTAGAATAAGAAAAGAAGTAACTTGATTTTTCATTGGAGTTAGCAATTGAAATTGAATTATCAAATGTAGTTCCAACATCAAAGAAATCTCTTACGTTATTAGGAAGCGCAACATAATTTTTAATCTGTTGTTGGTTGTTTACAACATGACCCCAAACTCTAGGTACAGCAACGGCGTCAAATTTTGGGCCCCAGCTTGTATTTTCGATTACATCAGATTTACCATTAAAACCTTCGCCGAATTCATTTTGAAATGTAGGTAAACGTAAAGGAGTTTCTGCAAAAAAAGTGGTAGTAAATGTAATATCAGCTCCTTTTTTCTTTACACCTCTTACGAGATCTTTTCCTTTTTTAGTTGTAATAACAATTACACCATTAGCAGCTCTAGATCCATAAAGAATGGTAGCAGAAGATCCCTTTAGGAAAGAAATACTTTCAATATCATCAGGATTAATATCATTTCCCCTGTTACCAAAATCGGTTCCACCATTTAAACTTGTACTACCGATAGCTGAATTATTGATAGGTACTCCATCAACAACATATAATGCCTGATTGCTACCTGTTAATGAAGAGAAACCTCTTGAAATAACTCTTGTAGAAGCACCAGGACTAGAAGAAGCAGTTGAAATATTTACCCCTGCTATTTTTCCTTGCAATGCATTCAGGGGGCTTCTGTCACGAGATTTCATGATTTCGTCAGAATTTACCTGAGTAGCAGAGTAACCAAGATTACGCTCTTGTTTTTTCACACCAATAGCGGTAACAACAACAGCATCAAGGTTCATTACATCTGTAGCCATCACTACATCAATAATGTTTCTGCTTCCAATTTTCACTTCCTGGGTTTTCAAACCCACAAAAGTAAAAACTAATACATCTGATTTCTCAGGAACAGTTATACGGTATTTACCATCTATATCAGTGGTAGTGCCATGTAAAGTTCCTTTTACAACAATCTGAACACCAGGAATACTGGCTCCGTCATCTGCACCTGTTACCTTTCCTGTGATAACTTTTTGTGCTTGAATCACTTGCATTCCCATCAGTAAGAGGGCGACAAGTAGAAATGTAATTTTTCTCATAGAAAGTTAAGTTTAATTAATAAATGTTGTTAATTTTAAGTGGATGATATATAGAGGTTTAACTAATTACATCATAAAATTCTAAAGGTTTTCTCAAATTGTATTGCAATGTTAATCATTTTTTTAAACGAAATCCAAATTTATTTTAACTTTTTTTATCTTTTTTTAAATAAATTTAAAACATATTTTGCAATTATCTGTTTATTACTAATTTATAGAAAAGATTATTTAATATTTATTTTTGTAATTTTGCATCAATTTTATAGAATATTCTAATAAACCCTAGATTTATGAACAGCATCCTCAGATACAACACAATATTTATTCCTATTTTTCTTACAATTATATTTGCAAACTCACTATTTGCTCAAAATGCTACTGTTAAAGGCAGAATTTTCAATTCAAAAAATAATGAGTCCATTCCTTTTGCCAATCTTATTATTAAAGGTACAAATATGGCCGTTTCATCTGATGTAAATGGCAGTTTTCAATTTACGAATGTTAAACCAGGATATATTCAATTGGCTGCAACATCTGTCGGTTTTGAAGGATTCATAAGTGCTGAATTCATGGCAACTTCAGGAAAAACTAAATTTATTGATATTCCGATGCATGAAGTTGAAATCAGCTTAGCAGAAGTTGAAATTAAAGCTAAACCCTTCCAAAGGGATGAAGAAAGTCCGCTATCAATGAAAAGCATTGGTATTGCAGAAATAGAAAAGAGCCCAGGAGGTAACAGGGATATTTCAAAAGTGCTGCAATCATTACCTGGCGTTGCTTCTACACCTGCCTACAGGAATGATATCATTGTTAGAGGTGGTGGTAGCAGCGAAAATAAATTTTTTCTGGATGGTATCGAAATACCAAATTTGAATCATTTTGCCACTCAAGGTGCTTCAGGTGGCCCTATAGGTATTGTAAATATAGATTTTGTTAGGGAAATCGAATTTTACTCAGGAGCTTTTCCTGCCAATAAAGGAAATGCTTTGAGTTCGATACTTGATATGCGATTGATGGATGGAAATCCCGATAATTTAAAATTTAAAGCAAGCTTTGGAGCTTCTGATCTGGCTCTTACGCTTGATGGACCGATTCATAAAAAAACGACTTTCATATTCTCTGCCCGCAGATCTTATCTTCAGTTCCTCTTTAGTGCAATTGGCTTACCATTTTTACCAACTTACAATGATTTTCAATGGAAATCCAAAACAAAATTTGACTTAAAAAATGAATTAACAATTATTGGAATTGGAGCCATTGATCAATTTAACCTCAATACCGGTATCAAAAACCCAAACGAAAGTCAAAAATACATATTGGGATACTTACCCGTATTTAAACAATGGAACTATGCAATTGGTGGCGTTTTTAAACATTATAGAACAAATTCTTACGATACTTATGTATTGAGCAGGAATATGCTAAGAAATACATCCTATAAATTTCCAGGCAATGATGAATCAAAACCTAAAATACTGGATTACACATCCGACGAAATTGAAAATAAATTTCGCTTCGAAAGAAATACACATACAGTGGAATATAAAATCAATTTCGGAATGGGATTGGAATATAACCGATACAACAACACGACTTTTCAGAAAATTCTGGCAAAAGACAGTTTGATTTTTATTAATTATAATTCCAAACTCGATTTGTTTGCATGGAATGCTTTTGGTCAAATTAGCAAATCATATTTTGGCAACCGATTGACGATGTCATTGGGCGTTAGAATGGATGCAAACTCATATGACCCTAAGATGTCAAATTTACTCAATCAGTTTTCGCCCCGCATTTCAGCTTCATATGGTCTGACCGAAGTTTTATTTTTAAATGCTAACGTAGGAAGGTATTACCAGCGACCAGCTTATACCACTTTAGGCTTTCGTAGTAATACCGGAGAACTTGTAAATAAACAGCATGAAATCACCTATATTGCTGTTGATCATTTTGTTACAGGTTTCGATTATTTATTTGGAGAAAACGCCAAATTAACGATGGAAGGATTTTATAAAGTTTATCATAATTATCCTTTTTCAGTAAATGATTCGGTTTCTATCGCCAGCAAAGGTGCAGATTATGGTACTTTTGGTGATGAGGCAGTTACTTCCACATCCGAAGGAAGAGCCTATGGATGTGAAATTTATTACCGAAATATTAATCTGAAAGGGTTTAATATAATTCTTTCTTATACTTTTGTAAGAAGCGAATTCAAAGAAAAAACCCAACAATATATTCCTTCGGCATGGGATAATAAACATATCTTGAATTTTACGATCAAGAGAAACCTTGGTAGAAATTGGGACATGGGTGCTAAATGGCGCTTTGTAGGAGGAGCTCCTTATACACCGATAGATATAGTAACATCTTCAAATCGTGCAATATGGGATTCAAAAGGAAGAGGCTATCTTAATTACAATGCTTTTAATTCAGAACGTCTGAGCTCTTTTAATCAATTGGATATTAGGATAGATAAACAATACTTCTTTAAAAAGTGGGCATTGAACTTTTACCTGGATATACAGAATTTACTAGCCTATAAATCAGAGCAACAACCACTTTATACGAATCTGGATATTAATGGGAACATTGCGGTTGACCCCAATGATCCAACAAAATATTTATTAAGAAAGATAGAAGATTTTTCCGGAAATGTATTGCCAACAATAGGAATAATAGTGGAATTTTAAACACATCCCCTATTTCAAATCTGAGAAAATTGAAACTTTTATTCTTACACTGCCTTCTTAGTGTGTAGAGTACAAAAAGACATCTATTTATAAACTATATTTTTTCGTCAAGAAAAAATTAAATAATTTTTTCTTGGTATTCATAAAAATTATATTAATTTTGCCATCTGGTTAAACTATATGATTAAACCATTTAATAAAACAAATATGAGCACGCAGGAAACAGATACAGAACAGCTTATATTAAAAGCTGCAAAAAATGTCTTTTTTAAAAAAGGTTACGATGGAGCACGAATGCAGGAAATTGCTGATGAAGCTGGCATGAACAAAGCCTTGTTACATTATTACTTCCGCAGCAAAGATAAATTATTTGAAGCTATTTTTAAAAATGCATTTCAGCAATTTATTCCTGTAATGGTTGAGAACATTTTATCTGGTATTTCGTTAGAAAAAAAAATTGAAATCTTTGTAGATAATTACCTGAAAGTACTTATAGAAAATCCACAACTACCAAATTTTGTGCTGACTGAAATTAACAGAGACCCGGATAGAATATTTGAAATGTTCGGTAAAATGGGATTTAAACCTGAAATCGTGTTACAAAGCATCCAAAAAGATATGGATGAAGGGAAGGTGAAATCTATGGATCCAAGGCATCTGCTAATAAATATTATCTCCCTCTGCGCATTTCCTTTTGCTGCTAAGCCATTGATGCAAATTATGTTATTCAATAATGATGCCCAAAAATACAATGATTTCCTCGAAGAACGCAAAAAAGAAGTGAGTCAATTTATCATTCATTCTATTAAAATTAATTAAACCATGAAACAGTTTATTGTTATAGTAAGTTGGCTGTTAACGTTGAGTGTAAATGCACAAAACATTGACTTACAATTTTGTTATCAGAAAGCCCTTGCCAATTATCCTTTAAGCAGTCAAAAAGAAAGCATTCGAAGTATAGGAGAATTAAAAATTAAAAGTCTGAATACAAATTACCTGCCTCAGGTAAATATAAACGGACAACTGAGTTATCAGTCGGATGTTACCAAAATACCAATCAAACTTCCATTGATAAGCATACCTGAAGCCTCTAAAGATATGTACAAGGCAAGTTTGGATATCAATCAGTTGATTTGGGATGGAGGCATGATTTCTGCACAGAAAAACCTTGAAGATATAAGTACTCAGGCTGAACAGCAAAATCTTGAAACAGAATTGTATAAACTGAAAGAAAGGGTAAATCTTTTTTATTTCAATATTCTGATGCTACAACAAAATACGGATTTACTGGAAATATCAAAAAAAGACATATTAGCCAAACTCCTCAAAATAGCTTCAGGGGTTAAAAACGGAATGTTGACAGAAAGCAATGCTGATAATTTAAAAGCAGAAATCATCAAGATTGATCAGAAAATTATTGAAATAAAGAGCAGTAAATCAGCAAATATTCAAATGTTGAATGAATTATGCGGCATTGCAATCACGGATCTTTCAGTACTTACTTTGCCAGAAATAGCAGTCAATACCACAGGTTTCGAAAACCTTAGGCCTGAACTGAAAATTTTTGAACTGAATAAAAACAAATTAACACTTACTTCCTCTATACTTTCCACTAAAATGATGCCGAAAATTTATGGATTTGGGCAATTGGGTTATGGACGACCAGGATTAAATATGTTATCCAATGATTTTCAATCGTTTTATATAGTAGGCGCCAAATTAAGCTGGAATATATGGAACTGGAATCAAACTAAAAATGACAAAAAAATACTTGAATTACAAAAAGATATCATCAATAGCAATAAAGAAGCATATCAGAAAAATACAAAAATGGTTTATCAAAGAGATGTAGCAGAAATTGATAAATTTACAGAATTGATTTTAAAAGATTTGGAAATCATTCAATTAAGAACAAAAATTGCCAGCAATTCTTCCTCTCAATTCGATAATGGCTACATCACTTCATCTGATTATCTGAATGATGTGAATGCAGCAACCCAGGCAAAAATCAATTTTGAAATCCACAAAATTCAATTGCAAAAAGCTAAATGTGATTATCTGGTAAATTTAGGGAAGTTATGAAGAAAATAGAGTACTTAGAGTACTTAGAGTTCCTTGAGTACTTAAAGTAAATGAGTGCCTTGAGTAATAAATTAAAAAGAAGTTTATAAATTTAAAAAATAATACGATGAAAAATAAATATGGATTGCTTATTTTATTAGCTGTTACAGTCCTTTCATGTAAAAACAATAATGACAAATCGGATGCCTATGGTAATTTTGAAGCCACTGAAATCATTGTTTCTGCTCAGTCAAATGGAAAATTAATTGCTTTCGAAATTGTAGAAGGTGAAATTCTAAAAAATGGAACATCCTATGGTTTTGTGGATACAACTGATTTATTTCTAAAAAAGCAACAATTATTGGCTCAGAAAAATGCTGTTTCCTCAAAAATTAAAAACATCACAGCTCAGATAGAAGTTTTACAACAACAGAAACAAAATCTGGAAACCGATAAAGACAGGATTGTAAAAATGAATAAAGATGGAGCTGCTAGCAAAAAGCAGTTAGATGATGTAGTCGGAGGTATCGATGTAATCAATAAACAAATCAATTCGATACAGACCCAGAGCAGCAGTGTGCTGAATGAAATCGATGGCATACAGAAACAAGTGGAACAAATAAGTTCTGCTATTGGAAAATCCTATATTCTGGATGAAACTGGCGGAACAGTTTTGGTAAAATATGCAGAACAGGGTGAAGTTACAGCTTTTGGGAAACCTTTGTACAAAGTTGCCAATCTCAACAATATGATATTAAAAGTTTATGTAAGTGGTGACCAACTTCCTAAACTGAAAATAGGTGCGAAATGCAAGGTTTTGGTTGATAAAAACGAAACAGAAAATACTACACTTGAAGGTATCATAAGTTGGGTAGCTAACAATGCTGAATTTACACCTAAAATCATACAAACTAAGAAAGAAAGAGTCAACCTGGTATATGCTGTAAAAATCAACGTTAAAAACGATGGAAGTTTGAAGATAGGGATGCCTGGAGAAGTAATATTTTAAAGCTTAGCCGGAAAACAGAAGACCGAATACCGAAGACCGAAGACGGGAGACGGGAGATAAAAAATTCATATCTGTTCAATTAATAATTTAAAATTAAAAAAATGAAATGCATCAGATTATTTTTAAGCGTACTGACTTTAACTGTTATATCACCAAGTTTTGCTTCGGCCCAAAGCAGAAAAGCCGATGACATTCTCGGTAAATGGCTTACCGATAACAACGAAGCCAAAGTTGAAATTTACAAAATTGGCACTACATATTTCGGGAAAATCGTATGGCTTAAAGAAACCAACGATAAAGAAACGACAAAGCCAAAAAAAGATAAACACAATCCTGATTCTAAATTAAGAGAGCGTTTAATAATGGGAATGAATTTCGTTCAAGGGTTTAAATTCGACGGGGAAGATGAGTGGGAAGATGGAACTGTATACGATATTAAATCAGGCAAAACTTACAGTGGAACGATTGGGTTTGATGACAATGGGAAATTAAAGCTAAGAGGTTATATCGGAAAATCTTGGATGGGATTAGGAAAAACAACCTATTGGACAAGAAGCAATTGAGTTCATAAAATTCTTAAAGTTTATAAAGTATAGAGAGGTAATTAAAGTTGAATGAAGCACGCATTCTTCAGACTTCGGTCTTCGGTCTTCCTACTAAAAATAAATATCTATGTCAGAAATAGCGATATCAGTTAAAAATATCAGTAAAAAATACGGTGATATAATTGCCATCAACAATCTTAGTTTTGAAATTAAGAAAGGAGAATTGTATGGCTTTATTGGTCCTGACGGTGGTGGAAAAACCACAGTTTTCAGAATTTTAACTACTTTGCTCACGCCAGATAGCGGGACTGTATACGTAGCTGACTTTGACGTGGTTAATGATTATAAGAAAATCAGAAATATAACAGGCTACATGCCCGGTAAGTTTTCCTTGTATCAGGATTTATCGGTAGAAGAAAATCTAAAGTTTTTTGCCACCATTTTTGGAACTACCCTGGAAAAGAATTACGATTTGATCAAAGATATTTACGTTCAAATTGAACCCTTCAAGAAACGGCCTGCAGGCAAACTTTCGGGTGGGATGAAACAAAAACTGGCACTTTGCTGTGCCCTTATCCACAAACCCGAAATCTTGGTACTCGACGAACCTACTACCGGTGTGGATGCAGTTTCGCGTAAAGAGTTCTGGGAAATGCTGAAAAGATTAAAAGAGAGTGGAATCACCATCATCATTTCTACACCTTATATGGATGAAGCAGGAATGTGCGATAGGGTCAGCCTGATACAGGGTGGCAACATCTTATCAACAGATACTCCGGCTAACATAATTAAAGGATTTAACAAACAGCTTTTTGCAGTAAAAACAGCGTCAATGTACTTAATGATGAATGATTTACGAAGCTGGAGCAATACAGAGAGCATCCATCTTTTTGGTCAATACGTCCATATAACATTGAATGAAGGAAATCAAAAAGATATTGAAAGCTATTTGGAAAGCAAATTGCATCATTCCATTGAAATAAAACAGCAATCACCAAATATTGAGGATAGTTTCATGCGATTAATGGCAAAAAATTAAAGAAATGGCCGAAACAGTTATTAAAGTAAAAAATCTGGTAAAGAAATTTGGTGATTTTGTAGCCAACGATCATCTTAGCTTTGAGGTATACAAAGGCGAAATCTTTGGCTTCCTGGGTGCCAACGGGGCTGGCAAGACGACTGCCATTAAGATATTGTGCGGATTGTGGAAACCCAGCTCTGGCGAAATCAATGTTGCAGGTTTTGATGGCTATCACGAAACCGAGAAAATCAAAAAGAACATCGGCTATATGAGTCAGAAGTTTTCGCTCTACGAAGATTTAACAGTAGTAGAAAACATCCGGTTTTATGGAGGCATTTATGGTTTGTCGCGAAAAGAGATTAAAGAGAGATCAAGACAATTGATTGAAAAATTAAATCTTACCGAAGTCAAGGACAAATTAATCAAGGATTTACCATTAGGCTGGCGACAAAAGCTTGCTTTTTCAGTAGCCATTTTTCATCAGCCAAAAATAGTTTTTCTCGACGAGCCCACAGGTGGCGTAGATCCTATAACCCGTCGTCAGTTCTGGGATATGATATATGAAGCAGCTCACAACGGAATAACTGTTTTTGTTACAACTCACTATATGGATGAAGCAGAATACTGCAACAGGGTATCGATAATGGTGGATGGCAAAATTGCTGCCCTCGATACACCTGAAGCTTTGATGAAAACATATGAAGCTGAAAATATGGAAGAGGTGTTTTTAAAACTGGCAAGGATTAAATAATTATGAATTAGGAATTAATTTAACTTCGGTATTCGGACATATTTTACAACTACATATCAATGAAAAGATTTAAAGGTTTTGTTATCAAAGAATTTTACCACATTTTCAGGGATTACCGTACCATGGTGATACTGTTCGGGATGCCTTTTGTACAGATATTGTTGTTTGGCTTTGCAATAACCAACGAGATCAACAGTGCCGGTATTGCCATTTTGGATCATTCCAAAGATGTGCATACACAAAAAATTACCCAAAAACTATTATCGTCAGGCTATTTTCAACTGGAAAAAAATCTGAACAATTACAATCAGATAGAAGAAAGTTTCCGAAAAGGTAAAATCAAAGAAGTCATCATTTTTGAGAACGATTTTGCAGAAAAACTTGAAAAAGAAAAAAGAGTAGGTATCCAGATTATAGCTGATGCTTCCGACCCTAATACCGCTAGTTTGTTGAGCAATTATACCACATCTATCATCAATAATTACCAACAGGAAATCATGCAAAATAAAAAACTGCCGATGCAGATTGATACAGATGTAAAAATGTTGTACAACGAAGAATTGAAAGGGGTTTTTATGTTTGTTCCGGGTACCATTACCATACTTTTGATGTTGATTTCTGCCATGATGACTTCCATATCAATTACCCGCGAAAAAGAGTTGGGCACCATGGAAGTGCTATTGGTTTCCCCACTCAAACCTATACAAATCGTTATAGGTAAAGTGATTCCCTATATTTTTATTTCATTTATGATTGCTGTAATTATTTTAGTGATGGGATTCACTGTATTTGGAATGCCTGTGCAAGGTAGTTTGTTATTACTGATGGGCGAATGTTTGCTTTTCATCATCATGGCATTGTCTTTAGGAATTTTTATCTCGACGGTTACCAAAACCCAACAAACGGCGATGATGATTTCGATGTTTGCATTGATGTTGCCTACCATTCTCTTGTCCGGCTTCATCTTTCCGATCGAGAACATGCCACTTCCGCTTCAGATAATCAGCAACGTAGTCCCCCCACGATGGTTTATCATCATCATCAAAGCTATCATGCTCAAAGGTGTTGGGATTGCTTATATCTGGAAAGAAACAGCCATTATCGTTGCCATGACGCTTGTTTTTATCGGATTGAGTATTAAAAAATTTAAAGTAAGACTGGATTAAAATCGAAACATGAGAACAATACTATACCTCCTCCAAAAAGAATTTATTCAGATATTCCGGAACAAAGCCATGCTTCCGCTAATGTTTGTCATGCCTATCATACAGTTATTGGTACTTTCGTATGCAGCAACCTTTGAAATGAAGAATATTAAAATTCATATTATTGATATGGATAAATCTTCCATGTCGCGAGCGTTGATCAGTAAGTTTAATGGTTCTAAGTTTTATACCCTGGCGAATTATTCCGATGCTTACAAAACTGCCGAAAACGACCTCAAAGTAAACAAAGCTGACATGGTCCTTCAAATTCCACCTCATTTTGAACGAGATTTGATGCGCGATGACCAGGCCAAACTGCAGATGACCATCAATGCCATCAATGGCAGTGCTGCAGGACTCATCAATGCCTATTCATTTTCAATCATTAAAGAATTTAACCGCAATGCAATCATTGAAACCTATGGGACTCCATTAGAAATGCCCATAAAGACGACTACTTCTTTTTGGTACAATCCTCAACTAAATTACAAAACCTATATGGTGCCTGGAATTCTGGTGCTTTTGGTTACAATCATCGGTTTATTTCTTGCTGCTATGAATGTGGTCAGGGAAAAAGAAATAGGAACCATCGAACAAATTAATGTTACCCCCATACATAAATATCAGTTCATTGCCGGAAAACTCATCCCGTTTTGGCTTATTGCCATGTTTGAGTTGGCGTTGGGTTTATTGATAGCAAAGATTGTATTTTCGCTTCCCGTTCTGGGTAATGTAGGTATTGTTTTTACTGTTGCTTCGGTTTATATTGTAGCAGTTTTGGGAATCGGTTTACTGATATCTACCATCACCAATACCCAACAACAAGCCATGTTCATTGCCTGGTTTTTCATGGTGATATTCTTACTGATGAGTGGATTATTTACGCCTATTGAAAGCATGCCAAGCTGGGCTCAGCAGCTTAATATTATCAATCCCATTGCATATTTTATTAAGGTAATGCGGATGGTTCTGCTCAAAGGATCAGGTCTTATAGATATTATGCCACAATTCCTTTCGTTGATAGTGTATGCATTGGCAGTTTTAACGCTTGCTGTAAGTTTATACCGAAAAAGAAATTAGTAATAAAAGGGACAAAAAAAAGAAAGGCTGGCATTTTTCAATACCAGCCTTTCTTATAAAATGCAGTATATAAAAATTATCTTCTTACAATAATTAATTTATCTGTAGCTTGAGCTGATGGTGTTTTCAATGTATAGAAATAGGTTCCGCTGCAAAGAGCAGATAAATCTACATCAACAGTATAATTTCCTTTTGCTTGAAAGCCCTGATGGATTGTTTGTACAGTTCTGCCCATTATATCTGTAATAATGATTTCAGCTTTTTCGCTGTTTTTCAATTCATAAGAAATCTGGGTAGTAGTATTTGCAGGATTTGGCATACAAGAGAATAAGTTAACTGTCTTGTTAATTTCATTGACACCAACAATGTTATCGAAATGCGCGTTTGCATTAAAGAGTGAACGAATCATCACTGCAGGAACATTACCACTTGACCAAATATACCAGGTATTTGCGGTTGGGTCAAAAAACAATGATGTTTGAGAATATTGTGGAATTCCTGTATTGTCAGTAGCAAATTTAACAGTATCTGTACCACCATATACTTGAATACCTACATAGTACAAAGAATCCTTTTGCATGGTATATCCAGCAGTAAAGGCAAGTGAAATTGATGGTGGATTTGCACCAGTAGCTGTAGGAATATTTGCAGCAGTGATATAATAATTTGATGATTGAGCTACAATGGTTCTTGTTCCGGTTGAAGCAAAATATTGATATAGAACGGCTTTAATTTTTGAACCCACTTTTGTTTCAAGGTTAACAACACAATTTATTCCATATGACATTCGATCCTGCCCTACCTGATATCTGTTAGCTGCAGTATACGGATTGCTTAATCCGCTTGTTGAGCTTCTCCATCTTGAACTGTAATAATAATTGTTGTCCCTTGAATACATACAGGTATCACATACTACTTTAATATCAAAAGTGTCCTGAGCAAGCAAAAATGGAATCGAATCACTTGAAACATAAGAGAAAACTTTATACGTTCCTAATGTTGTAGGAGGCGTAAAAAAATAATTGTTAAGTTCCAGGGCTGTAATGTTTTGACCTGGGGTTAAAGTTGTATCAATACTAGTAGAATCGGCATGTGTAATCAATTCAACACCATGCAATTTTACATGGGTTTGAGTTTTCCCACCCAAATTTGTAAAATCTCCATCATAATATAAAGACCTGCCAATTCCGGATGGAATTCTCGTATAACCATCGTACAAGGTAACTCTGTCTATTTGTATGTTATTATTAGCTGGTTCAAATAATTCTACGTCATCAATCGCCCAACCATATCCGCCACCATATTGAGAGCCACTTGAAGTAGAAGCAGGACCGTAAAATCTGAATCGAATCCAAACTTGAGCTTTGTTGGCTGCCCATTGAGAAATATTAAGTTCTTTAAATCCATAAGCATACGTATTAACAGCTACCGTTGGATTAACATCAATGGTATGCCAATTGATATTGTCACTGCTAATTTCTAATAATGAAGAATCCTGATTGAAAGCTTTGTACAATTGATAGAATTTAATACTCACTGCATTAAAACCCAAAGTATTGATAGCAACCGAATTGGTTAATGAAGAGTTAGCAACAGCATATATACCATTAATTAAGTTGGAAATACCATCAAAATAGAAAAGCCCGGATGTACAAGTAGGTGATTGCATATAAATATCAGGATGTACATATTGTTTAAATAGAGTTGAGAGATTAGAAGTATCTGATTTCCATTCCCATGTATTTAAAATAGCAGCTTCCTGATCAGGCATTTTAGTTGCCACCCAATCAAGGGGATCTGTCATTGTAGATGACCATATCATAGCTTTTGTATTTGAAGCTATAGGCTTGTTAAAGTATTGATCTAGATTTTGTGGACCATCAGCTTTGGCTGATTGAATAGTGGATGGCATAACACCTAAGTTTTGCCCAAAACTCAACGTACTGCTAATTATAAGTAATACGATAAAAGATAAAAAATTTCTCATTTTTGCGTTAAATTTAATTAAACATTGTTTTTCTCATTTACAAAAGTAATATTATTTTTAAGAAAAAGTAAAATATTAAGAAATATTAAAAAGATTTAACGTAGTTTGAAATTTAATGAAATTGTTTAATGCACATAAAAAAGGCTGACAGGTAACACTATCAGCCTTTTAAAAATATATTTATTGAAAATTATCGCTTTACAATAATTAATTTATCCGTAGCTTGAGCTGAAGGAGTTTTTAATGTATAGAAATAAGTGCCACTGCAAAGCATAGACAAATCTACATCAACAGTATAATTTCCTTTGGTTTGGAATCCTTGTGCTAAAGTTTGAACAGTTCTTCCCATAATATCGGTAATAATGATTTCAGCTTTTTCACTGTTTTTTAATTCATAAGAAATTTGGGTAGAATTAGTTGCAGGGTTAGGCATACAAGAGAATAAGTTGATTGACTTGGTTTTTTCGTTAATACCAACTGTAAAAGGGCCATTGTCAAAAGCATAATTGATATTAAACCCTGAACGGATCATCATCGCTGGTACTACTCCACTACCCCATATATACCAAGTGTTTGCTGTTGGGTTAAAATAAAGTGATGTTTGAGAATATTGAGGAATACCTGTATTGTCAGTAGCAATTTTAACAGTATCTGTTCCTCCAAACACCTGAATACCTACATAATACATAGAATCTTTTTGTAATAGATATTCAGAAGTGTAATGTAAAGAAATGGAAGGTGGATTCACCATGGAAGAAGCAGGAATTTTATCAGCAGTAATATAATAATTAGCTGATTGAGCAACGATTGTTCTTGTACCCGTAGCTGAAAAATATTTATATAAAACAGCTTTGATTTTTGATCCAACTTTGGTAGCATTGTTTACAACACAATTAACACCATAGGCCATTCTGTCCTGGTTAACCATAAATCTGTTAGCAGCAGTATAAGGATTGCTTAATGTACCTGTAACACCAGCCCATCTTGAACTAACATATGTATTATTATCTCTCGAATACATACAAGTATCGCAAACTACTTTTATATCAAAAGTATCCTGTGCAAGAACAAATGGAATAGAATCACTTGAAACATAGGAAAAAACTTTATAAGTACCCTGAGTTGTTGGAGGAGTAAAAAAGTAATTATTAATTTCTAATCCAGTTACACTTTGTCCGGGAGCCAAAGTTGTATCACTACTTGTTGAATCAGCCTGAGTAGTAACTTCTTTTCCATGTAATTTCACATGGGTTTGAGTTAAGCCACCTAAGTTCATAAAATTGGCATCGTAATACATAGGTCTTCCCAATCCTGATGGTATTTTTGTATAACCATCATACAAAGTAGATGCATCTACCTGCATAACATTATTATTTGGAACAAATAGTTCAACATCATCAATAGCCCAGCCATAGCCTCCACCATATTGAGCTCCACTTGTTGTAGAAGCAGGTGCAGAAAATCTGAATCTGATCCAGACTTGCGTTTTGTTGGCAGCCCATTGCGTAATACTAAATTCTTTCCATCCATAAGCGTAGGTATTTGCACTTCCAACAGTAATAGTAGGATTTACCATGATAGTATTCCAGTTTATATTATCGGTACTTACTTCAAGTAAAGTAGAATCTGCATTGTAAGATTTGTACAATTGATAAAATTTAATATTTACTGCTGATTTCCCTGCAGTATTAATTGCAATTGCATTGGTTAATGTAGCATTGGATATTCCATAATTCCCAGCAACTAAATTAGATATTCCATCAAAATAAAAAACACCTTGCATTGGAGAAGTAGAGCCCATATAAGGTCCAACATATTGTTTCCAATAGGTTGAAAATTGCGAGGTGTCAGATTTCCATGCCCAACTAGTTAAAATATTGCTGCTTTGATCAGCTAATTTTGCAGTAACCCATTGGCTGGCTGTAGCCATGTTTGAATACCAAATAGAAGTGGTTTTTGCATTTGAACCTAAAGACTTGTTAAAGTACTGTTCAAGATTTTGATTCTCGCCCTTTTGATCAAGTCGAACCGTTGAGGATATAACACTTAGGTTTTGTCCAAAACTCAACGTACTGCTAATTACAAGTAATACGATAAAAGATAAAATTTTTCTCATTCTAGAATTAAATTAAATTTATTTATTTTTTTTGACAAAAGTAATGATTTTTTATAAAAAGGCAATTTTAAAAATAGGAAATCTTTATAAGACTTGATAAACGCACAAAAGAAATTGTATTGATCAAAAAAAAAAGGCTGATATTCATACTATCAGCCTTTTAAAAAAATGTTTATTGAAAATTATCGTTTTACAATTATTAATTTATCCGTTGCTTGAGCAGAAGGCGTTTTTAGTGTATAGAAATAAGTACCACTGCATAAGCCAGTCAAGTCAACATCAAGTGCATAATTTCCTTTAGCCTGCATACCTTGATGAATGGTTTGAACAGTTCTACCCATAATATCAGAGATTATAATATCTGCTTTTTCGCTGTTTTTCAACTCATAGGAAATCTGGGTAGTCGTATTAGCCGGATTAGGCATGCATGAAAACAAACTGATGCTTTTATTTATATTATTGACATCACTAGGTGGAATTAGATTTGGGTTAAAAATTGTTCGTATCATCATTGCAGGAACGTTACCCTTAGCCCAAATATACCATGTATTTGCAGTTGGATCAAAATAAAGCGATGTCTGCGAATATTGAGGAATTCCGGTATTGTCAATAGCAATCTTTACTGTATCAGTTCCTCCAAAAACTTGAATACCAACATAATACATTGAGTCCTTTTGCATGGTATACCCTGCTGTAAATGGGAGTGAAATGGAAGGTGGATTAACACCAGTAGTTATAGGAACATCTGCCGAAGTAATATAGTAATTTCCTGATTGAGCAACGATGGTTCTGGTAGCGGTAGCAGCAAAGTATTTATACAAAACCGCTTTTATTTTAGAGCCTACTTTTGTAGCATTGTTAACCACACAATTAATACCATAAGCCATTCTGTCCTGGTTTACCTGATATCGGTTAGCAGCAGTAAATGGATTGCTTAATCCATTTGTAGCACTTCTCCATCTTGAACTATAATAAGTATTGTTATCTCTTGAATACATACAAGTATCACAAACTACCTTTATACTAAATGTATCTTGAGCTTTAACGAATGGGATAGAATCGCTTGAAACATAGGCAAAAACTTTATATGTGCCAACTGTTGAAGGAGGTGTAAAGAAATAACTATTAATTTCCAAGCCTGTAACACTTTGACCTGGGGTCAACGTTGAATCACTGCTTGTTGAATCAGCCTGGGTAATTACTTCTTTTCCATGTAATTTAACATGGGTTTGAGTTATAGCACCTAAGTTCATAAAATCAGCAGTGTAATACATTGGTCTGCCCAAACCTTTCGGTGATTGCATATAACCATCAAACAAAGTAGCTCCATCTACTTGAATAACGTTATTGTTTGGGACAAATAATTCAACATCATCTACAGCCCATCCGTAGCCACCACCATATTGGGCACCACTTGTTGTAGACGCAGGTGCAAAAAATCTGAATCTAATCCATACCTGAGCTTTGTTTGCTGCCCATTGAGAAAGACTAAATTCTTTCCAGCCGTAAGCATAGGTATTTGCGCTACCAACGGTAATCGTTGGATTCACCATTATACTATGCCAGTTAACATTATCGGTGCTTACTTCTATAAATGTAGAATCGGCATTGAAGGATTTGTACAATTGGTAAAATTTAATATTTACAGCCGACTTTCCTGTAGTGTTAATGGCAATAGCATTGGTTAGCGTAATATCAGTTACTCCATAATTGGCAGTTATCAGATTAGTTATACCATCGAAATAAAAAACACCTTGCATAGGTGTAGTAGAACTCATATAAGGTCCAACATAATTTTTCCAATTGGTCGAAAATTGAGAAGTATCAGATTTCCATTCCCATTGATTTAAAATATTGGAGCTATGGTCAGCTAATTTTGCAACGACCCATTGGCTCGAAGTGTTCATATTAGAATACCAGATGGATGTAGTTTTTAAATTTGAAGCTAGATTCTTGTTAAAATATTGCTCAAGACTTAGATCTTCACCTTCTCGAATTTGGCTAATCGCAGAGGGTTTAACATTTACGTTTTGTCCAAAACTCAAAGTACTGCTTATTGCAAGCAACACAATAAAAAATAAAAATTTTCTCATTTTTTTAAAGAATTAAATTAAACATTATTATTTTGTACTACAAAAGTAATACATAATTTATTCAAAATAATATTTTTTAAAAAAATATTTTACTTTATTTTGTTAATTGAGATTTACCCCAAAGCCAATTAATCCAATTTAAAAAGGCTGATATTTAAAAAATACCAGCCTTTTTGAATGTCAGTCTAAAAATAATTTATCGTTTTACAACTATTAATTTTTCAGTAGCTTGAGCAGTTGATGTTTTTAACGTTACGAAATAAGTACCGCTTGTTAAATTTGATAAATCGATATCAAGCGTATAATTTCCTTTGGCTTTCATACCCTGATTCATCGTTTTGACAGTTCTGCCCATTATATCTGTAATATAAATTTCAGCCTTTTCGTTCTTCTTCATTTCATAAGAAATCTGTGTAGTAGTATTGGCAGGATTAGGCATACAAGTAAATAATGAAATATCTTTGTTTAATTCATTCATACCCACAATGCCATCCCAATGTTCATTCTGATTGAAAACTGTACGAATCATCATGGCGGCAACATTGCCACTTTGCCAGATATACCAGGTATTGGCAGTTGGATCAAAATAAAGTGAAGTTTGTTCCCATTGAGGAATTCCAGTGTTATCTGCAGCTATTTTAACTGTATCAGTTCCACCAAAAACTTGAATACCTGCAAAATATAAAGAATCTTTTTGCATAGTATATCCTGCAGAAAAAGCAAGGTTAATAGAAGGAGGATTGACGCCGCCTGCTGCTGGGACATTTGCTGCAGTTATGTAATAGTTTGACGATTGAGCAACAATGGTTCTTGTACCGGTAGCTGCAAAATATTTATACAATACAGCTTTTATTTTTGAACCTACTTTAGTTTCATTATTAACAACACAATTAATCCCATAAGCCATTCTATCCTGATTTACCTGAAAACGATTCGTTGCAGTATAAGGATCAGATAAGGTTCCTGTTGCACCAGCCCACCTTGAACCATCGTAAGTGTTATTATCTCTTGAATATTTACAAGTATCGCAAACTATTTTAATGCTGAATGTATCTTGTGCTAAATGCGGGATAGAATCACTGGAAATATAAGAGGTTACTTTATAGGTACCTACTGTTGTTGAAGGTGTATAAAAATAATCATTTAAAATAAACCAGTCAGCAAGGCTTGTGTTTGAAAGTAAGGTTGTATCACTACTAGTAGAATCAGCTCCGGTAGTTAAATCGACACCATGTAATTTTACATGTGTTTGTGTAATAGCACCAAAATTTGAGATATCGGCATCACAATACATAGGTCTTCCTAATCCTTTTGGAATCTGGGTATAACCATCGTGGAAAGTAACTCTATCGGCAGTTAAATTGCTGTTAACCATGCTTCCAACAAAAACATCGTCAACATCTAAACTGGCACCATCTGAACCTTGGTATTGAAAAGCAACTTTAAAATTTGTACTAGTAGCATAATTGTTCAATAAAATTAGTTTTTGATAGTAGGTAAAACTTGTGAATGTACCAGCACTATCCTCTGTAAATACAGTAGTCCAGTTAGTACCTCCATCAGTACTGACCTTTACGCGGAAATCATAATTATTATATGGACTTACACCCCAATAATAACTCATATTCCACCAGAATTTCAAACAAGGATTGCTTATAGTGGATAAATTAATTGAAGGTGAAATCAACCATTCATTTTGAGGTGCCAAAGCAGGATCATATTCTACAAAAGCACTTTTGGTTCCGGTGTGTGCACCAGTTCCGACTTTCCATTGATAAAGAGCATTGGTTGTCCCGTTTTGCTTTACCCATCCAGTTGGAGGAAAAGTAGTCCCTTCAAATCCTTCGTTTAATAACACTGCTTTTGAGTTAGAAAGGATATTTTTTTCAAAGTATTGTTGAAGACTTTGACATTTCCCTTCCTGAATAGGATTTGTTTTTGAAGGCCTAACACTAACGTTTTGACCAAAGCTTAACGTGCTGCAAATTGCAAGCAATACAATAGAAGATAAAAACTTTTTCATGGTAATTTTTTAAAGTGAATAATTAAACAAAAATAAATAAAGATAAAGTTTATTTTAAATATATTAAGTTAACGGTTTCATTGAATCAGTTAACGGTAAAATCATAAAGACGAATTGAACTCAGTAAAAAAATTTCAAATAATTATTACCTCCCAAAAAAATTAATATATCTAAATATCACAATTTAAATTGCTAACCATTTAATTTTATTATATTTATCAAAATATGAGGGTGAATAAATTTTAATACCACAAAGTTAGTATTTTTTTATAAATCACAACCATCTTATCTAAAAATTTTATCATCATTTTATATTGATTGTTTTTAGCAATTTCAAAATTGAGAGAAACTGAGCACAAATCAATTCATTAACTTCCTGGAATTGAGTCTATCAGATTACGGGTATAATCCGAAGTAGGATTATTATAAATACTATCCGCTTCGCCCATTTCTACAATTTCACCATTTTTCATCACTATCATTCGGTCCGACATAAATTTAACAACCGAAAGGTCGTGAGAAATAAAGATATAGGTAAATTTAAAATCTAGTTTTAATTCATTCAGTAAATTCAGTACCTGAGCCTGTACCGATACATCCAATGCTGAAACCGATTCGTCGCAGATAATCAACTCAGGGTTCAAAGCCAAAGCACGTGCAATGCAGATCCGTTGTCGTTGCCCACCCGAAAATTCATGCGGATACCGCATAAAATGAGTTTCGTTCATATTTACCCTTTCGAGCAGTTCAATTACACGGGCTTTACGGGCTTTGTCAGTATCCAGAATGTGATGCACTTTCATAGGCTCCATGATGGCACTACCTATACTTATTCGTGGGTTTAAAGAAGAATAGGGGTCCTGAAAAATAATCTGTAATTTTTGCCGGCAGGCCCTCATTTCGGCGGGTTTGAGCTGCGAAAGTTCTTTGCCTTTAAAAATAATTTGTCCACTTGAAGCATCTATCAAGCGCAATATACTCCTTCCGAGAGTAGTTTTCCCACATCCAGATTCACCCACCAATCCCAATGTTTCGCCTTCGTAAACATCAAAACTGATATTATTTACCGCCCTGAAACTTGCTGTCACTTTACCCATCCACGATTTTCGGGTTGGGAAATCAACATGAATGTTTTTTACCTGCAAAATAGGTGGGCGACTGTAGATAATATTTTGATTTTGAAATCTTTCACTGATTGTAATTTCGACAGCTTTAAAATGAGTTGAATGCATGAAGTCGTTCACGGTTGGTAAATGGGCAAGCCGGATATCTAATTTAGGACGACAAGCCAATAATCCCTGGGTGTAAGGATGTTGTGCATAATGAAAAACATTGCTTGTTTTACCTTGTTCTACAATTTTACCTTTGTACATTACGGCTACATTATCTGCAATCTCGGCCACCATGCCCAAATCGTGGGTAATAAAAATAATAGACATTCCATGTTTTTGCTGGAGCGTTTTTAAAAGTTCGAGTATCGTTTTTTGAACTGTAACGTCCAAAGCTGTAGTGGGTTCATCAGCTATCAACAAGGATGGCTTACAGGAAACAGCCATTGCTATCATCACCCTTTGCTTTTGTCCACCCGATAATTCATGAGGGTATTTATTGAAGACTTCATCTGGTTTAGGGAGCTGCACTTCAGCAAAGAGTTCAAGAGTTTTAAGCTTTGCATCTTTTTTAGAAATATTCTGATGTAATAAGATGGCTTCCATTACCTGTTTACCACATTTCAAAACTGGATTAAGGGAAGTCATTGGTTCCTGGAAAATCATGGCAATTTTATTACCCCGCCATTTTCGCATTTCTTTTTCAGTCAATTGCAACAAATCCTGATGATTGTTCTCAGAAATGTGAAAAATAATCTCACCCGAAGTGATTTTCCCGGGAGGGCAATTGATGAGCTGCATTATTGCCAACGAAGTAACCGATTTTCCTGAACCGGATTCACCCACAATACCTAGTATTTCGCCTTTTGCAAGCGAAAACGAAATATCATCTACCGCATTCTGAATACCATTATCGGTTTTAAACTCAACCCTGAGGTTGTTGATTTGCAATAATTGCTTTTCCAATGGATTTTATTATTTAATATGTTTTAATTTAGCGCTGACAGGGTTTAGAACCCCCTGTCAGTGTTTAGAAAAGGTAAAATTAATAATATTCTGATGATTTAAAATTAAAAAGCTGTTTTGCAAAAACAAAACAGCTTTTTAAAATATACAATCTGAATAATTTCTCAGGCAAATGTTGATTATTTTGACTATAATTCAAGACCTAATGCCTTATAAGTTATAAATCTATTGACAAATAAACTATATGCCTAATTCACCAAATTAATGACTATCGTGTCCTTTGAATTTTAATTTTTCACCGGTTTGTTCTGCTATTTTTTTCAAATACCATTCAGGATAACCAGGTTGATCGGGATAAGCTGGTTGGGTATAACCATTGCCCTGAAATTTACCATCTTTTTCCTTTTTGATATTTCCATCAATGTATTTAACCAATAAATATTCATACAATTCTTTCCATTTTCCAAAGGTAAGATTGGCTTCCTGGTTTGAATAATCAGTTAGAATTGCAATGGCTTTGGCGTTATCTGCTTTGTAAACAGCATCTGCTTTTTTATCAATGTCGATTGATTTGGCAAAAAACCCATTTTCCAATTCACTTTGAACTTTTTGAATGTCTTTAATCATCACATTGTAGCGGGTATAACAAAAGTTAGAAACCTGATTGAATAACCAGAAAGCAGAAGTAGGAGAGTATTTTAACATATTGCCATTACCTACAGCAAAATTAGCTGGAATTTTATTAATACCACAATACATAGGTGTGTAAACAGAAGAGTAACTATCGTCGACCCCAAACCAGAAAATACCACCAATTGGATTGGGTAACCATGAACGGGATTGAGCAATAAAAGAAAATCCGGTTTGTTGGGTGGATATGGCTCTTTCATTTAAATAGGTAACACCATCTACTTTCCAAGTTAATGGACGCCAGCGGTAACCGCTCTGGTAAGGACCTGCACCTAAATCAGTGGTCATATCCAAAGGTGTGCCTTCAAAATGATCTCTCATCAGACCTATTACATCCTGTAACGAAAGTTTTTGATCGGGTTTTACCCATAAAGGCATGCGATGCGTGAGGTTTTCACCTTTTGCATAATCGATATAGTTGACCATATCTTTACAAACTTTATTAAAGCCTGACCAAACCCTTGCTTCGCTAAAACGGGCACCACTAAAATCGAGGGGTGCATAAGTATTAGAAAAATCAAAATCAGCATCTTTACCGTTAAATAATTTCTGCTGACGTGCAAAGCTAATTACATCAAATGCATATACGGTCTCAATCCCGGGATTGAATATCTTTGATAAATTTTTACTAGAAATAGAAGTTTTTCCGTCTTCAAGAGGGAAAGTCGTGATACGGGCATGGTTGGCATGACCCGAAATGTAACCGTCAGGAATATGACGGGCTACCCATACGGCTCCTTTGCTATATTGCTTCATGTTTATTTTTCCGGTTTTGTCATAAACCGGTGAACCTTTTCCAATAATTTCAAAGATCCACACTTCGTTAGGATCAGAAATTGAAATAGATTCTCCAGTACTGTAATAACCATATTCGGCCACTAGTTCGCCCATTATCTTGATGGCTTCTCGGGCTGTTTTTGAACGTTGCAATGCAAGGTACATCATACTACCATAATCAATGATAGCAGTAGTATCCTGTAAAACCTCACGACCAGTATAAGTAGTTTCACCAATGGCTACCTGATTTTCGTTCATATTGCCAACAACAGAATACGTATGTAAAACCTGTTTAATTTTACCTAATGGTTTGCCGGTGTCCCATTCATAAATGTCCAACATGCTACCTGCGGGATAATCTTTAGCAGGACGATAATACAACTCACCATATAAAGTGTGAGAATCAGCAGCATAAGTGATAAAGCAAGACCCATCTTTAGAAGCCCCTTTGGTGACTAAAAAATTGGTACATGCCTGGGCGTAAAAAAATACACCTGAAACATAGGCGATAACGCCTAATAAAGCGATCAATCTGAGTTTTTTCATTTGTATGAATTTGTTTATTTTTTTCGAACGACAAACCTACGTATTTTTTTTAATATAATAGCTAAAAATATGCTGGAAAAAATACGAAAGGAAAGTCAATTTAACTGAATTTCGGATTTAAAATCCAGAATTTATTAATATTTTTTTCTAATTGCCCTAACTCTATTTTTAAAAAAAAATTTATTATGCTATGTGATAAAAATATTTACTTTTGAAAATGATATGTATATTAAAAAGGCTTTGAACTAATCGATATAAAATCATTTAAATATTGACAATCTACACATTAACAATTAATTTCAAGATTAGGTTTTTAAAATGATTATAAAATAATTTCACTGTATATTAATCAAATTTAATTAATTATGAAGAATTTTTCGATGATTTCAAGAATTTTTTTGACGGGTATTCTTTTCCTGAGTTGTTCATTTAAGCTTTTTGCTCAACAAACAGAAATTAACAATTACACATCTGTATTGCAGGTACAACAATACGAAAGGGCAATTCATATCATGGCTATGCTATTGATTGGATTTGGATTTTTAATGGTTTTTATTAAAAAGTACGGACGTTCAGCACTTACTGCTACATTTTTGTTGGTAAGTATTTCAATTCCGCTTTATTTTTTAATTCACACTTCATTACTTTTTGGAGAAGCAAAAAGCGAAATTGAGGAATTGATTTTAGCTGAATTCAGTGCAGCCAGTTTATTAATTGCTGCCGGGGCTGTGTTGGGAAGGCTTAAAATGTTCCAATACCTTATTTTAGGATTGCTGTTTATACCTTTCTATATGCTTAACGAATGGATTATTATTGAAAATGGCTTAGGAATTATTAAAGGTGGCTTTGCAGATACAGGTGGATCTATTGTTATTCATGCTTATGGTGCATTATTTGGTATAGCTGTGGCTATGTCAATGACTACCAAAAAGGAATTAGAAGAACCAATTGAAGCTGATGCAACCAGTGACAGATATTCAATTCTGGGAAGTATGGTTTTGTGGGTATTCTGGCCAAGCTTTTGCGCTGCGCTGGTCCCAGTTGAAGCTATACCCCACACCGTTGTTAATGTATTTTTAGCTTTGTGTGGTTCAACTTTGATAACTTATTTCTTATCATTTAAAATTCGCGGGAAAATATATATTGCAGATATTGCCAATGCCACACTCGCTGGTGGAGTGGCTATTGGCTCTACTTGTGACCATGCAAGTCATCCTATTGCAATTTTAATTGGTGTTTTGGCAGGAACTATTTCAACAATAGGATTTGCAGTACTTCAAGACAAACAGCAAAAATTTCATCAGATTATTGATACCTGCGGAGTAACAAATTTACATGGATTACCAGGATTAATGGGTGGTTTCGCTGCAATTTTAGTGGTAGACGGTTTAAATGTATCCAGCCAGATTTCTGGAATTTTCATCACTATAATTTCAGCCTTAATCTTTGGTTTTCTTACAGGAAAATTAATTTCATTATTCGGGCACCGCAAAGAAGCATATATTGACGCTGAAGAATTTTTGGATGCAGATTGATAAGATGATGTAAAAATCTATCAGAAAGCTATTTACCCAATCATCCCAACACCTACGGTTTCATTGGTAGCTTCGTCAATTAAAATCAGGCTACCAGTAACCCGGTTTTCTTTGTAAGCATCAAAAATCAAAGGTTTGGTGGTTTTAATCAATACTTTAGCAATTGAGTTTAATCTTACTTCTTTATCTTCTGTAATTTTTTCTAAGGTATTCACATTTAATTTGTAAAGAACTTCCTTAACGATGCATTTTACTTCTTTGGTAGTATGCATCAGATTATACCTACCTCCAACATTCAATGGTTTCTGATTCATCCAACACATTGTAATTTCAATATCCTGGCTAAGTGTGGGCATTGCATCTTCTTTTACAATCATATCACCGCGGCTGATATCAATATCATCCTCAAGGGTTATAGAAACCGACATGGGAGGAAAAGCTGCTTCGAGTTTTTCTTCCATCAGATCAATGGATTTGATGGTAGTATGCAGGCCAGAAGGTAAAATACAGACCTTGTCTCCTTTTCTAAAAATTCCGCCGGCTACCCTACCTGCATAGCCTCTGTAATCGTGATGCTCGTCAGTTAATGGCCTGATTACGTATTGTACAGGAAATCTGGCATCTCTGAAATTATAATCGTTTTCGATGGGAATGCTTTCGAGTATTTGCATCAGGGTACCCTCATCGTACCAACTCATATTTTTTGATTTATCCACCACATTGTCACCTTTTAATGCACTGATGGGTACAAAGCGGATATCTTTCAGATCAATGATGCTGGCAAATTCTGTAAAAGTCTTTTTAATCGTTTCATACACATTTTGTTTGTACTCAACCAGATCCATTTTATTGATACAAACCACTATATGAGGGATTTGTAACAAAGAAGCAATAAAAGCATGTCGATGGGTTTGTTCGATAACGCCATTACGGGCATCAATGAGAATAATGGCAGCATTGGCAGTAGATGCTCCGGTTACCATATTGCGGGTGTATTGGACATGACCCGGTGTGTCAGCTATGATGAATTTTCGTTTTGGAGTAGCAAAGTAGCGATAGGCAACATCGATGGTGATCCCTTGTTCTCTTTCGGAACGTAAACCATCGGTAAGTAAGGCCAGATTGATATAATCGTTACCTTTCTGAATACTGGCTCTTTTAACTGCTTCCAGCTGATCTTCAAAAATAGATTTACTATCAAAAAGCAGTCGGCCAATAAGGGTGCTTTTTCCATCGTCAACACTACCTGCTGTAGTAAAACGCAGCAATTCCATATCTAAATATCCATTCTTTGAAAAACTCATGCTCGCAATTTTTTAAAAATATCCTTCACGTTTTCGATCTTCCATTGCAGCTTCCGAACGTTTATCGTCGGCTCTGCCACCTCTTTCGGTAACACGGGTAGCAGCAATTTCTTCAATAATTTCTTCCAGCGAATTGGCTTCGGAAAGAGTAACGCCTGTACAGGTAATATCACCTATAGTCCGGCATCTTACGGTTTTTACCTCTGCTTTTTCATTTTCTCTCAGTTTCATAAAAGGTGCGGTTGCCAACCAGGCTCCATCACGGCAAAAAACTTCACGTTGATGGGTGAAATATAAGCTTGGCATTTCTATGTTTTCCAATAAGATGTATTGCCATACATCCATTTCGGTCCAGTTGCTGATAGGAAAAACCCTGAAATGTTCGCCCATGTTTTTCTTACCATTGAAAATATTCCATAGTTCCGGACGTTGGTTTTTAGGATCCCATTGTCCGAATTCGTCACGGTGAGAAAAAAAACGTTCTTTGGCACGGGCTTTTTCTTCGTCGCGACGGGCACCGCCCATAGCTGCATCAAACTTATATTTTTCTAACGTATCGAGTAAAGTTATGGTCTGCAATACATTCCTACTGGCATTGTAGCCATTTTCTTCAACAGCTTTCCCCTGATTGATAGATTCCTGCACAGAACCAATGATTAGTTGAGCCCCAATTTTCTTAACCAAATCGTCTCTGTAATCGAGTGTTTCCTGAAAATTATGACCCGTATCGATGTGCAATAATGGAAAAGGTAATTTTGCAGGATAAAATGCTTTTCTTGCCAGATGGGTAATTACAATAGAATCTTTACCTCCTGAGAAAAGCAAAACAGGACGTTCAAACTGAGCTGCCACCTCTCTTATAACATAGATTGACTCAGATTCAAGTTCCCTTAGATGATTTAAATGGTGGTTATTCATTGTAGTATTGTATCGCTAATTACTCATTTTGAATGAAAGTGCAAAATTATAAATTTATTTGAACAAATCAATATTGAAATCAGAAGCAAGATTTTATTGATTTATGCATACCAAGAGTGAATCATCATTATATTTTTTTGTCCGTTAGGGCATAAATGTCAATAGAAAAATGGTATAAAATGTATCTTTTGTCGGTAGGACATTGTGAATTATTGATTTTAAATGCAAAGTATATTCCCTAAGGGAAATAATTCATGATCCTGATTTTTTTATTGAGGTAATTCTCCAACAGAGAAAGAATGAATTCATTAATTTTCATGAAATTAGCTAACCAATATTTATAATACAAATCGTTTTAAATCTTTATATTGAACATAATTATCATAATTTTTTGTTTTAATAAGCCAAAACTCATGCTTTGATTCGCATGATTTAAATTTTTATAAGCTTGAATAAATTTGTATTTTTAAGAACTCGTATTGAAAGGTAATACTGTTTTCTATCGTTTTACTTTAACCTTTATATCAAAATTATTTAAAATAAAGATCAAAGCTAAGTTAAAATCTTGTTAATTATCAAAATTTAATTAGCTAAACCGATTTAGCGTAATTTTATTCGTATATTTGTAAACTAAAAATATCAGCACATTTTAATAAAAATAAAAACTTTTATCATGAAAAAATTATTCTTTCTTTTGATTTCGGTATTGTTTACGGTATATTTACCAGCGCAGACTGTTGTTGTTTTACAGGAAAATTTTGAATCGACTTCAGTTAATCTTACATCTTCTGCCGATTCTGCCGGGTTTTCAATAACCAATTTCCAGCCTTGGGCCGCATCAACTTATTTGTACAAATCAGGAGTTAAGGCAGATTCAAATATACTACAATCTGGAAAAACAATTTATTTAACCTCACCATCATTTTCTACCATCGGTAAGACATTCGTAATACTTGAATTTGCTCAAATATGCAAATTATATTATACTGATGGTGGTGTTGTTCAGGTTTCTATTGATGGTGGTACTAGCTGGACTTCATTACTTCCAGGCCAATATTTAGGAAGTGGTAACTTAATTTTGAACGGGGCTGATTATAAATTTTCCGAAAGTGCTTACTCTACCTGGAACTTGGGCGATACCCTCACAAAGCCCAGCAATAACTGGTGGAAAAATGAGGCGTTTAATATTTCATCTATTGCAGCAAACCAAGCCAGTGTAAAAATCAGATTCAAATATACAAGCTCGGGAAACCCACTAGGTTTGGGGAGATATGGCTGGCTCTTAGACGATGTTAAAGTAACAGCTGCAAATAATGAAATTTTTCCTCCAAAGATTACATTTGTTGCTCCTGTTCATAAAGATTCAGTTTATATTACTGGCCCAATAAGTATTAGTGCATGGGTAAAAGACTCGTCTGCTATTGGGAGTGTAAATTTGATTTATTCTGTCAATGGAGGTAGCAATATTACATTGCCAATGACCAATGTGAGCGATTCTCTGTACAGAGCCGATTTAGGTTCTTTTCCCTATAATACTGTTATTTGTTATAGTATTCAGGCAGCAGATATTTATAATAATGTTTCAACATTACCTGCAACTGCTTGCCAGCAGTTTATCATAACCAAAGGCATTCCAACTATTCAGGTAGGCACTGGTGTATCAAGCGGAACAACTACGCCCATATATACAGCAACTACAGCAGGACCTTATTATAGCTATTATGCTACGATATTGACAAAGAGCCAGGTTGTATCCGGTGGAACTATTGAATCGCTCGCATTTAATAAATTGGATGCAAATGGTTATAGCTTAAATAACGGAGTAATGCGGATTTATGCAAAAACAGTCGCAGATTCCATTGCTCCTATAACATGGGCAGCTTATTCAGCTGCAAAAGCATCAGCAACAAAAATATATGAAAGTACAACACAAAATATAAATACATCAGCAGGTTGGCAGACATTTAGCTGCAACACCGGTTTACCTTTCCAGTATTCAGGAAGCGATCATATATTATTGTTTGTGGAGTTTTATCGTCCCGGTGCTATGACTGGTACAGCTGCTTTCCAATACACAACAGTTACTAATCAGGCAAGTATTTTCTATGGCACCGCTGCCGTTCCAACTACAACAAATACAGCAGGGCTTAAAGCCAATGTAAAGATAAACTTTGAATCAAGTACTCAGGCTGTTGATACCAAGGTTTCATTATTTACAAATCCACTTGGAAGTTCAACAGTAATTGCTAACACAAGCATTCCTGTATCTGTAAAAATTAAGAATTTAGGAACTACAGCAATAACCTCAGCCAATGTTGGCTGGTCAGTTGATGGTGTATATCAGACTACAGTGCCATGGAGTGTAACAACAAGCTTATTGCAGGATTATATTTCTTTAACAAGTATAAATTTGGGTAATTACAGTTTTCCATTGGGACCTCATACTATCAAAGCATGGACAAATATGCCCAATAACCTTGTTGACCAGAATCCTGCCAACGACACATTATCTATTAACATTTACAGTTGTCAGAATTTAAATGGAATAATTACAGTAGGTGATCTTACTTCTGATTTTCCAACTTTTGCAGGTTTATTTACTGCATTGGGCAATTGTGGCGTGAATGGTCCTGTTACAATTAAAGTTAAATCTGGTACCTATAATCAACAATTGACAATACCTTATATTGCCAATGTATCAGCAATCAACACCATAACCTTCCAGTCAGAATCAGGTAACCTGACTGATGTTATATTCTCTTATGGTGCAGCAGGTACTGCCGATAACTGGGTGTTAAAGTTTGACGGCTCACAATATATCAAAGTGAAGAATATGACTTTTAAAGCAACCGGTGCCACCTATGCATATGTTGCATTATTAGCTAATGCAGCAAGTTATAATACAATAGAAGGATGCCGCCTGGAAATGAATGCAGGAATTACTTCCACTTCTTCAGCTGGAGTTTACAATGCAAGTACCTATAATGAAAATTACAACACTATTAAAAACAATACCATTGTTAATGGCTATTATGGGATTTATTTATATGGTTCATCAACCACATCTCCAAAAGAAACAGGTAATGTTATTGATGGCAATACCTTATCGGGAATTTACTATTATTCAATTTTTTCTTATAGTCAGGATAGTATTACTATAAAAAGTAATTCGACTCAAAATATGTCTAGTGCATCTTATGCCTATGGTATATATTCATATTATAATAGCAACTTAATATATATTAAAAATAAATTTGTCTGCAATGCAACAACCTATAATTATTGCATGTATGTAAATTATCCAAATAATACAACCGGTACAGGTTTGATTGCAAATAACATGGTTAGTCAAGCAACAGGAACTTCAACTACCTACGGATTATACCTATATTCTGGAAATAATGTAAATGTTTATAATAATTCTGTCAATATTACCGGAGTTTATACATCTGGTTATGCAATGTATATTTATGCAGGTTCAAATAATAATATTGTAAATAATATCTTCAGTAATACAGGGGGTGGTTATGCTTTATATGGATCTTCCACAACAGGTATTAATATTTGCAATTACAATGATTGGTATACTACTGGAGCAACGCTTGCCTATTGGGGTGCTGCAAGAACTAATTTAGCAGCGTTACAGACTGCAAGTGGCAAAGATGTAAACTCAATAAGTATTAATCCTCAATTTACAGCCTGGAATAATTTACATATTAATAATAGTTATTTATTCAATTTAGCAGCTAAGGGAACTTCATTACCTCAGGTTACAGATGATTTTGATGGTGAGCCAAGAGCTAGTATTCCTTTTATAGGTGCTGATGAATTTCCTTTCCCCCAGAATGACGCCGGATTAGTTGCTATTACTCAGCCTCCAACAATGCTACCTAGTTTAACTCAGGACATAAAAGTAAGCATACAAAATATCGGACAATTACCTTTAACTTCAGTAAGCATTAAATGCCTTGTAAATGGTGTATTGTTACCGAGTGCTACCTATACAAATACTATCGGTTTAGCTCAATTCGGAGTAGATTCATTGGTAATTGCCCCTGCTTATACATTCCCTGCAGGCTATTCACAAATAAAAGTATATACACAATCACCTAATAATGTAGCTGATACCTATAATGGAAATGACACTTTATATAAATCAGTCTATGCCTGTACTGGAACCTTATCAGGAACATACACCATTGGAGGCACAGGCGCAAATTACCCAAGTGTTGATGCAGCTATTGTTTCATTACAATGCGGTATTTCAGGACCGGTTGTTTTTAATATTAATCCAGGCACCTACTCAGGAAGTTATATTTTGCCAAATGCAACAGGTGCTTCGGCCTCAAATACCATTACTTTTAAATCCGCTAATAATGACAGTACAAGTGTGATCCTTCAGTATAATGCTGCAGGAACAGCTGACAATTTTGTATTGAATATTAATAACGTAAGTAATTATATTTTTAAAGGGATTAGTTTGAAAGCAATCAATGCTACCAATGCGAACGTGATTACATTGGCTGGTACTTTATCCAATATCAGTATTCAAAATTGTATACTGGAAGGAACACAAGCTACAAATACTGATGATAATCAAGTACTTATCCGTTGCAATACATTGACTCAGATTACTGGGTTTAACCTGATTTCAAACAGGATGAATTATGGCAGAATGGCAATTAATTTTACATCTACCAATCCATCAACCGGAGTTGTGATGAAGTACAATAATATGTATAACCAATCAGCCAGACCAATGTATCTGGCTAAAATCGATGCATTAGATTTTGGATACAATAATTTGTTCAGCGATGCCACCAAAACAGGTAATGGTGGAATATTTACCAATGCCCTAACCGGAGCTTTCAAATTTTACAACAATACACTTATCAATTTAGGCGGTGTCCGTGTATGGGAAGGCTGGACCTATGGTGGTACAACTGCTGGTAGTGAAGCTTTGGTTTATAACAATTATTTATATGGAAGTCCGGTTTCAAGTTATGTATTTGATGGAGGTGGTGCTGTAAACAATATTAAATTCTATCATAATACTTTCGTAGGAAATTCAACTTCAAGAACTGTAAACTTTAACAACTTTTATGGAGCAAATGTAAATTTGACATTTAAAAATAATATAATGGCGTCAACAGGTCAGTTGTTGTATTTTACAGCTCAGCCTACTGCACCATTTGTAATTGATTATAATGATTATTATTCAACAGGAGCTAGTTGGGCCTATTTTTGGGCAACCACAGCTACTAATTTAGCAACTGTAAAAACAGCTTCAACACAGGAATCGCATTCTATGTCAATAAATCCACAATTTGCAGGAACTACTGATTATCATATTACCAATTATGCATTAAAAGGATTAGCATCTCCAGTTCCTGAAGTATTAACAGATATTGATGGACAACTAAGAAGTCTTACAGCTCCAGATCCTGGATGTGATGAATTAATGGTGTATAGTAATGATGCCAGTATTGCTTCATTTGCTCAGGGAACCATTTGTCCCGGACTTACCAACGTTACTGTTAAGCTTAAAAATCTTGGTTCAAATGCATTAACTACTGTTAATGTAAACTGGAGTATTAATGGTGTTGTTCAAACTCCTGTTGCTTATTCAGGTTCTTTAGCGACTTTGGCTGATTCCAATATATTTTTAGGGAATTATATTTTCTTATCCATGACTCCTTACAATCTGAAATTCTGGTCATCTTCACCTAACGGAACTAATGATGGTAATACAGCTAATGATACTTTATCATTTAATAATATGTATACCGGCCTTGCTGGAGGAAGTTATTTAGTTGGAGACTCAACTTCTGATTTTTTGAGTTTGACTACAGCTATTAATTTTATTTCTTCGAACGGAATTTGTGGCCCTGTAGTTTTCAATATCAAACCGGGTACTTATACAGGAAGGTATACCATCCCGGCTATTTTAGGTAGTTCAGCTGTGAACACTATAACCATAAAATCTCTTGCCAACGACAGTAATTCTGTAACTTTGGCAGCTACAGCCAGCGGAACAACTGATAACTGGATCGTCAAATTGAGTGGTGCAAAATATGTTACACTGAAGAATCTTAAGTTTACTCCTTTAAATACAACTTATGCCAATGCTATCTTAGTCAATAATACATCAAAATTCAATACTATTGTTGGAAATTATCTTGTTTCAACAGCTGTAGCATCCGGATTTGAAGTATCATTAATCCGTATTGATGATAATAACAGTTCTGATAATTATGTTATAGGAAATCACACAGTTGGAGGTGGTTCAGGAATTTTAATCAGAGGAAGCAGCACAACTGCCCGGATTGACAGAATTACAATTTCGAAGAATATTATCGAAGGATATGCACAATGGGGTGTCCGCTCAGAGTATGCCAATTCTCCGATTATTGATTCAAATGTAATGACTTCTAATATATCATTGATCGAAAAGCATGGTGTATCATTAAGTTATAATTACGACACTATCGTTGTAAGCAGAAACACAATTTATTTATCAAATTATACCAATTTAAGAGGTATTGATATGGGTAATTGTACATCATCTGCATCAACTAGATCTTTGTTAAAAAATAATTTTATTACATTATCTGGTGCTTCAGGATCAACAAATACTTATGGAATCCGACTTTATCCTGCGACAACATATTGCAGGGTTCTTAATAATTCAATCAATGTTGTTGGAACCAACTTAACTGATACCAGAGGAATAAACCCTGCTGGTACAAGTACTAATATTGAAGTGATAAATAACAATGTTGTTTGTAATTATTATCCCAGTTTCTATGAAAATACAGTAGTAACCTATGCTGATTATAATAATTATTATTCTACAACAAGTATTTATGCATATAATAATGGAACGTCAAATCTAACATATGCCTCACAAGCTTTATTAAATGCAGCTACCTTAAAAGATACGAATACTTTATCAATGGATCCTCAATTTACCAGCTTTACTGATTTGCATGTCAATAATATCAGTTTATATGCTATGGGAAAACCCTTGTCACAAGTTATCAATGATATTGATAACCAGCCAAGAGCAGCAATTCCATGTATAGGTGCAGATGAATTTACTGTATTACCAAATGATGCTAAATTAAGAGCAGTATATACTTTAGGTAGTTTGCCAAAAACTGCAGGATCACCGCATAATGTTAAAGCTATTGTTAAAAATGTGGGTTCTACAGTTTTAACCAATGTTGTTGCAACATTAAATATAAGCGGCAGTAATAGTTTTACCAATACTAAAACTATTGCCAGCATGATTATTGGAAGACAGGATACCGTTACTTTTGATGCATTTATACCAACTAATTTTGGACCAAATACAGTTAAAGTTTCATTAAATACCGATAGTGATACTACCAATAATGTGTTGAATTATGCTCAAACTGTTACTGATACTGTTTTTGGAATTGCTGATACTTCAAAACCAAGCGCTTATGTAGGATTCGGAACAGCTTCTGGTAAAATGTATACAAAATATTTTGTAAACGGGACCAAAATACTCCATTCCATCAGTGCATATATCTCTAAAGACAATACGATAGGCAAGCAATTGTATGCAATTGTTTTAAATTCAAATGGAGTAGCCGTTGATTCTTCAGCTATAAGAACAATAACAGCCAGTGATACGAATACCTGGGTTCAATTTAATGTATTAAACCCGCCTTCAACCTCAACGGCCAATAATTATTTCTATGCTGGGATTGCTCAGATAGCCAATGCATCAACATTTAATCCAATTGGAAGTCAGACTGAAAATCCCGCCAGACCAGGTGCTTATTATTCTTCCGCTATCAATGGCAGTGGATTAACACAAAGAACGGACCTTGGAAGACTCATGATCAATGCTAATATTGGGGATCCGACCAATAAAGATGCTTCAACAATCAATATATTATCTCCAATATCCGGTTGTGGTTTAACAGCAAATGAAACAGTAAGTATTGTCATTCAAAACAAAGGATTGGATACCATTTATGGAGGACAAAATGTATTAATGGCCAGATATGGCAAAAAAGTAAATGGAAATATTATAAATATTGTATCTAAACAAATTACGGACACCATATTTCCTTCAGCCACTAAAAACGTAAGCTTCAGTGTACCGGTTAACGTTTATGCTCCTACAGCGGATTCAACCTATCATTTAGTTGCATGGGTTGAATTAGCAGCAGATCCATTTGCAAGCAACGACTCCATCAATTTTGACATTCTATCTAAATATACACCTTCGGCTCCTTCATCAAATAATGTATCCATTGCTTATGGTTTTCCTGCAACATTAACTGCTGTTTCAAATGATACAATTAATTGGTATCACCAGGCTATCGGAGGAACTAAAATTGCTGCCGGACCTTCTTATACAACTCCATATTTGTTTGCCTCAGATACCTTATGGGCGGAAGCGATTACTAAATTTTCAGGTACTACTATAATTGGAACAGGAATTACGACATCTACTTCAGCAGGTTATACTCCATTTTATACTTTATACAGAGATAGTAGAAACCAAATTTTATTTCTGGCAAGTGAATTACTGGCAGCAGGTATTGTTCCTGGAAATTTAACAAATTTGGCAATTAATGTTTCTTCAATAGGCAGTCCTGCAATGACAAATTTTGAGATTGCAATAAAAAATTCTACGGTATCTGCACTAAGCACAACTTATGAAACAGGATTTACACCGGTTTATTCTAATGCTGCCTATACTCCTGCAAGTATAGGCTGGCAGGATTTTATTTTTAGTTCCCCTTTTTATTGGGATGGTACTTCAAACCTAATCGTTCAGATGTGTTATGGTGATAATGCCAGCTATACTTCATCATCAGGAGTTTATTATTCAGCTACAACTTTCAATAGTCATCATTATGGATATATGGATGCAGGCACAGGTTGTACAATGACGGCTCCAACTTATAATTATATTGGCACTTATCGACCAAATATCAGATTCAATTATTCAAAAGATGGATGTACAAGTCCAAGAACAAAAGTTGTGGTTACTGTTGCAGCTCCACCAGCCAATGAAGTCGCAATGGTAGCATTTACAAGTCCAACAGGGCCGGTTCCTGCAAATACCACAACACCCATCAAGGTTAAAGTTAAAAACACAGGATTACTTCCATTAACATCAGTTAAAGTGAACTATATTGTTAACAGCGTTTTACAACCACAATATCCTTGGACCAATACAACTACTCCTTTACAACATGATTCTATTATGGAGTTAACCATTGGTTCATTCTCATTACCGGGTGGTTTAGATACTATTATTGCCTGGACTTCGATGCCAAATAATATTGCGGATCCTTATCCATTGAATGATACAACTAAAATCTATTTCTCTACATGTATGTCTGGTAATTATACCATTGGTGTTGGGAAAAATTTCCCAACGTTTACTGCTGCTTTAAATGCAGCAACATTGGCAGGTGTATGCGGGAATACGGTTTTCCTTGCTGATTCCGGTTTGTATGAAGAACGATTGTTCCTGAATCCAATACCTGGTGCAGGTCCTAATGCAAGAGTTAGTTTTACCTCAGCAAGTGGTGACAGTACAAAAGTTGTCTTACATTATACCCTTTCCAGTGCAGCTGCATGGGCGATGAAATTCATAGGTTCTTCTTATATTACTTTCTCAAAAATGACCTTGTCGGTTTCGGGAAGTAATACCTGGGGTCGTATCATGGAATTAGGACCCAATGCAAATCATATTGAAATCTCAAACTGCGTGTTGGAGGGTATGCAAGGTGGTACTACGAGTAATTATACTTTAATCTATATGAGTGGTGCCGGGATAAATTACAATACGATTAAAAACAACTTAATCTTAAATGGTTACCAGGTACTCTATCTTTACGGTGTAAGTGGAAACACAAATATTAAGAATACTATCAGCAATAATAACATCAAAGATTTTACTTATTATGCAATTTATGCTGCCTATCAGGATAGTATTTCAATCATTGGTAACAACATTCAGAATATTGCAGGTGCTTCTTATGCTTACGGTTTGTATTCTTATTATTGTAACAATTTTAGTTACCTGAAAAATAAAATTAATATAAACGCTACCTATAATTATGGGATGTATTTATATTACAACAATAATACATATGGTAGCGGTTTAGTAGCCAACAACTTTGTTAGTCAGTCGGTTGGTACTTCAACTACTTATGGTATTTATGCCTACTATAGCAACAATGTGAATTATTATTACAACTCTATTAATATTACCGGTGCCTATACCTCAAATTACGCATTCTATATTTATGGAGCTACAGCTGCCAATAATAATATTGTCAACAATATCTTTAGCAATACAGGAGGTGGATATGCTTATTACGCATCGTCTACAACAGGTGTAAATATAAGCAATTACAATGATTTGTATGCAACAGGAACTAATCTAGGGTATTGGGGTGGTGCAGCAACTTCTTTAGCTGCATTTAAATCACTCAGTGGTAAAGATGCCAACTCCATTTCAGTAAATCCTGGATTCTTCTCATTAACTAATTTGCACATGGTGAACTTCATGATTGATAAAATGGGAACACCTATTGCAGGAGTTACTGATGATATTGATGGCGATGTTAGAAATGCAACATTGCCTGATATGGGAGCTGATGAGTTTAACCTGCCTGATAACGATGCCGGTATTACTGCGATGACTTTACCTGTAAATCCAACAACAACGGGTGTTCAAGATGTAAAAGTTTTATTGAAAGACTGGGGTGTGCTTAATTTAACTACAGTTACTATCCAATGGAGTGTAAATGGAGTCATGCAATTGCCTAAACTTTGGACTGGGAATAAACTTTCAGGTGAAGTGGATACTGTTCTTTTAGGTACCTATAATTTCACAGCAGGTCAATCAGCTATGAAATTCTGGACTTCGATGCCAAACAATGTGGCAGATCAGTTAAATATCAATGATACGCTTTTAACGAGTGTTTTGGTCTGTAACGGAGCTTTAAGTGGCAGCTATACATTAGGCGGATCTTCAGCTAATTATGCTACATTCAACGGAGCTCTTCAGGCTTTGCAGATGTGCGGAATTGCTGGTCCTGTGACGTTTAATGTGGCACCTGGATTTTACAATGAACAATTTGTAATAGGTAATTTAACAGGAGTATCAGCAAGCAATACCGTTACTTTTAAGTCGGCCAATGGCGATAGCACAAGTGTTGTTCTTGGATTCAACTTTACGCAAACCAATAACAACTATGTCATCCAATTTGGTGCCGGTGCCCAGTATATTACCATTAAAGGTATGACCATCCGACAAACCAATACAGCAAGTGGAAGAGTCATTAACTTTACAGGTTCTCCATCTAACATTACGATAGCCAATAACAGAATTGAGATGCCATTTAATTCAGCTGGTACTACTGCCGGCGTTGTAACTTTAAGTTCTGATTTTGGTAATGATAATAAAATTCTGAATAATAATATTTCTACTGGTTATAATGGTATTGTAGCACAGGGTTCTGCAGCTACACCAGCATTGAGAACTTTGATAAAAGGAAATATTATAACAGGTTTCTATAATTATGGTATACAATGTACCTATTTAAATTCTCCAATTATTGATTCTAATACTGTTGTTTCAACAGTCAGTGGTTCAGGTACTCGAGTTGGAATATATATGAGTAGTGTAACGGATTCTATGAAAGTTAGCAAAAACACTATTGTCTTATCAAATTCAACAAATACTTATGGAATTCAGTTAGAAACGGTTACAGGAACACCAATATCTAAAGGATTGCTTGCAAATAATTTTGTAAGCATCTTAAATGGGACCACATATACTTATGCATTAAGATTATATCCAGCAATTAATTATGTTGTAATTGCAAATAATTCTATTTATGTCAATGGGACAAGTACTACCGATACCAGAGGTATAAACGTTGTTGCAGGAAGTAATATTGAAGTATATAATAACAATGTTGTTTCTAAATATTTCCCGACTTTATATGAAGGTAACTTAACTCCAATATTAGGATCTAATTACAACAACTTCTATTCTCTTTCAAGTACCTATGCATACTTCAACAATGTTTCAACACTTACTTACAATTCATTGGCTGCTTTAAACGCTGTTATCCATATGGATACCAATTCAGTTTCAGTAGATCCAGATTTTATAAGTACAACGAACCTACATGTATATACTTCTGCAGTTAACAATTTAGCTAAACCATTACCTTATGTCACTGATGACATTGATGGACATCCCAGAAATGCTACAACACCAGATATCGGAGCCGACGAATTTTCTCCTTTGCCTGTTGATTTGGCTGTAACTGCATTTATAGAACCTTCAAATTTCTATGCTCAGGCAGGTGCTACAATTCCAATCAAAGTTAAAATCAAGAACTATGGTGCTGATAGTGTTGCTAACTTCAATGTAGTATGTAAAATTGGAAATGCTACACCTATTGTACAGCTATATACGAATTATTTCCACTCCAACCAATTGGATTCAGTTTTATTCACCAGTATCACAGTACCTTCCGGCGCTTTCGAAATTAAAGTTTACACCTCAGATGCCAATGATGGGAATCATTTGAACGACACCTTAAAAATGAATTATTTTGGGGTGCCTATTAAAAACATTCCTTATGCTGAAAACTTTGACAATACGGTTCAAGAATGGTTTTCTCCTGAATCAACCAGCCTTTGGGAACATGGTATTCCAATTGCATCGGTGATAAATACTGCGCACAGTGCTCCTAATGTATGGGCTACCAAACTGAATGGCAACTACACCAACAGCAATATCAGTACGCTTTATTCACCTATCTTCAACATTGCCGTTTTCAGAGCTGATACCTTGAAATTCTGGCATTGGGTAGATGCAGAAATCAACAAAGATGGTGGTCATATTGAATACCTGGATAATATGGGTAACTGGGATGTATTGGGTCATATCACACCGGCAGATACAAATGCTGCTAACTGGTACAATGGCTCAATACTGAATATGTGGACAGGATACAGTGCTGGATGGTACGAATCAAAATACAAGGTTAGCAATCTAACAAATCTTGGTAGCACCGTACAATTCAGATTTGTATTTGCTTCGGATGCAACAAATAGCAGTTATAACGGATGGGCCATTGATGATTTTGCATTGACTTTAGCTCCTATTCCAGCTGATGCAGGCGTAATTGCAATCACTTCACCTGCTGCAACTTCTCTGGTTGGCGATTTGGTTACCGTAAGTGTTACCGTTAAAAACTTTGGTACCGATACTTTGACTAACATTCCTGTTAAATATCAGGTGGGTAGTTTAGCTGTTGTTTCAGGCATATTGGCCGGTCCACTGGCTCCATTGGCAACTAGCAACTATACCTTTAGCCAGCAAGTGCAGGTTGCAAATATAAATTATACTATCTGTGCTTTTACAACTGTTGTGGGTGATATTTATACACAAAACGACATTAGTTGTAAAAATATAATTGTAAATCCTGCACCCAATGATGTAGCGGTTACCGAAATACTTCAACCCGGTGCGAATGTCAGTGGTTCTACTACTCTTATTAAAGTTGTCATCAAAAACTTTGGAACGCTTACTCAAACCTCTATTCCTGTAACTTATCAAAGAGGAGCCCTCACTCCGGTGAATGCCATTTGGACTGGTAGTTTAGCTTTCGGTGATACGGTTCAATTTACATTCCCAAGTCCTATGAATATTCCTTCAGGTGTTTCATTCAGTTTATGTGGTTTTACTAAATTGGTCAATGATGCTTATATTCATAATGATTCTTCATGTAAGTCAGTTGTGATTTGTACAGTTGCTCAGGCAGGTATTATCAGTGGACCTACAAGTGTAGGAAGTGGTGCTACAGGTGTTGCATATTCTGTACCAACTATTTTGAATGCTACCACTTATGTTTGGACCTATACTCCTTCAACTGGTGTTGTTATTCATGGAAATGGAACATCTTCAATCACCATCGATTTTGGTGTAGGTTCACTTAATGGTGTTTTATCAGTATATGGACAGAGTTCAGTTTGTTCGGGTTCTCCTTCATCGATAAATATTGCAACCAATGTTGGTATCAACGACATCGATGGAAGTAATTTCTGGTTAGGTCAGAACACACCCAATCCAACTACAGGGCTTACCAATATTGAATACAACTTGCCGCTGGCTGGTGAAGTTAAATTTGATATCGTCAACCTTTACGGTCAAAAAGTCTATACTTCTGATGAAAAAGTAGAAGCAGGCACACATAGGATTGACTTAAACGTAAATGATTTAGCTGCCGGTGTATATTATTATACCATTGAATTCAAAGGCAAACGCCTTGTGAAGAAGATGGTGGTAAATAAATAGGATCATTAATTCTTTAAAAAAGGGCTGTTATTGATTTAGCAGCCCTTCTTTATTTATAATCAATTGATTAAAGAATTACTTACAGCAAAAATGCAAAATTTGATGCTATATTTAAATCTAGTGCATCATAAAAAAAACTATATTTGAAAAAAATTAAAAGGAATTTTCAATGTATTTAAATCTAGCTACCAAATCAATTTTACTGGCTGTTTTATTATGTTTAGGAACTGCTTTGTTTTCACAAAATAATACAGAAAAAACAGATAAAGGAGTTGCTTTTTACAAAAAAGCCAGTGCTTATCTTTTGACAAATACAGATTCTGCGATAAAATATGCCAATATTGGATTGTTATTCATCAATGAAAAAGAGGAACAGAAAACTAAAAATAATTTATTATTTATCATTGGAAAAGCTTACCAGAAACAAAACAAACATAAAAATGCATTAAAATATTTCCTTCAGGCCTATCAGGGTTATGAATCGTTTAATGATAAACATAATCTCTTAGCTACAACATTCGCTTTGGGAACGGTTTATGCCAAAACATGTTATTATGATAAAGCACTTTTATATTTTCATCAATCTTTATTTTTAAGTATAGACCTTAAAGATACAATGCAACAGTGTATTTCATTAATTAATCTAGGCACCGTTGATTATGTTTTAAAAGAATATAATTCAGCTTTAAAAAATTACGAAAAAGCTTTAGTTATTGCAACAAAGCTCAATTCGGAAATTAATATTGCCCATATTTTCAGATGTATTTCTGGTACATATAGTTCAATGAATGAGGACAAAATAGCTTTGACATACCAAAAACAGGCATTGGAAGTGTATAAAAGAACAAAAAATAAATATTATGAAGCTGTTGTAATGGCAGATATCGGCGATACTTATAAGAACCTTCATAATAATTCCTTTGCTTTAAAATATTTCGAAAAAGCGTATTTGATTTCAACTAATTTAGATGATTTATTCTTAAAATCTCATATTTTATTCAATATTGGGAATTTATATATATTAGATAGAAATTACGAAAAAGCAAAAGAATATCTTTACAGAGCCGAACGTATTGCAATATCTGCAGAAAACAAAATAACATTAAAAAATATTTATGAATCATTTTACCGTTATTATTCTATACAGAAAAATTACCAGCAAGCTTTAGAATACTATAAGCGTTTCAAAGAAACAAACGATAGTATTTATTCAAAAGAAAGCAGAGATAAAGTTGCTGAACTGGAGGTTAAATATGCAATTCAGGAAAAAGAGAATGAAAACCAGATATTACATCAGAGAAATGAGATACAGCAGTTGATTATTAATAAGCAAATTTATTTGCGCAATACCTTTATTTATATTTCTATTATCATTACATTATTGGTCATTTTTATTATATTCCGTTATTTGATAAAACAGCGAGCCAATAAAATGCTTACTGAAAAAAATGAATTAATCAATCATCAGAAAAACAATCTGGAAGAAGCTTATGCTACCAAAGATAAATTATTTGCCATTATCACCCATGATTTAAAAAATCCTTTCGGTACGATTATTTCACTCACCAGTTTTATAGAAGAAAGTTTCTCCGAAATGGATGATAAACACAAAATACAGGCTATAACAACAATCAGAAAATCAGCTGATTCTGCTTATGAATTACTGGAAAACCTTACCAAATGGTTATTATCCCAAAATAAAAATACACCCATCCATCCATCAATTTTTGATATCGTTGTTGCGTTACAAACCATAGTAACACTTTATAAAATTGAAACAGAAAATAAAAATATTGAAGTTTTTTTCGAGAAACCTTCTGAAATTTACGTAATGGCAGATGAACAAATGATTAAAACCATCATCAGAAATCTGTTTTCCAATGCAATAAAATTCACGCCTGTCAATGGAAGAATAACAATTGAATTAAAAGAAATTCAACAAGAGATTCAGGTCGCAATAAAAGATACAGGTATAGGTATCAAAGAGGGAGATAAAGATAAGATCTTTAAAATAGGGAGTAATTTCACAACTATAGGTACCGCTAGAGAGAAAGGAAGTGGCTTGGGCCTAATTTTAGCCAAAGAATTTGCGGATAGAAACAATAGCAAAATATGGTTCGAAACTAAAGTTGGAAAAGGCAGTAATTTTTATTTTTCTGTATTAAAAGCAAATCATGATGAATAAAATA
>JBAXNW010000012.1:0-74223 GCA_037133555.1 Bacteroidota bacterium
AGAGATATAAGTAAAATTAATCAATATTATAAATTTTTGTCATGTACTTAGTATAAATTTATAGCTTTTTGTAAGAAGAAGGATCGACCTCAAAGAATTTACGTATAAAAACAAGACATTAAAATAGCGCAGGCCATTTAGCAAGCAATACAGTAGTGGCAAATGATATTATTTATTCAATGGTATACTTCATTTTTGCCACGGCTTGTATTGCGCAGGGGTTTTAATGTCGTAGTTTTTAAGTAAATTATTTGCAGTCTTGATTTTTTGTAACTTTTTGATCAAGCAAAAAGTTTTTAAAAATATAAAAAGAATAAGATAAGTTTGATTTATAAATAAAAGCACTGGTCTTTTAATATTTCTTTAAATGAAGTTAAGCCCTATTCGATCAGTTTTTAGAAAAATTTTTTTTAATTTTACTTTTTTCCTAGATGAAAAAAACAAAAAAATCAGCGCTTACGGTAATTTTGCTAAAATCAAACGAATGGAATCCCAGCGCGTTCCAAGCCGTCACGAAAAATGAATTGTCCTTTATTTGAATATTATCCGTCGTGACTTCTGGAACGCTTGCTAGTCCCTCTGTAGATTCCATTCGTTTGATTTTTTAACGCAAAATTCCCGAATGCGCGTCGTTTGCCTAACGGCAATAGGTTTGGAAGATACTTTCCATACATCTACTGCTAATACAAAAACCCAATAACCTATTCATTAAAAGCCCGACCTTAAAGAATTTACGTATAAAAATAAGACATTAAAATAGCGTAGGCTATGCAGCAAGCAATAATGGAGTGGCGAATAATATTATTTTTTCAAATGTAAACTTCATTTTGCAACGGCTTGTAATATCTAGATAGAAGTTTTTTAAATGAATGTATTTATTTTGATTTTTAAGATGTTAAAACTACGATTTAAACTTATGAATTTCAAATTATTAAATTCAGACAGTTTCTAAGTATTTTAGTCTGTCGATAGAGATTTTTAAGCTTAGATTCAACATAAGCTTCTTAGAGTGTAAATCCAAAAACAAAGCAAGCATTAGATGCCAATGGATTGAAAATAATTGAAGCTTTAATCGGCAATTCAAAATTCTCAGAAATTTTTATGTTGCGGTTTCCAGTTAAACCCACATTAACAATACCGAATTTATTTCCATACGCTCCCGCCGAAGGGGTAATGCCCATAAAAACATCAACAGTATTTTCTTGTATCTTAAATGTATAAGCTGCTTCTGCATAGGTTGAAAAATAAGTTTTAAGATTGTTGTCTTTCTGCATATCATAACCCCAGTTTTTATCGTTTCCGTAAAAATACACCCCACATAGCAAGCTGAGAGGGAATTTTTCATCTCCCTTATAAGCCAATGATGCTTCAAAAGTATGGGAAGTAGTTTTATCGTTGTAATTAAAAAACCGATTATCAGTGGGTTTAGTTGCTCCATCGATAGTTGGAGCGAAGTAATCTGTAAAAATTATGGCTATTTTTTTATAGGTATATTTAGCATATAAATCTATTTCAGTATAATTACTGTTAGTAGCTATTGTACCCCAACATCCTATTTCGAAATTTTTATGTGCTAGCGAAAGACTTGGCTGAATGGCGGGGGAATTCCCATAGTCACTTCCTCTCCATATAAAACGGCTGACAAAATCGGAAGCTATCGTAAATTTCAGATTTGTTGTCATAGTATCTGATACTTGAATGCTTTGCGATTTCAAGGTATTGAAAATTGACAAAAAGTATAAAAAAACGAAACTTAATATAAATAAATTTATTTTCATAAGCGGAGTTGTTTGTTTTGTATTTGTATGAATTACAACTGCATGGCAAATTTAATAATTAAATATAAAACTTTAAATAATGCTATTTATACCTCTATTAACTTGTTCTTTACTGCATATAATACCATTTCAGCAGTATTTTTTAATTTCAGCTTTTGCATAATATTGTTTTTGTGGCTATCAACAGTTTTCATACTTATAAAAAGCTTGTCTGCAATTTCTTTATTACTGAGTCCCACAACAGCAAGTTTCAGGATTTCAATCTCCCTTTGTGTCAATGTTTTGTTATCAATAAGAATTTGCTCCGCTTTAAATTTCTTTACATAGCTTTTCAGGAAATTATCTGAAATAAGCTTGCTGTAGGATTCACCACCTGCATGAACAATTTGGATTGCATCCAATAGTTCTTCCTTCGTGGTTTCTTTCGAAAGATAGCCTTTTGCGCCTGCTTTAATAGCATTCATTACAAATTCTTCATTGGTATGCATCGATAATATTATTATTTTAATGTCAGGATACAAAGCAGTAATCTGTTTGGAGACCTCAATGCCCGAAAGCCCTTTCATGCTTATATCCATCATAATCAAATCAGGTTTGAGATTGTCGAGCAAATTTAATACCTCATTGCCTCCTGATGCTTCTCCAATAATGTCAATAAATTCTATTTCCGATAAAAGCGATTTTATTCCATCCAAAAACAATCGATGATCGTCCACCAAAACTATTTTAATTCTATTCATATTTGTTTGATTAATGGTATTTTAATAGCTATTTGGGTTCCGTTTTTTATACTTGAATAAAATTCACATTCACCTTTCAGGAGTTTAACCCTTTCTTTAATATTCATAATCCCATTGCTTTTTACACCAATCGTATCCATATTAAATCCTTTTCCATTATCAGCAATGTTAATATTGACGGTATCATCAGTAAAAATTATTTTAAAACTTACCTGAGAAGCAGCCGAATGTTTGCTGATATTGTTGACAGCTTCCTGCGAAATACGATACAAATATATTTGCAATCTTGCATCCAAAGTATCAGGAATTCCTTCACTAATAAACTCAATAGGAATACCTGTGTTTGCAGCAGTACTTTTGCAAAGTGTTTTTAAGCCCTGTTCCAGTCCAAATGCTTCCAATACAGGGGGCATTAAGTCGTTGGAGATACTTTTGATTTCATTGATAGTGTTCCTCAACAATTCCTGTGTTTCGCTAATGAGCAGCTGGCTCTTTTCGAAACTAGAACCTTTTGCATGTTCCAGCTTTATTTTTACAGCCAACAACGATTGGCCCAAACTGTCGTGCATATCTCTCGACAATCTTTGCCTTTCCATCTCCTGTCCATCTATCAATGAACTGACTCTTTTGGTTTTTTCTTCGTCAAGTTCCTGCCTCTGTTTTTTGAGTTGTGATGACATATCGTTAAAAGCATTTGTAAGTAATCCGATTTCATCCAATGAATTTATAGCCAGGATAATATCATAATTTCCACTGCCAATTTGTTCGCTTGCTTTTTGTAGTTTTTTTAAAGGCAATGTAATTCTTTTGGAAATGAGATAGGCAAAAATAAATACGATACCGGCAATAATTATACTAATGAGTAATATGCTGTTTCTGATAGAATAAACAGGAATCATAGCTTCCTGCTCATTAATTTCAGCCAAGATAACCCAATTAAGGCCTTCGATATTTACCTTGCTGTATGAACTCAAACAGGAAATATTTCTGTAATCCTTTACGATTCCACATTCTATTTTCCCATTCAGAGCATTTTTTACAGAAACTGAATTAACTTTGATATTAAAAACTGCATTTTCTTTAAACCTTGAATTGCTCCGCATCAGGGAATCATTTCCTACAAGGTAGGTTTCACCCGATTTACCCAAGCCATTATTTTCTGAAAAGCCCAACATAATTTTATTGATAGCAGAGATAGGGATCTCCAAAATAACGAAACCTTGATTTATTTTTGCTTCATTTAAAATAGGCGTTCCTATGTAAATCATTAATTTAGAATTGCTTAAATCCGTTATGATGGTTTTTTTAGCCAGTTCTATTTCTTTGCAAAAGTTTCTTAAATTTTCATTGGTATGAATGTTGAAGTCTGAAAAATTGCATAATTCAGATTGTGGTGAATTGATTGTAAATACGAAATCCTTAGTATTTACAATATGCAATTTATGATAATAGCCATAGGAGCTGATGAATTTGCTTAAATTGGAATTGTTTTGAAGTTTTTTAATTTTATCAGTAGAAAATGGCTCTGTATTTAAAATCTCAATAATATTACTGCATTCTTCTGATTTCGAGATGATACTGATATCGCGGTCTCGGTCAATAAAAAACTGTTCAATTCTGTTTTTTTTCTCTGATCGAAGCGAAATCAACTGGTCAAATGTGCGGTTAAGCAATGCTTTTTTAGCAAAATAATAGGTATAAGAGCCAATAATAATGATAACTACAACCCCTAAAGAAACAAAATAGAATATTAATTTTTCGGTAATGGAAATACGCTTCATGAATCTAGGGTTGATCTATTGCATTTGTAAATGAATCTACCGAATAAATATTCTAAAAATAATACTATGATATTTCAAAAAAAACAGTACTTTTGCATCGGGTAAGTCTTATACGACCAGCTCCTGCTGAACTCCCCCAGGACCGGAAGGTAGCAAGGGTAGGTGGTTGAGCGGTGCGATATAAGGGGCTTACCCATTTTTTGTTTCTTATAGTCAACTGCGACTATCCTTTCATCTTGTATTTCTCAATCAAATCACAATCGCATTCATCAAAACTTTTATTGTACTGTATCATGGCTTGTTGGCTCATCCCCATACTTGAAAAGCCACCATCGTGGAAGAGGTTTTGCATGGTAACTTTTTTTGTTAAATCAGAAAACAAGGTAATACAATAATCGGCACATTCGTCAGCGGTACCATTGCCTAAAGGTGACATCCGATCTGTAAAATCCATCAATCCATCAATTCCTTTTACTCCGCTACCTGCAGTAGTTAGGGTAGGGGATTGCGAAATGGTATTGACCCTTACCTTTTTTTCGCGACCGTAAATGTATCCAAAACTACGTGCAATGGATTCCAATGCAGCCTTGGCATCAGCCATATCATTGTATTCAAATAGGGTACGTTGGGCAGCTATGTATGATAATGCCACTACTGAGCCCCATTCGTTGATGGCATCCATTTTTTTCGCAACCTGTAATACTTTATGGAAAGACATTGCCGAAATATCCATTGTTTTGTGGTAATATTCATAATCCAAATCATCATAAGGATGCTTTTTGCGAACATTGGGCGACATGCCTATTGAATGCAACACAAAATCTACTTTACCACCCAGGGTTTCCATGGCTTGTTTAAATAAATTTTCAATGTCAGCTACACTGGTAGCATCAGCAGGAATTACTATCGTATTGCATTTGATTGCCAATTCGTCTACTTCGCCTAAACGGATGGAAACAGGTGTATTGGTTAATACAAATTGAGCTCCTTCGTCATGAGCTCGTTCGGCTACTTTCCAGGCAATGGATCTATTGTTTAATGCTCCGAAAATGATTCCCTTTTTCCCTTTTAGTAAATTATACATAGTAGTTGTTTTAAATTTTAATTGATGTAATTGATAAAAGCACCTAGCTTGACAAAAGTACTTTATTTTTTATTATCGCATTAATTCTCTTGCATTTTCCAGCGCCGAAACAGTAACCTTCTCGTTACTAAGCATTTTTGCAATTTCTTCGACTTTTTCGTTAGCATTTAATTGCTTGATAAGCGATCGTGTAATTTTTTCGTCCGATTGTTTTGAAACAAAATAATGAATATCTGCTTTGGCTGCAATCTGAGGCAAATGTGTAATAGCTATCAATTGCATGTCATTTGACATTTTTTTCATGATAAGTCCCACTTTTCCAGCAATATCACCTGATACTCCATTGTCAATTTCATCAAAAATAACAGTCGGAAGTAAATTTTGTTTTGATACAATTGATTTTATTGCCAACATCAGGCGGGATAACTCGCCTCCAGATATCACTTTTGACAATTCTCTTAATTCGCCACCTTTATTGGCGTTGAACAAAAATACAATATCGTTGCTCCCTGAATTATTAAAATCTTCAGTTTTGCTTAAAATAATTTTTAAATTTGCTGTTGCCATTCCTAGATTTGAGAGTATGTCTTTTACTGCAACTTCAATCAATGGTGTGGCGGCTTCTCTTTTTAGCGATAAATCCGCGGAAAGTTTTTTTAACTTGTCAAATTCAATAGCTAAGTTTTTCTCGAGTAAACTGATTTTGTCTTCAAAAGAAGCAATGTCGAAGAGTTCGTCGGATATCTTTTGATAAATTTCTAACAGTTCTGCTACCGAAGCTACATTGTGTTTTTTTTCCAAGCGGAAAATTAAATCCAGCCTTTGCGTCAGTTGTTCTATCAGTTTCGTATCAAAAAGCACTTTCTCTTCAAGAGATGCAGCTTCGTTGGATATATCTTTTAGTTCAATGATACAACTCTGTAATCGTTCAGTGATTTCTTTGATCTGAGGATGAAAGATAGCTAATTTTGATAAATGGACAGCCAATTCGTTCAGTTGAGCTTCTACATTGAGTTCTGATTGAGAAAGTGTGTCAATGGTTTTATAAAGTCCTGTTTTGATTTCTTCTGCATTGTTCTGAATTTCAAGTTCTGAGACGATTTCTTGCTGTTCGTTTGCTTTCAGGTTTGCATTTTCCAGCTCATCGAACAAAAATTGAAGATAATCGCGATGGGTATTGGCTTCTTTTTCCTTTGATTTTAAGTCTTGTAGCTCTATATTCAGCTGTTGAAATAACTTAAATTCAATTAAGTATTCTTTGATTAATTCCTGGTTGCCAGCTACATTATCAACCACTGCCATCTGAAAATCGGAATTGTTCAATGTAAGTGTATTGTGCTGGGAATGAATATCTACTAAGCGTTCACCTAATTCTTTGAGTTGGTTAAGATTAACGGGTGTGTCGTTGATAAATGCTCTGGACTTGCCATTGGGAGCTATTTCTCTGCGAAGTAAACATGGGTTTTCTAAATCCAGTTCGTTGCTGACAAAAAAATCATTTAAATTCAGCTTACCTATATTAAAACTGCCTTCTACAACGCATTTTGAGGATTTATCGAGCAAAACACCAATATCTGTACGTTGCCCTAAAATAAGTGATAAAGCTCCGATGATGATGGATTTCCCGGCACCGGTTTCACCAGTAATAACGGAAAAACCTGATGAAAAGTCAATTTCTAATTTATCTATTAAAGCGTAATTTTCAATGTATAAGTGTGAAAGCATGTAGATAACTAAAAAGGTTCATATGCTACAAAGATAAATAAAAGAAGGTAGATGTGTGAAAAATATTTTTATGAATAAAAATTAATGTAGTTTATCGTAAATGCAGTAGAAACAAACTTCGACTTTAATTTTTATTTAGAATACCTTGGTATTTGCTCGCATTGGCAGGGTCAATTTCTATCAGATTATTAATAATCTTTGCCTTGTCCTGAGGAGATGCTTTGGAAAAAATATTTACAATTTCGTCGGATTTAGCATCCATAAATAATTGTATACTAAATAATCCCGGTTTTTCACGGTAAGCTTTTCTGAGTAATTCTATGCTTTCGGCAATGGCAGTTCTGCCTGTTTCGATATTGTCATACATGGCATCCAAACCCAAACGGTGATATTTATAGTTTGCCTGACGGACTGAGCTATAGGCGCTATTCATTAGATTTTCAACCAGCCAAAAACGGTTTTTTTGACTTTCAAATGATTTCCATCCTTTTTCGGGTGTATTTTGTGCAAGGTTTACAATATTTTGTGCTTTTTCAAAATAGGGTGAGCCACCATTGGGTGAAAATGAATCAAAATCCATACCCAGATATACATAACAGTAATAGGCAATTACTGAAGTGAGGTTAGATGTAAATGTATTGTCAACATAATCTATTGTTTGAAATTCAACATATTTAAATTGAAAATCTTTATCAATATAATTTAATAAAACCGAATTGTAAGAAGTACGATAAACGGGGCGACGCAATTGAAGATTGATAGTACCTTTAAACTCATCCTGGCTAATTCTTTCATTCACTGTAATAATAATACTGCATTCAATCTTTTCTTCCTGTTTGTAAGTATAGTTGGTCCATGTTTTACTATTTACAAATTCGTAAAGTGCAGTTCTTAAATTATCATATACACTTCTGTCGGTACCTTGCACCTGAGGCGCTGATACTTGTATGTTGCAAATAAATTCCTGAGCAAAACTTAAACTAGGTAAAATGGCAAAGAGTATATAAATTATTGTTTTTTTCATTTTTTTATAATTGAATTTGAAGTACATAGCTTACGATGTCTTTTGCAATCTCTTTTTTTGATTTTAGATCAGAATGTTTAGCATTTTTATTTTTATCAAAAATAGTTACTTTGTTAGTTTCGCATCCAAAACCTGCACCTTTATCGTTTAAAGAATTTAAAACGATGAAATCAAGATTTTTATTATTCAATTTCAGGAGGGCATGCTCGTTTTCTTTTTCAGTTTCAAGTGCAAAGCCAACTAAGATTTGTTTTTTTGTCTTTAGTTGTCCTAATTTTGCAATAATATCGATGGTTGGGATCAATTTTATTTGAGGAAGTTCTTTTGTTTTTTTTATTTTGTTTTCGGAAGGAAACGCAATCGTAAAATCAGCCACAGCAGCTGCCATCACAGTATAATCAGATTCTGGGAAAAAGGCAATGCATTTTTCGTACATTTCACTAGCCGAAACAACGTTGTGTCGCTGAATCAAAGGATGATATATTTCTAAATGAACAGGTCCGGTAACCAAAGTTACATTTGCCCCTAAATTGGCAAATATTTCTGCCAAGACAAAACCCATTTTGCCGGATGAATGATTTCCTATATATCTTACAGGGTCAATGGCTTCATAAGTAGGGCCAGCCGTAATTAAAACCTTTTTCCCTTTTAAGATTGCTTTTTCATCATAATAGGAATTGATAAAAGTAATAATATTTTCAGGCTCTTCCATTCTGCCCTTGCCTTCATACCCACAAGCTAGTTCACCTTCAGCCGCTTCAATAAAATGTATCCCTTTAGAAACAAGGTATGAGATGTTTTTTTGAACTGAAAAATGTTCGTACATTTTGCAATTCATAGCGGGTGCAATAAAAATATCTTTATTGAAAGCCAAAAATGAAGTAGATAAAGCGTCATCAGCAATACCATTGGCAAATTTACCGATAATGTTGGCTGTGGCAGGAGCAATTACCATAAAATCAGCCCAATCGGTCAATGCAATATGTTCGGTCGAGTAATCGTTGTTTTCGGCAAACATATCCACGTAAACTTTATTTTTTGATAAAGTTTCGAGTGTGATTTTAGTGACAAATTGAAGTGCATTCCGGCTTACAACCACCTTCACTTCAGCACCGGCTTTTACAAACATACGAATCAGATAAACAGCTTTATAAGCTGCTATTCCTCCGCTGATTCCAAGTAGTATTTTTTTGCCATTCAACATTTACGCTGTTTTTAGTAATAAAAAAAAGGTATAAATATCCCTTAACAAGTTCATTTATACCTTTGTCTGTTTGGTGATCAATTAAAATTGATTACCAGAAGCTTCTTTAACCGGGTTGCGGTAATAGATTTTATCGTTTAAGAACTCATGAATAGACAACAAAGTAGATTTTGGTAAATGTTCATAATATTTAGCCACTTCAATTTGTTCTCTGTTTTCGAAAATTTCTTCCAGATTATCATTGGGTGTAGCAAATTCCTGAAGTTTACCATGTAGCTCTTCTTTTATTTCTGTTGAAATTTGGTTAGCCCGTTTTGATAAAATTGATAAATTTTCGTACACATTATTTGTGTTTTTATAAAAATCAGTAGTGTTGCGTGTTACTGCGGTAGTTTCCGTTTTTATTTTTTTAAAATCCATTTTTATTGTATGATTTATTTGTTTTCGTAAATTGAAATAGCATTATTGTTCAATCCCAAGGCTTCATTTTTAAATTTTGAATCAGGATACAAACTCACCAAGGCGTTGTATGCATCTAAAACAGTTTTAAATCTTTCTTGTTTCTTGTTTTCAATACTATTTTTTGCATAGTAATAATTTGACTTTAAGATATAAAACATTATCTCTTCGCGATAGGATGTTTCAGGAAAGTCTTTTAATATATTTGAAAATGCAATTTGAGCTGCATTGTAAGATTCTGTTTTATAATATAATTTAGCAATTTCAAAAGCTTTCTCAATCAGTTTCATTCTCAAACCATCAATTAATTTATTGGCTTCAGCTACTCTTTCGCTTTTGGGGTAATAATTAATAAATAATTGTAAATCTTTAAGCGCTTCATGCGTGCTCGATTGATCCAGCGAAAAGGTAGGGGAATCCAGGTATTTGCAATAAGCACTCATATATAAACATTCTTCAGAATATTTACTGTTAGGGAAAATCTTTACAAAATTTTTAAAATGATAACTTGCAACAACATAGTCCCCTTGACCATAATAACAATAGGCATAATAATAATGAATTTTTTCAGCCTGTTCTTTACCTCTGTAAATAGCAATTACATTGTCAAACATTTGTAAAGCACGATAGTAATCATGCTTTTCATAATATTTAATACCCATCTCCAGCTTTTTGGCATGATCTGAACTTTTAAGCAAATGCTGATATTTGCTGCAGGAAGTAAATTGAAAGAGGGCAACTATAAATAGTAAGTATATCAGTTTCTTAATCATTGTGCAAAATTAATTTTTTTTACTGATATATGAAACGATTTTTGTAAAGTTTTATTATATAATGTTAAAAATGAAGTTGGAATTGGGATATTAAGTTATTAAGTTGTTGGGTTATTAAGTTGCTAACTGCTGCTAGTGTATTGTAAATGATTGATTTATAATATTTTCTGCACCAAAATATGTTTTGTTTGTTCAAGAAATAATGTATTCGCGATTTATTATTTTAAAAGGGAAATGACATTTGGTTATTAAGACAATAAGTTATTGGGTTATTAAGTCGCCAATTGCTACTAAAATATTGTAAATGTTTAATATATATTGTTTTCTACGCTAAAATATGTTTTGTTAGTTCAAGAAAAAATGTACAATAATTATTCCAATATCCCAATAACTCAATAACTAAACCAACCAGTTCTTTATCATTATCAGTCCGCCTTGAGTGATATGGGATTCTGGATGAAATTGTAGTCCATGAATATCGAATTGTTTGTGCCTGATTGCCATAATTTTATCTTGATTATCTATGGCTGTAATTGCTAATTCATCAGGAAAGTTTTCACGACTTACTACCCAGGAATGGTAACGACCACTTGTAAAGCGATTCGGCATATTTAAAAATATTTTATCAGCTTCTTTGTTTATGAGAATGGTTTCAGAAGCAATTCCATGCATTACATGCTGCATTTGCTCTAATTTAGCACCGAAACATTCTGCTATTGCCTGATGTCCCAAGCAAATACCCAACATTTTTTTGGATAAAGCGTAGTGTTTGATTAAGTCGCACATAATGCCTGCTTCCGATGGGATACCAGGGCCAGGAGAGAATAGAAAGGCATCAAATTTCCCAGCTTCCTTCAGCGTAATTTGATCGTTTTTTTTAATAACATAATCACTTACACCGGATTGTTCAATCAGTTGAACTAAGTTGTAAGTAAATGAATCGTAATTATCTACGATTAATAGTCTGTTTCTCATTCTTTAAGATTTTCCAAAAATATTTCATGTAATTAAGTGCAATTTCCTCCTACTACTAATGGCAAACCTACAATTTTTTTAGCTATATTCTTTTAAAAAATCAAAAAATATATGTAGGTTTGCTAATTATTAATTCGGGCATGGAGCAACAAAAATTAAAAGTATTGTTTATTTCATCATGGTTTCCCAACAAAGTGAATCCGACTTTGGGCAATTTTGTTGAAAAACATGCAGAAGCTGTTTCGCTTTATGCCGATGTTGCAGTGTTGTATGTTTGTTTCGATGCTTTGCTCACTTCAAAACAATCCTATGTTTATGAAAAACAGCATAAGCTGGATGTTCATATCGTTTATCTGAGAAAAATCAAACACAACCTCCCCTTTATAGCAAGTTTAGTTAAACTTTTCAAGATAATTAAAGCCTATCATTATGGATTCCATCAAATCTATAAAAAAGACAAACCAGATATTGTTCATGCTAACATATTGATTCCTATAGGGATCATTGCATATTATTTAAAACTTATATACCATATCCCTTATATTATTACTGAACACTGGACAGGATACCTGCCACAGGATGCTAATAAACCATCATGGACTTTGTTTTTTTACCGATATTTTGCGAAAAAAGCAGGCGCAATAACACCTGTTACACTAAGCCTCGCAAAGGCAATGCAGGATTTTAATATTAAAGGCGATTATAAAGTAATACCGAATGTAGTTGAAACCAATTTGTTTAAAAAAAAGGAATTGAGTTCAGATACAATAAAACATATCATTCACATTTCTTCTCTGGTTGATGAGCAAAAAAACTTTAGCGGAATACTGTTTGCCATCCATGAACTTGCAAAACACAGAGATGATTTTGTACTTGAAATAATCAGTGATGGCGATTTTCAGCAATATCAGGCTAAAATTGAAAGATTAGGGATTGCTGATAAAATTATTTATCATGGTAAAAAAAATACTGCCGAAGTAGCTGCCATTTTTGCTCGTTGCGATTTTTTGCTACTTTATAGTAATTACGAAAATTTTCCCTGTGTAATAGCCGAGGCAATGTCTTGTGGATTAGCTGTTTTGTCAACAGATGTTGGTGGTATTGCAGAACATATTAACGAAAGCAATGGGATTCTAATTGAAGCCCATAATTCGGAAATACTCATTTCGGCCCTCATGCTTATGCTCTCGAATTGCAGTAACTATGATGCGACAAAAATTCGAGCTTATGCTGAAAATTATTTCAGCTATCAAGTTATAGGAAAACAATACATAGAAGTTTATCAGTCGGTTCTTAACAAAACAAACAATCAAGGTGCTAGGTAAAATTTTCAATACTTTTTCAATAAAATTTGTTTCTGCAATCTGTAATTTGCTGATTGCCATAATTGTTTCCAGATTTCTGGGTGCATCTGGCAAAGGTGAACAAACGATTGTACTCACTACCATTTCCTTTATTCTTATTTTTGTAAACATTGCTGGTGGTGCTACCCTGGTTTATCTGACACCTCGTTATAAAATAAGCCATTTAATCAGCCTTTCCTATATTTGGAGTTTATTTACCGCCTTCGTTTTTTATTGTATTCTTTACTTTTCAAGTATAGTAGACAAAGAATTTGTTATTCATATCTGTTTGCTATCGCTCATCAATTCCTATGCAGCCATCAATTCGAATATATTATTGGGTAAAGAAAAAGTAAATGCTTCCAATTGGATAAATCTGGTGCAACCTGTTTTTACCTTGGCGGCTTTGTTGCTGTTTTTCATCTTCCTTAAAAAAACAGATGTAATGTCCTATCTGTATTCATTGTATATTGCTTATACCCTTAGTTTTTTCTTAAGTATTTTGTTTTTGAAAAAGAAAACAATTGTGTCTGCTGAGCCATTCCTAAATTGGAAGGCTACATTGCTTGCCATGTTTAGCCTGGGTTTTTTTAATCAGATTTCACATATTACTGCTATGCTCAATGCCCGTTTGAGTTATTATCTGCTTGAAAAATACAAGGGTGTGGAGCAAGTCGGAATTTATTCCAACGGGGTTTCTTTAACTGAGGCTGTATGGATGATTAGCGGAAGCATGGCCATGGTTCAGTATGCCCGAATTTCGAATTCCAGTGATTACAAATCTTCTCAAAAGCTAACTGTAGATTTAACCAAAATAAGTTTCTTGATAAGCTTTGCAATCATCTTTTTAATGATATTACTTCCATCCGAATTTTATAGTTATATTTTTGGTAAGGAATTTGTGAACATCAACCGTATCATGTTGTGCTTGGCTCCAGGCGTGATTGTGTATAGCTTTTCTCTTTTGATTGGACATTATTTTTCAGGAACCGGAAAAATATATATTAATACAATTTCTTCTTCATTCGGATTGATTATTACTTTGTTACTGAGCTTCTGGGCAATTCCTCAATGGGGTTTTTACGGGGCAGCTATTGTAACAAGTATTTCTTATATAATTACTTCTACTGTTGTTGTTTATTTTTTCCGTAAAGAAAGTGGATATGGAATAAAAGACCTATTCCCTCAATGGATAGATGTAAAAATGTATACTGAACGTTTAAAATTAATGTTCATTCAAAACAAGACAGATTTATGAATAAAATTACTAAAGCACTTAAAGCAATCGGTTTGATACTTAAAAAACCCTATTTGCTAAACCATATCATTGAAGATGAAAGCGTTTTTCAGCAATATGTTGAAAAAAATTATAATTTACCCAAGGGATTACCATTCATAGATATAACTGATTTGTTTTCTGATTTTAGCGAAACAGTAAAACCTTATGCCTGTCTGGATGGAGCTACATTGCCTATTGATATCGCCTTGTTAAAAGCTTTGGCGCGCAAATACCAGGTGAGAGATTATTTCGAAATCGGAACTTGGAGAGGGGAGAGTGTTGCCAATATTGCCAGCATGGTTCCTAATTGTGTAAGTTTAAACCTGCCCGATATCGAAATTCTCGAAATGGGCATGAGTGAAGATTACGTGAAGATGCACCGTGTTTTTTCGTCAGATCTCCAGAATGTTAAACATTTGGAAGGTAATTCCCTAAATTATGATTTTGTAGCTTATTTAAAACAATTTGATATGGTATTTGTGGATGGTGACCATCATTACGAAAGTATTGTAAAAGATACAAAAACTGCATTTCAATTATTAAAAGACGAACATAAAATTATCGTCTGGCACGATTATGCCCTGGAGCCAGAAACCGTGAGATGGAGTGTAATGGCAGGGATTTTGGATGGATGTCCTCCCGAAAAACGAAAGAATATTTATCATATTTCCAATACCTTGTGTGCCGTTTACCTGAACGAGCAAATTAAATCCGATTGGCTGAAAATAAATGCATTACCAACGCATTATTTTGAAATAGGGATTAAAGCCTTTGAGAAAACTTAATATCTGATTAATTTCCCTGTATAAATGCGTTGGTCTGTTTTTAATTGATAAAAATACAATCCTGGTTTTAATAAAGTTGCATCCAGATCAATTTGTTGTATTCCTTTATTTTGTATACTTGCCGGAATTGTTGTTTCTAATTGTCCTGTAATACTGTAAACTTTTATTTCAACTTTTGTATTCTCAGCTAAAAAATAGGAAATTTTTGTGTGATTTGTAAATGGGTTGGGAAATACTGAAATATTTAATAAAAGGTTCTTCAAATTCATCACACTTAAACTATTTACATGTAATATATTTGAAGTGTCAGATTTGCATCCGCTTATATTTGAAGTGACGATACAATAATACGCTCCGTTTTGAGAAATGGCTAAATGCTGGGAAGTTGCGCCTGAAATTAAACCAAACCCCATCAAATACCATTGGTTTCCAATAGTCACATCAGAAAATAAAGTATCTCCGTTTTGATAAATAACAGCTGCTGTTGGTGCAGGAATCATCGTAATTGCTAAAGACGATGGAGCTCCTGTTCCACAACCGTTTTTGCCATATACTGTTAAATTTCCCGAAATATTAGTAGGAAAATCAAGCAGGATATTATTATTTAGATTAGTGGACACAATTGTATTGTTATAACTCCAAATATATTGAAATGCATGGCTAATAGGCGGAATAGTATAGCCGACATTTTGCAATCCCTCACATACAGTTATTGGTCCAGTAATCGTTCCGGCATTATCCGGTACTAAAAAACTTGCAACAACAGAAATCGTATCATTCGCATAACAGCTTATGTTTTGATAATTTTTGGAAACGAGAACAAAATAGCTATGGATAATTGTATCAGCATTAATAGTGATAGCGGGAGTTGTAGCAGCTGTATTCCAAATAAACTGACAATTGGAATTTGTTGTATTTAAAGCATTCAATTCAATGATTCCAAATCCACAAAGAGAGGTGTCATTTCCTAAATTAACAGTAGGAGATTCCATAACAAGAAGTGTTGACTGAAAACTTTCAGAACATCCGTAATTGTCTGTAATGATTAAAGAATAAGGAAATATCCCTGCTGTAGGTGTTGAAATTATTGCAACAGTATCATTTACAGACGTTAAGTTAAGGCCTGCTAGTTGCATATTGTTGATGCCTAAAGGATATGCTGGCGGTGAATTGACTAAATTTGAATTAAACTGCAGATCCCAATGAAAAAGATATCCGTTATCAGTTGCAAAATCGTCAGTAATTTCCATAGTCCAGATGCCATTTAAAGGACAGCCAATTAAGCTGTTGAATGGATTCTGAGGTTTGATATAGTTGGTGTGATTAAATTGATTGGTAGAATCTATTATTCTTGAATTGTCAATCCATATGGTTCCTGGCCCACCACTACTTGAACTTAACTGGTCTATAGTCATATTATTGGTTGGGTATATTTCAGACCAGCAATAATTCCAACCTATACCGGCGGGATTGTTGGCAGGAAGGCACCCATTATCAAATGCACTGTGATTATTTCCTCCAAAAGGTATGCCTAAGTAAATTGAACCTGAATGTGTATTGGGATCTAAAATTACATTTTGTCCGTTTGGACAAATGATTTTAAAACCCAAATCCCCTACAAAAGAATGTTCCATATTTATACATATAGCTTCAATATCATTTGCACTTGTTATTACAGCTGTAGTAGGGTTATTGTTAATCACAATCGATGTCTGCATTATTCCGGGAGGGCATATCGGTCCATCAGGAATAAAAGTTAAAATATCATTATTATAAATTGTTTGGGGAATATAGGCTGGTAAGATTGTAAAACTTGAGTTGGGTAGATATCCCGCAGTTAACAATTGAGCACTGCCGCTACAAATATCACTGAGCGGATGTATAACAACATTTGGGATTGCAGAAACTCTGACTACAACTGAATCTTTCGTTTTGCATCCTATTGTATCAGTAAAATTAATAAAAATCAATTTCCCTCCATTTGTATTGTAAGAATGTTGAATAGTTTGACCTTGTTTAATTATATTATAATCGACTTTCCATTCAAAAATTGAACCTGCAATACTTTGATGATAATTCAGGTTGTTTTGGGGAAATGTTACATTACAGGAAAACGTAGCAGTATCATCTTTGCATAACTTAATAAATCCATTGGAAGGATGTGGAATGGTGAGCAAAGTATCTATATTTATACTTACAGCCTGGCATATATTAGCACATGTGATGCTTGCATTCCAGCCTGTTGCTGTATTTGAGCCATCGGTTTTTAGTCTGAAAGTAAGATGTCCGCTTGCATTTGCCAGAGAGGCATGTATAATAGAATTTAAGACTACCGGATGATTGTTATTGTAAGCACCAATCAAAGGTGCCGTAATTGAAGAACCATCGTAAATGTAAAAAGTATCTGAGGGATGTATGTCAAATTGATAAAATGTAATTGCAGTTCGACTAAATTGATTTGCATCGGGCTTAAAAGACATCCATAAGTCTTCATTATCCGAATAATTGCCCACATAACTTTCCTTAAAAGTAGCATTACAAGTAATGGCTGTTTGGTTATAGTTGTAAGAAAGAGTATAATATTGAGCATTGCTTATTGCAGAACTTAAACATAATAAGCTAAATAGTATAATATTTTTCATCAGTTTAATTAATTGTAGAATTAATTAAGTTATTTGTACCGAAATCACACACAAAGATAAACTAAATACTTTATGAATGTTAGAAACTGTCTAAATTTATTTATTCTAAATTCATAGGGTTTAAATATTTGTTGAAACATGTTTAAAAATCAGAATAAAATTCTATCAGTATAAGTTGTAATTATTTGATATTTAACTTTTGCCTTGATGCAAAAGTTACAAAAGATCAAGACTGCAAATCATTTACTTCAAAACTACGCTTTTTAAAATTCCAGCGCAATACAAGTCGTAGCGAAATAAACATTTATGCTTTTATTTTTCATACTACCTTCTCTATCTTCCGTATTGCTTGCTGCAAGGCCACCGCTATTTTAAAAAGCTTGTTTTGTGGCGTAAATGCTTTGATGTCGGTCCTTTATCTTAACAAAGTTAATAAATTATAATTATTTTTTAAATGGGAAATTTAGACAGTTTCTTAATAATATATGCGAATCAAGGATTGAATTTCGGCTTATTAAAACTAAAAAATTATGATAATTATACTCAACTAAAAGATTTAAAACAATTTCAATTTTTAAAATTGTTTAGCTAATTTCATGGAAATCAATGAATGTATTTTTTCTTTGTAGGAGAACAATGTCAATAGAAAATAATTCAAGAACATGAATTATTTCCCAGAGGCAATAAACCTTGGATTTATATCTATAATTTTTAATGTCCTACGGACAAAAGATAATTTTAAACCTTTTTTCTATTGACATAAATGCCCTAACGGGCAAAAAAGGTATAAAAATGATTCAATCCTTGATTCGTATAATTTAAAAATGTTCATTATTGTTGACTTTGTATTCATCTTTTAAACCGGCAAAAAGCATAGGAGCAAGTTTTGTTAAGGGTTGCAGTAAGACTGATTCTTTTCTGTTTTTCTCTGAAATGATCAGTCTTTTTATATCTAAAATATTGATTAAGTAGAGGATGATACTTATTACCAATGCAATTTTAAGAACCCCAAAGACTATACCGGCTAATTTGTTGATAAAACCTAAAGAGGCCAGACTGAAAGCTTTGTCAATGATTCTGGCTAATAAATGTACCAATACAACCACAGCAACAAAAGTGATAATAAAGGCAAGTATCCCGGCATATTTCCCGTTCAGCCCAATTTTATCACCTACATATACCGAAAAACGGTAGGATAAATAAATACCCAGTAACAAAGCAAGTAAACTTGCCAGTTCAACCGCCAGGCCATTTACAAAACCCTTGTAAGCAAACCAAAGCAATGGAATGAGTAAGATAATATCCAGTATATTCATTTATTTTCTTTTTAAGCGACGTGTTAATTCAGTGGCGTATACAAAATCGTTAATTTCTTTGTTATCAGTATCCAATATCGAATTTTTATCGCCCTCCCACCACAGTTTTCCTTTGTATATAAATGCAATTTTATCGCCTATTTCGATGACGGAATTCATGTCATGGGTATTGATTACTGTCGTAATCTGGTATTCCTGAGTGATTTCGCTGATAAGTTTATCTATTACGATAGAGGTTGCAGGATCTAAACCTGAATTAGGCTCATCACAAAACAGATATTTTGGATTGGCTGCTATGGCACGGGCAATGGCAACACGTTTTTTCATACCACCGCTTAATTCAGATGGAAAAAGTTTGTTGACATTCTCAAGATTTACTCTTTTTAAACAAAAATTAGCCCTGTCAATTTTATCACTGGGTGACATATCTGTGAACATCGACAATGGAAAAACAACATTTTCTTCAACACTCATCGAATCAAACAATGCTCCTCCCTGAAACAGCATGCCGATTTCCTGCCGAATTTTCTTTTTTTCTCCATAAGATATATCTGAAAAAGATCGTCCGTCAAAGTTTATACTTCCATTATCTATTGGGAAAAGGCCAACCAAACATTTCATCAATACAGTTTTACCTGATCCGCTTTGACCTATAATTAAATTGGTTTTGCCTTTTTCAAAAGCTACACTGATATCATTTAAAACCTGGTGATCGTTAAATGTTTTCGAAACATTGATGGCTTCTATCATGCTAAAAGTAATTGAGTGAGTATCAAATTAAATAAAATGATCATAATACTACTGTTAACAACAGCTTTTGTGCTAGAACGACCAACTTCTAATGCCCCCCCAGAAGTGTAATAGCCATAATAACCAGAAATAGAGGCTGTAAGAAATGCAAAAAAAACGGTTTTAATCAAGGCATAGGTGATATCAAACATATTAAACTGATATTGCAATCCATAAACATAATCGTTGGTTGCCACCAGGCCTGTCAATGTCCCTGATAACCATCCACCCGCAATCGCTAAAAACATGCTCAATAAAATCAAAAATGGATAAATGAGTATAGAAGCAATAATTTTTGGTAAGATTAAAAAGCTAGCAGGATTGATACCCATAATTTCAAGAGCATCAATTTGCTCAGTTACACGCATGGTACCTATTTCAGAAGCTATACGAGAACCCACTTTACCTGCAAGTATTAAACTTACAATCGTAGGTGAGAATTCGAGAATAACCGATTTACGGGTTGCAAAGCCTATCGTGTAGAGAGGAATAAAAGGACTATCCACATTAAAAGCCATTTGAATGGTTACAACGGCTCCCATAAATATCGAGATAATAGCTACAATTCCTAGTGAATCAAGCCCCAGATTATCCATTTCGAGCAATAATTGCTTTCTGTAAATGGATTGTTTTTCGGGTTTCCGAAAAACTTGCTTCATTAAAACTAAATATCTACCAACTTCTGATAATATCTTCATGTATTTTTAAATATTTTGGCTAAATTAATCATTTTTATATTTCAAAAAACTATAAAAATTACAAATAAGTGAACTTAAATAATAGTTTTTATTAATTTTGCCCCTTTTATTATTCTATTTCTAAATGCGAAAATCAAACATTTTAAAATTAATTACCTTCATCTCATTACTACTTATCTTTTTGGTATCTTGTTCTTCGGCAAAACACCGCAGAAAAAAGAAATGCATGGAATGCCCTTCATTTGGTTATATTATTGAAGTAAAAAATGACAGAACTTAAAGGAATTTTAGCTAAATATATACCTGATATTGCTTTAAATCAGGTTGTTGATTTGTTTACTGTTAACAATGTACAACTCAATATTTGCAGAAATCGAAAAACAAAATTAGGCGATTATCGTCCACCTCAAAATGGATATTTATTTCATAGGATTTCAGTTAATTATAATTTAAATGAATTTGAGTTTTTGGTAACCCTGATTCATGAATTTGCGCATTTATTTGTATGGAATAAATATAAAAATAAAGTTGAACCTCACGGAAAAGAATGGAAAGCAACCTATTATAGTTTGTTGAATCAGTTTATTGAGCAGAATGTTTTTCCTCACGAAATTAAGCTTGCAATATTAAAACTTGAAACTTCACCTGAAAATGCAAAACTCGATATGGGGAGAGCTATGCAGAAATATACAAATAGCGATGAGGAAAGTTTTTTTGTTGAAGAAATCCCCTTGCATGCTAATTTTCAGACTGCCGATGGAAGAACCTTTCAGAAATTAGAAAAACTCAGAAAAAGATACAAATGCTTATGTTTAAACAATAAAAAAAAATATCTGTTTCACCCATTGGCAAAAGTAGTTGCATCAAAATAAATATTATTAGTTAGTTTTTCTGATATATTCAGATTAAAATAGAAATTCTATAATTCATACAATAAACTATATCGTTCAAGAAAATTATCCTAAAAAACGTAAGCATAAAAATCCTGAATGATAATAAAATATAATACATACATTTGTAAAAAATAATTAAATGGAAAATAATTTTTGTGTAATTATGGCAGGAGGAATCGGCTCACGGTTTTGGCCCATGAGCAGAACTTCTCAACCTAAACAATTTATTGATATTCTGGGAATAGGAGAGACTCTTATTCAACAGACTTTCAAACGCTTCGAAAGGGTATGTCCCAGCGAAAATATTTATATCGTTACCAATGAAATCTATAGAGATCTCATTAAAAAACAAATACCGCATATTAAAGACGAGCAAATTGTATGTGAACCTGCACGTAGAAATACAGCACCTTGCATAGCATATGCCAATTATAAAATCTTACAGATTAATCCAGAGGCGAATATTATTGTAGCTCCTTCTGATCACATCATTTTAAATGAAGATGCTTTTATCGAAGTAATTACTTCGGCTTTAAAGGCAACCAAGAAAAATGATTGGTTGCTAACATTGGGTATAACACCCAGCCGACCTGATACGGGTTACGGTTATATTCAGTTTAATGATCAAATTACTTCAACGGATGACAGTCGTATTAATAAAGTCAAGACTTTTACCGAAAAACCTCTCTTGGAAATGGCAGAATCTTTTTTGGAAAGTGGTGATTTTTTGTGGAATGCAGGTATTTTTGTTTGGTCGTTAAAAAGCATCATGAAGGCATTTGAGAAATACTTGCCTGAAGTGGATGCTATATTTAAAGATGGTATGCAATATTATAATACCAAAAACGAAGCAAATTTCATTAAGAATGCATATACTATTTGCAAAAATATTTCCATTGATTACGGTATCATGGAAAAGGCAGATAATGTTTATGTATTGTCTTCAGAGTTTGGTTGGTCCGATTTAGGTACCTGGGGTTCGTTGTACGAAATTCGCCAAAAAGATGAGAATGGAAATACCATAGTCGGTAAAAATGTAATGACTTATAATTCTTCTAATAGCATTATTAACATGCCAAAAGAGAAATTAGTAGTGATACAAGGCCTTGATGATTATATTGTGGTGGAAGATGATAATATTTTGCTGATTTGTAAAAAAACGGAAGAACAACAAATCAGGCAATTTGTAAACGATGTAATGAGCGAAAAAGGAGAAAAATTCATATAAAAAAGAGAGGCTGGTAAATTTACCAGCCTCTCTTTTTTATTATTTGTCTTGGATTGCTTTAACACCCGGCAATATTCTACCTTCAAGGTATTCGAGCATGGCACCACCACCAGTTGATACATAACTAATTTGATCGCCTAGGTTATATTGGTTGAGGGCAGCCACTGAATCACCACCACCCACTGCAGAGAAAGCTCCGCTAATTGTAGCACTGGCAACAGCAATTGCAATTGCTTTAGTGCCTTGTTTGAATCTATCCATTTCGAATACACCCATAGGGCCATTCCAAAGTATTGTTTCTGAATTGTTGATGATTTCAGCAAATCTTTTACAACTTTTAGGTCCTATATCGAGCCCCATCCAATTATCTTTGATTTCATCGGCAGAAACTACCTGAAAATGAGAGTCATTTGAAAATGTTTCGGAAATAAGCGCATCTGTGGGCAAATAAAGATTCACACCTTTCAACATCATTTCCTGAACCATGTCACGTGCAACGCCAATTTTGTCATCTTCAATGAGCGAATTACCCACTTTACCACCCAATGCTTTGATAAACGTAAAGGCCATCCCTCCACCTATGATCATATTATCTACTTTGGGGATTAAATTTTTAATAATGTCAATTTTACTTGAAACTTTTGCTCCACCAATAATTGCAGTAAAGGGTGGTTTTGATTTGTGTAGAAGTTTTTCGAGGTTTTCAATTTCATTTTCCAGTAATAATCCAAAATATTTTGCTTTTGGAAAAAATTGAGCAATGGTTGCCGTGGAAGCGTGCTCCCGGTGTGAGGTACCAAAAGCATCATTGATATAAGCATCACCTAAGCTGGCAAGTTTCTTTGCAAATTCAATATCTCCATTGATTTCTTCAGGATAAAAACGCAGGTTTTCTAAAAGTATGATTTCACCTGGTTTTAGTATGGCTGCAGCATCAATGGTTTTTTGACCAAACAGATCTCTCGTAAAAATAATATTACGGTTTAGTAATTTTGATAAGTGAGGTACGATAGGGGTAAGGGTGTAATCTTCTTCATAACCTCCTTTTGGACGGCCTAAGTGGGCCATCAAAATCACTGCAGCACCGTCGTTCAGAACTTTGTTGATAGTAGGTAGAGATTCTACAATACGGGTATCGTCAGTTATCTGACGGTTATGATTCAAAGGTACATTGAAATCGACCCTGATCAATACTTTTTTGCCTTTAAAATTTACTTCACTTATTTTTTTCATAGTTATAAGGGATATTTATCGAGTTCAAAAATAATAAAAAAAAATTAAATTTTTATAATATATTTAGGACAATAAGGATAAATAGGTGGTGATTTTAACTAAAAAAAAGTCTGTCAGCATTCAAATAGCTGACAGACTTGTAAATAGAATAACTTGATTTTGCTAAATATTTAGGATGAAATTTTAAAAAAGGCTTAGTTCATAATTAAATTTCTTTCTTTGTCATATTTGATCGTATAAGTGAAGATCACAACTTTACTTTCTTTTGGCTTTAATTTCATCTTCCAGTTAAGCATTCCTGTATTTTCATTAAAGTTGCCTGTGAAATTCTCAGCATCAAAACTAACCTTGATATCCTTGTCGTTAGCTACAGGAATCTGGTCTTCCAGATTTAGATCAACCATTGAGCTTTTATTGTTTCTTACTGTAATTTCCATGCTTATAGTTTTTATGCGTGAACTGCCCATAATTTGTTCTTTTTCTTTATCTTTCAGTTTTTTGCGCTGAATGTTGATGCCTTTATCGCGTCCAAGCGAAAGTTCAAGCGTGTCGCTTATTATATTGGGGTCAATATTGGTTTCACCGACAAATGCATTTTCAAAATAAATATTGGCTTTGGCTGCAACTAAATTCAATTCTTCCCAGGCGCTAAGTCGGGCAATCAGGAATGCATCTTTATCAATTTTGGGTGCTGTATAATAATTATAGCTTGTAGCAATATTGTTATATTCCTGAACAAATACAAGGTGGTATTTTCCATCACTGGGTATGGTATATGGTAAGTCAATATTATATTCCATCGCTGTTATATTTTTAGTTTGGGTAGTGTAATTTGAAGCAGTTTGAGCACTTGGGATTTTCTTCCCTTTAGAAGAAACAGTTTCAACTTCTTCTAATGATTTAAGAGAAACTGAAGCTGGAGCATTATCTGAAGTACCCATATACATATTAGATGTGTATGCATTTACAGGCATGTAGTAATTCAAATACCATGCGGCCAGATAGGGTTTGGTATTGTTTTTTCCGGGGGTGTTGGTAGAGAGTTTTAATTTAACATTGTTCCAGTCTTCGCCAGTATTTTGGTAAACGTTGGCTTTAAATGTCAATTCAACCGGTGCATCAACATCTTTTACACGGATGTCGTAAGCTGGTGTCCATCCTGCATTGGAGCAGATATACGAAATAGAAAGACTTCCACTAACAGCTTCTTTTGCAGATACGGTGACAATTACCTGGTAGATTGGAGCAGTTGAACTTGTTTTTTCACTGATAAGTCTGGCTTTGTAGGCCAATAATTCGTTGTAACGGGTTTGAAGTTGTGTACGTCTCAAATTTATTTTACTTTCTTCACGTCTTATTTTTTGAAGTTCTGTATTTATAGCGTTCATTTTAGTGTTGTAATACTCCAGGACATCTTTCAAAACAGCTAAAGAATCGCTTTTGCCACCACCACGCATAAGGGGATTGTTAGCCAGCATTTCCTTTTGTTTGATGAATAGATCTCTACGATCTTTGATGACATCAAAATCAAAATTGATATCGTTGATAGTGTCTAGTAATGATTCTATTTTGTGTTGTAAGTTAGCAGGGATCAATATTTCAGGATTATCGGCTGGTTCCGGATATTGAATGTTATGACGTGAATCGAGGATGATGAAATTGCCTTTGCCAGAGGGTTGTATGCTCGATATATTGGTATATGGAGAAATCCCTTCAAAAACCAGTTCGCTGACACCAGGCTGTATGTTAACAGTTGCGGTTCTGACTATCTGTGCTCCATTGGTAAAAAGACTCACTTCTTTTACGGATGATTTTAAAACCTTTTGTGACTGAGCAAAAACTATATGCTGACCCAAGAGCATAAGTAAGACGATGCTGATTTTTTTCATGATTTTTGGAATGATAAGTGAATAAATATATATTTTTATGATAGTTTCTTAGCAAAATCCATGCCATGTTTGCAAAATTGTAAATAAATAGGATTGAATTCAATAAAAACGTTTTTTTTATTAATTTGAATTCTAGGTTCCTCTAAATTTTATAACTTTTTTTTAGAATTTTATAACACTTAAGCTATCAAGTTAAAGTAATATTGCAAACTCAATTATTCATTAATTTAAAAAATCATGAAAATAAATAAAAATATAGCCATCAGCGACACCGGTTTTGTGTTTAATCCTCTTAATGGTGAGTCGTTTTCTATCAACCCTATTGGAGTTGAAATCATCAATATGATGAAAGAGGATAAGTCATTCGAATTTATTATGCAGGAGATGCTTACAAAATACAGCGTTGAAGAAGCTACCATCGAAAAAGATTATTTCGATTTTATCGGAATTCTGAAACACCACAACCTAATTGAAATCAATGAAAAAGCGTAAAGTTTGCATTGCTGTGAGTGGTTTAAATGCCATTGACAGTCCTGGTCCTGGCGTTGCAGTTATCAGGGGCTTGAGGGAGGCAGATAGTCTGGATGTTCGGATAATAGGCTTGGCTTATGAATCGCTCGAACCAGGTATTTATATGCACAACATCGTCGATAAAACCTATTCTATTCCTTATCCAACAGCAGGAACTGATAGTCTGCTTGCCAGAATGGAGTATATCAATGATATCGAAAAAATAGATGTTATCATTCCTAATTTTGATGCAGAATTGTACTCTTTTATGAAACTGGAAGATACATTTAAGGCTATGGGAATCCATATGTTTTTGCCGACTATGCAACAATTTGAGGAGCGCCACAAAGTGAATCTTCCGGAATTTGGTAAGAAATATGATATCAAAGTACCTTTTAGTAGATCAATATTCAGCACCAATGAAATCTTCAGCCTGACGGATGATTTTGAATTCCCGATGGTTATCAAAGGGAAATACTACGATGCCAGTATCGCCTATAATTTTGAACAAGCCAAAAGCTATTTTAATAAGATCAGTGCTAAATGGGGCTTGCCTATTGTGGTGCAACAATTTGTACATGGTACCGAATACAATATTACAGGTTTGGGTGATGGCAAAGGAAATACCATAGCTGCTGTCCCAATGCGTAAACAATATATAACAGATAAAGGTAAAGCCTGGGGTGGGATTTCTATCGACGATCAATCAATGATAGATTTAACCCATAAATTTGTGAGCCAGACCAAATGGAGGGGTGGCTTTGAATTAGAATTGATGAAGGGACAGGATAACGAATTTTATTTACTCGAAATAAATCCCCGGATACCAGCCTGGATTTATCTGGCAGTAGGAGTAGGTCAAAATATTCCCGAAGCATTGGTAAACCTTGCATTGGGCGAAAAAGTTGAACCCTATACCAAATATGATGTTGGTAAAATGTTTATTCGTTATGCCTGGGATATGATTGTTGATATTAAAGAATTTCAACAAATTTCAACAGTCGGGGAATTGTAATTATTAAAAAAACAAAAAAACAAAATGGAAAAATTAAGATATGAAAGACCGGTTATAAAAAAATTAGAAACCGGAATGCCTAATAAATTTGGTTTAAGAACAGAATATGCTCCTATGACGCATATTGATGGAAATGCTGTAAAGGATTTGGTTAAAGAATATGGATCGCCCTTGTATGTGATTTCTGAAGCTACCATGCGCTCAACCATTAATAAAGCTAAAAAAGCTTTTACGACACGTTATCCAAAGGTTCAGTTTGCCTGGAGTTATAAAACCAATTACTTAAACGCTGTTTGCAATGTATTTCACCAGGAAGGTAGCTGGGCAGAAGTAGTTTCTGGTTTTGAATACGAAAAAGCCTTACGCAATGGTGTGGATGGTAAAAAAATCATTTTCAATGGCCCTGATAAAAGCGAAGCTGATTTGCGCAAAGCCATCAGTAATGATTCATTGATACATATTGACCACCTGGACGAATTGTATACCATACTCGAAATTACCGAAACTACTGATAAAAGACCTAAAGTTGCTATCCGTGTAAACATGGATACAGGTATTTATCCAATCTGGGATCGTTTTGGTTTTAATTACGAAAACGGGCAAGCCTGGGATGCATTGAACAAAATTATGCGTTCTGGAAAACTAGATTTGGTTGGACTGCATTCTCATATTGGTACTTTTATGCTGGCAGCCAGTGCTTATGCTATAGCAGCAGGTAAATTGGCTGATCTTGCTATAGGCATCGAACAAAAATACAATCATACCATCAAATATATTGATATGGGTGGTGGATTCGCTTCCAAAAATACTTTAAAAGGTTCATATTTGCCAGGTACTGATACCAATCCTACTTTTGATGATTTTGCGGAAGCGATAACTACAACTTTACTGAACAGTAATTTTAAAAACAACGAATTACCTACTTTGATTCTGGAAACAGGACGTGCTTTAATAGACGATGCAGGTTATCTGATTGGAAGTGTAATTGCCAACAAACGTACTTCTGCTGGTAAACGTACCACCATTATTGATGTCGGCGTGAACCTTTTGTTTACCGCCTTCTGGTACGAACATAAAATGACACCAGCTCAACCATTCACCCATTATACTGAAACAACCCAGGTTTTCGGACCCTTGTGTATGAACATTGATGTGATCAGAGAAAATATCGATTTACCCTTGTTGAACAAAGGCGATCAGGTCGTGATTTCAACAATAGGTGCTTACAATATGACCCAATGGATGCAGTTTATTACGCTAAGGCCGAATGTTGTGATGATAGATACCAATGAAACTGTACATTTAATTCGTGAAAACGAAAAATTGGAAAGTATCACTACTCATGAAAAAATGCCTGAACACTTAAAAAAGTTTGAATTGTAAAGCATTTTAAACCGAATATTCATCAACCTTAAAAGCCTATTGCATTTTGTAACAAAAAATGGAATAGGCTTTTGGTATTTTTTATAAATTTGCATTCAATTACAAAAACAACAAATAATGATTGAAATAACAGAAAAAATAAAGGCATTAGCAGAAAAATATGCCAACTATACCGCTGAAAATCTTTCAAAACTTGTAAAAATCAAATCTTTAAGCATGCAAGAGCAAGAAGTGCAATTTGAACTCAAACGTCAAATGGAAGAAGCAGGCTTTGATGAGGTTTTTATGGATGGAATTGGCAATGTAATTGGAAGGATAGGGAATGGTAAAAAGATATTGGCAATTGACGGACACATGGATACGGTGGATGTTGGTAATCTCGAAAACTGGAGTTTTGACCCTTTTTCGGGTGAAATAAAAGACGGCTACGTTCATGGTCGGGGTACAGTAGATCAGGAAGGTGGACCTGCAGCTTTTGTTACTACCGGCAGAATTTTAAAAGAACTGGGCTACGACCGCGATTTGACAATCTATTTTGTGGGAAGTGTAATGGAAGAAGATTGTGATGGCTTGTGCTGGAAATACATCATTGAAGAAGATAAAATCCGTCCTGATTTTGCCATCAGTACCGAACCAACCAATTTAAACATTTATCGCGGTCACCGTGGCCGAATGGAAATTCATGTTCATTTCAAAGGATTATCTTCTCATGGTTCTGCTCCCCAAAGAGGTAAAAATGCAATCTATATGGCATCCCGTGCGGCCCTTGAAATTGAAAAACTGAACGAGCGTTTGGCGAACGATGAGTTTTTGGGCAAAGGCAGTGTTACTATTTCCGAAATTATTTCAGGGAGTCCTTCTTTGTGTGCAGTAGCTGATTATGCTCGTATCCATCTCGACCGTCGATTAACCTGGGGCGAAACCAAAGAATCAGCCGTAAAGGAAATTGAAGAAATTGTAAAAGAAATGGATGCCAAAGTTGAGGTATTGTATTACGATGGACTTGCTTTTACAAGCAATCATTATGGTATGGAAAAGTATTATCCTACCTGGAAAATTCCTGCTGACCATATTGCAGTTACTACAGGCGAAACAGCTTTCGTAAACTTATTTGGGAAAAAACCCTTGGTTGACAAATGGACTTTTTCTACCAATGGAATAGCCCTCAATGGAATGTATGCAGTTCCAACCATCGGATTTGGACCAGGCAATGAAGTAATGGCTCACGCTCCTGACGAGAAAGTGCTGGTCAGCGATTTGGTAGCTGCATCTGCATTTTATGCCATGTATGCTTATTTGATATAGCGATTGGTATTGGCTAAAAATAAAAACTAATAGGGGAAAAGAGCTTGCATTAAAATCTAAGCTCTTTTTTTTTGCTTGTAAATGCATGCTTTTACTGCCACAAATTGCTAAAGTCATTAAAAATATATTTTTTCAATATTTTATTTATCAGGAGACAACTTTTTTAATTTTTCTCTTGTCTAATCAGCATATCTAATGAATTTTTCCCAATTTCTTTCTTGCAAATAATTAACCTAATCAATATATCTATTTTATGAAAAAAATCAATTTGCTCTTTACAGCTTTACTAATCTTAGTCTCGCTTTCCTGCAAGAAAGAAGTAACAACAACAACCGTTAATAGCTTAACGCCCGAAATGAAACAATGGGCTTTTATGGGTGAAACTACCTCCATTACCTGTTCCACTTGTGGTTATAGTGGTTACAATAGCTTTAACTTAATGAAGAAAAACAATTCTGGAAAACTTATTGCATTGGCTTTCCATTGCAATGTTGAAGATGCTATGAGTTCTAATAATCTGGAATGGTCTTATGATGCATCCCGTCCAACAGGGGGAGGAATTCCTTCATTTTATATCGGTGACCAACAAGTATATTTGAGTAATTTGCAACCTTATATTGATACTTTGGTAAGACGCAGTCCTGAAGCCCAACTTAAATTCAGTACTGTCATTGTAGGTACTAAGATGAATGTTACTTCAAAAATTAAATTTTTCAAAAATGTAAGTGGCGATTATTATGTTACTTATTTTTTATGTGAACGAGGTATTGATGGCAGCCCCTCTGCTCCTGTCGGATATGTTCAAACAAGTGGAGGCGTGGGCTATAAACACAATAATGTGGTAAGAGCTGCAAATACATCGACTGCTTATGGTGTAAAAATCACTACAGCTGCTACAACTCCTTTGAATACAGTATTTGATTATACCTGTAGTATTGATATTGCTTCTAACTGGATCAAAACGAATCTATTTGTTACGGGCGTAATCTGGAAAAAGAATACTGTCGCTTCAGCAAGCTGTCAATATGTTTTTGTGAATGGTTGGGATGCTCAGGTTTATAATTAATAATTCGTCATTTCTGTTTTGTCTTAAAAGCCTTGAAAAAGAAATTTTTCGAGGCTTTTTATTTCAGGAATGCTGATTTTCTTTATAAAAATACATTTTTCAATTGGAACTGAAGCCCGAATCTTTTTTCGTGAACAGGCATGCTTATTTGCTTGAAAGATTGTGTATCTTTGTCTTTCTTTTTCATGGAGAAATAGTTTTTCTCTCTACGCTTGAATATCGCTTTGTAAGATCAGAAACTTGAAAATTAATATGACTATTACAACAAATACCAGGGTACTTATTCCAGTTTCTGCAGGCTTGCTATTTCAAAGTATAACTGCTCTGGCACAGCAACATGTTCAAAGACCCAATATCGTCTTTATCATGAGCGACGATCATGCATCAAAAGCTATCAGTTGCTACGATGGAAGCATCAATAAAACTCCTCAGATTGATCGTATTGCTACCAACGGAGTTAGATTTACCAATTGTTTTTGTACCAATGCTGTCAGTGGTCCTAGCCGTGCTGTAATTTTAACCGGACAATTGTCTCACATCAATGGAATGATAAATAACGAAGTGGTTTTTGATTCTGCCAGCCTTACGCTTCCCAAAGTGTTGCGTGCAAATGGCTATCAGACGGCTATCATAGGAAAGTGGCATCTGAAAAGCGATCCGACTGGTTTTGACTTTTGGAAGGTGCTGCCGGGACAAGGCGAATATTTTAATCCCGATTTTATTGAAAATGGAAAGAAAAAACGCGAAAAGGGTTATGTTACTGATCTGATAACAGATTACTCGCTTCAATGGATGGATCAGCGGGATACTACCAGACCTTTTTTTATCATGATACATAACAAAGCCCCTCACCGACCCTGGTTACCCAAACCTGAAAATGCCACAATGTATGATACAGCAAATATCCCCTTGCCTGATAATTTCTATGATGATTACAACAACAGAGCCGATGCAGCTAAAACTCAGCAGATGTCTGTTGCAAAAGACCTTGTCTTTCCGGTTGATCTGAAAATACCTGATACGTCATCAGCAAGCTATAGCCTTCAGGAAAATTCAATCCGTCTGGATGCTAAGGAAAGAAAAACCTGGGACAGTATTTACCAGATCAGGAACGAATCTTATTTTAAGACTCCTTTAAAAGAGAAAGAACTGGCAGTTTGGAAATACAGAAGGTATCTCAACGATTATCTGGCTACTATCAAAACGGTGGACGACAATGTAGGCAGAGTATTGGATTACCTGAAAGCGAACGGACTTTCAGAGAATACGATAGTGATTTATACTTCTGATCAGGGTTTTTTTCTGGGTGAACATGGCTGGTTCGATAAACGGTTTATGTATGATGAAAGCTACCGCATGCCTTTACTTATTCAGTATCCTGCAAAACTAAAAGCCGGAAAAACCAATGATCAGCTGGTGATGAATCTTGATTTTGCACCAACTTTGCTTGAATGGGCAGGTATTCAGAAGCCAAAACAGATGCAGGGGCTGTCTTTTACTTCTTATATTGATCAATCAGCAAGGCTGCGCGATGCAACCTATTATCACTATTATGAATATCCGGGCGAACATGCAGTGAAACGGCACTATGGTATCCGTACCGAAAAATATAAACTCATTCATTACTACTATGATATTGATCAGTGGGAATTGTTCGATTTGCAGAAAGATCCTCATGAAATGAAAAATGTTTACAATCATGAAGATTATAAAAATATTCAGCATGAACTGCTCTTACAATTAAAAAAAATGCAGCAGGAATATCGCGATACCTCCATGAGTGTTCCCCTGAATTATAAAATCAGTCCAAATAAAGCCCTGAATTTGGACTATCAACTCTTAAACCAGCCTTCTTCAAAGTATTCAGGCAATGCTAAAAATTCACTGACAGATGGAAAGATAGAGAATCCTGCATTTATGTCTACTAAAGTCACTCCAATCTGGAATGGATTCGAAGGGTGCAATCTGGAAATGATATTTCCCTGCAAAGCAATCACAGCGATAAAAGAAATTGAAATTCGTTTTCTGGATCTGCCCGATTCCTGGATATTCTTGCCCGAAACGCTTTCTTTTTCATGCCTAACTGAAAAAAATAAATGGGAAAGATTTGATAAAGTATTGATTACTAAAGAAAAAAGAACAACTGGGGGTATGATATTTCATTATAAAGTGAAGATCAATCAAAAAAATATACATCAGATTAAAATCAAGGCCGTGAATCATGGAATTTGCCCCCCTGGCCATCCAGGCGAAGGAAAACCTGCATGGATATTTTGCGATGAGGTGATAGTGAGGTAGTGAGTTAGAGGCTAGAAGACGGAACATTGAAGCCAGAAGAAAGAAGCTAAAAATGAGAAAAAATCAATAAATTGATTATGAAGGCAAAGCCATTTTTGAAAACAGGATGCAATGTATTGGCAGTTGTTTCTCCATTACTGCTGTCTGCTCAACAACAGCAACTTCCGAACATTATACTGATTTATACTGATGATCAGGGCTATGGTGATCTGGGTTGCTACGGAGCCAAGGGTTACAAAACGCCCAATATTGACAACTTGGCTGAAAACGGTATTCGTTTTACCGATTTTTACGCACCTCAGGCAGTAAGTTCTGCTTCCAGAGCTGGCTTACTTACCGGTTGTTATCCCAACCGTATTGGTATTGCAGGTGCCTTGATGCCGAATGATAAAAAAGGGCTGAGTGAGAATGAAATTACAATTGCAGATATGCTCAGACAAAAAGGATATCATACAGCTATTTATGGCAAGTGGCATCTGGGAAGTGATTCTAAGTTTTTACCTACCAAACATGGGTTTGATGAGTATTATGGCATCCCTTATTCGGTTGATATGATACCGATGGAATATGACGGAACACCGCCTAAAGCTAGAAGTGGAAAGGCAAACTATCCTCTTTTGCCAGTTTTTAGGAATGATAGTATAATTTCAAAATTAAATTCATTGGCAGGTATTGATACACTTACAAGATTTTTGACTGAAAAATCCCTGCAATTTATCGATGCCCATCAAAGCAAACCTTTCTTTATCTATTTCCCACATCCCATGCCCCATGTTCCATTGGGCGTTACTGACAAATTCAGGAATACAACTTTGCAAGGCAAATATGGAGATGTAATCAGCGAGATTGATTGGTCGGTGGGGCAAATTGTTGCAGCACTGAAAAAACAGGGGATATTGGATAACACTCTGATAATTTTTACAAGTGACAATGGCCCCTGGTTGAATTTCGGAAATCATGCCGGATCAACAGGTGGCTTGCGCGAAGGGAAAGGCTGCAGTTGGGAAGGTGGTCAAAGGGTTCCTTGTGTTATGTATTGGAAAGGTCATATTCCCAATGGAATCGTAAGCGATAAAATATGTTCAGCCATTGATATACTCCCAACATTGGCCGAAATTACGGCTTCTCCGATATCAAAAAATAAAATTGATGGTATCAGTATACTACCCTTGATGAAAGGTGAAAAAGCTGCAGATCCACGGAAATATTTTCTCTATTATTATGAAATTAACCAATTACAAGCCATTCGTCTGGGTGATTGGAAACTGACTTATCCTCATACCTACCGTTCTTATCAGGGAGTAGAAGCCGGCAAAAATGGTATGCCAGGTCCCTATAATATTGCCACATGTGGCAAAGAGCTTTATAATCTCCGCACCGACAGAGCGGAAACTAAAAATGTAATTAATCAGCATCCTGATATCGTAGCTGCTATTGATTCCATTGCAGATATTGCCCGAGAAGATTTAGGTGATTTTTTACAGAATAAGAAAGGAAAAAACCTGCGTGAGCCAGGATATAGCAATATCTATTATAATAAAGTAATCCACAAAGCTATAGGTGCTAAAGTAACCTACGAACTTCCTTACAGTATGAAATACGATGGGGGAGGCCCAACAGCATTTACCGATGGTGTTACCGGATTTTCAGATCCTTCACACAAAGCTTGGCAGGGTTTTGAAGGCTTCGATTTCAAAGGATTGATTACACTAAAAGATACTGCTTTTATTCAGAATATTAAGGTGGGGATTTTAGAGGATGAAGGAAGCTGGATATTCAGACCCAAAGAACTCCGAATTGAGTATTCGCTGGATGGAATCACATATTATACTTACGGCGCAGTCAAAGGGGAAGCATTTACAACTACCTCAGTTCCCAATCGTCTCGAAGGAATTATATCTGGTGTTGTTAAGGCGAAATATCTCAGGTTTCACGTTATAAATATTGGTGTTTGCCCCGAAACCCATCCGGGAAAAGGGCAGGCCGCATGGCTTTTTATGGACGAAATTATTGTAAACTGATGCTCATACGAAAACCATTAACTACCATTGTTGTAAAGTCAAACGGTTCGCGTTGCAATCTGAATTGCGAGTATTGTTTTTATCTGAAGAAAGACCTTCAATATTCGGATGAACAATTGATGGATGATAGCTGCCTCGAAATTTTTATTCGCCAACTTATGGAGCAGAGTGGAACTTCATTCGGAATTGTATGGCAGGGTGGAGAACCTTCATTGACAGGAGCCACATTTTATAGAAAAGTCATTGCCTGGATGCAGCATTATGGTCAGGGTAAAAATAAATTGATCAGCAATCTGCTGCAAACCAATGGCTATAGTTTAAGTAATGAAATGCTTGATCTGATGTCAGAATATTCATTTCTTTGTGGTTTATCCCTCGATGGACCTGAAGAAATTCATGATGCTTACCGCAAAACTTCCACAGGAAAAGGAAGCTGGAATGAGGTGATGAAAAGTTGGAAAAAATTACAAGCCAGGAATATTGCAACAAATATTCTTTGTTGTGTGACATCTGCTTCTGCAAATAGGGCAAACGATATCTATCATTTTTACAAGCAAAATGCGATGCATTGGTTGCAATTTATTCCTGTTTCGGAGTTTAATCTACTGGGTAAATCAGCTGAGTTTTCTTTATCAGCAAAAGACTGGGGACAGTTTATGTGTGATATTTTCGATAGTTGGCACTACGATTATATAACAAATAATCAGCCCCCCAGTATCCGTTTTGTTGAAAATGCTTTTTATGCACATCTTGGACTGAATGCTCCGGAATGTACCTTTTCAGAAGAATGTGGAAATTATCTGGTACTGGAACACAATGGAGATGTATTCTCCTGCGATTATCTCGTGGGAAATGATACTCTACTGGGTAACATCCATCAGCAAAATCTTATAGATATGCTCAACAGTCCTCAGCAAATTAGTTTTGGAGTAGCCAAGAAAAACCATCATGAAGCTTGTCAAAACTGCCGTTGGCTCAATTATTGCTATGGAGGCTGCCCAAAATACCGAGATCCGCTAACACAGAAATACAGCTTCTGTGAATCATGGAAAACTTTCCTGAACTATAGCGAAAAAAGATTCATACCTATTGTGGCCAATTATAAAAAAAATATTTCTTTTTCGAAAATTGAAACGCTGGATATATCGGGTTTCTTTCAATAATTTCAAATTCTTGAATTTTTATTAGCTATCTTTTGTGGAATTTTTAAAAATATGAATTTATTTAGCTGATGATCAATTAAAACTTTTATATTTGTTGAGTAATTCTATTTTGTATATTAAGTCAATTCATTAAAATTAAACCATCTGAACATGAAAAATCTTTATGTATTCATTCTATTAGCCTTTATGTCATCTGGTTTAAAAGCACAACCAATTATTACCTCTAATGTACTTCCTGTTTTAGGTGATAGTATCTTGATGTCTTTCGATTCAACTTTAGTTCCAGTGGGAGTGAGTGGTGCAAATGTCGCTTGGGATTTTTCAACATCTTTACATCAGGACTTTTTTTTTAAAAGGATTTACCTTCTTCCTGCAAATACACCTTATAGTTCAATCTTTCCAAATGCAGTTTTATGTAGAACAGACGGAATAGGCTCGGCCTACTCTTATTGGGATAATACAAATAGCAGCAAGTCTATTTGTTATGGATTTGTTGAGCCAAATTATTATACTCAGCATTATAATAATTTACCAGTTCGGTATTATCAATTTCCAATTTCATACGGGAATTCTTATATAGATAGTGTTTCAGCGGTAACAAATCCAGGGAATTTAATAGGACCCGGAAAATATGCCTTTACCGCCGATGCCTGGGGAAGCTTAAAGCTTCCAAATAAAACAGTTGCCAATGTATTGAGAACGAAATCTGTATTTTATATAGGCGATTCAAGTATTGGTGTCAATTCCTATTCTCTGTCTACAGAATATGCATGGTATCAGGTAGCTAAAAAGGAACCACTGCTGGTTATCAGTTCTGTAGTAATCAACCATGTTCTTTACAAAAAGTTTGTGTTATTCGATAATACTGCTTCATCGGGCCTTGTGAACAATGAAGCTGCTGAGATTTTTAGCATTATGCCCAATCCTTCAAAAGATAAATTGACTTTAGTGTTTGATCCTTCATCAATACATGCCAATGCGAAACTCTCAATGTATGATGTTTCGGGCAAAATAATCTTATCAAGGCCAATGAATACATATGAGTATAATACAACGTTGGATATTGAATTTTTAGCAAAAGGGATTTATATTCTTGAAGTTTTTGATGGAAAACAATCTTCTCAACAGAAGTTTGTCAAGGAGTAAATTTAAAATGACATTGATTCAAAAACTAATATTTTATATTTTTTCCGAGTATATTAATCCTGCTGTTCATTTATGTTTGCCATGAAGTGGTACTTTAATGTTTTGCAGTTTTCTGTTTGCAAAGTACGAACGGTATGTCATCAAACCCTTGTAAAGTCAAGTAAATGTTCTTTTCTCTATGGCATATGCTTATGTTTAACGATCAAATCAATGTTAGCATTACCTCCATTTTGCAATACAATAGAAAAACCCGATAAGACCTGCCATAAATCCGTCAAATAATATAAATCCAATAGACCATGCCATATCTTCAACCCAATGACCTTGAAATTGGTATTGCGATAGAGTTTTCACCAAAGGATCCATGCCAAACTTAAAAAAAAAGAAAAAGAGCAGCACTGAAACCCCCATAAGAATTAAATAATATTTCCGACCCCTGTTACCCCAAGTATTTAACAATGCGAAAAAGAGGATGATAAGTCCGATAAAAAACAATGTCGGATTCATGGCACCTACACCTCCATGAAAAAATGAAATTGTTTTGATTATGAAAGCAATTAAAAAAAAGGAAATCGTTAACCAATTTTTATTGGCCCTCATTGCTGTAATGAATTTGTTTGTCATTATATCAGAGTGTTTAAGAATATTGTATTAATCAATATTGTTCTTTTATATGATGTCAAGTATGAAGCATCTAACAGTGGCGGAATATATCCAGTTTCCCTTTCAAACTAAACAATGTTATTTAATTTTGTTGAAATTAAATTTGCTTCATAGCCCTTTAACTTTCGTTTTTTTTTATTTTCATTGTCAAAATTGAGTTACCATATTTTTGGAATAAGTCTTTGTCTTGTGCTATGAGTATATTCAGTGTATCCAGTAAGTTCTTTTTTCAAGGTTTCGTCCTCAAAATAGGTTCTTACAAACAATAAAATGAGAGCTATTGTTGTTGGAATTATGCTCCAAATTGAACCTGTAACAAGAGGTAGAGCTATCAATGAAATTGCCATTCCTAAATACCCGGGGTGTCGTACGATTTTGTAAATGCCAGTATTACAAACGCTTTGTCCTCTGTCTGTTTGTATTCTTACTATGCTTGAAAAGTATTTGTTTTCTTTTCTCGCTGTTAGAAAAACTTTTTGTCCAATTATTATCAGAGCAACCCCTAATGCATAAATGCTCCAATGAAAATTTGGTGTCCATTGGAATCGTCCCGAGTCAATACCTGCGACAACTAGAGTTGTTAGATATATCAAAGTCGATAAGCCTAAAATTATTTTGTCCCATAATTTTGCACCCTCGCCAACTATTGAACGTTCAGTCATAAGTTCTGTATCATTTCTAATTGTCCAAAAGTTCATGAAGGCAGTAATTAGGTTAGTGGTGAGAAAAATCCAGCCTTGGAAGTAGTTTGTTTTTCCAGCACAAATAAACAGGATTGAGGAAAAAATCAGTGTCAAGAATACTGTTTTGATTAATTGTTTTGTTTTCATATCCTCTAATGTCCAATTGGCTATATGTTTTATTTCTAAAAAGGAAGCTATGATTTTGATAAGTGAATTATAAAAAATCTGCCATCCTCAAACGAATAAGTATGTCTGATATTATTACTCAAATGACTAAAACGGAATTCTCAGCATCTCCAAAAATTGCCAATACATATTTGTCAGCCTCTGCATCATTTACCCAACGAGTGCCATCTGTCAAATAACGAAACTGATATTCTCTGCCAGCTGGAAGTTCAACCGATACAGAGAAATATTCATTTTTTTTCGACTTTATCATTGGAGTAGTTTTTTAATCCCATTGAATAAGGTTACTCAATAGATGAACTTTTTTAGCTCCTCTTGAAACTTCTTCAGTAGCTATAAAAGTAACTTTGCATACTTTTCGGTCTTTATCGTATTTTTTTCATTTATAATAGCTTTTTTATGCAATAATTCTTATATTTTACTATTAGCTAGCAAGAAATAGCTTTTAATGATGTGTGATTGAATTATTTAAAATTACTTTTTTTTTTAAAAAAAAGTATAAGTATAAACACTGAAAAAAACTAGGCTAAACCATGAAAATTATTTTAGAGCAAACCCTGAAAACCATGCTTTTTTTGAATAACATAATTGAATTTTAGTTTTGAAAATTATCTGCTTTAAGCTCTAAGCGTGTATTTTGTCATTCAATAACTGCATTTTTAGTAGAATTGGTTTTTACTTTTAAAGTTTGATTTTTCTTTAATAAGGCTTTCATCTTGTCTGCTCTTATATATCTTTTAGCTATTAGAAAGAGTAACTTTGTAAAAATGAGAATATATAGTCAACTTACATCAAGTCCCTTGAATTTGCTCAGCTTTCTGCTTTTTTGTCACTACTTTAAATCACGAAAATCTTATACAAGCTAAACAAAATGAGAATAACATAATAAACTATCTTGATAATTTTAAAAGTGCAGAGTCAGCACTTTAAACACTGACAATATTAAAATGAAAAACGTAGCCATTATTTTTTTTGTTTTGATTGAAATTACAATGAAAACAAGTGCCCAAATTCCAAACAATGGATTTGAAAACTGGACCTCATTTGGAAATTGCCTGGAGCCAACAGGTTGGTTCTCCACAAACATGGCTGATACGAACGCTAGTTATTTTCCAGTCACCAGATCAACCGATCATTTTCCTGCTTCAGTGGGCAGTTATTCTATCAGATTGGAAAGTAATCCACTCTTGACTGTTCCCCAAAAATGGGGTATGGCCTGGCCTGGTGATGTAAAAGGAAGTGATTATCCTACATTTCATGTTATTGGCCATCCATCCTCATTTTGTGGCTATTATAAATTCTTTCCACAGAATAATGATACGATGAGAATTTTTATTTGTTTATTTTCAGGTGGTACTGAAGTTACACAGGCAAAAATAACAAGCTCTGCGACGGCTTCCAGTTGGACTTCATTTTCAATTCCAATTCCATCTTATACAAATGCTGATAGTGCAAGGATATTTTTGTCATCTTTCTATAGCGATGGTCCTCTTGCTGTTCAGGGTAATTCTATTCTTTATGTTGACAATTTAAGCTTTGATAATCTGATTACATCAATACAGGATCAAACTTCCGATTATACACCTATTAGCTTGTATCCTAATCCAGCTTCTGACATTGTTAAATTGAAAATTAATAATAGTAATATTACCGATCTTAAGTTGACTATTTATAATGTTATGGGAGTATTAGTAAAAACAGAAATACTGAGAAAAGACAACTTGAAAATTAATACAGTTGATTTAAGTAACGGAATTTATTTACTTGCCATAAAATCAAAAGACTTAACAGAAATGCAGAAACTAATTATTCAAAGATAATACAGAGAGTTTGCGAATAAATACGCCTACTAATGTTTTTTCATAAACATAATGTCTATTTTATTTCCCCTTCATTCATTATAACTTGCGAAGTTTTTCACGAATCACTACGAGTAAAAATACCCTAAATATTTTTTACTTATTGATTTTTTTGATGTAACTTTGTTAATTATTTAGTAGTAAACTTATTGATTTTAAAATTGTCATAAGAATAATATTCACGCAAACTTGGAAAGATTTTATTGGACGCATTTCCTGCCTGACGCTTACTAGACATCAATGAATTTTAAATACTTGTAATATTCAAGAAATATACTGAATATCAGTTTATTAATATCATTTTTGTAATATTTTATCAATAAAGTTTTTAATATATTGCATTGAAATTCAATTTGTTATATTTTTCCCATGTTTAAAATTTTTACTTTTAAAAATTGTATATTTGAAAAAAATAGCAGCCACTTATAGATCCGGCATGTTTGCTATTTGATCAGCTTTGCCTAAAGTTGGAATAATAAATTCTTTAAAATAAAAATTTGAAAACAAAAAATTTGAAAACTGATATGAAAATAAGCCATCCATTTTTAAGTTATATTCTCTTTCTTTTACTATTTAATTTCACTTATTGCTATTGTCAAAATCCTTTGATTTCACATATTTACGCTGCCGATCCATCTGCCCATGTTTGGCCGGGTGATACGAATAAATTATGGCTTTACACATCTCATGATGTTCCAGGGACCAATCATCATGCTACTATGTCTGATTATCATGTCTTCTCAACTTCTGACATGAAAAACTGGACAGATTATGGTCAGGTTTTATCGATAGACAATGTAGACTGGGGTATTAGTTATGCATGGGCATGTGATGCATGCTTTAGAAATGGGAAATATTATCTGATATTTTGTATGTTTGAAAAAGAAACTGGCTTAATGCGAACAGGTTTAGCTGTAAGCAATGTTCCACAGGGTCCATTTAGCAATATTGGTTTTGTAAAGGGGATTGATTTAGGTCAGGATCCTGCTCTTTTTGTTGATGACGATAACATACCTTACCTATATTGGGGTGCTGGTGGACAATGTTTTGCTGCTCAATTGACCGATGATTTGCTTTCAATAATTCCATCAACTAAAGTTGAATTGTCGGATCAGCTGTTTGAGCTATTTGAAGGTCCATGGGTGCACCAATATCAAGGGAAATATTATCTTTCTTATCCTGGGCTTGCTGGTAAAAAATGGCCTGAAGAAATGTATTATGCCATTGCTGATAAGCCACTTGGGCCCTATAAATATAAAGGTAAATACATTCCCAAATTTAAAATGCAATCGGGTACTAACCATGGATCCATCGTAAAATATAAAAATAATTGGATTGCTTTTTATCACAGTGCTTGGCTGTCTGATGGTATGAGCGAAGTGCGCAACCTCATGGCTGACTATTTGTACTACAATTCAGATGGCACAATTAAGACGATTCTTCCTGATTCCTCTGGCTTGACAAAAGGAGAATCAACGAATTGTATAATCTTTTTGGAAGCCGAAAATGGCAAGTCTGCTGGTGGACGACTTGAAGGAACACATCAGGAATCAAGCCATAAAGGCTATTCTGGGAAAGGCTATGTTACAGGCTTCCTTCGTCGTAACTATGTTGAAGTATTGGTGCAAGTTGCTAAAAATATGAAAGCAAATTTAAAAATAAGGCTTTCGGCTGATAAAGATATTGCGGCAGATATATTAGTGGGCGCTAAAATGATGGCAGACTGGGATGGTTTAAAATTACATAGCACAAACGGCTGGGAGGAAATTAATTTAGGGGAAGTGCAACTGAAAGAAGGCGATAATAAAATCCGTTTTTCTACGCACGACAATCATGACCTTGAAATAGACTACTTCATTATTGAACCGCTAAATAAATAATGGATAGCTAAATTATTTGCTTAATTTTAAAATTCCACAACTTTTGAGACAGCTCCCAGATTCTCCTTAATTTTGCATAAAAAAAAAGAGCTTACTTAATGTAAACTCTTTAAGTGACCCCGACTGGATTCGAACCAGTGGCCCACAGCTTAGAAGGCTGTTGCTCTATCCAACTGAGCTACGGGGCCATTTTGTGAAAAAAAAAAGGAACTTTAAGTTCCTGTTTTAATTTTTTGTTGTTCGGTTGGCAGAATTTCTAGTCTGCAACCTTCCCGATTCAAAAATCGGGACGCAATATGCACCAAAACAACTTATTGTCGGGGTGGCAGGATTCGAACCTGCGACCTCCTGCTCCCAAAGCAGGCGCGATAGCCGGGCTACGCTACACCCCGATAATTAAAGAACTTTGCGGAGAGAGGGGGATTCGAACCCCCGGTACCAGTTACCCAGTACGACAGTTTAGCAAACTGTTGGTTTCAGCCACTCACCCATCTCTCCAATGGGCATTTTCTTTGAGAGAACTTTCTCTACAGTTTAGATTGCCTTCACTGTTTCCATTTCTTTTCTTTCGAAACGGATTGCAAAGATACAAAAACATTTGTTTTCACAAAACAATATTGTCATTTTTAATTAAATAATATCAGTTTGTTCAAGCATTTGATTTGTTGGTACTTATGTTAAGTAAAGTGTGAAAAAGTGTGAAGAATGACATTATATCTAAATATCTGAGTTGGTTTTTTTGTAAAAAGATGAAAAAATTATTTAAAAATCCTTATTTCTTAGCTGAAAAAATTCACCAATTCATGAGAAACTAGGATTGTTTCAGTCCCAACATTCATGTCTTTAATTTTAAAAGCTTTGTTTTTCATCTCTTCTTCACCAACAATAATGACAAATGGGATTTTCTTGGCATCGGCATACGAGAATTGTTTCTTTATTTTCGCAGCATCAGGATATACTTCTGTTGAAATCCCATGATCTCTTAATTGAGCTGCCATTTTAATACAATAATTTGCTTCATCTATGCCAAAGTTTATAAATAAAACCTTGGTGGCAGTTTGTACTTCTTTTGGAAAAAGATTCAATTCCAATAAAACATCATAAATACGGTCTGCACCAAAAGAAATCCCAACTCCCGACATATCAGACATACCAAAAACACCAGTTAAATCATCATAACGACCACCACCACTTATGCTTCCCATTTGTGCATCCTTGGCTTTTATTTCAAAAATAGCACCTGTGTAGTAATTTAAACCACGTGCCAGGGTTAGATCGATTTCATATTCGGATGTAATTTCTTGTTTTTCGAGATATTCAAACAGGCTTTGTATTTCAGCAATACCTTGCATTCCTGTTTCTGAGTTTTGTAATAATTTGCTGATGATACTTATTTTCTCAGTATTTGATCCTTGCATTTCAAGAATGGGCTGCAAGTCCTCTATCGCTTTTTTCGATAAGCCTTTTTCTTCTAGTTCTAAATTGACTTTCTCAATACCAATCTTATCCATTTTGTCAATGGCAATGGTAATGTCAATAATTTTATCTGGATGGCCCATTATTTCTGCTATCCCAGCCAAGATTTTCCGGTTGTTGATTTTAATTACAACATCCAATCCCAGTTTTGAAAAAATTGTATCCGAAACTTTCACCAGTTCAGCTTCGTTCAGTAGAGAGTTGCTACCGATAACATCTACATCGCATTGATAAAATTCACGATACCTGCCTTTCTGAGGCTTGTCGGCTCTCCAAACCGGCTGGATCTGGTAACGTTTAAATGGGAAACAGAGTTCGTTACGATTCATCACAACATATCTAGCAAAGGGAACAGTTAAGTCGTATCGCAATCCTTTCTCAGCAATCAGAGGGGTAAGTTTTTTATGATCTGATAAATTTTCAGATGTAAGCTTTTCAGAATAATTACCTGAGTTCAATACTTTAAACAATAATCTATCGCCTTCTTCTCCGTATTTGCCGGTTAATGTTGACAGGTTTTCCATTGTTGGTGTTTCTATGGGTTGATAACCATATAGTTGAAAAACAGAGCGAATGCTGTCGAAGATATAATTGCGCCTAATCATTTCGATAGGACCGAAATCACGCATTCCTCTTGGTATAGTGGGTTTCTGAACTGCCATTGTAAGAGTTTAGTTTATAAAGCTAAGTAAATATTTCCCGAAAACAAAATAGGCTGGGATTTGTAAATTTAAAGTTTTTGCAAAATTACATTAAAAACTTTGAATTTGAAGCTGCAATTTTTCAAGTAAGTTGTCAATATAGGCTTTGCATAAGGGGTCACCTTCTTTAGGAGCCCAGTCTGCGAAATTTTTATCATCTGAAACAGCATAGGGACCGTCTTTGAATTCGTAAGCTACTGAAGATTTTTTGAGCGAGAGTATGGTATGCCAGGTTTTTTCAGGGATTTCAACAGCAAAATTACCTTGCTCCGCATCTAAAATGATATGATCCAATACATTGCCAGCATCATCAAATTCTACCACCAGCATTTTGCCTTTTAAAACAAAGAAAACCTCCCGTTTATCAGGATTCTCATGTTTATGGGGCTGAATATAGGAATAAGGTTCTATGGCATTGATGAATCGTTGTAAACAATCTGCATCGTTATGGTGGAAATTATAATTCAATCTTTTTCGATTGCTTTGTTGAGCATTATAGGAAATGACATTCAATAATGCAGCATCAATTTTAATCATATTTAAGCTTGCTGAATTAATGCAACAGCGTATGCCGATACGCCTTCTTCTCTACCTTCAAAACCTAGTTTTTCGGTAGTAGTAGCCTTAATAGATATGTCATCCGTATCAATGTTCAGGACTTCGGCGAGTGTGCTCAGCATCTCAGGTATAAAAGGAGCAATTTTGGGTTGCTGCAGACAAATCGTACAATCTATGTTTGAAATAGTAAAACCTTTTGTTGCGATTAAGTCCAGACAGCGTTTTAATAAAATTTTACTATCGATTCCTTTGAATTCGGAAGATGAATCTGAAAAATGAAAACCGATATCCCGCATATTGGCAGCACCTAGCAAAGCATCACAAATAGCGTGTATCAAAACATCTGCATCTGAATGTCCGACAGCTCCCTTTAAATGAGGAATTTCGATGCCCCCCATCCAAAAAGGCAGCCCTAATTGTAACTGGTGAACATCGAAACCAAAGCCTACCCGAATTTTCATCTATTGAGTTAATTTGTTTTGATCATTAAAAGCGTCAAAATCAAATGTGAGTGTAAATCTTAATGTGTTTCCTAATGGATTTCGTTGTTCGGTAGGAATTAAATAAGCAAAATCCAGACCAAACACATTGTAGCGCAATCCAGCACCCAATGTAAAGTATTGTCTGTTTCCCTTTAGCATACTTTCGTGAAAATAGCCACCCCGAATTGCAAATTGATTATCGTACCAGTATTCTGCACCTATAGAATAGGTTATTTCTTTTATTTCTTCAGTAAAACCATTCGGTGCATCACCAAATGATTGAAATAATCCAGTAACAATACCAACATTGGGGTCTTTACCTGCAGCAATCTGACGAATCCCGTTTAAAATACTATCTCCGTTACCTGTACTATTGGGTAAATAAATAGGTGGAGTTGGTACTAAAAGTTTATTGAAATCTACCATTACTGAAAGTTTGTTGAAATCGTCAATATTAAGTGTAAAACAAGTTCCTAATCGAAGATTGGTTGGAATAAAATCTCTTTCGGTTGTTGTTGTATAGGAAATTTTAGCTCCTAAATTAGAAATGTTTGCTCCAAAGGCCATTGTTCCTTTTAGGTTTCGGCCAAAACGAATTGGTTTTTGATAATAAAAAGCAACATCAGCTGCAACTGATTGTCCGGCATGAGATTCCTGACCACCAACAGTTTGACCTTGTGTAAGATTTGAATTGATATACCTGGCTGCAATAGCTCCTGAAAATACATCTGACAATTTGCGTGAATAAGTAACATCCAACGCAAATTCACTGGGTCTGAAATTTCCTAATGAATTTCCAATAGCATCAGTAAAAGTAATATCTCCCAAAGAGAAGTACAACAATGAAGCACCTATTGTACTCATTTTGTCAATTCTTTTGTATCCTGACAAATAAGCTAAATTTATATCATTTACCAATTCTCTAAGCCAAGGACTGTAAGAAACAGAAATCCCCATATCTTTTTCGATAAAAGCATATTTTGCTGGATTCCAATGCATAGAACTGGCATCGGGTGTAGAAGCTACTCCTGCATCACCCATTGCTCCTGCACGTCCATCAGGTGCTATCATTAAAAATGGTACAGCAGTGGTTATTACTCTGTTACCGGTTAATAATTCCTGACCCAACCATTGGTTGGTGTTTTGAGCATTAATGTTTGTAAATAGGGCAATTAAAACGATTGCCATCCATATTTTCTCGATTTTTAATTTCATAAATTCATTCTAAAAATAAAATAGTGTGCAAAGATAACGATTTATTGTAAAATATATTGTTTAGCGTAAAAAAACTAATTTATCTGTTTTTACTGCCTGCATACCTAAAGGGTTAGTTGCTGTGATTCTGTATATGTAAAGTCCTTTTTCAATTTTTGCTCCTATTTCAGAAGTTCCGTCCCATTCTATTGGATCAATTTTAAAAGAAATTGTATTAATAAGGCTATTAATCGTTTTAATAAATTTTCCTTTGATGTCGAAAATTTGTATCTGAACTTTTAGGTCTGTATTGGCTTGATTGTGTTCGAATACGAAATAGGTTTTATCGAAAAACGGATTCGGGAAATTCAGAAGATTTGTTAAAGCAATCTGAGATGATTGAGCTACTATAAATTCTGTATAGCCTTCGGCCGAATTATTAAAGACATCCCATCCCTTTACTTTTATAGAATGTAAGCCATCTGTTAATCCTGTAAAAGGATAATATACCTTGCCTTTATCAAATCTGTTTAAATCTGAAATGTAAAAATCGTTTAAAATAATAGGATTTTCAGTTTTCCCATCCAAATAGGCAACAATGTCATGTCCGATACCGTTCCCGACTGTATTGATACCATTGGGATCACTTATCAGTGCTAATAGCATAGGGTTTTGATCGGTGATTCCTTTAAATACAAAATTGCTGTCATTCATAAACAGTCTTATCTCAGGACCTTTGTCATCTGGAATAACTATATTGCTAATTCCACCAACAATAACGTTTTTATAAAACCCATTGGCATCACTGCTGTCATTTTTAGCATAATAGCTTATTTTACCATAACCATAATTATAGGCAATATCCTTAGGAACTATAAATGAAAATTCAAAATCACCATTAACAATACTTGATTTTCCTTTATATAAAATAGCTTTTGGGAGATCAAAGTTAACTGGGTTGCTGTCAGGGTCATTGCCCAATGAAGTGACAATTAATGGTTTGTCGAAAATTGTCGGATAAATTACACCGTTATAGTTTGATATTTTATGCATGGCATCATCTGTAATCATACCTTTAATCGTAATTTCTGCCATTGCCTGTATGGTATCATTTGTAATTCCTACAGGAATTCCGTTCACTTCGGTTGTAACTACATTGTACTGAGGGTAAGAAAGTTTTAATGCAGGATCGCCCAATAATACAAAGTTTTTAATATATGAATTGTTTCCTTCATCATTCTTAGAACCTCTTAATAAGTCTCCTAAAGATTGATACTTACCATTAACTTTATTAAATACTCTTTTTAAAAAACTTGCATTCAGATCTTCGTTTATTGCATTATAAGTTACTCTGGATGTAGTCATTAATGCTATTCCTCCTCCTTGAGGTGTCAATAATACCAATTCACCGGCGGAAGTGCGTTCAGGGTCATCAAAACGGCTAAATTCACAGGTTGCTGTAAAGAATAGGGGCATGTTATTCGTGTTTTTCCAATTCAATATATCTGTTATTTCCAAAACTCTTTCGTGTGCCCAACCTAATTCTCCACCATGACCTACATAATTCATGATCAATGCTCCTCTTTCAACACGCTGATTGATGGCTTTATTAACATCAGGATAACGAGCACCACCAGAATTTGAAATTTGAGTATAAGCATCTAAATAGATCTTGTCAATATTGATGATAGGATTTCCTGTTTTTATAATATTAGATAATCTTTCGGATGTACTTAAATATGCATTATTATCTTGATCATCTGCTACAAAACAAACACTGTTTCTCCAGTCATTATAATTTGAAACAATAGTTGGTGAATCAGACATTAAATCATTTTTACTCGTATATCTGACTATTTTATCAACTACATTCTTGGCTTCCAATAAAGTTTTAACAGGAAACCTTCCGATACCAATATCTATACTTTCATTCGCTGATGTCCCAGTTTCGTTGTTATCTAAGAAACCAAAATAATCATCCGAAACATAAGAAGTTCCTCCGTCAAATGAATTCGTAGATTGATAAGTGACTATAAAATTTGTGTTATTGGTTTTTGATTTATTATTGTAAGAACCATCCCCTAAAAGCAATAAATATCTAGGCATATCATTGCTGTCGGAAGCTCTGTCGTAAAACATCTTTAAAAAACTCCTAATGGCTATTGGATCTTGTAAGCCACTCGAAAATTCATTATAAATTTGTTCAGGCGTAACAATGCTAACTTTAAGATTATTTAAGTTTCGGTGAAGAGTGGCAAGCCGCTTGGCTTGATCCATAAAAAGCGGATGCGATACAATAATATAATCTTGCTGAGCCATGCCGTGTAAATCCTGGTTGACAACAGGGCCTGCAAATTCAGGTTTTAAATAAGAAATACCATTGAAAGCAATGAATTCTCTTAAAGTATCAGTAGCGACTTTAAATATTAGATTGCTGCCATTTAATGAAGTGATGATTGATTTTACATTTAAAGGATTACTAACATCCCAGATTTTAACCGATGAATTGGCATTACCAAGATTAAACTGGCTAATGTTTCCAGCTCCAATACTCATTATATTTCTGAAACTAAGCTGATCTCCATAAAAACGTAAGTGCCTGATTACATTTAATTCTAAATAGTTTAAATATCCATTGGAAGAGGTGAGGGGGTAATTATAAGTTATGTTTGCATTAATCAGAGAAGTGGAATTGTTAAAACTAATATTATCAACGACATTTGTTGCCAGAAAATCAGTGTATGAACCGCTAACTACTGAGAAATTGTGCGTTTTTATATGTGAATTTACATTTACAATAAATTGACTAGTTAGTGTTGAACTTGAAAAAAGGCTATATTTTACAACAACATTAGAATCAGTATTAATATCGGGGAAGTTAAAAGAGAAGTTGAGTGAAGGAACTGTAGTATTGAATTTTTCGCCCAACCAAAGTTTCCCTGATTTTGCTAAGTTGAATAATTCGCTGTGGTGAAACGCATAATCATTGAAATTGTCTATTGTTTTAGTAGGTGCCGCTGTTGGTTCAGTAGCTGTCTGGATTCGCTTCTGATTACCTATGCCTGCTGTAGTCGTTATATAATAATAGGTATTGTCGTTGTAATAATTGATCTGATGTTCAAATAAATTATTGGAAGTATTCAAATTCCAGTTAACGCTTGATTGTCCATAAAAGAGAATGTAGTCCGAAGGATCGAAATTGCCATCATTTCCATCTCCCATAAATATAGCCAATTCCTGTAAATCGTCGTTGCGGAATGCAGCATTGGATTCGGGTAGCATACCTGTTTTGTTTCCAAATATTGAAATTGCATTCGAATGAAGGTTGTTGACATCGAATCCCATTGTAATCAAATCGTTATAGGTGATTTTGTAAATGCCTGTGCTGGAAACTGCAATTTTGTACCAATTTCCACTGGCTAAAACAGAATGGGATGCAAACGAAAAATTTGATGATTTTGAATGTAAAACAGTAAGTTGATTTGTTTTCAGTTCGTAGTTAAATGCAACTAATTTTTCGAGTTTTCCGGTTAAAGCATTTCGTTTAAAAGGATTTATTTTTAGTACAGCAAATGCTTTTTTACGATCCATAGTGATGGAAACCTCTTTCTGAAGCGATGAATTTGTAATCAAGACATCTTTTAAAAATAAAACTTCATTTTGAGGAAGTTCTTCAAATATCATGTCCGATAATTCAAATTCTGGGTTTAAATTATTGTTTTCCAGTTCAATTCGCATGAAAAATAATGGCAGTAAGGGATTAGATGCATCATTTATTGCCCCGTCGAATACTAAAAAAGAATGGGATGTTTTTTCGTCAACTTTCTCTGTATGAATTCCCTGCCATTTAATTTCTTTCCAAACTTTGTTACCTTGGGCTTGGATTAAACAATTGAAAATTAATAAATTAAATAGTATGCAATAAATAGCTTTTTTCACAATTTCAAGTTTACTCATCAATATAAACAATATATATAAACAAAAGTAATAGAAAAATATTGCATAGTCCCCGAAAATATTTAAAAACATAGCTTAATATATTCAGAATATTGAGTATCTTTGTAAGGAATTTACATAAATGCCTGGATAAAAATATGATTTCCTGATTTTACAGCTAATCTTTCAATTATTTTTATGGTGGATTAATTATTTTGTGAATTGATTGTAACAAAAACTAACATAATAAGTATAAGAAAAATTGAACGTTTGTATGTTTTTATAAGCCAACATTCTTCCAAAATGGATTTGTTAAAAAAAAAAGTATAATTTGATTAAAAAAATAGTTTTAATTAAAAAATTATTTGTAATATTGTGTTCAAAATAATTCAACATGACAAAGATTTCGTCTTCTCACTTTAAGAAGTTGATTTTCTGTATTATTACAAGCGTATTTGCTTCGAATTTAGCAGTAGCTCAAGACCCTGCTTTTTCGCAATTTTATGCAAATCCCTTGTATTTGAATCCAGCATTTGCTGGTTCGGTAGTCTGTCCAAGATTAATAATGAATTACAGAAATCAATGGCCTTCGATATCAGGAACCTTTGTTACCTACAATGCATCCTACGATCAGTATATCAGTAAAATATCTGGTGGTATCGGCATTTTAGTTAACTCAGATAGAGCTGGTGAGGGAACAATTTCCACAAATTCATTCAGTGGTATTTATTCGTATCGATTGGAAGTAAGTCGTACTTTCTCCATCAATGCAGCCTTACAGGCAACTTTTGTTGACAGGAGACTTGCTTGGGAAAAATTGACTTTCGGTGATCAGATTGATCCTAAATTTGGCTTTGTGAATATTACCGCTGAAACGCAACCAGGTAAACTTACTAAAAACTACTTGGATTTTTCAACCGGGATTATTGGTTATAGTGAAAATTTTTATGCTGGTGTTGCCATCAGTCATCTTACCGAACCTGAAGAAGGATTTATTACAATTCACAAGTTGCCTATGAAATTTACAGCTCATGCCGGTGCAGTTATTGATTTGCAAAAAAGAAAACATAAAACAAGATCTTTGGAAGATTTAACAATTTCTCCTAATATTTTATACCAACAACAGTTACATTTTAACCAATTAAACTATGGATTTTATGTAAATTGGTCACCATTTGTTAGTGGTATCTGGTATCGTCAGAATTTTCAAAATTCCGATGCCGTCATATTTTTAGTAGGGATTCAACAGAGCAGTTTTAAAATAGGATATAGTTACGATTTAACCGTTTCTAAATTAACAAATATCACTGGCGGAGCGCACGAAATTTCGTTTGCTATGCAATTCAGGTGTCCAACTGTTAAAAAAAGGATTAGAACAATAAATTGTCCTACATTTTAGTTATTAATAATTCAGTAAGTATAATCACAATTTTATAAATATGATTAAGAACAATCAAAACATCATGGGCAGATTAAGTAAATTCGCTATTTTATTAATTTTGCTTTCTGCATGTAGTCATAAATCTCAGCAATCTTCTACTACCGGCTGGGATTATAATAATCCAGAAAATGGCGGATTTGAAGTAACCGATAACATTGAACAAGCAACAGGACCCGGTCTTGTTTTTGTTGAAGGTGGTACTTTTGTTATGGGCAGAACTGAGCAAGACGTAATGACCGATTGGAACAATATTCCACGAAGAGTTACGGTAAGCTCATTTTATATGGATGAAACAGAAATTCGCAATGTAGACTACCTGGAATATCTATACTGGTTAGGTAGAGTTTACGGTACCGATTTTCCTGAAGTAGTTAAAAAAGCACAACCTGATCAATTAGTATGGCGGAATGAGCTTTCTTATAATGAAGACATTTCTGAGTTTTATTTACATCATCCTGCTTATAAAGATTATCCTGTTGTAGGTGTAAACTGGATACAGGCAAATGACTACTGTGCATGGAGAACCGATCGCGTAAATGAAGATATTCTTGTTCAGTTGGGTATATTAGAAATTAATCCTGATCAAACCAACGAAAATAATTTTAATACAGATGCCTATCTAGCCGGACAATACGAAGGTCTTGTAAGAGAAGATTTAGAAGATTTAAATCCTTCTGGTTCTGGTACGCGTAAAGTTAGAATGGAAGATAATATTCTATTGCCAAAATACAGACTCCCAACCGAAGCTGAATGGGAATATGCCGCTTTAGGTTTAATTGGTAATACAATGTACGAAAGAGTTATTGAAAGAAGAATATATCCTTGGAACGGACATCTTACACGTACCGACGATAAAAATGCCTATGGCGAAATGGTTGCCAATTTCAGAAGAGGAAGAGGTGATTATATGGGTGTTGCCGGTAACTTAAACGATGGTGCTGATCATACTTCTCAGGTTTACTCTTTCTGGCCCAATGATTATGGCTTATACAATATGGCCGGTAATGTATCTGAATGGGTGATGGATGTTTATCGTCCTTTATCACACGAGGATATGACAGATTTAAACCCATACAGAGGAAATGTATATAAAAAGAAAAGCATTGATTCTGATGGAATGGTTAAAGAAAAAGATAGTCTAGGTAGAATCGTTTATGAAAACGTTACTGTAGAAGAAAATGTAAATAGAAGAAATTATCGTAAAGCCAACAACATCAATTACCTTGACGGTGACTACTCAACGGTATTGGTCAACGATTGGGCTACAGAGCAAGCAAATGAAAATACTACTAAATTGATGTATGAATATGCTGTTTCATCTATGGTTAACGATGAAGCAAGGGTTTATAAAGGTGGTTCATGGAAAGACAAAGCTTATTATCTGAGTCCAGGTTCCAGAAGATTTTTAGATCAAAATCAGTCAACTGATAATATTGGATTTAGGTGTGCAATGACGAGAGTTGGGTCACCATTCCTTGGGAAATAATTTTACACAATTATTTGCAAACCCCATTTACAGCAATGTAGATGGGGTTTTCAGTTTATAAAAATTCAATCATGGATATAGAAGAAATTTACAAAATTTTTAAAATATATTCCCACATTTCAACCGATACGAGAAAGATAATTCCTTCTTCTATTTTTTTTGCTTTGAAAGGTGATAATTTTGATGGTAATGCGTTTGCTGAACAAGCTATTAAAGAAGGTGCAGCTTATGCCATCATTGATGATGAAAAATATAAAAAGGATGATCAATATATTCTTGTTGATAATGTGTTGGAAACCCTGCAACAGCTTGCTATTTATCACAGGGAAACTTTAAAAATTCCAATTATTGGAATTACAGGGACGAATGGCAAAACAACCACAAAAGAACTTTTGAATGCAGTTTTGTCATCTAAATATAAGACGCTGGCAACTTCTGGGAATCTGAACAATCATATTGGCGTACCCCTGACGATACTTCAAGTTAACAGCAAACATGAAATAGCTATTATTGAAATGGGAGCCAACCACATTGGTGAAATTGGCGAACTTTGTAAAATAGCTCAACCCGATTATGGCATCATTACAAATATAGGGAAAGCACATCTCGAAGGTTTTGGTGGAATACAAGGAATCATAAAAACAAAATATGAATTGTACAAAGCTGTTCAAGAAAAAAATGGAAAAACCTTTGTAAATATCGACCATGAAATCTTAGCTGATTTATCAGACGGTATCGACAAGATTACTTATGGCAGCAACAAAAATACTTATTGCACAGGCGAACTTATGGAAGCAAATCCTTATGTGAGCATTCAATATTCCTGTAATGGGCTGAGTGATGTGATTCAAACACAATTGGTTGGAAAGTATAATTTCGAAAATATATTGGCAGCCATTTGTATAGCTGTTTTTTTTAAAGTCGAAAAAGAAGCTGTTAAGCAAGCTATTGAAAGTTATCAACCAACTAACAACCGTTCTCAGGTATTAAAAACAAAAAGCAATACCATTATTTTAGATGCTTACAATGCAAACCCAACAAGCTTGGAAGCTGCAATTCTAAATTTTGCAGAAATACAAGCTCAGGATAAAGTTCTGATTATTGGTGATATGCTTGAACTAGGGGCGTATAGTAAAGCTGAACACATCAAGATAATTGAAATACTTGAAAAAGAAAATTTTAAACAAATAGTATTAATTGGAAGTGTGTTCTTTGCATTATGCACACACCCTGATTGGAACTGTTTTCCTGATTCAGAAATGGCAAAAAAATGGTTGCTGTTAAACCCCATTTCCAATGCATATATTCTGGTAAAGGGTTCTAGAGGCATTCAACTCGAAAAATTGCTGGAAGCTTTATAAAAAATACAAAATGAATACATCCTACAAAGTTATTGGATTAATGTCAGGGACTTCACTCGATGGTCTGGATATTGCTTATTGTAGCTTTATAAATGAAGAAAATAAATGGTCTTTTAAGATCGAAAAAGCCAGTTGTATACCTTATACAACTGAATGGATACAGAAGTTATCAAAGGCTGATCAGCTTTCTACTATTGAATATTTAAATTTGCACAATGAATATGGGTATTTTTTAGGTAAAGCTTGTAAGGAATTTATTGAAAAACATAATATAAAGGTAGATTTTATTGCTTCACATGGGCATACTGTATTTCATCAGCCTTCTAAGCATATAACTGCTCAGATTGGAAGTGGTGATTGCATCGCAGCAGAGAGTGGCCAAAACGTCATCAGCGATTTTAGAACGATGGATGTTGCCTTGGGAGGTCAAGGCGCACCATTGGTCCCAATTGGCGATAGTTTGCTTTTTGCCGATTTTGACTATTGTATAAATATGGGAGGTTTCGCAAATCTTTCTTATCAATTGAAGAATGATAGAATTGCTTATGATATCTGTCCTGTGAATATTATTTTGAATTCCTTCGCTCAGGAAATTGGCTTTGCATATGATGATAAAGGGAATTTGGCAGAAAAAGGTAAGGTCGAACAAAGTCTGTTGGATGAGTTAGAAAATATAAGCTTTTATCAACTCAGCCATCCAAAATCGCTCGGAAAAGAATATGTAATAAAAGAATTCTTGCCAATTATTTCTAAATATGAAGTTAGTCCTTTTGATAAGTTAAGAACATTATCAGAACATATCGTTTCTCAGTTATTAAAAGCTACAGCTAATCAAAAGAAATCTAAACTTCTGTTCACAGGAGGAGGCGTTTACAACGATTTTATTATGGGCCAGCTGAAATCAAAATCAATTCACTCTATACATATTCCTGAAAAAACTATCATTGACTATAAAGAAGCCTTGATATTTGCTTTCCTCGGTGTTTTGAGGTTGAGGGGTGAAATTAACTGCTTAAAATCTGTTACTGGAGCTAGCAGAAACAATATAGGTGGAAAAATTATATTGGCAACCTAGTTTTTTTTCATAGGTTCGTTTTGCTCATTTAAATTTAAAATGTAAAATTGAAAGAAGAAACACGGTATTTTAAGATTCTCCTGATTTTAGTTTTAGTTGTCATTTTGCCTGTAGTGGCTTTTGCCAGTGGGTCTGCAAGCCAGTCTCCTGCAGTACTCGGCATTCGTGTTGAATTCATATTGTTTGCCTTAACATTATTGGGCGTAGCCTTGTTTTTTCGTCATACGTTGAAAGTTGCTTTAATCGGATTGGCTTGTATATTGATTTTTAAGTATAATTTTACCGATGGGTTTAGTCTTTTAACACATTTGTTTGGACAAAACTCTATGGTTGAGCAAATTATCCATAAAGGAATGCGTGAGGGAGAATGGACTATTTTAATCAATCTATTCGGTCTGTTAACAGGATTTGCTGTATTGGCTAAACATTTTGAAGAATCGGGCCTTCCCGATTTGCTCCCTAAATATCTTCCTGATGATTGGAAAGGCCCCTGGTTGTTGTTGGTTTTTGTTTTTGTGCTTTCTTCATTCTTAGATAATATTGCTGCTGCAATGATTGGTGGTACGATTGCTTTGATAATTTTTAAAGCAAAGGTTCATATCGGTTATATTGTAGCTTTGGTTGCAGCAAGCAATGCAGGTGGTTCAGGAAGTGTAGTAGGCGATACAACTACCACCATGATGTGGATTGATGGTGTTGCGGCCATTAATGTTTTTCATGCTTATGTTGCAGCCTTGGTAGCTTTGTTTGCATTTTCAATTTTTGCTTCTTTCCAGCAGGATAAGTTCCAACGTATACAAAAAGATGCAACTCCAGGACTTAAAGTTGACAGGATGCGATTATGTATAGTCTTTTTGATTTTATTGTTAACCATTGCAACCAATGTATTGTTCGATATGCCAGCAATAGGAGTGTGGTTAGCCATTTTGACAGGGTCTGTTTTTAGAAAAACACCCTGGGGCGAAGCTCGTTCTGCAATCAATGGGTCATTTTTCTTGCTTGCCCTGGTCAGTTGTGCTTCATTGATGCCTGTGGAACAACTGCCTGATGCCAGCTGGCAGACGGCCTTTTCTTTAGGACTCATCTCTGCTATCTTTGATAATATTCCATTAACCAAACTTGCCTTGGATCAAGGGCATTATGATTGGGGATTCTTGGCCTATGCTGTTGGGTTTGGTGGTTCAATGATTTGGTTTGGTTCATCTGCAGGTGTTGCTATCACCAATAAATTTCCAGAAGCCCGCAATATTGGCTTATGGTTAAGGAAAGGATGGCACGTTGTGCTTGCCTATGTGCTTGGATTCTTTGCTCTTTTTTTCTTAATAGGATGGGAAGCTGAAAGTAACAATGAACATATAGAACCTGTCATAAATTGTAAGGCCGATAAATGTAACGCAAGAGAGCTTTCCAAAGCAATTGAAATCCTCAATTTTCATCATGATTCCATTGCTCATCAATAATTCCATTAAGAAAACTCAATTCAAAGGAATAAAATTGGTAGTTGTAGGTATTTTTCTTTTTTAAAAAATCTTTCCAACAGGATAAACATTTAAATGACTATCCCAATAAGGTGTTTTGCTGTAAAACCAGTTGAGTATGGCACGTGGGCTGTTGGCAAATTCGGGCTCTGCGATTTTCTTTTGATCAAATTCCATTTTAAGCTTTGCATCTTTTTTTAACATCTCCCTGGCCATGGTTTCTATTACGTAGGATTCAGCATACTCTTTCTGTTCTAATACCGTGTTAAAAAAGCCCCAGAAAAACAAAGAACCACTAGCCTTGGGCTCCAATAAATAAGCAATAATACGGGCTGCTGGCTGATTCATGTCTATCATCACTGAGCCGACAGGATAAGTGCGGTCTTCTTGAATACTGTCCATGTTAAAACTAATCAGTTGGTGTCTGCCTTCGTTGGTAGTGGTCTGCCATTTTGGATTTTTGAATTTGTAGGATTGAACTAATAATGTTAAAGGTGTTGTTATGGTTTTTAATTTTATACCATGTAATTTTAAAATGTTAATCACATCCAACCATTCCGGAGGTAAAATATAAGCTTTGGGTAAAAATACCTTTTCGGTTGTTTTTATTTCATTGAAATAAGGAACCTTAAAAGTCAGAGGTTTGCTGTTGTCATATCTAAACCAATCTCCTCCTGAAATATCACTTTTTTCAATACTGTAATCAACACCTAAAAAATCTATCAGGCTGCTGTCCTTTTGAGAAGCTTCAAAATTTATTCCAAATGCGGTTTCTCTGAATTTTTTACTGGCCGTTCTTTGATCGGCTTCGGTAATGAGTTGTTTGAGCTGTTGATGTTCTTTATTGAGTAATAACAAAGTATTTTTTATCATTTGATATGTTGATTCAACTCTTGTTTTGTAGGGTTTCAGCATATGGGTTTCAATAAGCAATCCTGGGCGGTTGCGCTGAATGGTATATCCTTCTGATAGCATTGGAGGTGCTGAATTGCTTATCAGGCCGCTTCGGGGGTCGTGCCAGGTTCGGAAAGTTATATAAGGGAATATGGGTAAACCTTGTTGCGTCATCAATTGGGTAATAGGCTTGAGGTAATTTTCTTTCTGCCATTTAGCAAGGCCTTCATCTACATTTCCCTCGGTTTCTATGCCATAGGTAAGCACATATTGATAATCGGCACCATCGGTAGTATGACAATCGATAAAAAAGTCAGGCATAAAATGATTGAACATTTTTAACCAGTTTTTCATTTCCAAGGCATCGGCTTTGAGGAAATCACGGTTAAGGTTCAGGTTGTCGGCTGTGGTACGCCAGCCCATTTCTGTTGGTCCATTTTGATTGATACGGTTGTATTTGCCAAATCTTTCGTGACCATCCACATTGAAAATAGGGATAAACAATACGGTGACATGGTTCAGTAAATCCGTCATCTTTTTATAGATGGCAATATCCCTGAAAAGCATAAGGCAGGCATCCTTGCCATCAGGTTCGCCTGCATGAACGGCTGCTTGTATCAGAATTATCAGATTTCCTGATTTACGAATTGCTTCAGGAGTAAAGTTGCCCTTCCTATCCAGTATCAATAAGGGTAAATCCCGTCCTTGCGGACTTTTTCCAAACGTAGTATATTTTATCCAGTCAGCAGCTTTATCGATGCTTTTACAGTAAGCAATCGTTGAATCGTAACGGGGTGTTTCCTTATATCCTGATTTTTCGTAATAGGTGCTGAAGTTTTTTGTTTGTGAAAAACAAGAGAAGGAGAGGAGTAAGAGGCTGAAAAAAAGGTGCTTTCTCATTTTTAGTTTATTAAAAAAATAAAGTTAAAATACTTGGTAAAAATAATAAAATTCTCATCTTTGCAACAATATTTTAAAGTGTTTATTTCAATGGAAATTTTTACAACGATTGCAGCTTATCACGCATATCTTCAAACATTACAATCAGCAAATAAAAGCATAGGTTTTGTTCCAACAATGGGAGCGCTGCATCAGGGACATCTTGACTTAGTAATAAGAGCTAAAGCTGAGAATGATGTTGTTGTAGTGAGTGTTTTTGTAAACCCGATACAGTTTAATAATAAGGAAGATTTGCTCAATTATCCACGAACCCTTGAAAAGGATGCTATTTTATTGCAGAGTGTTGCATGTGATGTTGTTTTTGCACCCGACGAAAAGGAGATGTATCCGGAGCCCGATACTACTGTTTACGATTTTGGTCCTTTAGCCGAAGTGATGGAAGGCAAATTTCGCCCCGGCCACTTCAACGGTGTGGCAGTAGTCGTAAAAAGGCTTTTTGATATTATTCAACCTGTACAGGCTTATTTTGGAGAGAAAGATTATCAACAATTGCAGATTATAAAGTCCTTGGTGAAACAATGTAAACTTGCAGTTAAAATTATTCCTTGTCCGATAGTAAGAGAAGCCGATGGTTTGGCAATGAGTTCACGCAATATGCGTTTAACAGATGCAGAAAGAAAACTTGCTCCATTTATCTATCAAACTTTACTTGAGGCAAAGAAAAAAGTTAGTCAGCTCAGTCCGGCTCAACTTAAAATACGGGTCATACAACAAATAGAAACAAATTCATCGTTTATGCCTGAATACTTCGAAATTTCTGATGCTACTACTTTAATACCGCTAAAAGACTGGTCACAAAGTGAACATGCCATTGCTTGTATTGCCGTTTTTTTAGGAAGCGTTAGATTGATTGATAATATTATTTTGAAGTAGGTGTACTTGGAAATATTGTATACACTAATCGATGTTGAAAGCAACACCTAAATTATAATAAAATCCATAGCTTTTTACTTTAGGTGTAAAATCGACCTGTTTATATCTCCCCACTTCAACACAGTCTTTGCTTGATAAGTCTATTTTAAAAGGATCATCACTCTCATGTGTTACATCAATACTCATTAGTCCAAGGTAGGCGCCACCAATACCAATCTGTCCAATTAAGGAAAGATTCTTCTTAATTTTACATATCCCTGTACATCCTAACTGATAAGCAACTCCATAAAGAGAAGCACTTAAATCGTCACCACTGTAATATGCTCCATTTTCAGTATTAACTACTGAAGAGGCACCGCTTACTGTAACTTTGCCCAATTCTATTTTGCTATAAGTAAAACCGAGCTTTGCTGTAGGACCGAAAGAGAAAATATTGGTCTTTATTACATTAAAAGTGCTGCCTGCAAAGATTAAAAAATTAAAAGAATTTCCAAAACTAAACTGAAGATCCAGCATAAAATCGAAGTCCCTGTTAATGGGTGCTGTCATACCAACGTTTAGACCCCAGTTAGGTAAAGAAAGACTATTATCGCTCAAAGGAATATGAGCCCTACTATCGTTAGGTGATGGATTTCTGAGATAATCACTTACATCAAAGGATAAAAAATTATACGCCGTATTTCGGGGAGTGTTTATAATGCCAATAAAAAATTTTTCACATTGTGAATCATTTGCATTGTTTTGTGCATTAGTTGCAAACACTGATAGTAATAATGAAAAAAATAATATGAATCGTTTCATAGATATAAATTAAAAATGAATATATTCACCATCATTTGCTATATTGGAATAGGTGTAAAAATATCCTAATATTAAAAAATCCAACTTATTAGTATTATTTACTCTACGCTAGTCCTGAATTTCTGTTAAAGCAAACAAATTTATATAAAGTTTTTTCATAATTAATAGGTTAGCTGATTTTTTTTAGATAATTAAAAAAGCATTTAAGGCATCAATTAAGATTAATCCTTGGTTTCATTAATTTTACTGTGAAACCTACTATAAGCAAAATAAATGACGAGTCCGATGGCCATCCAGATAAATAAACGAATCCAGTTGGCCCAACCTAAGCCGAAGATCATGGCTCCACAAACTAAAATGCCAAGTATAGGGACAAAAGGCACCCAAGGCGTTTTGAACCCCCGTTTCAGTTCAGGGTTTTTTACTCTCATAATCCAAACACCTGCAGAAACCAGCATAAATGCAAACAATGTTCCGATACTGGTCATGTCACCTACAATATCCTGAGGTACAAAACAGGCAAAAAGTCCTACGAAAGCAAAAAACAATAAGTTGGATTTGTAAGGTGTTCTGAATTTTTGATGAAGATCGGAGAATATTTTTGGAACCAATCCATCTTTACTCATCGAATAAAAAACACGGCTTTGTCCATAAAGCATAACCAGAATGACGGATGAAAAACCTGCTAAGATGGCTATGGTAACCAGCTTCGCCAGCCAGCCAAAACCTGTCATATAGGTTTGTATGGCAAAAGTAACAGAGGCTTCTTTCCCAGCAGTTCTGAAATCATCTAAGGTAGCAACACCCGTTAATACATAAGAAAATAAAATATATAAAACAGTACAAATTGCCAGTGAGCCTAATATTCCGATAGGCAATGCTTTCTTAGGATTTTTGGTTTCCTGAGCAGCCGTAGAAACTGCATCGAATCCAATAAAGGCAAAGAAAACAACGCCTGCTGCACCCAATATTCCTAATATTCCACCGAAATTATGGGATACACCCTGAGCATCTACAAATTTAGTTGCTTCAGGAATAAAAGGGGTATGGTTGGCAGGATTGATAAACGACCAACCGAAAACGATAAATAAAATTACTATACTAACTTTGGTAACAACAATGATGGCATTCACCAACGCAGATTCGCGTGCACCACGTATCAATAAAATGGTTAGTAAAAAAACAATAAAAAGTGCCGGAATATTCATGATGCCATGCGTTCCTAAAGTGCTTGCCTCAAAAGGCGAATGACACCATTCGTAAGGTATGTGGGCATTAAAATAGCCCAATAATTTATTTAAATATTCACTCCAGGCAATACTTACTGTTGCTGCACCCAAGGCATATTCCAGTACCAAATCCCATCCGATAATCCAGGCAACCAATTCGCCCATGGTAGCATAAGAATAAGTATAGGCACTTCCCGAAACAGGTATCATGGATGCAAATTCTGCATAACAAAGGCCTGCCAATGCACAACCAATTCCAGCAACTATAAATCCTATGGTTACCGAAGGACCGGCATTATTGGCTGCTGCTGCTGCTGTTCTCACAAACAAGCCTGCACCAATAATGGCTCCAACACCCAATGCAATTAAACTGATAGCTGTTAGTGAGCGTTTTAAGCCTTTCCCATCATCAGCTGATTCTTCCATAAGTTTTGTAATGGACTTTTTAGTAAATAATTGATTTCCCATATTTTTATCAGTTTTAATGAATTATTCTCAGCAAATATACAAATATTTAAATATTAGTAATTCAGTTTATATTTTTCCCAATCGCTTTAATTCCCAAAAACATTTAGCTGTAGCTCTGATGTCGGCAGCAGCATTGTGGGCTTCATCAAATGATGTTCTGAAAAGTTTGAAATGCAGTTCGGCTAATTTGGGCCATTTGTAACCATAGGGGCCATCGATTGCACAAAAATTAGTAGTGCTTTGCATTGTACAGATTTTCTTTTTAGAGGCTATACTATCTGGCATATTGCTTCTTAAAAATTCCGCACCCATAATTTTTTCGTCAAAACTCATATTGTGTGCTACCAAAAAACTGGATTCGTCGATTAAAGATTGAAAATCAAGTAAAACGCTGAACAAGGATTTCCCTTCTTCCAAAGCTCTTTCGGTAGTAATTCCATGAATTCTGGAAGCATCTGCCGGGATTATAAAGCCTTGGGGTTTGATAATATGGTCAGCTTCTGAAATTAATTTTCCCTCAATATCAAAAAGCAGATAAGCCAGCTGAACCAGTCGTGGCCAGTTATTTAGGTCAGTTACAGGGGCTTTCCAGCTTCTGGGTAAACCTGTAGTTTCAGTGTCGAAAAATAGATACATTTTTATAAGATATAGATTGTTTATAGAATCTGATTTGTGCTATTTTCAATTAAATCAGTACTCAGCTATGAAAGTTTAAGGCTATAAAAGTATGAAATTTGAATTTTCAATAGCAAATGTACAAACATTTCTGAAGTGACAGTAAGAAAACGTATTTATTTATTGAAGGAGTTGTTTTGTTGTGTCATTATTTTGTTATACAATTAAAAAAAAATAAAAACATGGAGACACAGAGAAGACAGAGGTAAAAGAAGGTTTTTTCAGTGCATCTCTATGATCTATTGTCTCTATGTTAAAAACAACTTTTATTCTCATCTAATGATTGATTATCCACAATCTCAGTAAACTGAACCATTCAATTTAAAATAATTCAGGCATTTATAAGTATAAATTCGTAAGCAGCAGCAACTAAAATTTAAAATATTTGTTATTCATATATAGATTATTAACTGCGAATTCATCAAAAAACAATTCTATTTAAATTAAAATGTTTAATTTTGCCGCATCATGCAAATAGAAGTTTTAAAATCAAAAATACACAGGGCCATCATTATCGAAGCCAATATCAATTATATTGGTAGTATCACGATTGATGAAGATTTGATGGATGCCGTCAATTTAATTGAGAACGAAAGAGTTCATATTTATAATATTAACAATGGCGAACGCTTTGATACATACGTAATCAAAGGTGAACGAAGTTCTGGTGTAATTGGAATCAATGGAGCTGCTGCCCGTAAAGTTGCGGTTGGAGATTTAGTAATTATTGTTTCATATGCCAGCATGGATTTCGAAGAAGCTAAGCAATTTACGCCTAGCATTATCTTTCCTCAAAATAACAAAGTTTAATGTTGCAAAAGAAAGTACTCCTCTTGCTTAAATTTGCCTTTTTTATTGGATTGGGATTTTTCTTTATTTGGTGGTTTCAACGTAAACTTACTCCAATAGAAAAGCATGAAATCAGTAATTCTTTTCATTCAGCAAATTACTTTTGGGTAGTTATAGCAATTATTCCTGGTATTTTGAGCCATTTAAGCCGTTCGATGAGATGGCAGATGTTGTTGAAACCCATGGGCTACCATCCAAAACTTAAAACTACTTTTGCTGCTGTGATGGTTGGTTATTTTGCCAATCTTGCTTTTCCTCGCCTTGGCGAAGTTATGCGTTGTGGGATACTTCATAAATATGAGAAAATTCCTGTAAGTAAATCTTTCGGCACAGTAATTACTGAAAGAACTGTTGATATGCTGATATTTATTATCTTGTTTGTACTTACATTATGGCTTGAATTTCACAATTTAAAAGATTATGTTTACAACAGTTTCTGGATAAGATTTGCTGATAAATTCAATAATTTTAGTATTACCAATAGCTTTTTAATTTTTACTTTAGCTTTCTTCGCCCTCATCATCATACTGTTCTTCGTTTTTAAAAAAAGAATTACAGCTTCAAATGTTTTTATCAAAATTATGGTTGTAATAATGGGATTTGTAGAAGGTATCAAATCACTTTCTAAAGTTGATAAACCTTTGGTTTTTATTTTCCATTCGCTATTTATCTGGTTGAATTATTTTGTGATGACCTGGTTAATGTTTTTCTGTTTTGACCAAACTTCTTCCTTGGGTTTAAATGTAGTGCTATCTGCTCTGGTTATGGGTTCTATCGGCATCATGATAGTTCCAGGTGGAATTGGGATTTATCCTGTAATCATTTCACAGACTTTGATGATATTTGACCCACTCTTGAAAACAGTTGGTTATGCAATGGGGTGGATTTCCTGGTCGTCACAAACAATATTAATCATCTCACTAGGACTTATTGCTTTGGTAGTTTTGCCATTATTAAAAAAGAAAAAAGATGGAGCAATTTGAAATTATTCGTTCAAAAATACTTTCAGGCAATGACTTGTCTCAAAAATTAGCCTACTGGCGTTTTAAAGCAATGAAAATTGTTTTTACCAACGGATGTTTTGACATTCTACATGCCGGACATATCGAATACCTTGCCAAAGCTGCTGCTGAAGGTGATGTGCTGATAATTGGACTTAATACAGATGCTTCTGTCCGCAAACTAAAAGGAAAACACCGCCCAATTAATAACGAAAATGCAAGAGCTTTGATCATGGCAGCTCTGAATTTTGTAAGTGCTGTGGTTCTTTTTGAAGAAGAAACGCCTTATGAATTAATAAAATTAGTACAACCCGATGTTTTAATTAAGGGCAGTGATTATAAACCCGAAGATATCGCAGGTTATGATATTTTAATAGCAAAAGGTGGTGAAGTTAAAACCATTGACCTTGTTCCCGGTTATTCAACCACAGCCATCGAACAGAAAATTTTTATGAGTTTATCTCAGCAAAAATAAATTTGCTGAATAAGCACCTTTCCTACTTGTTTATCCCGATTTTCTTTTTACTTTTGAAAAAAATTAATTTGTTATTTTATTAACTTATTTTAAAAGTATCATGAAAAAAAGAAATTTTTACATGCTTATAATTTTGGTAATTTCTACCCATGCGTTTTCGCAAAACAAATCAAAAAACGTTGACATCATTTTTGGTGAAGAAATCAAAGAAGCCCGAAGTAGTAACCTTGAAAGTATTTTAGGATACGATGAAACAGGTATTTACGTTTTAAAAACAGAAGGCGGAGGCGCTTTTAGCTCAGGCCAGGATTGTTTTATTGAACATTTTGATAATAAAATGAACCAGACAAAGTCGGAAGAATTAATTATAACCGATAAAAATGGAGAAGAAAGAGATTATGAATTTATTGTTCACATGAACAATACGTTGTACGTATTTTCTTCAATTGAAAATAAAAAAACAGACAAGGTAAACTTATATGCACAAACCATCAATAAAAAAACCTTGCGTCCCAATAACGATTCCCGAAAAATTGCCGAAATAAATTATGCTGATAAAGGAAGTGGCTCTTTTGGCGATTTTCAATTTAATATCTCAAAAGATCAGACTAAACTGATGATACATTATCTTTTACCAGCCAAGAAAAAAGAAAAAGAAAAAATTGCGTTAATCGTTTTGGATAAAGAATTGGGATTGCTTTGGGAAAAAAAATGCACACTCCCTTATCTCGAAGAATTATTTGATGACGAAAGATACAGAATTGACAATGATGGGAATGCTTATATTTTAGGCGTAGTTTATAAAGAAAAAGCATTGGCGAAAAGAAAAGGCAAACCCAATTACAAATACCAATTGATTTCTTATAAAGATAAAGGTGAAACCTATTCAGAATATCCGATAGAACTGGCAGGAAAATTTATTACTGATATGCAAATAGCCATTAATGATAAGAACGACATTATTTGTGCAGGTTTTTATTCCAATATTGGGACTTTTAGTATCAATGGGAGCTATTTTTTGAATATTAATGGTAGCAATGGCGAAATTGTCAACAAGAGTTTCAAGGCTTTTGATTTAGAGTTTATTACTCAGAATATGACAGAAAGGGAAGCCAATAAAGTTAAAAAGAAAGAAGAAAAAGGCAAAGATGTTGAATTGTCAGAATATGATTTAGACGATATTATTTTACGTGATGATGGTGGTGCAATATTGGTAGGGGAACAGTTTTATATCGTAGCTCATACCTATTCCTCATCAAACGGGGCTAGCTATACAACGTATCATTATAATTACAATGATATTATTGTCATCAATATTAGTCCCGAAGGACAGATAGAATGGGCAAAGAAAATCCCCAAAGAACAGGAATCTATTGATGATGGAGGTACTTATTCTTCCTATGCAATGTCTGTTTTTGGCGATAAAATGTTTTTTATTTTCAACGATAATCCTAAGAATTTAACAAATACAGGTGATGGAAAATTAAAAAATTACAATCCTAACAGAGAATCAATTGTAGCATTGGTAGCTATGGATAGTGATGGAAAGTATAAAAAAGAAGCCTTGTATAAGATGAAACGTTCAGATGTTTTGATTCGCCCTAAATTAAGTAAACAGATTTCGGAAGATGAAATGATCATTTTTGGTAAAAAAGGCAAAATGCAGCAATTCACAAAGTTGATTTATAAATAGTCATTTGCAAAGTGTCAATGGAAATGCAAAAAAACTATTCAGTTAAAAATTCATTGCATTTCAAATTTATTACTACATTTGCGACGTAAATTATATAAAAATTCTAGAGCTAAGATGGAAGAGTTTGAAAATAAAGAAAGAGAAGAAATATTCTCAAAAGCAGTAAGAGCAGGTAAAAGAACTTATTTTTTTGATGTTAAAGAAACTCGTTCGGGCGAACAATATCTTACAATTACCGAGAGTAAAAAACGTTTTGATAATGAGCAGAGTAAGTTTTATTTTGAAAAACATAAAATTTTTCTTTACAAAGAAGATTTTGAAAAATTTACAAAAGGATTGAATGGTATTACCCATTTTATTGAAACAGGCGAAAAACCTATTGAGGAACCCGAAGAAACCTACAAATCCGAATTCTCTGATATTGATTTCGATAGTTTAGATATAAGCAAAGATTAATTTAATTTAACTGATTAATAATAAAGCTGTTCGTTCGGACAGCTTTTTTGTTATCAAGTTTTTCTGTTAAATTTAATTATTAAGCTTACTTTTGTATGCTTAATTTTATAACAGCACTCTTGGGGAGTTTATTAATAAACTCAGTTTAAAAAGTGCTCGGCATAAGCGATTCAACACATTCTTAAATTATTTAACCTGTTGAAGAAAAGCTTATTTTTTGAAAACATATAGTGTTAGATTTATTAAACACTTGCAAAATATTCATATATATCATTATCATACTTAAAAATGGGAAAAGTAATTGCTATTGCAAACCAAAAAGGAGGAGTCGGCAAAACTACATCAGCTATAAATCTTAGTGCCAGCCTAGCAGTACTTGAGAAAAAAACCTTGTTGATAGATGCAGATCCTCAAGCAAATGCGACTTCGGGTGTTGGCTTTGATCCCCAGACTATCAAAACCAGCATTTATGAATGTATTATTGATGATATTGATCCTCACAGTATAATTCTTAAAACTTCTACCCCTTTTCTTGAACTGATTCCTGCTCACATTGATTTAGTTGGGGCTGAAATAGAGATGATTAATCTGCCCAATCGCGAAAAGATGATGCGAAAGGTGATTGAAAAAATTAAAGATGAATATGATTATATTATTATAGATTGTTCACCTTCATTAGGCTTGGTAACCGTAAATTCTCTTACAGCTGCAGATGCAGTAATAATTCCTGTACAATGCGAATATTTTGCATTGGAAGGCTTGGGTAAATTGCTGAATACCATTCGTATTGTTCAAACCCGTTTGAATCCTGCCCTTGAAATTGAAGGGATATTATTAACCATGTACGATTCGCGTTTACGTTTAGCTAAACAAGTTGTAGAAGATGTAAGGGCTCATTTTCAACACATGGTATTTGATACCATTATTTATAGAAATACAAAATTAGGAGAAGCTCCCAGCTTTGGTGAAACTATTATTATGCACGATGCAAATTGCTCAGGATCTGTTAATTACCTGAACCTTGCCCGTGAAATTTTGCTAAAGAATGATACAACAAAAATTAAAGAACAGGAATAAAAAAAACGATACCATATGATTGCCAAAAAACAAGCGCTTGGTAGAGGTCTTAGTGCCTTACTAGCGATTCCAGAAAACGAAGATATTAACCTGAACGATAATGCAAGTACAGTTGTCGGATCTATTGCAAGCATATCTCTTGACTCAATTGAAGCCAATCCTTTTCAGCCACGAACTGAATTTGAAGAACAAGCATTAATTGAACTTTCTACTTCTATTAAGCATCAGGGTATTATTCAACCCATCACTGTCAGGAAAATCGGACATGATAAATACCAGCTTATTTCAGGAGAAAGACGTTTAAGAGCTTCAAAATTAGCAGGTTTGGAAGAAATACCTTCCTATATTCGAATTGCTACAGATTCTCAAATGCTAGAAATGGCTTTGGTTGAAAATATTCAACGCGAAAATCTGAATGCTATCGAAGTTGCACTTTCTTATCAAGCATTGATAGATGAGTGTAAACTTACCCAGGAACAAATGAGTGAGAAAGTAGGGAAAAACCGAACTACCATCACCAATTACCTGCGTTTACTTAAGCTCCCTGCTGAAATACAATTAGATATTCATGACGATAAAATTAGCATGGGACATGCCCGCGCATTAATTACCTTAGATAATATTGAACAACAGTTGATTATTACTAAACAAATCGTCGAAAAAGGCTTGTCGGTAAGAGAAGTTGAAAAAATGGTTCGCTTGATCAACAATCCTGAAGAGAAAAAAAACAAAAAAACAACGAATACTTTACCTGAAACCTATCATACAGCTAAAAAAATGCTAGGCCACCATTTGCTTGCTAAAATTGATATTAAAAGAAACAATAGGGGCAGGGGTAATATCGTTATTCCATTTACATCTGATAAAGATTTCGAAAGAATTCTTGAATTATTAAAATAATACTTTCTTATCAATACCGTGATCAATAGCAATATCCCTATTCAAAACATGAAAATTGCCACATTAAAAAATCATTTTTTTGCTGTGGTTTTGCTGATTTGTTTTTTATTGGTCCTGATAACACCTCAAATTGCTTCAGCTCAGATTTTAAAGGATAGTATTAAAATCAATTCACATTCTCCCCGAAAAGCTTCCCTTTATTCGATGGTGTTGCCAGGGATGGGGCAGGTTTACAATCACCAAATATGGAAAGTCCCTGTGCTTTACGCTGGCATAGCCACATTAACTTACTTTTTTATTTTTAATACCAATAAATACAATACCTATAGAAATGAATTTGTAGCTAGATCAGCAAGCGACTCAAGTAATTATAATCCATCTTATTCAATCTATTCAGACAATACCATATTGCTGCTTAAAAATTTTTACCAGCGAAATTTAGAATTCACATATATCGTAGCTGGCCTGGTGTATTTGTTAAATATCGTTGATGCCAGTGTTTATGCTCATTTATTTACTTTTGATGTTGGCAACGATTTATCGTTGAGAATAGACCCATTGATTAATAATAATTTTTTACGCTCTGGAAGTCCTCCTACTGCTGGATTGAAGTTGACACTGCATTTTTAAAATAATAAACAAATGAAAATAGCGCTACTCGGTTACGGGAAAATGGGTAAAGAAATTGAAAAAATTGCCATTCAACGCAATCATGAAATAATAATGAGAATTGATACTTTCGATGACTGGAATGAAAATATCTATGATTTTCTGAAAGCAGATGTTGCTATAGAATTCAGCACTCCAAGCACTGTGCTGGATAATATTCTTAAATCCTTTGCTGCCAATGTCCCTATAGTTGTAGGGACAACCGGGTGGTACGATGAAATAGAAACCATCAGAGAATTGTGTATCGAAAAACAACAATGCCTATTTTATGCCAGCAATTTTAGTGTAGGTGTAAATATTTTTTTTGAAATCAACAAAAAACTAGCTCAATTGATGGATTCACATCCCGAATATGATGTTTTTATTGAAGAAATTCATCATACTCAGAAATTGGATGCTCCGAGTGGAACAGCCATTACCTTGGCCAATGATATCATTGATAAGCTCAATCGGAAAGAAAACTGGAAGAATGAAATGGTAGATGATAAAGCTACGTTGGATGTTAAATCAATCAGAGTATCTGATGTTCCCGGAACTCATACCATTTCCTATGAATCGGCTAATGATAAGATTGAAATTAAGCATGTTGCGCATAATCGTCTGGGTTTTGCAATGGGTGCGATTTTGGCTGCGGAATTTATCCATGGAAAGAAAGGTATTTATCAAATGAAAGATTTGCTCTTTTAACAATTTTTAAAGTAATAAATTTTTATCAATCACCGTTTTATAAGACTTTTGTAAAAAAACAAAAACATTTTAATTATGAGCATTTTTGCAATTATGACCGTTCTTTTTTTCGTACTCTCTATTGTAGGATTATGGAAAATATTTGAAAAAGCAGGAACTCCGGGTTGGGTTATTTTAATCCCTTTCTACAACTTTTATATCTGGTTAAAGATTATTAAAAAACCAATGTGGTGGTATATTTTTATCATCATTCCTTTTATCAATGTATTTACCATTATGTTGATGATAGTAGAACTTGTAAAATGTTTTAAAAAATTCGGTTTGGGTGAACAAGCTGTAAGTGTATTATTTCCATTTGTTTATCTTCCTTATATTGGATTTAACAAAACAGATGTATATCTACATCCTGATAAATGGCCCGCTTTTAAAAAATCGGTAACCCGCGAATGGGCTGATGCTATTATTTTTGCTGTGATAGCTGCCACAATTATACGTACATTCTTTATAGAAGCTTATACCATTCCTACTTCTTCCATGGAGAAATCATTGTTGGTAGGCGACTTTTTGTTTGTAAGCAAAATCAGTTATGGTCCCAAAATCCCCAATACACCCATCGCTTTTCCATTTGCTCATCATACGTTGCCATTAACACAAAGTATAAAGTCTTATCTTGAATGGATTAAATTACCCTATTATCGTTTTCCTGGTTTAGCTAAAATTAAAAACAATGATGTGGTTGTATTTAATTATCCTGACGGAGATACTGTATCTACTGTTTATCAGAGCAATGCAAGTTATTATGCTTTGATAAAAGAATTTGGACGCGAAAGGGTATGGAATGATAAAGCAAATTTTGGAGATATCATTGCCCGTCCGGTTGACAAACGCGAAAACTTTATCAAACGTTGTATTGGTATTTCTGGTGACAGTGTTCAGATTATTGACAGGCAGGTTTATGTGAATGGTAAAAAAGCGGAGAATCCTGAGGATCGTCAGTTTAGTTATGAAATCATCACTAATGGAATACCTGTTTATAAAAAACAATTTAGGAGTTTTGGGATTTCTGAAGAAGATATAAGAAGTATGAATGAGTATGGTTTCATTCCATTAACTGAAGAAAGTGTAAAACTTATCAAAGCATTACCCAATGTTGTTGAAGTAAAAGCTGTGGTTTCGCCTAAAGGTATGTGGGATAAAAGATTATTCCCTTTCGATTCAACCTATCGGTTTAGTCTTGATAATTATGGGCCCATTTACATCCCAAAAGCTGGGGTGACGGTAGACATAAATACTGCAAATATTTGTTTCTACAATAGAGTCATCACTACTTATGAAGGAAATACATTGGAAATTAAGAACGATAAAATTTTCATCAATGGCAAGGAAAGTAAAACTTATACATTTAAGATGAATTATTTTTGGATGCAAGGAGACAACCGACATAATTCAGCAGATTCACGTTACTGGGGATTTGTTCCCGAAGACCATGTGGTTGGTAAGGCAAGTTTTGTATGGCTATCCCTTGATAAAGACGAAAGTTTTTTAAACAAAATCAGATGGAGTAAACTGTTCAGGTTTATTAAATAGGATTTTAGACTGTTGGGCTTTAGACTTTAGGTTTATAGGAATAAAGAAAAGAATTTTAATAATATAATATATACACAATACAATGAAAAAAGCAGAAATACATACAAACAAAGGCGTTATGAAAGTCAACTTTTTTGAAGTTGATGCACCCGCTACAGTTGAGAATTTTGTAAAACTTTCGAAAGAAGGATTTTACGACGGATTAAAGTTTCACAGGGTTATTCCTGATTTTATGATTCAAGGTGGTTGTCCTGATGGAAATGGTATGGGAGGCCCAGGTTATAACATTAAATGTGAAACATCCGGAAACAATCAGTTTCATGATCGTGGTGTATTATCAATGGCGCATGCAGGTAGAAATACAGGCGGCTCACAGTTTTTTATCTGTCACAACCGCGAGAATACACAACATCTTGACAGGAATCATACCGTTTTTGGAAAAGTGTATGAAGAATTGGAAGTAATTGATCTGATTCGTCAGGGTGATAAAATTGAGAAAGTTGTAATTATTGAAGAATAATCTTTGGTGATAAAATTTAAAAAAGGCTTGCAATATTTTTTGCAAGCCTTTTTTTGTGCATTATTCAAGGTTTAGGTAATATATATCCTCTCCAGCTTAAAGTTTAATACAATATTTATTTTGTAATAATTTGATATTGTTTAAGATGTAAAGTAAATTCAAAATATTTCTATTTTAAAAGCATATTTTTTCAATAAAAGAAAAAAAAGTTTGGTAGTAATGGAAAAAGTATTACTTTTGCACTACCAATTACGGTAGCAATACCGGGAAACTGGTTCGGTAGTTCAGTTGGTTAGAATACGTGCCTGTCACGCACGGGGTCGCGGGTTCGAGTCCCGTCCGGACCGCTAAAAAGCTTGAAAGTCATTGATTTTCAAGCTTTTTGCTTTTTATCAACCAAATCAA
>JBAXNW010000013.1:0-71029 GCA_037133555.1 Bacteroidota bacterium
AAAAAACATCTTAACTTGCTGCGAAATTTGTCCGAACATTGGGGAGTACTTTATTAAGATGAAAACAATTTTATGGGTGTTTTTAAGTATTTTTATCAGCAATTTTTCTTTTTCACAGGAAGATAAAGCCGATTACAATGATGATTACTGGAGCTTTGGAAGCAAAGATGTTGCTGATTTTTACAATTCAGAAAACCAAAACGAAACCGCTCAGTTTAAGGGGAACATCAATATTTATCCAATTCTAAGTAATATATCTGCTAAAGGAAAATACATTAACGGTAAGAAAGACAGTGTTTGGCATGCAGCTTACAATGATGGGAAACCCTATTTTACCGAATGGTATTCCAAAGGTAAATTAAAAAAAGGTATGAGTTTTGATATGGTTGGCAGGCAATATCATTACAAAAAGGAAATGGTGGCTGCACAACCTGTAAATGGTTGGGAGCATTTTATTATGTATGCCCAGCGTTATTGGATGAATGTAAAAGATTATATCGAAGAAAAATACCCAGAAAATTTCAAACTTCTAAAAAACAGAGAGATAGAAGTGAGTTTTCATATTCTGATCAATGAAAAAGGACTGGTTGATATTGGAGAAATCGTAAATGGAGGAAAATATGGTTTTGATAAACAGGCTGCCCGAAAGATGCTGTTGAAATACAAATTCAAATGGATACCTGCTCTTTTCAAAGGTCAAGCTTCTCCATCAAAAATTAAATACACCGTCTATTTGAAGTTCTAAAATTGCCGTATCCCTTAATTTTAAATTGGAATGCATTGAACTTGCTTTACTTCATTAAAATTAAGCTTACATTTGTTTTTTAAATTTAGTTTGTAAAAGAAATCAAATATGTTAGAATTATTTATCGTTCATCTTCCTACGTTGAGAGTCCTTGATGTAATTGATATTGTCTTGGTTGCATATCTTTTCTTTGAATTGTATAAATTAATCAGGGGAACTGCTGCAATAAATATATTTATTGGTATTATTTCAATTTACCTGATGTGGAAGCTCGTAAGGGCCCTTGAAATGGAATTGCTGGCCGAGATTTTGGGTCAATTTATCAGTGTAGGAGTAATTGCATTGATAGTTGTTTTTCAACCTGAAATACGAAGGTTTTTATTGTTGCTGGGGACCCCGGGTTTTATTAGTAAGAAGTCCAAACGTTTTTTGTTTTGGAGGATTGATATGACGAATGAAAACAATCTTAGCATTGACCCAATTATTCAGGCCTGCCAGAAGATGTCGAACACAGGCACTGGCGCTTTATTGGTGATTGCCAATAAAAACGAGCTCACCACTTTTTCCAATTCCGGCGAAATAATAGAAGCGAATATTTCGAAACAATTATTGGAAAGTCTTTTTTTTAAAAACAGTCCTTTGCACGATGGAGCCGTCATTATCGTAAGTAACCGTATACGGGCTGCAAGATGTATATTGCCTGTTTCGGGTAATCGGAATATATCTCAGGATTTAGGATTGCGACATCGTTCAGCCATGGGGATTACAGAACAGTCAGATGCCATTGCCATTGTTGTTTCAGAACAAACAGGCAAAATATCCTATTGCAAAAAAGGGGAACTTACCTTGGATATACAACCTTCGCAACTCAAAGATTTTCTGGAAGAAGAATTTAATGTGAACAGTTAATGTCGATTTTCTGGATTGTGAAAAAATAAAATGCTAAAATTATTCAACGAAGAACTGTATAATTAATCTTCGTTTTTCTTCAATAATTCTTTGGTAGAAAGCAAGCCACAGGCTGCAAAAATATCTTCTCCTCTCGATTGGCGTATACTTGTAAAAATACCTTTAGCGGTTAAAGCATCCCTGAAACTGACCATTGTTGTTTTTTCAGTTGCTTCCAGCGGAGTGCCGGGTATGGGATGGAATTTAATCAGGTTTACCCTGCATGAAAGTCCATTCAATAATCTTGCCATTTCCTTTACATGTGATTCGGTATCGTTCACGCCTTTCAGCATGATGTATTCAAAGGAGATCCTTCGTTGTCCGTGCCAGTCATAAGTCTTTAACATAGCAATTACATCCTTGATGGAATACACATGCTGTATCGGCATCAATTGTCGGCGTTCTTCGTCAAAAGGAGAATGCATACTGATAGCTAGATGGCAGGTGCTGAAGTCCAGAAACCTTTTCATAGCTGGCAATATGCCAATAGAAGAAACAGTGATTCTGCGGGGACTCATTCCAAAACCCCAATCAGCAGTCAATATCTCAAGACTTTTCATCAATTCATCGGGATTGTCGAAGGGTTCTCCCATGCCCATATACACTACATTGGTCAGTTTAGCGCGTTCAGGTAGGCTGCGGATTTGGTTGGCGATTTCACCTGCAGTTAGTTGTTGCTGAAAGCCTTGTTTACCAGTCATACAAAACAAACAACCCATTTTACAACCTACCTGTGATGAAACACAAAGCGTAGAACGGTTTTCGTCGGGGATAAAAGCTGATTCAATAAAACGGCCTTCACCGGCAGGGAAAAGGTATTTTTTAGTGCCATCTTTTGATTCCTGAGACTTTAATGGCAAGCTCACGCCCAATTGATAGTTCTCAGCAAGTAGTCCACGGTTTTTAGCCGAAATATTCGACATCTGTTCGATTTCGGTGATGTCTTTTTTATACAACCAGTCAATAATCTGATTAGCCGTAAAAGCAGGCATTCCTGTTTCTTTGACGATGGTTTTGATTTCGTTCGGAGTTTTCCCGAATAGTTTTTCTTTTGACATCTGTTAAAAATATATTTCTGCAATGATATTTCCGAAGGGGACACCTTTGTCTACAAGTATATCTCTAACTTCAACCACCATTTCGGAACTTCCGCAAAGGTAATACTTTTCGTCGGATGGGAGTTGTTCTTGTTGTCTTAAATATTCCGTAATTCTTCCTTCGAACACATTATTGCCTTTTTCTCTGGAACAGCATCGTATATAATTTTCACCCAGGGCTGCTGTGAATTCTTTTTCGAAATAAAATAATTGCAGTGATTTTCCGCCATGCAGTAATTTCTTATCTTTTCCCATACCCGAATCCAGCATCGCTTTAAAAGGAGCTATACCAGTACCAGAAGCAATCCACCAAGCTTTGTCAGATGTTCCGCTGAAACTGCCATCGGGTTGAGAGACGTATATACTATCACCTTTTTTAAGGGTTGCCATATTGGGTGTAAGGGCACCCTGGGGTTTTATATCAAATAAAATATTGATTTCGTCATTATGCATGCCACTGGCGATACTGTATAAACGGGGATTGTCAGTGGGATTCAGTCCAATAGCAATCCATTGCCCGGGGACAAAGTCGAAATCCCTTTTAAAACTTAATACATATGCATTGGGAGCTATGGAGATATTTGAGGTAACGGTTTGTTTTGTTAAGGCTGCGGTATAAATCATTTTGAATTTTTAATTTTAGTATTTAACATATTTGGAAAACTATTGTTTTGAAAATCTTTTATATTTCTAAAAATGTATTACTTTTGATAAAATTTTTGAATAAAACTAAAAGTTAAGCCATGAAAAAAATCACATTCTTCTTTATTCTTAATACAATCTTGTTAACTGTAAATTCTCAGGAAACAATAGATTATATAAAAATTAAAAAAAATATTAACGGTGTTTCATGTATGAATGTCAATCAGACAAATGTCGATTCTACATTTGCACATCTATTAAAATTAGATACTAACAAAATAAAAAATGGATTAGAAGAGTATTATTATGACTTAGCAATGATGTACGATTTTAAAGGAGCATATTATAAAGAAAAACGTAATGAATACTGAAATGAAGCGATTAAATATAATATCAGATGTTTAAATTTGAATAAAAAAAATTCAGGGGCATATAATAACCTTGCTTTAGTTTACATGGATATGAAACAGAATGATAAAGCAAAAGAAATTTTAATTTTATATAAGAAATACACCAAGCGTAAATATTGGGATATGTCTTTAATAAAAAAAATTGAGGCGTCTAAATAAAATCAAATCCTCATTGTTTCATAAAAATAATGAGGATTTTTAATTTAAACTCACCAAATCAACAAATTACAACTTCATATCTTCAATAATCGCTTTTATTTTATCATTTAGTTGCAAATTGACCTTTTCGTAATCAGCTATAGAAACTAAATCTCCTTTAACTCCGAAATAGAATTTAATCTTGGGTTCGGTACCTGAAGGGCGAACTGTAATCTTACTGCCATCGGCTGTAAAAAACTGCAATACATTCGATTTTGGTAAATCAATCACATCCGTAGTGTTTGAGCTATAATCTGTTGCGGTTTGCATTTGATAATCTTTGATCATTGTAACTTTTACCCCGTTGATCATAGTTGGAGGATGGCTGCGGTATGCATCCATCATTGCCTGAATTTCTTCGGCACCTGATTTTCCTTTTTTTGTAATGGAGAGTAAATCTTCTTTGTAAAAGCCATATTCGCAGGATAAATCTATCAGTATATCGTAGAAAGTTTTACCATTTTCTGCAGCCCAGGCAGCCATTTCGGCTATCATACAGCAGGAAATCACTGCATCTTTGTCACGGACAAAATCACCAATCAGATAACCATAACTTTCTTCACCTCCACCGATAAATGTTTTTTTACCTTCCAGATGAAGTATCAATTCTGCAATATATTTAAAACCTGTCAACACATCGTAGCTTGCCACAGCATTTTTAAGGGCGATGTCTTTCAATAGCTCAGAAGTAACGATGGTTTTTACGATGTATTCGTTGCCTGTCAGTTTTCCTTTGGCTTTCCATTGACTGATGAGGTAATAAATCAGCACAGAAGCGGTTTGGTTGCCATTGAACAATACATATTCACCCTTGTCGTTTTTAACAGCAATACCAACTCTGTCGGCATCGGGATCTGTAGCTAAAACAAGGCTGGCATTCACTTTGCGGGCTTCTGCTATGGCCATTTCGAGGGCTGCTTTTTCCTCGGGATTGGGCGATTTCAGTGTAGGGAAGTTGCCGTCAGCGATTGCCTGTTCCTCAACAATATGAATGTTCTCAAAACCTAATTCTTTCAATGCACGGGGTACCAATGTAATTCCAGTGCCGTGTAAAGCAGTATAAACGATGCTTAAATCTTTGTGTTTTTTGATTAATTCAGGCGATAGGGAAAGTGATTTCAGCTTTTCAAGATAAATGCGATCAATATTTTCGCCTATCATTTCAATCAATTGAGAATTTCCATCAAATTTTATCTGGCTGATATCAGTAATTTTCATTACTTCTTCAATTACATTGGTATCGTGAGGGCTTATCAACTGTCCACCATCTTCCCAGTAAGCTTTGTAGCCATTGTATTCCTTAGGGTTGTGCGAAGCTGTGATGACAACTCCACTCTGGCAACTCAGTTCGCGGATGGCAAAAGAAAGTTCTGGAGTTGGGCGGAGATATTCAAACAAAAATACCCTGATTCCATTGGCCGACATTACATCTGCAGTAATTTGTGCAAAATACTTGCTGTTGTTCCGTGAATCATAGGCTATGGCCATTTTACAGTCAGTTTTTCCAGGAAACATCTTTAGGATATAGTTTGCTAAACCCTGAGTTGCCATACCTACCGTATATTTATTCATACGGTTGCTACCAACACCCATAATCCCACGCAAACCACCGGTTCCGAATTCCAGATCACGGTAAAAAGATTCGATAAGTTCAGTCGTGTCGTTTTCTAACAAAAACTTTACTTTTGCCTGTGTTTCTGAATCATAATGAGGTTCTAGCCATTTATTGGCTTTTGCTAAAATGGTTTTATCAATTGCTTCCATAAAATTGTTGGTTTTTGCCTTAAGGGCAGAAAAATAATTTTTGTATTGTGTTTTTTATCTTATTGAATCTTTCTTTTGTCATGTTGACGAAGGAAGCATCTCATTTGTAATTTATTTATATTATGAGATTCCTCACTATCGTTCATAATAATATTTTTTTTAACTTTAAGTATTCCAAGTCCTCTAAATACTCCAAGTCCTCCCGAAACTTTTAAAAACTTAAGCATTAATAATTTTCAGGCATTTCTTCAAACTGTCTTTCCAATAAGGGATTTCAATGTTGAATTCTTTTTTGATTTTAGCCTTGTCCAACACGCTGTAATAAGGGCGAGGAGCAGGTAGCGGATAATCTTCGGTTCTGATTGGCTGAATGATGCATTCAAAGCCAGATAGTGCAACAATTTCTTTGGCAAAATCGTACCAGCTACTAACACCTTCATTAGAAAAATGATAGGTTTCTATGCTTGTTTTTGAAGCCAGTTCAGGTAAAATATCTAAAATAACTTTTGCTAAATCAGCCGCATAAGTAGGGGTGCCAATCTGGTCAAATACCACATTCAGTTTGCCTCTCTCTTTACCATATTTAAGTATGGTCTTGATAAAATTATGTCCAAATGAAGAATACAACCACGATGTACGGATGATGATGCCCTTTTCAGCATGGGTTCTTACTTCGTTTTCGCCTTCTGCTTTGGTTTTCCCATAAGAAGAAGTTGGACAAATCGAGTCCATCTCGGTATAAGGCTTATGATGTTTTCCATCGAATACATAATCAGTAGAAATATGTATCATACAGGAATGGTTTTTTTTTGCAATCTGTGAAAGGTATTTTACAGCATTTGCATTGATGTACCTTGCCAGGTCAGTATCCTGTTCAGCTTTATCTACTGCCGTATAAGCAGCACAATTAATGATATACTGAATGTTATTAATCTTAAAAAACTGATCTATTTGTTGATAGTCGGTGATGTTGAGTTCCTCAATATCTGTATAAATAAAATTGTAGTCTGGATATTTTTGTGATAAGCATCTAATTTCGTTGCCCAACTGTCCATTGCTACCCGTTACTAAAATTGTAGCCATTTTGTTTATTTTACAATCGTTTTAAAATATTCTATAGTTTTGGTCAAACCTTCTTCTAATTCAATTTTGGGTTCCCAGTTTAGTTTTTCTTTGGCCAACGAAATATTGGGTTGACGTTGCATGGGGTCGTCGGATGGGAGTGGTTCAAATACTATTTTTGATTTACAGCCGGTGAGTCTGATTACTTTTTCAGCCAATTCGAGCATGGTAAATTCGTTAGGATTGCCAATGTTGACAGGGCCCGTAAAATCGTCGCCTGTAGCCATCATTTTTATCATGCCATTTACGAGGTCATCTACATATTGAAAACTTCTGGTTTGTTTCCCGTCACCAAATATAGTGATGTCTTGATTTTGCAAAGCCTGTACAATAAAATTAGAAACTACTCTGCCATCGTGAGGATGCATTCTTGGGCCATAGGTATTGAAAATACGGATGATCTTGATATTTACATTGTTTTGACGATGGTAGTTTACAAACAATGTTTCGGCACAACGCTTCCCTTCATCATAACAAGCCCTGATTCCGATTGGATTTACATGTCCCCAATAAGATTCTACCTGAGGATGTACTTCCGGATCGCCATATACTTCGCTTGTTGAAGCTTGTAATATCTTGGCTTTTATTCTTTTGGCCAATCCAAGCATATTGATAGCACCCATCACTGAGGTTTTAACCGTTTTTATAGCATTGTACTGGTAGTGGACAGGGGAGGCGGGGCACGCCAGGTTATAGATTTCGTCTACTTCAATAAAGAATGGCATGGTTACATCGTGGCGGATCAATTCAAAAAAAGGATTGTCCAATAAATGAACGACATTTTGTTTTTGTCCGGTAAAATAATTATCCAGACAAACTACTTCATTCCCTTCCTTGAGTAGTCTTTCGCATAGATGTGAACCTAAAAAACCTGCACCACCGGTAACTAATATTTTTTTTCTCATACGTTATTTTCTTTATCAGTATCAATTTTAATAATTAACAAATAGATTATTGAATCTTTAATTTAACATTCAAAGATTCAATAATCTATTAACTTAATTTGCATTAACTTATAACTAATTCGTTTTAATTCCTAAACAGAAGTATTCAAATCCAATTTCCTTCATTTCTTTATGGTCGAATATATTTCTTCCATCAAAAATCACATTGTGCTTCATTAGTTTTTTTACAACATTCCAGTTTGGGAAGCGGAATTCTGTCCATTCAGTAACCAGCATCATGGCATCGGCATCCACCAAGGTATCGTAAGCATCTTTTGAAAACTCAATTACGTCCCCAATTTTCCGCTGAGCTTCGTGCATTGCAACAGGGTCATATGCTTTTACTTTACAGCCAGCTTCCAATAATTTTTTGATCAATACCAATGAAGGAGCCTCGCGCATATCATCGGTCTGAGGTTTGAAAGATAAACCCCATAAAGCAATGGTTCGACCTTTTAGATCACCTTTGAAATAAGTATTTAATTTATTGAAAAGTACTGATTTTTGATCATCATTAACAAATTCTACAGCTTTTAATACACGCATGTTGTAACCGTTGAGGTCAGCCGTTTTTATCAATGCTTTTACATCTTTAGGAAAACAAGAACCACCATAGCCAATGCCAGGATAAATAAATTTACTTCCAATCCGTGAATCACTGCCGATACCTTTGCGAACCATGTTCACATCGGCACCCATAATCTCACATAAATTGGCAATGTCGTTGATAAAACTGATTTTAGTAGCTAACATTGAGTTGGCAGCATATTTGGTCATTTCGGCTGAAGGAACATCCATGATAATTACAGGATGACCATTTAACGTAAATGGTTTATAAAGACTTTTTATAAGTGTTTCTGCTCTGTCCGATTCCACACCTACAACAATTCTATCGGGTTTTAAGAAATCGTTGATAGCATCACCTTCTTTGAGAAATTCAGGGTTGGATGCTACATCGAATTCGATTTTCAGACCTCTTTTGTCTAATTCTTCCTGAATGGCATTTCGGACTTTTTTAGCGGTTCCAACAGGGACCGTGCTTTTTGTGACAATCAATATATAATCATTCATGTATTTACCAACTGTACGCGCAACATCCAGTACATATTGCAAGTCAGCACTTCCATCTTCGTCGGGAGGTGTGCCTACTGCGCTGAAAATAACATCTGTTCCATCTATACAATTTGCTAAATCAGTTGAGAATTTCAATCTTCCTTTACTTACATTTCTTTCTATCATTGGGTCTAAACCCGGTTCAAATATAGGTGAAATACCTTTTTGAAGATTTTCAATTTTAACTTTGTCAATATCAACACAAGTTACATCAATGCCTACTTCGGCAAAACAGGTTCCGGTAACCAAACCGACATAGCCTGTTCCAACAATTGTAATTTTCATACGTTAAGAATGGTTTTATAATGAATACTAATTTTATTTTGTAAAGATAATAGAAAATTAAGGCAATTAAATAAAAAAAAACTGAAATTGGAAATTATTTTAATTTAATATTTCAAATATTTGTTTCAGCGAATCGATTTCAAAAGTTATAACTTCATTGTGCTGAATACCAGAAGGATTAAAAAATATCTGGTCAATACCGATTTGTTTAGCACCAAGTATATCTATTTTTAGATCATCTCCTATCATTATGCTTTCTTCGGCTTTGGCACCGGCTTTCTCCAACGAAAATTCAAAAATTTGTTTATCAGGCTTTTGAAAACCAGCTTCTTCCGACGTAATTGCATGGGTGAAATATTTTTCTAAACCAGCGTTTTTGATTTTTCGGTACTGAACTTCAACAAATCCGTTGGTGATAATGTGTAAGCAATATTTATCTTTTAAAAAGTCCAGCACTTCCAGTGTATATGGAAATAATAAGCTTTTCAAAGGGCTGAGATGGATATAATCTTTTGCCATTTTGCTTGCCAACGTTAAATCGTTACATCCAAAATCATTTAGCGTAAGCAAAAATCGCTGAACACTTAAAAATTCTTTTTTTATTTCAGCTTTTCGATATGCGTCCCACAATTGCGTATTGTATTTAATATAGGTAGTATGAAAACTTAAAAAGTCGCAGTTTAAAATTGTTTTAATATTATATATATTGTATAAATCTTTAATTGTTTCCAAAGAGTTGGTGTCAAAGTCCCATAATGTACGGTCAAGATCAAAAAAAACATGTTTGTACTTACGCATTGATTAGATAGTGTTTATGCCTTAAATCAGACGGATAAAAAATAAAATGCGAAAATACTGAATTTTTTTTAATTCGGCACTTGGTAATTTAAAATAAAGTATTACCTTTGCAGTCCCAAAAAATTGGGGTTGTTAACAAACTTGATATTAAAACAATCAACGTAATATGCCTACAATACAGCAGTTAGTTCGTAAAGGACGAAATAAATTAACAGAGAAAAGTAAATCACCTGCTTTGGATTCATGTCCACAAAGAAGAGGGGTTTGTGTTAGAGTATACACTACAACACCAAAAAAACCTAATTCGGCCATGCGTAAAGTTGCAAGGGTAAGATTAACGAACGGAAAAGAAGTAAACGCTTATATTCCGGGTGAAGGTCATAATTTGCAGGAACACTCTATCGTAATGATCAGAGGTGGCAGAGTAAAAGATTTACCTGGTGTTAGATACCATATCATTAGAGGTGCTTTGGATACTTCAGGAGTTGAAGGAAGAAACCAAAGAAGATCTAAATACGGTACCAAAAAACCAAAAGCAAAAGCAAAAAAATAATATATTAATAAAGTACCAAATTTTTTAATAAAATGAGGAAAGCTAAACCCAAGAAACGAATCATATTACCAGATCCAAAGTTCAATGATACTTTGGTTACTAAATTCGTTAACAATTTAATGTTAAGGGGAAAGAAAAGCACTGCTTTTGAAATTTTTTATGATGCAATGGAAATTGTAGCTGAAAAGTCAAAAGAAGACGGTGTAGAAGTATGGAAAAAAGCATTAGCGAATGTTACCCCTGCCGTAGAAGTACGTAGTCGTAGAATTGGTGGTGCAACATTCCAGATTCCATCAGAAATCAGACCTGACAGAAAAATGTCTATAGGAATGAAAGCCCTGGTGAAATATGCACGTAAGAGACATGAAAAATCAATGAGCCAGAAACTAGCTGGTGAGATTTTATCTGCTTTTAAAGAAGAAGGTGCAGCATTTAAGCGTAAAGAAGATACACATAGAATGGCAGAAGCTAATAAAGCTTTCTCACATTTTAGATTTTAATACTGTTTAAATATTATAATTATAGTTCATTAATTTTTTGATTCAATAAATTTAAAGGAAGAATACGATAGAAATGTCAGAGAAATTATCATACACACGAAATATTGGCATTATGGCTCACATTGATGCAGGTAAAACTACAACAACGGAGCGGATATTGTATTATACGGGTAAAAGTCATAAAATTGGAGAAGTTCACGACGGCGGAGCCGTTATGGATTGGATGGTTCAAGAACAAGAAAGAGGTATAACCATTACCTCTGCAGCTACAACTGTTTTCTGGGACTACGAAAACGAACAATTTAAAATTAACATTATCGATACACCTGGACATGTCGATTTTACTGTTGAAGTAGAACGTTCATTAAGGGTACTTGATGGAGCTGTTGCTCTTTTCTGTGCAGTAGGTGGGGTAGAACCTCAATCTGAAACTGTATGGCGTCAAGCAGATAAATATAAAGTACCTCGTTTATGTTTCATTAATAAAATGGACAGAGCAGGTGCTGATTTTTTTAATGTATTGGGCCAAATAAAAGATAGACTGGGAGCAAATCCTATTCCACTTCAGATTCCTATCGGCCAAGAAGATACATTTACAGGTATTGTAGATTTAATCGCCAATAAAGCTTATTATTGGAATGAAACATCATTAGGTGTTGAAATTACTGAAATTCCTGTTCCTGAAGATTTACTTGATGTAGTTGATGAATACCGTACAAAATTAATTGAAGGTGTTGCAGAAGAAAATGATGCCCTTCTTACTAAGTTCTTAAACGACCACAACTCACTTACCGAAGACGAAATGATAGCAGCTATTAGAAAAGCTACTATCGAAATGAGAATTACACCTGTAATTTGTGGCGCTTCATTCAAAAATAAAGGTGTTCAGAAATTATTAGATGCTGTTATTAGATTTTTGCCAAGTCCAATGGATGTTCCTGCAGTTATCGGAATTAATCCTAAAACAGACAAGGAAGAAATTAGAGAGCATACTGCTGATGCACCTATGTCAGCTTTAGCTTTTAAAATCGCAACCGATCCTTATGTAGGTAGAATTGCTTTCTTCAGAGTATACTCAGGTACACTTGAAGCTGGTTCATATGTATTAAATACTACAACCGGTAAAAAAGAACGTATTTCCCGTATTATGCAAATGCATGCCAATAAACAAAACCCACTTGAAAGAATTGAAGCTGGTGATATTGGTGCTGCCGTTGGTTTTAAAGACATTCGTACCGGAGATACATTGTGTGATGAAAAATTTCCTATCGTACTCGAAAATATAGTATTCCCCGATCCTGTTATCAGTATTGCCATTGAACCGATTACTCAAAAAGATATCGATAAATTATCCAACGGACTTTATAAGTTAGCTGAAGAAGATCCAACGTTTAATGTTAAAACTGATGAAGATTCAGGACAAACCATTATTAGTGGTATGGGGGAATTACATCTTGAAATATTAGTTGACAGGTTAAGACGCGAATTTATGGTAGAGTGCAACCAAGGGAAACCACAAGTTGCCTATAAGGAAGCCATTACTTCAACCGTTAAATTCAGAGAAGTTTATAAAAAACAAACCGGTGGTAAAGGTAAATTTGCAGATATTGAAGTTGAAATTTCTCCTGCAGATGAAGGTGTTACTGGATTGCAATTTATCAATGAAGTAAAAGGTGGTAATATTCCTAAAGAATATATTGGACCTATCGAAAAAGGATTCAAAGCAGCCATGATGAATGGTGTATTAGCTGGCTATCCTGTAGAAAGTTTAAAAGTAAAATTATTGGATGGAGCATTTCATGCAGTTGATTCAGATGCATTGTCATTTGAATTAGCAGCTAAAATTGCTTTTAAAGAAGCTTGTAAAAAAGCTAAACCTATTTTACTTGAACCAATCATGAAAGTTGAAATCGTAACTCCAGATGATTATATCGGCGATGTTACAGGTGATATCAACAAACGACGTGGTGTGCTTAAAGAAATTGATGCAAAAGTTGCTTATCAGATTGTAAAAGCTGATGTTCCTTTATCCAATATGTTTGGTTATGTTACTACATTAAGAACATTGTCTTCAGGAAGAGCCACATCTACTATGCAGTTCTCACATTTCAATCAGGCACCAGCTGCTATCGTTGAAGAAGTTATCACAAATATCAAAGGAAGCAAAAGCTAATATACATAATATATAGTCTATTAATTTAAAAATTAATTAATAAATAAAGTGAATCAAAGAATAAGAATAAAGTTAAAATCCTACGATTACAATTTGGTTGACAAATCAGCTGAAAAAATTGTAAAGACTGTAAAGTCAACAGGAGCTGTAGTTAATGGACCTATTCCATTACCTACCAATAAAAAGATTTATACAGTATTACGTTCAACATTCGTAAACAAGAAATCTCGTGAACAGTTCCAGTTGTGTTCTTATAAAAGACTACTGGATATATACAGCACGACATCAAAAACAATTGATGCATTAATGAAACTTGAGTTGCCCAGTGGTGTTGAAGTCGAAATTAAAGTATAATAGTTTTTTAGCATCAGACTGTAAACTTAGAAAGAATAAATAAAAAGTACAATGTCAGGATTAATTGGAAAAAAAATCGGAATGACGAGCGTATTCGATGCCTCTGGGAAAAATATCCCATGCACGGTAATAGAAGCTGGTCCTTGCGTAGTAACGCAAGTAAAAACAAAAGAGATTGATGGCTATGAAGCCATTCAAATTTCTTTTGGTGAAAAGAAAGATAAACATACTACCAATGCTTTGAAAGGTCACTTCAAGAAAGCAGGAACAACTCCTAAAAAAGTTGTTTATGAATTTACACGTTTCGAAGCAGATCATCAAAAACAGTTTGGTGATGTCTTAGGTGTAGATATTTTTGTTGAAGGTGAATACATCGATGTAGTAGGAACTACAAAAGGTAAAGGTTTTCAGGGTGTTGTTAAAAGACACGGATTCAAAGGTGTTGGTGATGCAACGCACGGTCAACATGATAGGTTAAGGGCTCCAGGTTCAGTTGGTGCATCTTCATGGCCTTCAAGAGTTTTTAAAGGCATACGTATGGCTGGAAGAACTGGTGGAAACCGTCGCAAAATGATAAATCTTCAGGTAGTGAAAATCGTACTTGAAAAGAATTTAATCGTAGTTAAAGGATCAGTACCTGGTCCTAAGGGTTCATATTTAATTATTGAAAGATGGAGTTAGTAGTATATAACACAAGCGGTAACAAAACCGATAAAACGGCTCAGTTAAATGATTCAGTTTTTGGTATAGAACCAAATGATCATGCAATTTATCTTGATGTTAAGCAATACCTTGCAAATCAACGTCAGGGTACGCATAAATCAAAAGAAAGATCTGAAATCTCAGGAAGTACCAAGAAGATTAAAAAACAAAAAGGTACCGGCAGCGCTCGTGCAGGCGATATCAATTCTCCATTATTCATTGGAGGTGGTAGAGTTTTTGGTCCACGCCCCAGAGATTATAGTTTCAAATTAAATAAAAAATTAAAGAAATTAGCTCGTAAATCAGCATTATCTTATAAAGCTAAGGAAAACAACATCTTAGTTGTCGAAGATTTTACTTTTGAGACGCCTAAAACCCAAGAATTTATTGGTATTTTAAATAATTTGAATATTTTTGATAAAAAAACATTATTAATTCTTTTTGAATCAAATAAAAGTGTATATTTGTCATCCCGTAATCTGGGACAAGTGAAAGTTGTAAATGTTACAGATTTAAACACTTACGATATTTTGAACGCAAATAATTTGATGTTTTTAGAAAGTTCACTTGCAGAATTTAATAAAATTCAAAGCGAAGCTTAAAAAATTAGTTTTAAAAATCAAAACAGCTAAGACGAGATGAGCATTATAGTAAAGCCGATAATAACTGAAAAAATGACTGCCATAAGCGAAAAAACAACCAATCGCTTTGGATTTATAGTCGACAGAAAGGCAAATAAAATAGAAATAAAAAAAGCAGTTGAAAGCTTGTACGGCGTAAAAGTTGATTTAGTCAATACGATGGTATATCGTGGGAAAACAAAATCAAGAAATACAAAAGCAGGGGTTATCTCAGGTAAAACCAACGCCTTTAAAAAAGCTATGATTACATTAGCTGCAGGAGAAACAATTGATTTTTATAGCAATATATAAAGGAAAGAAATGGCTCTTAAAAAATTTAAACCAACAACACCAGGACAACGTTTCAAAATTATCAGTACATTTGAAGAAATAACGACCGATGTACCCGAAAAAAGTTTGTTAGCTCCTAAGAAAAGAAGTGGTGGACGTAACAATACCGGTAGAATGACCATGCGTTATTTAGGCGGCGGACATAAACAAGCATATAGAATTATCGATTTTAAACGCGATAAAGACAATATACCTGCAACTGTTCATTCAATTGAATATGATCCAAACAGAACAGCCCGAATTGCACTGTTATTTTATGCTGACGGTAAAAAAAGATACATCATTGCACCTCACGGATTAAAAGTAGGTCAGATTGTAGTTTCAGGAAAAGGTGTAGCACCAGAAATAGGAAATGCTTTATTTATGAGCGAAATTCCATTTGGTACTATCATACATAACATGGAATTACGTCCTGAACAAGGAGCAAAACTGAGCCGTAGTGCTGGAACATATGCACAGTTGATGTCGAGAGATGACAAATATGCAATTGTAAAAATGCCTTCAGGTGAAACCCGTATGATTTTACAAAGTTGTAAAGCTACAATAGGTATGGTTTCTAATATTGATCATAGCTTAGAAGTATCAGGAAAAGCAGGTAGAGCTCGCTGGCAGGGTCGCAGACCACGCGTTAGAGGGGTAGTAATGAATCCGGTTGACCATCCAATGGGTGGAGGTGAAGGTCGCTCATCAGGCGGTCACCCAAGATCAAGAAAAGGTATTCCATCAAAAGGATACAAAACAAGATCTAAGAAAAAGGAATCAAACAAATATATCATCGTTTCAAGGAAGAAATAATAAAGATTTATAAAAACACTTAAGTATGAGTCGTTCATTAAAAAAAGGTCCTTACATAGAATATAAACTAGAGAAAAAGGTATTGGATGCTATTGAAAAGAATAAAAAACTAGCAATCAAAACTTGGTCGAGAGCTTCAATGATTTCACCTGATTTCGTAGGACAAACAATCGCAGTTCATAATGGGAATAAATTTATTCCGGTGTATGTTACCGAAAATATGGTTGGACACAAATTAGGAGAATTTGCCCCTACCAGAACTTTTAGAGGTCACGCAGGTAATAAAGACAAAGGGAAAAAATAAATAATTTACAGAAATGGGATCAAGGAAACATAACAGAGCTGAACAGGAAAAAGAAGCAAAAAAATCTTTATATTTTGCTAAATTAACCAATAATCCATCTTCTCCGAGGAAAACAAGATTAATGGCTGATTTAATCCGTGGTGTAAATGTTGAAAAAGCTATACACATTTTGCAATTTAGCGCAAAAGAATCTGCAATTAAATTACGTAAGTTGTTATTGTCAGCTATTGCCAACTGGCAAAGCAAAAACGAAGGCGTAAGAATTGAAGAAAGTAATTTATATGTCAAAGAAGTATTTGTTGATGGTGGAAGACAAACCAAAAGAATCAGAACTGCTCCTCAAGGCAGGGCTCATCGCATCAGAAAACGCTCAAGTCATATTACGCTCATCATAGATAGCAGAAAAGAAATTGCTCCAGTAGTAGAAACAACGGAAAATAATTAATAAATAGTAAAAACACTTTAAAAAATTATAAATGGGACAAAAAGTCAATCCAATAGGTAGCAGATTAGGCATCATCAGAGGCTGGGATTCTAATTGGTATGGAGGAAAAAATTTTGAACCAAAGCTTATTGAAGATTTTAAGATCAGACAGTATCTAAATACGCGTTTATCAAAAGCAGGTATTTCAAGAATTAACATCGAACGTACATTAAAATTGGTTACAGTTACCATTAATACTGCACGTCCAGGTCTTATTATCGGAAAAGGTGGTCAGGAAGTTGATAAGCTTAAGGAAGAATTAAAAAAAGTTACAAATAAAGAAGTACAAATTAATATTTCTGAAATTAAACGCCCCGAATTAGATGCTATTCTTGTTGCAAATACGATTGCAAGACAAATAGAAGGTAGGGTTTCATACCGTAAAGCAATCAAAACATCGATTGCATCCAGTATGAGAGCAGGAGCAGAAGGAATTAAAGTATTAGCTTCCGGAAGAATTGGTGGAGCCGAAATGGCAAGACGTGAACAATATAAAGAAGGAAGAACACCACTTCATACTTTAAGAGCTGATATTGATTATGCATTAGCTGAAGCGCATACTACTTACGGAAGAATTGGTATTAAAGTTTGGATTTGCAAAGGATTGGTTTATGGAAAAAGAGAACTTGTTCCATCTATACCAAATGCAAGTAAAGAAAAACAGTTGCCTCAAGGTGGTGGTTCAAGACAACGCCCAAACAACAATAACAAGAGCAACAATAACCAAAACAGACAAAGACGATAGTTTTGTCATTCAATTAAAAGAAATTTAAACTTATAATAATAAATAGCAATGTTACAGCCAAAAAAGACCAAATACAGGAAAATGCAGAAGGGCAAGATGAAAGGCAACTCCAAACGTGGTAGCCAGCTTGCTTTCGGATCATTCGGTATTAAGGCATTGGAAGAAACTTGGATTACAGGAAGACAAATTGAAGCAGCACGTCAAGCGGTAACCCGTTTTATGAAACGTGAAGGTCAGATTTGGATCAGAATATTTCCTGATAAACCTATCACCAAAAAGCCAGCCGAAGTACGTATGGGTAAAGGTAAAGGATCTCCTGAATATTTTGTTGCAAGAGTTACACCTGGAAGAATACTTTTTGAAGCCGATGGTGTACCTTTTGAAGTTGCAAAAGAAGCACTGAGACTTGCTGCTCAAAAACTCCCAATCGCAACCAAATTGATGGTTAGAAGAGATTTTGTTGAAGAAACAATATAAACAAAGAAATGAAACAAGAAGTTATCAAAGAACTTTCTACTCAGGAACTGAAAGAAAGATTAGTCGAAGAAAGAATTCAACTTTCTAAATTAAAAATGAATCACGCTGTTTCTCCTTTGGAAAATCCAAATGTAATAGCTCAATATCGTAAGACTATTGCAAGGATTATAACAGAACTCAGAAAAAGAGAATTGGACGAAATAATTACCCAAGCGTAATAATTAAAAAAAAGAAATCTTAAAAAGATGGAAATCAGATCATTAAGAAAAGAAAAAACAGGTCTTGTCGTTAGCAACAAAATGGATAAATCTATCTCGGTTGTTATCGAAAGAAAAGTAAAACATCCAAAATACGGAAAATTTATTAAGAAATCTTCCAAATTTATGGCTCATGATGAGAAAAACGAATGTAACGAAGGTGATACCGTTAAAATCATGGAAACAAGACCAATGAGCAAGAGTAAATGTTGGAGATTAGTTGAAATTATTGAAAGAGCAAAATAGTTATGATACAACAAGAATCTAGAGTGATTGTTGCTGATAACAGTGGGGCTAAAAGCGCCTTGTGTATCAGAGTACTGGGAGGTACTAGGAAAAGATATGCATCTATTGGTGACAAAATTATTGTTACAATAAAAGATGCTTTACCTTCAGGCAACGTAAAAAAAGGAACAGTTTCAAAAGCTGTTGTAGTGAGAACAAAAAAAGAAGTTAGAAGAAGTGATGGTTCATATATCAGATTTGACGATAACGCGATAGTTCTACTTACAGCAACTGAAGAATTAAGAGGAACCCGTATTTTTGGACCTGTTGCCAGAGAGTTAAGAGAAAAACAGTTTATGAAAATCGTTTCATTAGCACCTGAAGTGCTTTAACGTTAAAAAAAAAGTATATGAACGCTAAATTACATATAAAAAAGGGTGATACCGTAAAGGTACTGGCTGGTAATTCCAGAGGAATGCAGGGAAAGGTTCTTGTTATTAATGCAAAAGACAGCACTGCTATTGTTGAAGGAATCAGCTTAGTAAGCAAACATACCAAACCAAATGCTAAAAATACGCAAGGTGGTATTGTTAAACAAGAAGCGCCGGTTCATATTTCTAACCTGATGAATGTTGACGCCAAAGGCAATGCAACAAGAATCGGTAGAAAAATGGACACTAAATCAGAAAAATTAGTTCGCTATTCTATAAAATCAGGGGAGGTAATCAAATAATGAGCTATATACCAAGATTAAAAACAAAATATAACGAAGAAATCGTACCAGCACTTATTAAAGAGTTTGAGTACAAATCTTCAATGCAGGTGCCACGTTTAGTAAAAATTGCCTTAAACCAGGGAATTGGATCTGCTATAGCTGATAAAAAACAGATTGATAACGGAATTGATGAAATGTCAATGATCGCTGGTCAAAAAGCTGTACCAACTAAATCTCGTAAGGATATTTCAAACTTCAAATTACGTAAAGGTATGCCAGTAGGTGTTAGAGTTACGTTAAGAGGCGAAAGAATGTACGAATTCTTAGATAGATTGGTTTCAGTTTCTATTCCACGTGTTCGTGACTTTAGAGGGATCAATGACAAAGGCTTCGATGGCAGAGGGAATTATACTTTCGGTATCACAGAACAAATCATTTTCCCTGAAATCAATATCGAAAAACTAAGCAAAATCAGTGGTATGGACATAACATTTGTTACTACAGCTACGAATGATAAAGAAGCTTTAGCTTTATTGAAACAATTTGGATTACCATTTAAAAACCAAAATAAACTACAATAAGATGGCAAAAGAGTCAGTCAAAGCAAGAGAAGTAAAAAGACAGAAATTAGTTGCCAAATATGCTACTAAAAGAGCTGCTTTAAAAGAAGCCGGAGATTATATCGGTTTGCAAAAATTGCCTAAAAACGCTTCACCGGTTAGATTGCACAACAGATGCAAATTAACAGGCAGACCTAAAGGCTACATGCGTCAATTTGGTATTTCTCGTATCAATTTCAGAGAAATGGCTTTAGCAGGTTTAATACCCGGTATTACAAAAGCAAGTTGGTAAATTAATTTTTTTATAAAAATAATAATTTAATACAATATAAAATGGTCACTGATCCTATAGCAGATTACTTAACAAGAATCAGAAATGCCGTAATGGCAAAACACAGGGTTGTTGAGATTCCTTCGTCAAAACTGAAAAAAGAGATGACTAAAATCTTATTTGATAAAGGTTATATCTTAAACTACAAATTTGAAGAAGAAACTTTACCTCAAATCATTAAAATAGCATTAAAATTTCACCCTGTTACTAAAATCTCAGCTATCAATAGCTTACAAAGAGTTAGTAGCCCTGGTTTAAGAAAATACGTTGGTGCTGAAAAATTACCTAGAGTAATGAATGGTTTAGGTATTGCAATACTTTCAACATCACATGGCGTGATGACAGATAAAGAAGCCAAAACCAAACATGTTGGTGGTGAAGTTTTATGTTACATAAGCTAAAAGAGGAGAAATTAAAATGTCAAGAATAGGGAAATTACCAATTCAATTGCCAAAAGGAGTTACGATAAGTGTTTCAGATAAGAACCTTGTTACTGTTAAAGGACCTTTAGGAACACTAGAGCAAAGTGTTGACCCAGCTATTACAGTGAATGTCAATGTAGAAGATGCTAAAATTATAATCGAAAGACCTACTGACCAAAACAGACACAGAGCTTTGCATGGTTTATACAGAGCCCTTGTTTTTAATATGGTAAAAGGTGTTTCTGAAGGATTTTCATCGGTACAGGAAATTATTGGAGTAGGGTACAAAGCATCTACAGATGGCAGGGTTTTAGAACTCGCTTTAGGATATTCTCATAATATTTTTATGGAACTTCCTGTTGAAGTAAAAGTTGAAACTACTGCAGAAAGAGGAAAAAATCCTACCATTATCCTGAAATCACATGATAAACAATTGTTAGGCCAGGTTTCTACTAAGATTCGTTCTTTGAGAAAACCAGAACCATACAAAGGAAAAGGTATCAGATTTATGGGTGAAGTTGTTAGAAAGAAAGCCGGTAAAGCAGCATCAAGTAAATAAAAATTAAAAATATATAAAATCCTAAAAGGATGGCACTAAAGAATAGAAAAGAATTCAGAAGATTTCGTATCAAGAAAAGAATCAGAAAGGTGATTCTGGGTACTTCAGAACGTCCAAGATTATCGGTTTTCAGAAGTAACAAAGAAATCTATGCTCAAATTATTGATGATTCAAATGGTACAACAATTACCACTGCATCAACTATGGAGAAATCATTTGTTGATGCTAAAGTTACCAAAATTGAGAAATCTAAAATTATTGGGCAAACCATAGCACAAAGAGCCTTAGAAGCAGGCATTTCAACTGTTGTTTTCGACAGAAATGGTTATTTATATCACGGTAGAGTAAAAACATTGGCTGAAGCAGCCAGAGAAGGCGGTTTAAAATTCTAATATAATTATGGCAGACATAAACGTAAAAAGAGTAAAATCTAGCGAAATCGAATTTAAAGACAGATTAGTTAGTATTAATAGAGTAACCAAAGTTACCAAAGGGGGTAGAACCTTCAGCTTTTCAGCTATTGTTGTAGTTGGAAACGAAAACGGAGTAGTAGGTTATGGTTTGGGAAAAGCCAAAGAAGTAACTGCAGCTATTGCTAAAGGTGTTGATGATGCTAAGAAAAATTTAGTAAAAGTTGCTATTCTTAAAGGGACTTTACCTCACGAACAATTAGGTAAATATAGTGGTGCAAAAGTTTTTCTTAAACCTGCAGCTCCAGGAACCGGTGTTATAGCTGGTGGTGCGATGCGCGCTGTTTTGGAAAGTGTTGGTGTAAGAGATGTACTTGCAAAATCTAAAGGTTCATCTAACCCTCATAGTGTAGTAAAAGCTACTATCGACGCTTTAGTTCAGTTGAAAGATCCATATATGGTTGCAAAAATGAGAGGTATTGATTTAGACAAAGTTTTTAACGGTTAATAAATACCAAAATAATTAAGCTATGAAAAAAGTTAAAATAAAACAGATCAAAAGCGGTATTGATAAACCAGCACGTCAAAAACGTACATTAGTTGCATTAGGTATCAAAAAAATGCATCGTGTTGTTGAAAAAGAATTAACTCCGCAAGTTGAAGGAATGATCAATAAAGTTAAACATTTATTGAGCGTAGAAGAAATTTAGTAATAAACGATTAACTATTAAGATATTATGGATTTAAGTAATCTTAAACCGGCAAGAGGTTCAGTAAAATCATGCAAAAGGATTGGCAGAGGCCAGGGTTCTGGTAAAGGTGGTACCGCTACAAGAGGTAACAAAGGTGCTCAATCAAGATCAGGTTATTCTCGCAAAAGCGGTTTTGAAGGTGGTCAAATGCCTATTTACAGAAGAGTACCAAAATTTGGTTTTAAAAATATTAACCGTAAAGAATACAATGGAATTAACATTGACACTTTACAAAGATTAGCTGAAACTAAAAATTTACAAGTTATCAATTTAGACGTTTTAAAAGAAAATGGTCTGATTTCAAAAAATGACTTTGTTAAAATTTTAGGTAGAGGTGAATTAAAGGCTAAATTAGATGTTACAGTTCATGCTTTTACCGAAACTGCCAAAAAAGCTATTGAAGCAAATGGTGGAGTAGCAACAACTATATAACTCATATTACATGAAAAGATTTATACAAACAATTAAGAATATCTACAAAATTGAAGAACTACGCAAGCGTATACTGTATACTATCGGTATAGTTTTGATCTATCGTTTTGGTTCTTATGTAGTATTACCTGGTGTTGACCCCAATCAATTGGGCGCATTGAAAAGTCAATCAAGTGCTGGAATTCTTGGCTTGCTCAATATGTTTTCTGGTGGTGCTTTTTCTCATGCATCTGTTTTTGCACTAGGTATTATGCCTTATATTTCTGCATCTATTGTTATTCAGTTGTTGGGTATGGCAATTCCTTATTTCCAAAAATTACAGAAAGAAGGTGAAAGCGGACGTAAAAAAATCAATCAGTTAACCCGTTACTTAACGGTTGTTATTACTGGTTTTCAGGCTCCTGGCTATATAGCAAATTTAGTGCATCAGTTAGGTAATATGCCTACTGCTATTGCTCCATTTAATGGAACTCCTCCAACTTTCTTTTTCTATGTGTCTTCGGTAATTATATTGATAGCCGGTACATTATTCGTAATGTGGATGGGTGAGAAAATTACAGACAAAGGTATTGGAAATGGAATTTCTATGTTGATCATGGTTGGGATTATTGCCCGATTGCCTTTTGCTTTATTTGGTGAATTTATTTCAAGAATGGAAGAACAAGGTGGTGGATTGGTTATTTTCCTTGTTGAATTGGTGGTATTGGTGCTAGTTATTTTAATAACGATACTATTGGTGCAGGGAACAAGAAAAATCCCAGTACAATATGCTAAAAGAATTGTTGGTAATAAACAATACGGTGGTGTACGTCAGTATATTCCTTTAAAAGTGAATGCTGCTGGTGTAATGCCCATTATTTTCGCACAGGCAATTATGTTTATTCCTATTACACTTGCAGGATTTGCAGCTTCTGAATCGTTATCAGGTTTTGTTGCAGTCTTTTCAAATTTTAATGGGTTCTGGTATAATTTTGTTTTCGCATTTATGATTGTTGCTTTTACTTATTTTTATACTGCTGTTACTATTAATCCTAACCAGATGGCTGAGGATATGAAAAAGAATGGTGGATTTATACCTGGTATAAAACCCGGTAAAAAAACTGCTGAATTCTTGGATGATGTAATGTCAAAAATAACATTACCTGGGTCTTTGTTCTTGGCTTTTGTAGCAGTGATGCCAGCAATTGTTAGATTATTTGGTGTTAACTCACAATTTGCACAGTTTTATGGTGGAACATCCTTACTTATTTTAGTTGGAGTTGTATTGGATACGCTTCAACAAATCGAAAGTCATTTATTAATGCGTCATTATGACGGATTAACAAAATCGGGCAGAATAAAAGGAAGAACTTCTACTGGTATGACTGCTTAAACTGCATAGAATTTATTTGCATGATTTATTATAAAACGGAAGAAGAAATAGAATTAATAAGAGAAAGTTCTTTACTTGTTGGGAAAACCTTAGCAGAAATTGCTAAACATGTTAAACCTGGTGTCGAAACCTTGTTTCTCGATAAATTAGCCGAAGATTTCATTAGAAGTCATGGTGCTGTACCGGGATTTAAAGGCTACAATGGGTTTAAGCACACTTTGTGTATTTCGGTTAACGATGAAGTAGTTCATGGAATACCAGGTAATCGAATCTTAGAAGATGGTGATATTGTTTCAATAGATTGCGGAACCTTGAAAAATGATTTTTACGGTGATTCTGCCTACACTTTTGCAGTAGGAAATGTAAGCGAAGTTAAGCTCAAATTAATGGAAGCCACCAAAGAATCACTTTACAGAGGTATTAACGCTGCTGTTGAAGGCAAAAGAGTGGGTGATATTGGATTTGAAATACAAACTTATGTTGAAAGTCTAGGCTATTCTGTTGTTAGAGATCTTGTAGGGCATGGACTGGGACGTAAACTTCACGAGAAACCTGAGATACCTAATTACGGGAAACAAGGTAGTGGAATGAAGTTACAATTAGGATTGGTTATTGCAATTGAACCTATGATTAACTTAGGAGTTCGGAATGTAATACAAGAACGCGACGGGTGGACCATTAGAACAGCTGACCGATTACCATCTGCTCATTACGAACACAATGTGGTAGTAAGAAAAGGAAAAGCTGAGATATTATCAAGTTTTGAAGAAATTGAAAAAGTACTGGCAACAATAAATAACTAAAAAAAAGCTAAATGGCAAAACAAACATCAATTCAACTCGACGGAACGGTTACCGAATCCTTAGGAAATGCAATGTTTCGTGTTGAATTGGAAAATGGTCATGTTATTACAGCTCATATTTCAGGTAAAATGCGGATGCATTATATCAAGATACTACCGGGTGATAAGGTACAACTTGAAATGTCTCCTTATGATTTATCAAAAGGAAGAATAACATTCAGGTATAAATAATAATAAAATCAACAACAATGAAAGTTAGAACATCTGTTAAAAAAAGGACCCCTGACTGCAAAATAGTTCGCAGAAAAGGAGTAATTTATGTTATCAATAAAAAGAATCCGAAGTACAAACAAAGACAAGGATAAACAAAATAATTAATCTGTAAAATACAAATCATTTTATGGCAAGAATTGCAGGAATAGATTTACCGAAAAATAAACGGGGAGAAATTGGCTTAACTTATGTATTTGGCATAGGAAAATCCACTGCTCAAAAAATTTTAAAAGAAGCCGGTATCGACGTTAATAAAAAAGTGAACGATTGGGACGATGATGAGCAAAATGCTATCCGTACCATTATTAATGATTCAATCAAAGTAGAAGGTGCACTTCGTTCAGAAGTACAACTCAACATCAAACGTCTTATGGACATTGGATGCTACAGAGGAATCAGACATCGTATTGGTTTGCCTTCAAGAGGTCAAAGCACTAAAAATAATGCCAGAACCAGAAAAGGAAGAAAGAAAACTGTTGCTAACAAGAAAAAGGCACCTAAAGGTTAATAATTAGTTTTTATTGTATAATTAAGAAGTTTAAATAAGAGTAAATATGGCAAAAACTGCTAAAGTTACAAAAAAAAGAGTTGTAAAAGTAGAACCCTTGGGTAAAGCATTCATTAATGCTTCTTTTAACAACATCATTATTTCATTGACAAATAATGCCGGTCAGGTTATTTCCTGGGCATCAGCCGGAAAAATGGGTTTTAAAGGTTCAAAAAAGAACACACCTTATGCTGCACAAATGGCAGCTACAGATTGTTCAAAAGTTGCTTTTGACTTAGGATTACGCAAAGTGAAAGCTTACGTTAAAGGACCTGGCGCTGGTAGAGAATCTGCCATCAGAACCATACACGGAGCAGGCATTGAAGTAATGGAAATACAAGATGTAACACCTTTACCACACAATGGTTGCAGACCTCCTAAAAGAAGAAGAGTATAATAGGAACTGAGTTTTTCAGGAAAAATTTAAGAATCATCATAACAATATAAAGATTATGGCAAGATATATAGGGCCAAAAACCAAAATAGCAAGAAGATTTAAAGATCCAATTTTCGGACCTGATCGTTCTTTTGAAAAAAAGAATTATCCCCCCGGACAACATGGTGCTACCAAAAGAAGATCAAAACAATCAGAATATGGTCTTCAGTTACAAGAAAAACAGAAAGCTAAATATACCTATGGTATTTTAGAAAAACAATTTAGAAATGTTTTTCATAAAGCAGCTCATAAAAAAGGCATTACCGGTGAAAACCTGTTGCAACTTATCGAATCTCGTTTAGACAATGTTGTATTTCGTTTAGGAATTGCTCCAACAAGAAGTGCTGCCCGTCAATTGGTTTCTCATCGTCACATTACTGTTAATGGTAAAGTTGTGAATATACCTTCTTATACCTTAAAATCAGGTGAGATCATTGCTGTTAGAGAAAAATCAAAATCAATAGAAGTCATTACAAATTCTGTTGCTTCTAGAGTAAATCAAAATTCATGGTTAGAATGGGATGTTAAAACTTTAACAGGTAAATTCCTTAACTATCCTGAAAGAGATGAAATTCCTGAAAATATCAAGGAACAACTCATCGTCGAATTGTACTCTAAATAAAATTGACTGCAATTTTTGTATTGAAATTTTTAAAATTGTTGCTATTCACTTCAACAATTTATTTAATAAAAATCAGAAAAAATTAACTAAATGGCAATATTAGCTTTTCAAAAACCTGATAAGGTTGTAATGATAGAAGCAGATGATTTTCAAGGCGTATTTGAATTTCGTCCCTTAGAGCCCGGTTACGGGATTACAGTTGGGAACGCTTTGCGTCGTATATTGTTATCCTCATTAGAAGGATTTGCAATTACTACTGTGAAAATAGAAGGCGTTGAACAAGAATTTTCTTCTATTAAAGGCGTTGTTGAAGATGTTACAGAAATCATTCTTAACTTAAAACAAATTCGTTTTAAACGACAGATTGAAAATGTAAACAACGAAAGAATTCAGGTAAATATTTCTGGTCAGGATACATTTAAAGCCGGAGATATCAATAAATTTCTAAATGGATTTCAAGTTCTAAATCCAGAATTGGTAATTTGTAATATGGAATCTTCTGTTAAATTAAACATTGAGTTTACGATTAACAAAGGAAGAGGTTATGTACCTGCAGAAGAAAACAAAAATGCAAATGATAACATTGGTACTATTTGCATCGATTCAATTCACACTCCTATCAAAAATGTAAAATTTACGATTGATAACTACAGAGTTGAACAAAAAACCGATTACGAAAAATTAATTTTCGAGATCAAAACTGACGGATCTATTCATCCAAAAGAAGCGCTTAAAGAAGCTGCAAAAATATTGATCCATCACTTCATGCTTTTCTCTGACGAAAGAATTACGCTGGATACAGAAGAAAAAGCTATATCAGAAGAATTTGACGAAAACACACTACATATTCGTCAATTACTTAAAACGAAATTAGTAGATATGGATCTTTCTGTTAGAGCACTCAATTGCTTGAAAGCAGCAGAAGTTGATACTTTAGGAGAGTTGGTATCATTTAATAGAAACGATTTGTTAAAGTTCAGAAATTTTGGTAAAAAATCTTTAACCGAACTGGAACAGTTGGTGAAAAGTAAAAACCTGGAATTTGGAATGAACATTGCAAAATATAAATTAGATAAAGATTAATCGAAATGAGACACGGAAAAAAAATCAATAAATTAGGAAGAACTCATTCTCACAGAGTACACATGCTGGCGAATATGGCAACTTCTTTAATCCTTCATAAAAGAATTGCTACTACTCTTGCTAAAGCTAAAGCACTGAGAGTTTATGTTGAACCTTTACTGAACAAATCAAAAGACGACTCTACTCACTCACGCAGAACTGTATTTAGTTATTTGCAAAGCAAAGAAGCTGTTACTGAATTATTCAGAGACATTTCTGTTAAAATAGCTGAAAGACCAGGTGGTTATACACGTATTCTTAAAACAGGTTCACGTTTAGGTGATAATGCAAACATGTGTATCATTGAATTGGTTGATTATAACGAAAATCTATTGAAAGCCAAAGAAGAAGCTACTTCAAAATCAAGTCGCAGAAAAAGAGCGAAAAAAACAACGGAAACCGTTGCTACTCCACCTAAAGCCGTTGCAACTCCAAAAGTTGAAGAAGCTAAAGTTGAAGAAGTAAAAGTAGAAGAAGCAATTGTTGAAGAAACACACGTTGAAGCTGAAGATACAGAAGCTCCTGCAACCGAAGAAGAAAATAAAGAAGTTTAAATCTTATTTTTTAAATTTTAAAAGGATAAAGTGTAAAAACTTTATCCTTTTTTTTATGCCTGCGAATATTTTTTTTACTACTTTTGATGAAGAAATCATTTATAAAAAACATACGATATGAGTGCAATACTAAATATTTTTGCAAGACAAATTTTGGATTCCAGAGGGAATCCAACCATTGAAGTTGAAGTTATGACCACCGAAGGTATTATCGGCAGAGCTGCAGTTCCTTCAGGAGCTTCCACCGGTATTCACGAAGCCATTGAGTTACGCGACGGTGATAAAAAACAGTTTCTAGGGAAAGGTGTTTTGAAAGCAGTTCAAAATGTAAACAAAACACTGAATGAAGAATTAAAAGGGATGTTTGTTTCTGAACAAATTGCCATTGACCAGAAAATGATAGAGTTGGACGGTACGCACAACAAAGCTAATTTAGGTGCCAATGCTATACTGGGCGTTTCTTTGGCTGTAGCCAAAGCTGCTGCTGAAGAATCAGGACAGTATTTGTACCGATATATTGGTGGAGTTAACGCGAATACACTTCCTATTCCAATGATGAACATCCTCAATGGAGGTTCTCATGCCGACAATTGTATCGATTTTCAGGAATTTATGATCATGCCGGTAGGTGCAGATACATTTAGTGATGCCATTCGCATGGGAACCGAAGTATTCCATCATTTAAAGGACGTTCTGAAAAAACAGGGCTATTCTACCAATGTGGGTGACGAAGGAGGTTTTGCGCCTAATTTAAAATCCAATGAAGAAGCCGTTACAGTTATTCTTCAGGCTATTGAAAAAGCAGGTTACAAAGCAGGTGAAGATATTTATATTGCGCTGGATCCTGCATCTTCTGAGTATTTTATTCCTGAAGAAAATGTTTATCATCTTCATAAATCTACTGGTGATAAATTAACACCTGCTCAAATGGTCGATTACTGGGACAATTGGGTAAATAAATATCCTATCATCTCTATTGAAGATGGTATGGCCGAAGACGATTGGGCTGGTTGGAAAATGATGACAGAAAGAATGACCCATAAAATTCAATTGGTAGGGGATGATTTGTTCGTTACTAATGTTAAAAGATTGCAGGATGGCATCAACAAAGGTGTAGCCAATTCTATTTTAGTGAAAGTTAACCAGATAGGTACTTTAACAGAAACCATCAATGCTGTAACGATGGCTTACCGTAATTCTTATACTGCTGTCATGAGCCACCGCTCTGGCGAGACCGAAGATACTACTATTGCTGATTTAGCTGTTGCTTTGAATACAGGCCTGATTAAAACAGGTTCAGCCTGCAGATCAGAACGCATTGCCAAATACAATCAATTGTTGAGAATCGAAGAAAATTTAGGAGAAGCTGCTGTTTATTTAGGCAAGAATTTTAAATATGTAAAGTAGATTTTCTGTTTCAAAATACACTTAAATAAATTACAAAGGCTGACCTGATTTTTCAAGACAGCCTTTGTGTATTTTAGCTTATTGCTTATTAGAATGTTGTGGGTTTAGTTTGCTGTCATTCAATTAAAATGCATACGTAAGTCCTGCCATCAAGCTAAAGCGTTGATTGGGATAATTGTACCAGTTTTGATAGCGCATGGCACCTAAGTTGTTAAGGTTGATAAAACCCGAAAGTATCTTGGAATAACGGTATTCGAGGCCCAGATTTAAATCAGCCATTCCACTAATAGTTTCTGATTGTATGATATTGTTTACAAAAGTCTTCGCATACATTTTTGTGAAAGTGTAGACTTCTGCCTTGCAAATTATTTTATTGTCGATGTTGTATCGAATTGTCAAAGAAGCATCAAAACCGGGTTTGTGCCATGCTTCAGCTTCTTGATTGGTAGAATAACGATAAAGATTTCCTGCCAATGCAATGTTTATTTTTTCGTCGTATTTAAACAACAAACTTGCACTGATTTTAAGCAGATTCACTTTGTCGTATACCACTGTAAACGTATTATGGGCAGCAGTTAGCGTGTCATTTACAAACAATGGCATATTATCGGTAGTGGCATTGGAAATACTTGCGTTTAAATCAATTGACTTCGTTAAACTGGTATTGATTCCTCCATAAATTTCAAATTGTTTATTGGCAAAACCCAAAGGAGCATTGGTGTTGATATAGGGGTTTTCATCGGAAATTGATTTAAAACTGTTTTTAGACAAGCCTCCTGTGATTCCTGCATAAACTTTTATTATTTTGGGGATAACGGCAAAACTTGCTTGGATTTCAGGATACAAATAAATTTTGCTTGCAGCTCCTGTAGTTGTTGCAATATTTGCATTTAAGCCTATTGAAAAACTATATTCGTTGAAGTGAGTGCTGATAAATGGCTTTAAACTAAGGATCATACTATTGCTGCTGGCTGATGCATTTCTGCCATTGTTATAGTAATCAAGACTGGAATTCATGCCGAGGCATTGTTTTTCGGTAAAATCGAAAATTTTAAGCGTTTTATCCAGATTTATACCTAATTTAATATTGTTTTCGTGACTGGAATAATAATCTGATAAATTTGAAAATCCAATAGAAAGCTGATGGTTCATTGCATTAGAATCCAGATAATTACTGCTATATGTAGTGTTGAACCCAAACAATGTATAACGCTGTCTGGTTTTTTCTTCGTTTAAATTAGGAAAATCAGCTGTTTTAAAACCATAATAATGAACTACATCACGATGAAAGAAGACCTCAGCATCCAAGGTGGCTTTTTTAAAATAACTTCGTCCATACAATTCAATTTCATTGTCAGAATAATTGCTGTTACCGAAATCGGGGATGCTTCCTGTGGAAGAAATATGTTTGACATGCAAGCCAATAGCAGAGGTTTTTGATCTGGACGAATTGGCAAAAAACTCAAAATAGGGGGTTGTATAAGTCCCAAACCCTGCTTTTACAAGGTAATTGTATAATTTACTGATAGGTTCTCCCACAATTTTCGCAGGTTTAATTGGATCTATCTGAAAATTGGTGAGTATCTGAGTCGATTGTATTCCATAACTGAATTTTGGAAGTTCAAAAATCGAATCGCGGATACTTGGATTGAAATTAAGTTTAATGGCATCTGAAATAGTAGGTTCGTAAGCAGCAATAACCGTAACTTCATTTTTATTATCTATCTGGCCCGACACACTGAAACTCGTTAATCCAATGCAAAATAGGAGTATAAATTGATAGCTAATAGTTGTATTGAAATGTTTTCTTGACATTATTATAAATTTAAAATGTTAAACAAATTTTCTTTTAAAGATTAAAAGTTTTGATTATTTGGTTTGGGATTGGAGTTGTCGGAGTTTTTGTTGATATCAATCTTGATTTCATTTTCTTTTTCTTTCGTTTCAACTTCTTTTTTCTTCGCATCTTCTGCTTGTTTTTCCAAACTAAGGATGGCATTGAATTTCTCATTGGCGATTTTTACCAGCTCAGCACCTTCATATTTATCAATAATGCTTTGCAATGTGGCCTTTGCTTGAGGATAATTGGCCTGTTGCACATATATATCCGACCATAAAATCAAAATTTTCGCCAACCAGTATTCGCTCGAAGGTGCAGCACTGATGTATTCATAAATGATGCTTTCAGCTTTGGTGTAATTGCCCATTTTATATTGAATCAAAGCAATGTAATATTTTGCTTCTGCACTTACTTCGCCGTTTTTCGATTTTGTAAGTATGCCAAATTCTGTTTGAGCAATTGAAATACTGTCAGTTGCCATCGCAGATTTAGCAATAGTATAATGGGCTTCGTCAATGTATTCGCTTGAAATTTTTGGCGTAATCAGTAAAATATTAGATGTTGAAATGGCTAAAGCATATTTATTCAATAGATAACTGTTTCGCATGATTCCGATGCGGGCTGTTAATATGTTATTGTTGAACTCTGCGGTTGTGTCAAGACATTGGTAATATGTCAGTGCTTTTTCGTAATTCTTTTGTTTGTAAGCGATGTCAGCCGAATTAAGTAAAGCTTTTTCTGAAAATTTACATTTTGGTGTTGTCAACACATATTCATAAGATTTTAAAGCATCGCTTATATTGCCCGATTTATAGTTGCATTCTGCCTTGTAAAAATTAGCAGCCACCAAAAATGCACCGGATGGGAATTTTTTGATATAGTTGGCAAAACCTGTCGATGCTTTTTCGCAATCACCATCCATATATCGGTTTTCAACGGCAATATAAGTAATGGAATCTTGTTCTTCGGTACTGATATTGGTGGATGGATAAGATTTTACGAGATCAATAAATTCGTCAACTTTGTTCATCTCAACGTAAATGTTACGCATGGTAATCAATGCTTCTTTAGCTGTATTCGTTCCCGGATATTTTTTTATCACTTTGTCCAGCGTTTGTACTGCAAGGTCGTTGTGACGCATATTGTAATGAATTAAACCTATTTTCAGTAAGGCTTCCTTGGCATAAGTGCTGTTGGGGTAATTAGTTGTAATTTCTTCATAGTACTGCAAGGCCTTTTCGTTGTTTTCGACTATCAGATAAGTGCCAGCCAACTCAAAAATGGCTGCTGCCAGATAGGTCGATTTTTTATGATTGCTCAACATTGCAGCCAGCGTTGTTGTTTTGGCTTCAAATTTACCTTGAGCACCCAATGATAAGGCTTTTTGATACAAGGCGTAATCATTGTCAACTTGCTTGAGTGCGATGGCTTTATCATAGTTTTCAATAGCATTGGCGTATTCTTTCGTAATAAAATAACAATCAGCAGTACGTAATAATGCATCGTTCTTTAAAGTTGTGCTTTCATCTTTGGTATTTAGATTGAACTTTTTGAAATAAGACAAGGCTTCCGTATAATTTTTCTGCTGAAAATAAATATATCCAATGTTGTAGTTAGAAGTATTGTATTCAGTTAAGCTATATGCACCAGCAGAAATCTGGAATTTTTTATACGATTTCAACGCACTTTCAATGTCTTTTAAGCGATAAAAAGCTTCTCCCATCCAATTGTAACTCAATGCCACCAATACATCATTGTAATCGTTGTCGATGGATTTTTTGAAAAGGATTTGTGCATCTTCAATTTTCGCCTCGTTAAACAATTCTACTGCACGATTGAAAGCAATTCGCTGGTAAGCTTCTAGCAGGCGGCTGTCTTTCTTTTGAATACTTTCAATGGAATGCAAAGCGTCTTTGTAGTTTTTTGTTGAAAGATAAATATTTACCAAATAAGCATTTGCTTCATCGATGCGAGCTGATTTTGGATAGTCCTTGATGTATTTATTGAATGACTCAATGGCGTCGTTGTAGGGATTGATAGAAAGCTCATTGCATAACTTAGCAAATTGAAACAATGCATCTTCAACAATAGTTTTGTTAAAGCTTAATTTATAAGCAGCTAAAAAGGCAGTACGGGCAAATTTCTTTTGATTGGTTTTTACATAACAATCGGCCAAATGGTATTGTGCATTTTGTGTAAGAGAGTCATCTTCGGTAATCATTTTCTTAAACTCTACAATAGCAGTATCACAAATGCCAGCTTTGTAATAAGCATAAGCTAACTGGTAATTGTCCTGTCGTTCGATGTGAACTGTAGCTTTATCCTGGTATAATTTTAAATAGGGAATGGCTTCAGCGTAGCGATTGGTTTTATAATAAGATTCCCCAATCAGTCGGGCAATTTCGGGCGCTCTTTTGGGCGTTGATGTTTTTAATAATTCAGGTGCCATTTTTAGTAAATCATCGTATTTTTCCTGAAGGTAGTAAATCTGGGTAATATAGTAGGGGACAATGGCACCGAAGTTTTCGTCTTTGAGTAGTTTCTCGAAATGCTGAAGAGCCGTTTGATAATTCTTTTCTTTGTACAGAATGTGTGCATAATAATAAGCTGCAGCTGCTGTATATTGTGATTTTCCACCTTTTATTTCGGCAAAATTTTTCTTGGCTTTTTCAAATTCTTGATTTACAAAATTGGCATAGCCTTTTTTGAAATAATATTCATTGAGTTGACTGCCAGAGAGATCGTAGATGTCAACTTTGTCGAAAGAAGCAACAGCCGGTTTATACGCTGCAATTGCATACTGATAACTTCCTAAACGGAACCAGGCAAGGTTGATTTTTGAGTTTTCTGGATAGTTTTCGATAAAGCTACTGAGTTCATATTCAGCATCTTTATTGAATAATTCAGCTGCACACAAGGCTGAATAATACTTGGCATCGGCAGTAATGATGGATTTATTGTCATTGATCTGCAGTATAACTTTCATGAACATTTCACGGGCAGCCCCATATTTTTCTTTTTCAAACAGTTCAATGGCATTGCGATAGGTGGCAGTTGGTTGTTTGTAAACGGCCGTTTTCTGTGCTTGTAAAAGACTAAGGCTTAAAAAGGCTAAAGTAATTATAAATACTATTTTACGCATGGTTGTAATAATTGAATTTGGTTATAAAATTACGCTATTAAGTGCGATTTATTTTTACCTGAAAATTTAATTATTAACAATGAATGTTTAACAACTTTGGAGAATTGAAGCGTGATTGATGGGGTGATTTTGATAATTTAAAAATGGGATGATTTTTTAAAAACTACAAATTCTTTATTCAAGTTTGCTCATAATCCTCATTGCCTCTTGCTGAGAATCTCCGCAAATATCTTTGTCAAATTTAAAATTACTGCATACACTGGGACGCTCAGCCTTGTTGAATATATTACAAAGTAAATGGTCGTTTAGCTGAATGCATTTTGTGTTCATTGCTTTGCCTTCAGGCATTCCTGGAATAGGAGAGGAGATGGATGGTGCAATACAACATGCTCCGCAATCGGGACGGCATTGGTGATTTTGTATAGCTGTTTTGGGTTTCATAAAAGCGTTAAATTTATAGAAAATTCAGGAAATGATTAAATAATTTTTTTTTCTTATACCTATCAAATGGGTAAAAAATAAATAAATTGAAACCATAAGGCAAAGATAAACAATAATTTTTTCTTACCTGTCAAGCAAAGGATTAGATCTTGGGAAAAAAACAGAGCCTTAGCTTTGCATAAGATTTCTGTAATTTATTATTTCATTGTATTGAAAGATATGTAATTGACGGAATTTTAAAAACTTAGCGTCTTAACATTTTTTAACATTCCTTTTTTGCGCACCATTAAACCATTCAATAAAAATTAAATCTAAATTAGAAACATAAAAAATCAAACATGAAAACAAAGATTTTATGCATCGCTTCCCTAATCATTTCTATAGGGTTTTTTATTACTGCCTGTAATAAAGACATTGCTACACCTCAAAACAAAACAAATTCAGATGAGTTAGTCGTTACATCAGAAAATGAAGCAATTGCTCAAATGACATTTGAAAATATTGATCAGATTGCTGACGAAGCTTATACAAGTTTCTTATCTTCATCAGTAAAAGCTTCAACCTCCAATGGAAATAGTTTGATTAGTCCGTGTGCAACTAAAACCCTGGATACTATTTCGATACCTCACTTACTTACCATTGATTTTGGAACTGCCAATTGTTTATGCAATGACGGGAAATACCGTAGAGGTCAAATAATTATTTCATTTTTAAAACATTATAAAGATTCTGCTTCTGTTCATTCAACCAGCTTTAATAACTTTTATGTAAACAATAATCATATTATGGGAACACGTTCAAGACTTAACAATGGACGTAACACTGCAGGTCATTGGAACATAACAACAACTGTTAACAGTACTATTGTTTTCGCAATAAGTGGGGATACCTTAAGTTGGAATGCAACTCATGTCAAAGAATGGACACAAGGTTACTGGAGTCCCACAATTTGGGATGACATTGTGTCAATAACAGGAAACGCTACAGGCACTAAACCTAATGGGACTTCATACAGCAAAACAATTTTAATTCCTTTAGTAAGACATATGCCTTGTTTTTACTTTGTTAGTGGGAGTGTTCAGTTAATACAAACAAACAGACCAACTAGAATTATTAATTATGGAAATGGGAATTGTGACCCTTATGCTACCGTAACTGTAAATGGTGTTACGCATGTTATACATCTTTAATATTTTTTTAAAGGCTTATATTTGAAGTATTTATATGACACTTTAATGCAAAAGGCATCAAAACTTTAAGTTTTAATGCCTTTTCTTGTTACTTAAAAAAACAATTAGACTTTGGGTTTAACTATCAGTAAATGCTTGTGTTATATACGTATTCAAAGTAAGGGTAAATTAATATTTAAACCAATCAATGTGCTTGGCATTTCAAAAGGTTTATCGTAGAAATCGTTTTCTTTGTTTGTCGGTGTTCAGCTTGTCCGGAATAATATTTTGATTAGCCTTAAGCGAAAGATTTACTGTAATTTATTTGAATGTTGATTTTTCGTAAAGTTCGAAAATGAAAGCAGTAGAATATATGTTGATGTTAGTGTAGGTAATTTGTTTAATAAATGTTTCTAAATAAATTCACTCAATCTGCTCTTTCATTATTATTGGTTCGGAATTATGCTATCAACAAAATAGTTGGTTTCGCCATTCCAGGGAAGGTGAGCTCTCTTTTCTTTATAATGTAATGTAACATGCTTGCCTTCAAGCGTAAACATTATATTTGCAATCTTATCCTCTTTTACAGAGAATAAGAATTTTTCAGATGCTATGGTAGTGTTACTTGTGCTGGCAATGCTACTCAATATCAGTTCGCCTTCGTAGGTTTTAAAGAGGTTGCCTTTTTTTGAAAATTTCTGGAGAATTCCAGCGCGATTACCCTCACTGTAGGTATTATAGTAGTGCCAATAGACAAAAAAAGAGAGTATAAAAAACAGTAAGATGCATATGTAGATCAATGGTTTTTTCATAAAAAATTAATTTTATAATTATTTAATTGTCAGATTGAATAAGCCTGATTTCATTTACAAAAGTATGTCGTTAAAAATGTTAAAGCTGAGAATTAACAAAAAAAACAGATAAATCTTACGCTTTTTGATTTAAAATGTAGTATATTTGTGAATATATTTGACAACTGAGGGAGAGAAACCTTGGCTGCATAAAATTCCTAAGGGAAAATTGAATAATAAAATTATTCAAAAAATGAAAGCCTGTATATCTGAATGGAAAAGATTACAGGCTTTTTTATTTTCATACAGACAGTTTGTTCGAACGCGTTGATATGGTGGAAGAAATTGGTTCATGTATTGAAAGAATTAATGATGAAATTGCATGAGCAGGACTCCCTTTTCCTCAATTCAAAACAGAAGGTAAGTTCACTGTGAAATTTAAACGTCCTTCAAATAATTTATTAGCCGAATCTAGGGAGAAAACTAGGGAGAAAATAATCAGCCCCTTAAAGGAAAATAAGGATATAACTACAGTAGAATTGCCTAAAACATTCGGAAGTACCGAAAAAATGAATTGAATATTATTTAATTAAATTAAAGAAAGGAAAATGGGCTATTTTACAAATTGTAATTTTGTGGATAAATTTCGGATATGAATTTATTTTTCCACCCTAGCCACCCTGAAAAATAAAAACCTGCAACATGGCTGGAGTAGGAGTTACAGACTATGTTTGCTAAATACCAATAATTATAATAAGTATGTTATAAATAGATTATATTTAAAATCAAAAATCTTAATCACTTATATATTTTTTTTAAATTTACTATCAAGTATTTATTTTTATATATTTGCTTAAAAATACAGAAGATTAGAATTATGAAAAAAAATGCATTTTTATTTTTAATAATATTTACAACCACAAATATCTATTCGCAAAATTACAATATTAGTTTTGCTGGAACAGGAGCATCTACCACTGTTAATAGTGTTAAAGTGGATAATCTAACACAAAATACGTCTGTAACCCTTAATACCGGAGATGTTTTGCATTTGGGCACTGTTGGAATAAATGAAACTCTTAAAAGCAATGAAAAACTGTACATTTATCCAAATCCTATGCAAGGGAAATCAGAATTATCTTTTTATGCCAATAAAGATGGTGATGCTCATATTAGCATTGTTGATATTGCTGGCAAAGAAGTAATACATACAGGCAAAAAGTTTAACAAAGGTATTCAAAACTTCCTTTTAACGGGTTTAAAGCAAGGCATGTATTTTGTAAATATCTGTAGCGAAACGTATTTTTATACTTCAAAGCTAATAAGCCAATATGCATCTCACAATGAAGCAACGATAGAATATATAGGAAGCGATAACTCAACAACTACTTTAAATAAACTAAAAACTACAACTGCAACTGTAAATATGGCATATACTACTGGTGATCGTTTGCTTTTTAAAGGAATTTCGGGCAATTACAGTAACATAATTACCAATATACCAACAACCAGCAAAACAATTACTTTTAACTTCACAGCATGCTCCGATTTGGATAATAACTATTATTCTACAGTTCTTATTGGCACACAAATCTGGATGGCTGAAAATCTGAAAACCACACATTATAACAATGGAGATTCTATACCCAATGTAACTGGCAATGCAGCCTGGTTATCAATTGAAACAGGAAAATATTGCAATTATAACAATACACCAGCCAATAGTACAACTTATGGCAGATTATACAATTGGTATGCAGTAAATACCGGCAACCTTTGCCCCACAGGCTGGCATGAACCCACAAATACCGAATGGACAGCACTTACGACCTATCTGGGTGGCGAAAGCATGGCAGGTGGAAAACTTAAAGAAGTCAGCTTTGTCCATTGGAATAGCCCCAATACTTCAGCTACCAACGAAACCGGCTTTACTGCTCTTCCGGGAGGCTTCCGTAGTAGCAATGGTGCATATAACTACCTTGGCGATTACGGCTACTGGTGGAGTTATACTGAGTACTTTTCGACAACTGCCTGGTATAGGTATATGTTATCCAATAACAGCAATGCATACAGCCTTAACGAAAATAAAGCGGATGGCTTTTCAGTACGTTGCATAAAGGATTGATTTTTTTCCCTTTTATATTTCTTACTATTCAAAAGGAGAGAATTTTTTTTTTTTTTTTTTTCTTTCTTCTTTAAAGGGTGCACTATATCTAAGGACTCCTTACGCAACAGCATGTTCACAATCAGCTACTTACAAAAAAAACACGTCCATGCTTCTCAGCCTCAAATCCCATCCTCCAGCACCTCTACATCTCACATCATCATTCACCATGCTCCCACTAAAAAGCCCTATATTAAAGGGCTTAGTAAAGGTTTGTTATTCTTTTCTTATATGGTTGTTTTGTAGCAATTACTTTCCGATGCAAAAAGTAATATTGATTGATATTCAGTATTTTGTGATATAAAGTTAGAAACAAGATATTATACCTTTTATGAAATTCACTTAAGAAGGGTTAAGGTGAGGATAAACGCAAAGTAATCTAAATAATAAACAGTAAACTGTCCCGCTATTATTAATTGCACAAATTGCCTTTTTATACCACATTAGCAAAAATACTAAAATTATTCAAAATAATTTAGAATTAGAACAGTTCTTAAGGCCAGATAAGTTAAAGATGAGCAGATTTGTAAAGAATATTTTGTAATTAACCCATCCGTAAAAAACTGCGGATGGGTTAAATCGTTACCATAAAGATTTAGTTAGCATTTTCATTGTTTCAAATTTCATGAAACGTAAACCAAATTTCAGGATTCAAATTAAATAATAATAATTCCTTGAATTTAATAGTTTATAAAACCTTCACAATATAATTTAGAAGGTATTGGAATTGAATAATCAGGTGGAAAACTTGTTGATATATCCCATTGTGTTCCCCAACACTGTAAAGTTCCAGTTGCATTTTTAAATCTTCCTGTCCCACCTGTAATTGTAGCATTCATAGGAAATATCTCATTTGTTGTAGGAAGAAAAGATGGGTAAGGTGATGATAGTCCGGTTGGTAACCATCCCCCGAATTTATATGTACCACAATATGCATATGTATTATAAGTATTCATGGGATCCATAGTAATATAGCACTTATCCCCATTTGCGGCCATAATAGTAGCTGTTGCCCCGTTCAGCATTATGCCATTGAAGTTTGCTCCTATGAAGGGAAAAGTTTGAGAAAGATTTACAGTCACATAAGCAAAATTAAATGTAACTGTACTGTTGCCGAAATGTGAAAATTCACCCTGCGCTGTAATTAATTTATAAACTACTGGACTTGGTAACGTTCCCGTTGTCAAAGTTGCAGTTCCCACACATGATCCCTTTAATGGAACAAGATTAGGCTTAGATTTTTTAAGACTACTTTTCGTCTGCTGAGAACCAGGACTCATTTCATCTGCATCTTTTGAGCAGTTGGTAAGAAATACTGCTACCACCACTGTTAAAATAAAGAACAACTTTTTCATAATTGCCTCCTTTTTTAAATTAATTAATAATGTAAATTTACTTTAAAGCATCTCAAAAATTACTTTTATATGATACTTTTATTAGCACAAAGTTAATAAATAATTTTCTAAAAACCTAATATTTTTTATTTTTTTTTACTTCTTTTTCTTATCATTATCAATGTTTTATGAACGTTTTGCTATTGCCAGCAGACAGACCTTTTCTGCTAAAAAAAAGCCAATTTTATTGAGTTTAGCGACAAATATTATATGTAAGTATTATCATTCCGATTTTTGCTTCCTCTATTGATACGACAATAAGTCGTGATAATGAAGTTCGTTAGATTGACTTATTTGAGGATGGTTTGAAACAGGCAGATTTTGGATTTAAAATGGAATTTATGGATGAAATAAAGATTTTCCGCTATCATTCTTGTCCATATATGTTAAAATTAAGCTCTTATATGAAGCTGCAACATATTGTAGCAGTTACTTTCCGATGCAAAAACTAGAGAAAATATTCCCTAAAATTTCATCGCTGGTAATTTCTCCGGTAATTTCGCCTAAATGATGGAGGGCAGTTCGAATATCAATGGCAATTAAATCTCCGCTGATAGAATTGGCAATTCCATCTTCAACCTGAAGGATGGCTTGCTTGGTTTTGACCAGGGCTTGGTAATGTCGGATGTTGGAAATGAGTGTAGTATCTGTCGTATTTTCTGTAGCTACCGATTTCAATAATGTATCTGTTATCAGATTGATATTTTCTTTGCGCTTGGCCGAAATAAAGATGATTTCCATGGATAATAAATCGGCAAATTGTTGAGGCGCTTTGTCAAGCAAATCGGTTTTGTTGGCTACAATAATAAAACGTTTAGTTTTGCTTTCGATGTGTTTTTCGAAATCTTTTAATGCTTCCTTGATTTCATTTACGGATGTTTTTTTGATATCCACCACATATAAGATAATGCTTGCTTGTTCAATCTTTTGATAGGTTCTTACGATGCCAAAGTTTTCAATTTCGTCAAAGGAATCGCGCAATCCGGCTGTATCTATAAATCTAAATGTAACCCCATGTATCGTAAGCGTATCTTCAATCGTATCTCTGGTTGTTCCAGGAATTTCTGAAACGATGGCTCTTTCTTCGTTGAGCAATGAGTTGAGCAAAGTTGATTTACCTACATTTGGTTTCCCGATGATGGCAACAGGGATTCCATGTTTTAAAACATTCCCCATCGCAAATGAATTGACCAAAGCCGATATTTCGGTTTTTAAAGTCGTAAGTAATTTGCTCAACTGTGCTCTGTCGGCAAACTCAACGTCTTCTTCACTAAAGTCTAGTTCAAGTTCAATAAGAGATGCAAAATTTACCAATTGTTGTCTGAGTTCTTTGATTTTAGAAGAAAATCCTCCCCGCATTTGTTCCAAAGCGAGCGCATGGGAAGACTTAGAGTGAGATGAAATTAGATCTGCAACTGCTTCGGCCTGAGACAAATCCAGTTTAGCATTTAAAAATGCACGCATGGTAAATTCGCCGGGTTTAGCTAGCCGGGCTCCTTTATCTATCAATAATTCGAGTATTTTTTGTTGAATATAAACTGAGCCATGACAGGAAATTTCTATGGAATTTTCACCGGTGTAGGAGTGAGGCGATTTAAAGATACTCATCAAAACTTCATCAATGATACCTTCGCCATTATGGATAGTGCCAAAATAGATATGATGGCTTTTCAAATCATGAAATGCTGTTTTGTTCTTTTTAGAGCGAAAAATTTGATTGGCTATTTCAAAAGATTTTTCACCCGAAACACGAATGACAGAAATCGCAGCAATTCCTGATGCTGTAGCTAATGCACAAATAGTATCCTGAGTGAACATGGCAATTTTATTTTTTTACAAAAGTACATTAGGTTTTCCGTTAGTTGGTTAAAAAAAAATATTTTTTTTTTGTTTGTTTATTCAAGCTTATTCGTTTATTTTTGTAGACGCTAAAAAAGAAAAATATGAGTGTACTTGTTGGTAAAGATTCAAAGGTGCTGGTTCAAGGATTTACCGGTTCAGAAGGAAGTTTTCATACTTCACAAATGATTGAGTATGGGACAAATGTAGTGGGAGGTGTTACACCTGGTAAAGGTGGTCAATTTCATCTGGAAAAACCTGTTTTTAATACAGTTGCAGATGCTGTGAAAGCTACATCAGCCAACGTTTCAATAATTTTTGTTCCACCTCCTTATGCTGCCGATGCCATTATGGAAGCTGCCGATGCAGGTATTGAGTTGATTATTTGTATCACCGAAGGCATCCCCATCAAAGATATGGTTGCTGTAAAAGAATACCTCAAGTCTCGTAAAACTCGTTTAATAGGGCCTAATTGTCCTGGTATTATTACTCCACCTCATACCAAAATTGGTATTATGCCCGGATTTATTCACACACCTGGTAGAATAGGTATTGTCTCACGTTCTGGAACGCTAGCTTATGAAGCAGTTGATCAGATTACCAAAGCGGGTATGGGCCAGTCTACAGGTATAGGTATTGGTGGTGATCCGATTCCGGGCACAACTATCAAAGATGCAGTTGAATTATTTATGAACGATCCTGATACAGATGCTATTGTAATGATTGGCGAAATTGGTGGCAATATGGAAACCGATGCTGCTTATTGGATTAAAGAACATGGCAACAAACCTGTTGTGAGTTTTATTGCTGGTGCTACTGCCCCAAAAGGCAGAACGATGGGTCATGCAGGTGCTATTGTTGGCGGGAAAGCCGATACAGCAGAAGCTAAAAAAGAAATATTAAGAGAATGTGGCGTACATGTGGTTGATTCCCCTGCCGATATTGGCATTGCCATGAAAAAAGCATTGGGAAGATAATTGGTAGGCTATAGCTATTTAGGCTATAGGGATATAAAAATTACCTAATTCCATTTAGAGATACCAATTATTTTCGTATTGAACTATAAAAAAAGCATGCTGGAATTTTACTAAATTCTAGCATGCTTTTTAATTCTTAACAATAAGATCAAAATATTTATTCCTTTTTTTTATTCCCATGCCCCCATATTAGGATTAGTTGCTCTTGTGTTTCCCCCAATATCAATAGGAACTAAACCTCCTATTGCAGAATTTCCGCTTCCTTTTGCAGGTGACCCAAGCTCTAATTTAAGCACGTTCGATGAAGTGTTGGTAAAGAGAGGATCCTGATTGATTTTGCAATGATCATAGTTTGTGGTATTGCTGGTACTTAAAATAGTCTTGATCAAACAATAATCGAATTTAAAATTAAAAGCTGCAGCTGCATTTTTATCCAGCATGCATTCTTCTTCACTGTTGCCATAAATAATACAATTCCCAAAATAAGCGTTCTCGAGAGGCCTTAACTGAATTACATCGTTGATGTCAGTGTAATAATTGTTCAATACGATAGAAGGTGTTTTGCGAAGGCTGTAATTCCAGTAATTGCCAATGGTACAATGCAGAAATTCATAATTTCCTCCGATAGACAATATAATAGCATATTGGCCACAATTTGTTACGATTGTATTAGTAGCTTTTATTTTAGCCCCTTGAGCATAAATACCAGCTATACTCATGTTTTCGATAATGGTATTATTTAGTTTTAATGTTGGATTTGCATTTGCAACGGTGTCAACCTGTAAACCAATACTGCCGTTTCGGATAACGGCATAATTGATTTCATTGTCTTTACTCCCGGCTGATAGCCAGATTTTTCCCCATTGACCGGGCGTGTCGCGATAAGGCATGTCTAATCGGCTGCCCTGAAACATCACTTCATTGTTTAAAACTCCGTTTACTTTTAGCGTTCCTCCTTCATACACCCATAAAACTGCGTTAGGCGCAAAGTAGACTTTAGTTCCTGCTTGTAATACCAATGTATTAGCTGAATCAACCACACAATAACCATAAATTACATGAGGCTTGTTGTTTTGCCAGGGTGTTTGGCAATCAGCAATAGAATATTGCAGTTTACTTCCATCAGAAAAATTTATAGTATGATCAGGAACATGGTAATAAGCATCTTGTCCCCAGGCAGTTAGGCTTACTTTTTGTGTATTCCCATTGGTTTCGAATATTATATCGTCACTTACTATCAATGGATTGTTCTGGTTATTTGGATTCACTGTTACCTTGACAAAGATAAACATGCTGTCGTTGGCAGCTATTACGATGTTACTTATTTGCAAAGCAGGTGTACCGTCGATATTAATCCTGAACATGGATGAAGATCCACTCGCAACCCTGATAGAGGAGATATTGATACTTTTGCTGTTTGGATTATAAACCATCAATCTTTTTGTGATAGAACCCAAAGAAGTAAAAACAGTGTCAAATAATACTGAATCTGTTGAAAAACTTAGTTTAGCAGAAGCGTCAGTGATAAAATCATTCTCTTTTCTGCAGGATGAAAGGAGTACAAATAAAACAACGATTGCTAAACCCGTGTATGTTAAAAACCTGATTTTAATTCTTTGCATGAATGATTTTATTGATCCACAAAATTATAAATAATATTCAATACACGTTTATCTTCCTTGATTTATTGTAGTAGGTGAAAAAAATATTTTTTTGTAACAATTTTGCAGATATGTTGTTGTTATAGTGAAAAATAACCTGCATTATCTAAAGGACATAGCTTGATAATTTCAAAGTTTTGTAATTTTTTGTTAATTGTAAGGTTTTTTATAGTAATTTTATAATCGAAAAATTAAAAGTTTAACTTTACTGATTTGTTAAATGATTTTTTTAAATATTTCAATATGAGTTATATGTCATTCACAAAAGAACAATTGGTTAATTTAGAATTCTCTTTAAACAGAGAAATCATCCGTTCTAATCGTGCTGGTTCTTATGCAAGTACTACTATCATAAATTGTAATACCCGAAAATATCATGGATTACTGGTAGTACCTCAGCCTTTTATTGATGGTGAAAATCACATTCTCCTTTCTTCACTGGACGAAACTGTTATTCAGCAGGATACAGCGTTTAATCTGGCAATCCGTAAATATCCCGATGATGTCTATTTACCCAAGGGACATAAATATATACAGAGCTTTGATACAGAACCTATTCCTATTCTAACCTATCGTGTCGGAGGTGTTATTTTAACCAAAGAAATACTATTTGCAAATAATGAAGATAGGATAATAATCAAATATACCTTGGTAGAAGCAAATTCTGAAACCAAACTGAAAATTAAACCTTTTCTTGCTTTTCGCAATGTTCATCAGTTGTCAAAAGCCAATCATTTTGTTGACAAAACCTATGAAGCTGTCAATAATGGAATTATGATGCAATTGTATCAAGGTTATTCTCATCTTTATATGCAGACTTCCAAAAAAACAGATTATGTTCATGTTCCGGATTGGTATTATAACATAGAATACCAGCAGGAAAAAGAAAGAGGCTATGAATTTTTGGAGGATTTATTTGTACCGGGTTATTTTGAATTTTCAATTAAAAAAGGGGAGAGTGTTTATTTTTCAGCCGGAATTGAGGAGGTAAACCCTCTTAGCTTAAAAAAACTTTATAACAATGAAATAGCTAAACGTATTCCACGTGACAGTTTTGAAAATTGTTTAAAAAACTCAGCTGAACAGTTTATTGTAAAGAAAAATAAAAAAACATCGGTGATTGCTGGTTTTCCATGGTTTGGTCGCTGGGGAAGAGACACTTTTATTTCATTACCTGGATTAACATTGGTAACAGGTGATTTTAAAGTATGTAAAGATGTTATAGATACCATGTTAACTGAACTTAACGGTGCTTTGTTCCCAAATATCGGAGAAGGTTCAAGTGCTGCTTATAATTCAGCGGATACTTCTTTATGGTTTTTCTGGACCTTGCAACAATATGCTGACTTTACCCAAACAAAAGATAAAATCTGGAAAGAGTACGGAAAAAAAATGCTGTGCATACTGGAAACCTATCGCAATGGTTCTCTTCATAACATCAAAATGCTTGAGAATGGATTAATTTATTCAGGGGAGCAAGGTAAAGCCTTGACTTGGATGGACGCCATCGTAAATAGCAAAGCCATTACAGCCCGCATTGGGATGCCAGTTGAGATCAATGCATTGTGGTACAATGCCATCATGTTTTCTGTTGAAATGGCGAAGCTTGCAAAGGATGCAGAATTTGTTAAAAACTGGGAACCTTTAACGCTTGTTATTAAGGAATCTTTTAAAAATACATTCTGGAGTAAAGACAAAGGTTATTTGGCTGATTATGTGGATGGAGAATTTATGGACTGGAGCATAAGACCCAATATGGTTTTTGCAACTTCATTGCCTTATTCCCCAATAAGCGAAAAAATCAGACAATTGATTTTAGAAATGATTCGAAAAGAATTACTAACACCCAGAGGTTTAAGATCTCTTTCACCTCAAAGTCCTGAATACAAGAATATATGCAAAGGCAACCAAACCGAAAGAGATAATGCTTACCATCAGGGTACCGTATGGCCATGGTTATTAGGTCATTTTGTGGAAGGCTATTTGAAAATTTATGGGAAAAGTGGCTTGTCTTATATTAAAAATATATATGAAGGATTTGAGCCAACCATCAGAGAACATGGTATTGCCTCAATTTCTGAAGTTTATGATGGCAATCCACCTCATGCACCCAGAGGAACACCTTCTCAAGCCTGGAGTGTAGCTGAGTTATTAAGGATTAAATGGTTGATAGATAAATATGAAAATGAATGATGGGCTATGAATTATAAATTATGAATATAGAACTAAGTTTATTCTAACGTACATAGATTCAGTTATAAATATTATAAAAAAATGTATAATTTACAATAACTCATTAACACAAATAAAACACATATGAAAGTATTAATGTTCGGTTGGGAATTTCCACCACATATCACCGGAGGTTTAGGTACAGCCTGTTTTGGCTTAACTAAAGGCCTTTTAAATCAAGGTGTTGAGGTTGTTTTTGTGGTGCCTAAGGCTTATGGTGACGAAAATCAGCAGGCAGTGAGACTTTTAAACGCGAGTGAAATCTCTATTGATATTAAAAATTCAATTTACAAAGACTATTGGGAAAATATCTCTTACATCGAAGTAGGCTCCAATTTGGTTCCTTATCTGTCGCCCGATGAATTTTACAATATTATCAACCAAAGAAATCAAACGGGCTCTTCAATACATGAATCAATTACAGCCAATTCTTATCAATTTTCGGGTAAGTACGGGCAAAATCTGATGGAAGAGGTTCAACGTTATGCATTGGTTGCCAGTACAATTGCTGCCAAAAATAATTTTGATGTTATACATGCACACGATTGGTTGACTTTTCCTGCTGGTATTGCTGCCAAAAAATCATCCAACAAACCACTGATCATTCATGTACATGCCACTGAGTTTGACCGTTCGGGTGAGAATGTCAATCAAAATGTATATGATATTGAACGACAGGGAATGGAAGCTGCAAATCTAATCATTGCTGTAAGTAATTTAACGCGCAATATTATTATTGAACGTTATGGGATTTCTCCTGATAAAGTGATAACTGTTTATAATGCTGTGGAACCTACTTCTGTTTCAGAAAATAATTTTGAAGGAAAATTTGTCAAAGAAAAAATAGTTACTTTTTTAGGAAGGGTTACTTTCCAGAAAGGCCCTGATTATTTTGTAGAAGCAGCCTATAAAGTCATTCAAAAAGATCCAAATGTTCGCTTTGTTATGGCAGGTTCTGGGGATATGTTGAACAGAATGATTCGTTTGGTAGCAAAATTACGTATATCCAATAAATTTCATTTTACGGGTTTTTTGGATGCCGAAAATGTAGACAGAATGTTTTCAATGACAGATGTGTATGTGATGCCTTCTGTTTCAGAGCCATTTGGAATTTCACCCCTCGAAGCCATGCATTCTAATGTTCCGGTTGTAATTTCCAAGCAATCAGGCGTTTCGGAAGTATTAAGACATGCTTTAAAAATAGATTTTTGGGATATTGATGCAATGGCAGATGCCATATATGGTTTGTTGCATTATGATGCTTTATCCAAGATGTTTGTCAGATATGGAAAAGATGAAGTAGATAATATGAAGTGGGACAATGCTGCTTCTTTGGTAAAGGGTGTATATATCAAAGCATTGAATTAATTTAGTAATAATCATTAAATTTATATATTATGAGGTCAATTTGTTTCTATTTTCAGGTTCATCAACCCTTTCGATTGAGAACATATCGTTTTTTTGATATAGGGAAGAATCATGATTATTTTGATGATTTTCAAAACCGTTATATTGCCAGAAGAGTTGCTGATAAATGTTATATTCCTACCAATCAACTCTTGCTTGAGTTAATACAGGAATATGGAAGTCGTTTTAAAATAAGTTATTCAATTTCAGGAACGGCATTAGACCAGTTTGAAAAATACACACCTGATGTTATTGAAAGTTTCCAACGCTTAGCTGCCACAGGTTGTGTGGAGTTTTTGTCAGAAACGTATACCCACTCATTGGCTGCTTTGAAGAGTAAGGATGAATTTCAAACTCAGGTAATCGCTCACAGAGAAAAAATTCAAAAACTTTTTGGCGTTACACCAAAAACTTTCAGGAATACAGAGCTCATTTATTCTGATGGAATCGGCGAAATGGTTGCTGAAATGGGATTCGAAACCATGTTAACAGAAGGCGCAAAACATATACTGGGATGGAAAAGTCCTAATTTTATGTATTGTAATGCAATCAACCCAAAATTAAAGCTTTTGCTTAAAAATTTCCAGTTAAGTGATGATATTGCCTTCCGCTTTTCTCAACAAAGCTGGGAAGGATGGCCATTAACTTCTGAAAAATTTGTTGATTGGATCAATCAACTAGATCAAAAACAGGAAGTTATCAATTTATTTATGGATTACGAAACTTTTGGTGAACACCAATGGCAGGAAACCGGTATATTTGAGTTTATGCGCGCTTTACCTGCAAGGGTTTTTTCCCATTCAAATTTCACTTTCAATACGCCTTCAGAAGTTTCAGCTGCCTTACAACCCATATCAGCAATTTATGTTCCTCATCCTATTTCTTGGGCTGACGAAGAAAGAGATTTAACAGCCTGGCTGGGTAACGATTTACAAGATGAAGCTTTTGATGCCGTTTATGCCATTGAGCATAAGGTAAAGGCCATCAATAATTTTCAATTGATTATGGAATGGCGGTATTTACAAACATCTGATCATTTTTATTATATGTGTACCAAATGGTTTTCTGACGGGGATGTTCATAAATATTTTAATCCTTACGGAACTCCCTATGAAGCGTTTATTAACTATATGAATGTGCTCTCTGATTTTATTATCAGAATAGATCATGCATACGATACTATTCCATTAAAAAGTCTGATCGAGGGAAAAACAAATCATAAAGGTACTACTGTAGTTACGAAAGAAAAACCTTTAACAAAGAAAAAAACAGTTGCTCCATCGAAAGTTAAAAAAGTTCTTGCATCTGACATCAATGCAAAAACAAGTTTAAAAGATGCTAAGATTAAGAAAGTTGTAAAAAAAGCTTGATTTTAAATTGCTTGCAAAATCACTGAAAACAGCTAAGGGAAACTAAGGGTAGTTGTAATGATATCAGTTACTTTAATTAAGAATGAAAATACTTGATGATGATGAAATAATATTCACTAATTCAAAAATCGATTCAGCACGATTGAAATTGTTGAAAGAAATTAATAAATATATTGCTTAAGCGTCATTTTCTTTAACAAGAGTGTACTAAACTATGAATATATTTTTAGCTTCGTCCTATACAGGGCGAAGCTATTGGTTTTTTGTGATTCATTGCATTAGATGTTTAGACACTGAAATTTTAAATAAAGAATAAAAAAATTGAAAACACATTTTATAAAATAGCTAAAAAGGGAAATTTAAAAAAAAATGAGCAAACTATTTAAAACGTATGCTCAAGTTAACTAAGATTATCCCTATGGCCAATAAAAATAAATAATAAGAAATGAAAGAAGAATTGTTAAAACCCGATTTTATATTTGAATGCAGTTGGGAAGTTTGTAATAAGGTAGGTGGAATCTATACAGTAATATCAACCAAAGCACAGAGCATGGTTAATGATTATGATGATAATTATATCGTGATAGGACCCGACATTTTAATGGGAAGTTCATCGAATCCTGAATTTCTTGAAGATAAATATATTTATAAATCCTGGCGTGAAGAAGCGGAGGCCGATGGCTTAAGATTCAGAATTGGTAGATGGAATATTGCTGGCAGTCCTATTACTATATTGGTTGATTTTACGCAATTTTTTACGGACAAAGACAAAGTATTTGCTGAACTCTGGGAAAATTATAAATTAGACTCATTGTCAGGTCAATGGGACTATATTGAACCCGCTTTGTTTGCTTATGCAGCTGCAAAAATTATTGAAAACTTTTATATTTATAATGTTACTGCCAACGATAAAATCATTGCTCATTTTCATGAATGGATGACAGGTACCGGCATCCTTTATCTTAAAAAGTTTGTTCCCCAGATTGCTACCGTATTTACAACCCATGCCACAGTATTAGGCCGCTGTATTGCCGGTAACGGATTAGCTTTGTACAATAATTTGACCTCCTATAACCCTGATGCAATTTCAAAAGAATTTGGGGTAGTTTCAAAATATTCACTTGAAAAATTGTCAGCTATTGAAGCTGATGGATTTACAACGGTGAGTGAATTAACCAATAATGAATGTAAACAGTTTTTTGGCAAAGGCGTTGACTTTGTTACACCCAATGGTTTTGATGATTCATTTGTTCCCACTCCTGAATTTTTTGATGCTAAAAGAGCTGCAGCTCGTGAAAAAATATTCACTGTTTTTAGTGCTTTGATTAATCAACCTTTAAAAAAAGATAGTCTTTTGATTATTAATTCTGGCAGGTATGAGTTCAAGAACAAAGGCATCGATTTATTTATTGATGCCATGGGTAAACTTAATATGAACAAAGAATTAGACAGAGATATCATTGCAGTCATTGCTGTACCGGCTCATCATGTGGGGCCTAAATTTAAATTGCTCGAAAGAATTGAAAATCCAGATTTTGAGAATCCACTTTTGTACAAACATACTACTCACAGATTATACGATCCAATCAATGACCCTGTTATAAACCGATTTAAAAAAAATAATCTCCTCAATGCATCCGAAGACAAAGTGAAAATATTTTTCGTCCCAGCTTATCTCAATGGGAATGATGGTATTTTTAATCTGGAATATTACGATTTCTTGATTGGGTTTGATGGCTCAGTTTTTCCATCTTATTATGAACCTTGGGGTTATACACCAATGGAAAGCCTTGCCTTTCATATTCCTACTATTACAACTACACTCGCAGGTTTTGGTTTGTGGATTAAAACCGACCATGATTTATCCGAAACCTGTATCAATGTTATTGACAGAACGGATGATAACGATTTAGAAGTCGTAGATAAAATTGTAGAAATTGTTTTTGATTGTACTTTAAAGTCTCCTGAAAGCATTGTAGATATTAGAAAACAATCTTTTGATATATCCCGAAGTGCTTTGTGGAAAAACCTTATTATTCATTATCATGAAACCTATTCTTCAGCGATTGAAAAAACGCTCAGCCGTTCTCAACTATTCATTAACAAGACGATAAAGGAATTCCGACAATCATTTAAACAGAAAGAATTCAAACCTGAATGGAAGAAAATCTTGATTAAACAAAGTATTCCTTATAATTTGGAAAGTATACAACGATTGACTAAAAATTTATGGTGGACTTGGAACTATGAAGCTTCCGAACTCTTTGAAATGATAGATACTGAATTATGGAAAAAACTTAAATATAATCCTATTGCCTTGCTCGAATCTCTTTCGATGGAAGCTTTAAAAGCATTGGAAAATAACGATTTGTTTCTTGAAAAACTCAATAAAGTTACAGCCCAATTTGATGCATACATGGCTAAAAATGATGAAAAGCCAAAGCAACAAATAGCTTACTTTAGTATGGAATTTGGCTTACACGATACCTTGAAAATATTTTCAGGTGGTTTGGGGATGTTGGCAGGTGATTATTTAAAAGAAGCCAGCGACTGCAATGTTAATATGGTTGGAGTGGGTTTGTTATACAGATATGGTTATTTCCAGCAAAATATTTCTATTTCGGGCGATCAAATTGCTAACTATACACCTCAGAAGTTTTCTCAATTGCCTTTAATTCCTGTTAGAAATGAAGAAGGTGAATGGATGAAAATAAGTTTAGGCTTACACGGAAGAAAATTATTTGCAAAAATATGGCGAGTGGATGTAGGCCGGGTTCCATTGTATTTGTTAGATACCGATATTGATGAAAATTCTGAAATTGATCGTTCTGTTACTCACCGTTTATATGGTGGTGATTGGGAAAACCGTTTGAAACAAGAATTATTATTGGGAATTGGAGGTATTAAAATGTTGGATGCAGTGGGAGTTACTCCGGGTATTTACCATTGTAACGAAGGACATGCCGCATTTATTACCCTCCAACGAATGGTTAAATACATTCAAAATCAGAAACTTGCATTTGAGGAAGCTGTAGAAGTTGTAAGAGCTTCAACTTTATTTACAACTCACACACCGGTTCCGGCAGGTCATGATACTTTTCATGAGGATTTAATGAGAATTTATATGCCATATTATAGTGAGAAACTGGGTATCAGTTGGGAGCAGTTTATGAATTTGGGCCGTTTTGTTGAAAACGATTCCAATGAAAAGTTTTCGATGAGCGTTTTAGCATTTAAACTTTCCCAGGAGGTGAATGGAGTAAGTCGTATTCATGGCAGGGTTTCTCAGGAGATGTTCTGTAAACTATACCCAGGTTATTTTTCCGAAGAGATTCATGTTGGCTATGTTACTAATGGTGTACATTATCCCAGTTGGGCTTCCAAATCCTGGCAACAGTTATATAAAAAGGAATTTGGAGAAGAATTCTTAGCCGATCAATCCAATCCAACGTATTGGGAGAAAATTATGGACGTTTCTGACGAAGTAATTTGGAATACTCGACTCAAGCAAAAGCAACAATTAATCGATTATATGCGGCTTCGTCTTACCGATGAAATGACCAAAAGAAATGATAATCCTAAACTGATTTTTAAGTTGATGAATGCTTTTAATCCAAATGCATTGACCATTGGCTTCGCTCGTAGATTTGCCACTTACAAACGTGCCCATTTGTTGTTTTCAAATTTAGAACGTCTTGCTAAAATTGTAAACAATGCAGAAAGACCCGCTCAATTTGTATTTGCAGGAAAAGCGCATCCCAATGATAAAGCCGGTCAGGATTTGATTAAACGAATCATGGAAATATCTACGATGCCTGAATTTATCGGTAAAATAACTTTTGTTGAAAATTACGATATTGAATTGGCAAAATATCTGATAAGAGGTGTAGATATATGGTTAAATACGCCCACCCGACCACTGGAAGCATCCGGTACCAGTGGAGAAAAGGCAATTATGAATGGTGTAGTTAATTTTAGTGTGTTGGATGGATGGTGGGCCGAAGGCTACAAGCCAGAGGCAGGATGGGCATTGAAAGAAGATCAGACATATGAGAATCAGGATTTTCAAAACGAATTAGATGCAGAAACTATATACAGCATATTTGAAGACGAAATTATTCCGGCTTATTACCAAAAAGATGAACAAAATCTTCCTGTAAAATGGTTGTCTTACGTTAAAAAGACCATTGCCCAAATAGCTCCTCACTTCACCATGAAAAGGCAGTTAGATGATTATTTCGATAAATATTACAATAAATTATTGAATAGATCTGATTTAATGATTAAAAATAATTTTTTATTGGCAAGAGATATTACTTCATGGAAACGCAAAGTATTACGCAGTTGGGATAGCATTGAAATTCTGGAAATAAATTTACCTGATTCTTCAAACCGACCCTTGATGTTGGGCGAAAATTTTAAAGCTGAAATAAAAATAAACTTAAATGAACTTTCAGGGGTTGATGTAGGGATTGAAGTTGTATTTGGGCAAAAAGAAAATGAAGAAGTCAAAAAACCTTTGTTTGTGATTGAAATGGATGTTGTAAAATCAGGGAGCGATTTACTGATATTCACTTGCAATATTCCGGCTAATACAGCAGGCGTTTACGATTATGCTTTCCGCATGTATCCAAAACATAAGGACTTGCCTCATCGTCAGGATTTTAGTCTCGTAAGATGGATTTAAATTAATATTGCCTTTTTATTTAGACTTTAGTTTGAAAAATCGGGTAAAAAAATGCAGGGTTTCAGTGTTATGCTGCCCTGCTTTTTTTATTAAATGCCATTGCCTGTCAAAATTTCCAATGTCAACAATTTATAGCACTTGTCAAATTTTGAATTAATTTCTGTTATTCAGGATTTTACCTGCTATTTCCATCTATTGTTTACCCATTTTTGTTGTTCCTCTTTTTTTAGAAATGTCCAGGCAACAATGCGGCTTGTTTTGTTTCCTTGTCCCATTGGAATGCATATAACTTCTTCAGCTCCTGCTATTTCTAATGCATTGTAAATATTGGCTAGACTGGAAATTTTAGAAACCAGGCTTGAAAACCAAAAACAGTTTGAGGCAAATATGCAGCTCTCCTTTACCATGTTATTGATAAAACTTACTTCACCACCTTCGCACCACAACTCATTCTGTTGACCGCTAAAGTTGAGTAGGGGGGTCTTGATTTTTTTATGCTTTAAATGAGATAATTTTCGCTGACTGCCTGATAATGCATCAGCTGCTGAAGCATGAAAAGGTGGATTGCAGATACATAAGTCGATATATTCATCTTTTTGAAGAATGCCTTGAAAAATAGCTTTTGGATTCAATTGTTTTCTTAACTGAATTTGTCCTTGTAAACAGACATTCAATTCAATAATCTTATGTGCAGATTCAATGGCAATTCCATCAATATCACTTCCTATAAAAGACCATCCATATTCTTGATTCCCTATTATCGGATAGACAGCATTAGCACCAATTCCAATGTCAAGACACTTTATGCTATTCCCTTTCGGTATTTTTTCATGCACCGACCTACTTAAAAGTTCTGCCATATAATGAATATAGTCTGCTCTTCCAGGTATGGGCGGACACAAATAGTTGGCTGGAATATCCCAATAATTAATGTTGTAATAATGTTTCAACAATGCTTTGTTCAGTATCTTAACCGCCTGAGGATTGAAAAAATCAATGGATTCGTCATTGTAAGCATTCAAATGGACATAGGCTGCCAACTCCGGACAGCTGATTATCAATTGTTTGAAATTATAACGCTCACGATGCTTATTATTGGGATGTAATATGGATTTTTCGCTGGGATGGTTTTTTTTTATCGGGAGCATAGGTTCATTAAGATAAGCATGTTGTTTTTAAAACTCAATTTTGTATCAAAAATAAGCCTTTGTATCAAAAATCAGGCTTGATTAAGTTTCTGTAATCATCCATGTTGTTGATATTGATTAGTATTTCCGAATGTTCCACTGCAATTTTTTTTCTTGGAAATTTATGCAATATATCTTTTAAATTTTTATTGTTTGTTTCCATCTGGCAAATATAATCAATTATCAATCTGTTTATTAAAACAGGATGCCCACTTTGGTCTTGGTAAGTGGGTGTAATATACTTTTCTGATGTTTTCTGATGATAGATTCCTTCAAGTATTTTTGTATTTATAAACGGATTATCAATGGCTTGTATAAAGCAATAAGAAGCATTTTTAATAGCTTTTAATCCCAGTTGTACAGAATACATTCTTTCCTTTTCTGGATGCGGATTTAAAATGAAGCGAACATTTGAATTTGAAAATTCTTTGAAAGTTGCAAATATTTCTTCGTTCAGAGACACTATGATTTCATTGCATCCGAAAGATGAATACGTTGAGATTAATTTTTGTAAAAAGTTCATCTCTTGATTCCAATTTAACAAAGCTTTGGAAACTCCCATTCTTCCTGAAAAACCTGCAGCAGTGATGAGTACAGCACAATCGAATTTCATTTTTGTGTTTATAAATAGCTGCAAATTTACATCTTTTATAATTAAAATTCTGCATCCCTTTATATCTTTTTAAAGCAATGGGTTTATCATAACATTGTTATTTCATTTTATGCAGTTGCAAGGTTTTACGAGTTTATGAATGTATCTATTATTCCTATTTTATGAATGGGAATGAATTTTTTCGTTGCAAATAAGCATTGTTTATTGCTCCATAGGAACATACTATAAATAGAAAATACTTAATTTATTTTTTTTATATCACCCTAGGTGCGTCCTAATAAAAATATTTCAGATTAGTTTGGATTAACAGGACGCAGCTACGCAGCTTAATTAATGTTTTTGTTATTCGTTTTTATTAATAGGTAAACCCTCCATGCTTTCCGTAACGTTTATTGTTTATTTTTTTTTAAAAGGATAATTTATATAATTTAGCGCTTCAAATTTAAAGCAATTGATTTCATGGAAAAATCTGCTAAAATCCTTATTATCTTAATGTTGTTATATCTTCCTTCGGGGAACGTCTTCTCTCAAACGGCAAATTCAGATACACTTGAAAAAAGAATTTTACAAGCTTTCGAAAAAAAACCTCCTCTTAGCAAAGATGCTTCGAATTTGATGATTTACCGTTTTGTCGAGAAGCTAACCTCTTATTATCCTACAAAAGCAAGTCTGTTCCTATACAAGACAGGAATATTATTATCTACAAATCATCATAAGTCTCAGGCTTTAAAATGCTTCGAAGCATCCTTCACGTTGACAAGTAAAAACAAAAATCCTAAGGAATACATTGTATGTGCGCTTGCTATTGCAGATGTTTTCTACAAAGCTATGAAAGCTGATTCGGCTGGCTATTATAATGATCTGGCTTACGGCGTTTCACAAAAAAATAAATTCAATGAATATGAAGCCCGAATTTACAACAACAAAGCTCGAATTGCTGATATTAATGGACAGCGTTTAATGGCAATTGACTGGTATCTGAAGGCTGCTTCTATTCATAGGCAAAGTAAAGATACACTCAGTTTGGGTATTGTTTTTGATAATATTGGCACATTACACATCAATTTAAAAAATTATAATGAAGCATTAAAATACCTTAGGGAATCGGAAATTTACAACGGACATCAAAAAAATGAAAGCTACCTGAATGACACCTACGGCAATCTGGCTATGGTATATAAAAAACTAAAGAAATCTACAGAGGCATTCAAGTATTACCACAAATGCATTGTTCTCTCAAAAAAATTAGGGAACGATTTCCAACTTGCCAGGGTATATATGAATATATCCAATGCATTTGTAGAGGATAAGAAATACCTTGAAGCGGAGGTTTATTTAGACAGCTGTAAATTTATTTGCGAAAAAAATAATATTGAAGTGGGTTTGCTGCTTTACAAAATAAACAAGGGGCAGTTGAATCTCGAAAAGGGAGAAATCCGCAAAAGTCTTACTTTGCTTCAGACTGCTGAAAAAGAAATGGCAGGTAAGAGCATGCCGGAAATACAAAGTGGACTCTGGGAAATTATGTCTACTGCCTACGAAAAAGATAAACAATACCAGCGCTCACTCGATTATTGCAAAAAATTTATTGCATTAAAAGATAGTATATCAGGCGGAGAAACCAATCGTTATGTTTTTGAACTACAAACCCGATATGAAAGTGAACATTCAGCCCGTCAGATTGAACAGTTACAGCAAAACATTGAGAAACAAAAAGTCAGGAACGGATATGTTTTGATGGGGTTAGGAATGTCGCTTATCATTATTATACTGCTTGTGGTTTTGCTGGTTATATACCGACGTTCACAGCAATACAAGCATAAACTTGCTCAGGAAGAAAATGAAAAATTGCAAATGTTTATGGATGTTAAAGATCAGGAATTGGCTAGTAAAGCCTTGAATATGTCGAAAATCAATCAAATGGTACTCGATGTAAGTGAACAGCTCAAAAAGGTGTTGCCTGGTTTAACAAAAGAAAAAACGGAATTATTACAACAATTACTCAAAGATTTAGAGAGCAGCCTTCCAACGGAGGCATGGAAGGAATTTGAGACCCGTTTTGAACAAGTACACAAAGGATTTTATGATAATCTTTTAAATCTTTATCCCGAATTAAGTCCGACCGAACTCAAAGTATGTGGTTTTCTCCGTCTCAATCTTACCACCAAAGACATCGCCTTATTGACGAATCGCGGTATCGGCACCATTGAACATAGCCGAAGTTCGATACGTAGGAAAATGAACCTTGAAAACGATGCCAATCTGACGTCTTTTCTGCTTTCGCTCTAAATTCAATTTATTAAAATACACCTAAAATCATTCAGGATGAGCCTTTGTTGCTATCCCGGATTGTCCTTTCTATTATCATATCTTTTTTATTCCCATACTTAGCTGTTATTCTTGCCTTTGCAATTCCACCGGCAGGTTAATGACAGGTGGTTTTATCGCTACTGACAGCTTAATGACAGCTATTTTATTTGGAAAACCTGAATTCAAGGCTGTAATTTGCATTTTATTTAAAACAAAAAATATGAATGATAATGCCAATGAAGACTATTCTCTGGAAATGGAGGAACACAACCTTTTGCTTCATGATAAATCAGAAGCTTTTAAAAAGCTAGCCAAAGCATTGTATGACAAATCTCAGCATCGTTTGAATCCCCACCCTAATGATGATGGAGAAACCAATAAAAATAAAGCAGAAACTAAATTGAATAAATAATATTAATCTCACTTTTATGAAAACAACACTTAATTTTTTACTTTTCTTGACGTTATCAACAGGCCTTTTTACAAAAATAGCAACTGCCCAGAATACAGTTAGCATGGGTGTAAATAGTATCTCAATCGGTATAACTGTGGCAACAGCTCAACCTGGATTAGCCATATCGGCAACCAAGGCGTACGATATTTTAACAGTAACGGATGTCAGCCCTGCAAATGAAATAAGCCTTTCTGCCGATACAAATACAATTTCTGACAACCTTACTCTTAACATTAGTGGTAATCCTGCTGCTCAATACAGCGTCAGGCTAAGCGATGTCAATGGTATGCTTTTACTTGAAAATGAGACGACAGGAAATACAACTCAACTATCAATGGTATCATTCCCTCCATCAATTTATTTACTTAAAGTATTACAGAATAATAACGAAATCAGGACATTCAGGATTATTAAAAACTAAAGTCTTGTCCTGAATTTACTGACTCAACACTGCTATAAACACGGTCTTACCGAGCGTTTTCTGGAGAACAGTGAGGATGGTAAAGTTAGGAAAATGTCTTATAATTTATATAACAAAAATAAAGATTTTTAAAACAACATGAATTATGAATAAATATTACAACAGATCAGTCAAAAATTTTTTGGCGTTTTTTCTGACACTCTCGGCCCTCATTTATATGCAAAATGCTACTGCCCAGAACTATGTTATTAATCCTTCCACGGATGGAGGTTTTGAAGGTACACACGGTTGGACCATTTTAAATACAAGTAATGTAAATAAATGGATAATAGGAACCGGGCAGTCAACTGCAGGAAGTTTAGGTGCTTATATTTCTAATAACAACAGCAGCAATGCAATTACAAATCCACAGGTAACGAACAGCAAGATTTATATTTATAAAGATGTAATTGTTCCATTAAATGCCTCCTCTATTACTGTTTCATTTAAATATAAAAATGCAGGTTCTGATGTACCGGCACCGAGATGTATGTTCGAAAGAACATCCGCATTTCCGAATATGCCTACAGATGGCAATACGAGATTGAATGGGGCGGAATTTCTAACTGTATTGAATAATAGTGCTGGATGGTTAACATATACCAATGCCAACCCGTTTACTACTGACAGACCTGCTACTTATTCGAGTGCACCATTAATACCGGGGACTAGTTACAGAATTGTTTTCGAGTGGTCGGCAGCTTATCAGACAAGTTTTACACAAATAGCTCCTTTTTGTTCAATGCCATCAAGTGCAAGTATATCAGGAAATATGAGCATTACACCGGGTAGCAATGAAACATATTCGTTGGTAAGTAGCGGAGGGGGGAATTTCTTATATACCTGGAACCTCACAGGTGGTGCAACTATTGTTTCGGGGCAAGGCGGCAGTACAATTGTGGCTCATTTTCCAAACGGATATTCAAGTGGCCAAATCGGATGTAACTTAAGCTGTCCGCTACCAACACTGTCAAATAATGGTAAAACAAGTGGTCCTTTGGCCATCGATGAAGTATCAATTACCTATATTGCCGTGCCTAAAATTACTTCTTTTGCACCTGCTTCTGCCGAAGTTGGTAGTTCTGTTAACATTAGCGGTGAATTTTTTGGGGAAGCAATTGCTAATAACATTGTTAGTCTTGGGGGTATTCAATGCCCAATTACTGCAGCAAGCGCAAACAGTATTACGATTACCGTTCCTCCTTTTGCCACGTTTAACAATATAACTGTTTTAAATACCACAACCAGCTTAAGTGCAACTTCAACTGGCAAGTTTATGCCCAAAAACAGTTCATTAGCAGGCGTATCGTATTCGGGTTATGCAAATCTACAGTATGGTTCATTCGAAGCACCGGTAAACTATACTATGAGTTACTTACCTAACAGCACTGATCAGAAATTTGGCCTGGCAGATATAGATGGTGATGGAAAGATTGATATAGTGAGTTTTTTACGTACGACAGGGGTGCCACAAATATACCGGAATACGGCTACCTCGGGAACAATTGTCGCCGGTTCGTTAACTTTATCATCTCCTGCCGGCATTACGCCCAGTATCAATCAAACCACGAATGTGCTTGTTGCCGATTTAAATAATGATGGAAAGATGGATATTGCCACGACCAATGGTGGCAGCACCGATGGTGGTTTTGCCAATATTAACAGTTCTACTTCCGGTACGGTAAGCTTTGCAAATTCAAGCTCTATATTACCCTCATCAGGAAATTATAAAGTTGGTACATCCTTTTTGCCTGTGGATATTAATCTTGATGGCCGGATCGATATTTTAGGAATAGGGACTCAAGCTACGGGAGCGAATGCATTTTTTTCCAGGAACACTACATCCGGAACTGCTTTTTCGGTAAGTACAGGAAATATATTGAATACGGGGTCCTACAATAAGTTATTAACGGATGGATCCTTCGTTTCGGGCGCTTCGGGCGATATGAACGGAGACGGGAAACCGGATGTGATACTAGGAGGAAATGCACAGATCTATGTTTTGCAAAATACGACAACTCAGGGCGCTTCTTCTGTAAAAGGCTTTACTTTTACGGAGCCGATGTATAAAGCAACCGCCGGTGGTAACTGCAATACCATTAAATTGGCCGATCTTGACGGAGATGGTAAGCTGGATGTAATTGCAACCAATGACGCATCACTCAATATTTCAGTGTTCAGAAATATCAGTAATGATGGAAGCGCGATTTCACTTGCGGCTATACAGAATTTTGCTTCTACTTTAGTAAATAAGACCTATGGTTTGGCCGTGGCAGATATGAACGGAGATGGCAAGCCAGATCTGGTATTCAGTAATGCGATGTCATCAGGCGGAGGCATAGCTTACCTTGAGAATACCAGCACATTGGGTTCAATTTCATTTGCTCCCTCCGTAACTTTAATTATTCCGGGGGTTGCTTATTCTCAAATAGAAGTTGCAGATATTGATGGCGACAACAAACCGGATATTATCGCAGCCGGTTATACATCCGGATTAACCATTTTCAGGAACAGGCAAACAGAAGCAGGTGTTATTACGGCAGACCAATTGGTTTGCTCAGGCACTATACCGGCAGAAATGACTTCTGTTAAGGAAGCTATATTTGCATCCGGCACACCTAATTATTTGTGGCAGTATGCTACATCAGTTAATGGAACCTGGAATACCGCAGCAGGAACTGCTACTAATGCTGCTTATACACCAACGGGAACATTAACAGCCAATACTTATTTCAGAAGGCGTGCAGAAAGTAGTACTGCTATAGGTATATATTATTATACAAGCCCGCTTACTGTTAAAGTAACCACAGCACCAACTGTACTTACTACAACACCCGCAACAGGATGTGGTACAACAAACGTAAATCTTACAGCAACTACTGAAGCGGGAAATACCATACAATGGTTTACAGCATCCACCGGTGGAACTGCAATAGGATCAGTATCTCCCTGGTTAACACCAGGTATTTCGGCTACTACAACTTATTATGCAGGTGCTATTACAAGCTCAGGTTGTGTTTCATCCGCAAGAACTTCTGTTACAGCTACCATTATATCAGCTTTACCTGTCATATCGTCAAGTACACCGGCCAGCCGTTGCGATGAGGGTTCTGTGACTCTTGCCGCTGTAGCCAGCATTACTTTTGAAACAACCATTAACTGGTATACAGCACCTACAGGCGGAACGCCTGTGGGAACGGGCAGTACTTTCGTTACACCAGAACTCAATACTACTACAAGCTATTATGTTGATGCGACCAACTGTATAGGTAGCACTTTAAGCAGAACTGCAGTGATTGCCACAGTAAACATTACCCCAACAATTATTTCGACCATGCCAGCCTCCGGTTGCCGGAATACAAGTGTGGGTTTAAGCGCGATAGCATCTGCAGGAACATTAAACTGGTATAATGTTGCAAGCGGCGGTTCCGCTTCTTCGTCCTATGCGACTGTTTTTCCATCTGCCACCACAACCTTACGCTATGTATCTGCCGCTCTCAATGGCTGCGAATGTCCCAGGGTGGCAGTAACAGCAACCGGGTTTGATCTGCCAACGATTGGTTCAACAACATCCGCAACATTATGCGGATTAAATACAGCCACAGTAAGCGCAACCTCTACAACAGGTGACATCAGCTGGTACAGCGCCTCATCAGGTGGCAGTTTACTAGGAACAGGTAATTCTTTTACATCACCTGTAATGGTTGCTTCGGCCAATTATTATGCCGTGGCTATAAATAGTTACGGATGTTCATCTTCTCCCAGATCAACAGTGGCAGTAACCTATACAGGAGCCACAGTGGGGGTTGTTTTGAATGTTACAGCCATCACAAACTCTGCAAATAATGTTTTTACAGCTCCGACCATGGCTAATCAAACAAGCTATATATGGCAGCGAAGCAGCAACAACGGATTAAGCTGGACAGACATAAGCGCAAGCCTGGATGCCGGAGTGACTTATACAGGCTTTAGCGGAACAACGGGCAGCAGCAGCTCATTAACCATAAGTACAGCCCTGGATTATATGCATTTATACAAATATCGTTTGAAACTGTCACAAACAGCAGGTTGTGATAATTACAGCAATGCAGCGACTCTTTATGTGGCTGATGTATTTGGAACCTGTGCTTCAGGAACAAAACTTACACCCACTACATTTTTTTCGACACCCACTGCGACATTCAATTGGACCAGCTGCTGGAGCCAATCATCTGTATCACATAGTTCGGGTCTTGGCCAATTGAACGATGTAAATGGCACGAACTCGGGAGGATGTTATCAATTTGACGCTTCCTCTTCGGGACTTTTTGTAAACCCCACGGGAGGAACAGCCTACATAACTTTGGATTTAGGCGCGATTAAGCTAATTAATCAAGTTTACATAGACGCTTTGTCATACCAGGCTTCATACACTCCGTATACCAGAACTTACATGGCAGATTTTGTAACGGGTACATTATCAGTAAGTACGGATAATTCGGCCTGGACACCTGTTGTTGCATCCATAGTGAATGGGTATAATATCTTTACTCCGTCCAATGCCAGGTATGTTAAAATTTCGAAAGCGACTGCCAGCCAGATAGGTGTTTCAAACTTTGTTGTCTATCAATACGATTTGACTGTAGTACCATATATAAGAACGGCACCGGCAAGCCCAATATATGTTTCGAATACGGAAACCTTATCGCCAATTGTTATAGCAACTGCAACAGGGACGAATACATTAACTTATCAATGGACTTATAGCTCTGCCGGAATTAGTTACAGTACTATTTATAATGGCACAGCCAACGGAATTACCGCTTCGGGAGCCACAACGAATAACCTGGTAATTCCCAATTTCGGTGGAAGTACAAGCGGAACATACGGTAATATAGGATATTACAAAATTACATCGACACAAACAGGCGGGTGCAGTGTTGCCGCAATAATACAGGCAAATATTGTAGCCCCCTATTATTCGTCGAATGCAGGCTCTGGCGCATTGCAGAATGTTGGATCATGGAATACAGGGGCCAGCGGAACAGGAGGCTCGGCACCTGCTGATTTTGCCGCCGGGAAGTTCTTTATTCTGGCAAATTCCATAAGCAATACATACAGCCTGGGCGCAAACTGGACATTAGGTGGGACACTAAGATTGAATGGCAATCAATTGACATTAGACAATTACAACGCAACCATTGGCACACTGCTTGAAGGTTCAACCACAGCCTATGTGAACACTAATGGTACGGGAAAGCTAAATCAAACAGTTGGACTAACAGCTAAATTATTTCCAGTCGGATATTCCTCCTATACACCGGTTACAATAACCAATAATACAGGCACTACTGATAATTTCGCAGCATCGGTTACTGATGGTGTATTGAGTGCCGGAACAAGCGGAACCGCTTTAACAAATGTTATTAACAAAACATGGTCTGTTTCAAAAACCACATCAAATACAGGTGCAGGTGTAAATTTAACTTTTGCATGGCAGGCAGATGATGTTTCAGGAACCGTAGCTTATCCTTTATTATATATTTATGTATCAGGGGCCGGATGGGTAGCACAGCCAACAGTAGGCTGTTCAAGTACAGCCACATCATATACCTACACAAATTATACAGGAAGCCTTAGCAATACCTTATTTATGTTGAAAAGCCCTCTTCCAGACCTGTTAGCATTCGCACCGGCAGGTGCCGGAAACGGAGTAACTGTTACCTTAACAGGGACAGGATTCACCAACGTTTCATCCGTAAGTTTTGGAAATACAGCGGCTACATCGTTTACAACAAACAGTGGTGCGCTGAACTTCGACGGCACAAACGATTATGTTACCATAGCCGATGTGAATGCCCTGGATCTAATAAACACCTATTCGATTGAATGCTGGATAAAACCGGAATCATTCGGCAGTTTAAAGGGTATTGTTAGTAAGTACAACACCGCAGGAGCTATTGGCTATGCTTTGCGACAGAATTCAGTGGCACCGTACACAGGCCTTAATTTTGACGGCATGGAAACTGCTAATGGTTTGTTTGTTGCTAACCGCTGGTACCATATAGCTGTTATAAAAAATTATTCAACCCGTAACTTGTATATAAATGGTGTTGAAGTTGCGTTAACCGGCACAGGCACTACCATAGCGGCAAATACAGATCCGCTTATTATAGGAGCGGATTTTAAAAATGCAACTTACTTTGATGGTTCGATTGATGAAGTAAGGATATGGAATACAGTAAAGGCCCAGGCAGACGTGCAGGCAAATATGTCAGCCGAAATCAGCTCTTCGGCTGCAGGCCTGGTTGCATATTACAATTTTAATTCGCTGATATCAACTAACCTAACAGACCTGGTTGCTACTCCCAAAAATGGCACTTTAACCAATATGGCATTAACCGGCACATCCAGTAACTGGGTAGACGGCTTTCTTCAGGCAACTAAAATCGCTGCTGTAGTAGCGGATGGAACAACGGGATCAGTAAGTGTAAGCACTGCGGTTGGGACTGCAACTTTAGCAGGATTTACCTTTTTATCGGCACCAACCATAAGCTATTTTATACCTGCCAGGGCCAACATGGGGACTACTGTTAGCATTACAGGAAGCAACCTGAGCAATGCTACAGCTGTGACTTTTGGTGGAACTTCCGCATTGTCGTATACGGTGGTAAGCAGCACCCAGATAACTGCAGTTGTAAGTACAGGAACAACTGGAAATATAGTGGTTACCACTCCAGGTGGTACGGCTTCCAAAGCCGGTTTTGTATATGGAGTGCCATATGTTACAATAGATATACTTGCTGCCTGGAACCAGATGAATACAAATTCTCAGTCTTTTCCTTACTCAGCATCTTACATAAAACCTGTAACAGTTAATTCTGCAAATCAGAATTATAGTGGGGTTGGCAAAATAAATGATGCTCAAAACAAATGGACAAATAACAACTCAAGTATCAGCTTAGATATCGCGTCGGCTCCCTTAGTTTCCTATTCAGTCACTACAGCGGAAGCTACCAAGTTTGACCGGTTTGTATTACCCGGGTTAAATATAAGTGGAACAACTAAAATACAATTACGATGGAGTGTTGATGGATTCGCGAGTTCTTTAGGAGAATTTACGCCCGGTACAGGTGCTGGTTTCGCATTGTCTTCCATCGATTTGATAAGTACAGCAGTTCAGGATGCCGGAACTATTGAGTTTCGTACCTATTTTTACAATGGCAACTCAGACGAGGTTACGCATGTTACAGGAAGCAGCTTTACATCATCGGATGGAACTGCGCCATCTTTATACGACGGCGCTTATGCCGTAATGATTTACGGAGCTACCCGGACAACGCCAACACTGGGAAACATGGCGGATATAATTAAAAACCTGGGAGACCCGTCTTTCTTTATAACCCCGCCAACTACCAACAGCACAGGATCATTTACATATACTATCGATAATGCAAGCGTAGCGACTGTAAACACCTCAAGAGTAAGCATAAGCAGTACGGGAACTACAACCTTAACGGCAACCTTGGCTGCAACCGGTGATTATAATGAAGCTACCACTACCGCACAGATAACGGTTAAGACGGCTCCACTTCTCCTCTTCGCTAATATGCATAAGACAATGGGCAATGGGTCGTTTACCATAAATGCTGTCTCCAATTCAAGTGGGGCTATTACATATAGCAGTGGGACACCGGCTACAGCGAGCATTTTGGGAAATACCATTACTTTAGTGGCAGCTGGCACTACCCTAATTACAGCCACACAGGCAGCCGATGGAATATATAACGCTGCAACTGCAACTGCAATATTAACAGTTGGCACCACCACCAATTCCAATCCGGCATTGGTATGGGTAAGCGGCATAAACAAAACTTTGGGCAATGCTGCTTTTTTTATAAATACTGGACTCTCCAGTAATAGTGTAGGAACTTATACTTATTACTCAGGCAATACAAATGTGGCTACTTTAGTTACATATACTGCAACTTTAGTTGGCCCCGGCATCTCAATTCTAACTGCCGTGCAGGCTGCCAACGGTTCATACAATGCAGGCAATATTTCGACTGTATTGACTACTGGAATCGTCGGAAAAACAGATCCCACGATAAGCGATTTCCCTGCTATGAATAAATCTGTAAATGATGACTCCTTTACCTTAACAGCTCCAAGCAGCAATAGCGCAGGCAGCTTCTTCTACCTAAGCAGCAATCCTGCAGTGGCCGTTATAAATGGCACTACCGTTACCCTAACGGGTTCGGGTACCTGCAATATCATAGCTGTTCAATATGCCAACGGCAGCTATAATGCGGGAACAATTTCAGCAGTGCTTAAGGTAAGCCAGGTATTTACCTATACCTCGCCCAATGTATATACCAAATCGACAATAATATCAAGCCTGACACCTGTATTATTACCGGGAACAGTCAATGCTTACAGTGTTTCACCTGTATTGCCAAGAGGTTTAGCTATCAGCGCAACAACTGGTGTTATCAGCGGTACACCAACATTGGTAACTCCTAATGCCACTTACACAGTAAGCGCTATTAATACTGGTGGTGCCGCAACTACTAATTTGGATATCTGTGTGAATAATGTTGTACCAACTTCTTTAGCATATACTACACCAAATGTTTACACCGTGGGTACAGGTATTGTCATTCTAAGTCCAACTACTTCAGGTGGAGAGATAACAACATATACTGTTTCGCCGGCTCTGCCTGATGGTTTAGTAATCAATGACCAAACGGGTGAAATTAGCGGAACTCCCACAGCTGCAGAACTAGTTTCGACCTATGTTGTCACTGGCTCTAATACGGGAGGCAGCAGAACGGCTAGTATAACTGTTACTGTAAATGACATAGCCCCTAGTCAATTAGCTTATATGACACCCAACGTTTTGGCTAAAGGGAATCTTATTACACCCCTAGCACCCTCCTATTCCGGAGGGGCTATAACTGACTATAGTGTATCTCCCAACCTACCTTCAGGATTATCTTTAAACTCAAGTACAGGGACCATTAGTGGTACACCTACGGTTGTTAATCCTACTTTAACATCTTATACAATATCGGGGAGCAATAACAGTGGAAGCACAAATACATCAGTTCAACTTTTAGTAAATGATGCTGCCCCAAGCGGACTTAGCTATACTTCACCCAACGTATTCTCGAAAAATGTTCCTATAAGTTCTCTTTTGCCAACTTCAAACGGGGGAGCCGTTTCAAGCTATAGCGTAAGTCCTGCATTACCTACAGGCTTGTCTCTAAATACTTCTTCTGGTATAATTAGTGGTACGTCAACAGTTATTACTACAACCGCAACTTATGTAGTAACGGCAATTAATTTTTTGGGAAGCGCATCAGCTGATGTGGAAATTACTGTAAATGAGGAAGCCCCAAATTCGCTTAGCTATACTCCATCAGTTGTAACAGCTACAAAGGGGGTTACTGTGATAAGCAGCATTCCAAGCTATTCTGGAGGAACTGTCACTGCTTTTAGTATTGATCCCGCTTTAGCAAGTGGAGTAACTATTAATTCAAGCACAGGTGAAATCTCTGGAACAACAAGCGTTTTATTAACGACTGCTTTAGTATATACGATTACTGCAATTAATTCAGGAGGAAGTACGACCACTACTTTTACATTAACAGTAAATGATGTGGCTCCAACTAATTTGAGCTATTCTCCCTCAAGCGTTATTGCAGCCAAAGATGTCACAAGCATAAATGCTATTCCATCAGTTAGCGGTGGTATTATTGTGAGTTATAGCATTCTTCCTGAACTACCAAGCGGAGTTATATTAAATACGTTGACGGGTATAATATCAGGGATTCCCAGTGTTTTGTTTTCATTGACAAATTATTCAGTAACGGCAACAAATTCGGGAGGATATATAAGCGCTCCATTTGCTTTAACTGTGATTTCTTGTTCAAATCCTACAACTGGCGGAACTATAAGTGGAACACAATCAATTTGTTCAGGAAGTATACCTGATAAGCTAAGTAATATTGATTTGCCCAGTGGTTATGCAGGAACGTTACAATATAAATGGCAAAGTTCAACTACTGACGATGTTTCAGGTTTTACTGATATAACAGGCGCAACTGATACTGTATATCAGGAAGGAGCAATCACACTTGCTACTTGGTACAAAAGATTGGTAAAAGTAAGTTGTGATGCCTCATGGAAAGAATCAAATGTGATAAAGCTTAGTATTGATTTGTTACCACCAACACTTAGCATTCAAAGTAATACTGCTATTGCAACCAATACAACAACGGCAAATGCAAGTATTACCCATACTTGCGGTAATGCTACTATCCGTGGATTAATCTATTATGAATACAGCAACACAGATAAGCTAATCGGAGATGCAGTTGTTACCAACGTAAGTGAAACAGGAAGTTATAGCACTGGTGCTTTTACAGCATCTTTTACTAGCTTAAACCCTAACACCCGCTACAACACCAGAGCTCATGCAACTAATCCTTATGGAACAGCCTATAGTAGTAGAACAGATTTCCGCACCCTGGCAAATGTGCCTGATGCACCAACAGTGAGCAATCCAACTCCAAGCACATTGGAAATAGTAGTTAATGTAAATAACAACCCTACAACTACTGAATTTGCTATAGAGGATTCAATAAATGGTAAATATTTACAAGCCAATGGGACGCGTTCAAACACTGTTGTATGGCAAACTGCTACAAGTTGGGGAACTACAACTATTACTGGGCTTACTTCTGGAATCACTTATTTTTTCCGTGTAAAATCACGCAACGGTGATAATGTGGAAACAGTGTATGGGGCTTCTGCCAGCGGTATGCCGGTTGATAAACCAACGGTAACAATACAGTCAGCATCAAGTATTACCTCAGTTAGCATTACTGGAAACGGAGACATCACTCTGACTAATGGCGCTTATGCCACAAACCGTGGATTAATCTATTATGAATACAGCAACACAGATAAGCTAATCGGAGATGCA